>NZ_WOTN01000002.1:1200000-1800000 GCF_010993745.1 Fodinicola acaciae
ATCGGTGTGATGGGTCTGCCGGCGCTGGCCGCGCGCGATCACGGCGATTTGGCGACAGTCCGGCGGTTGCTGCGACCCGGGACGGCGCAGCCAGACGGTGCGCTGCGCGCGCAGTACGACGGCCTCGCGTCGCGGATCTCTTATCTGGCAGGGAAGATCCCGTCGCTCGGTGACGACGTCGACACCGCGCGGTCGATCTTTGCCGAGCTGACCAACGATCATTGGCTGATCGCGCGGCTGGCCGGTCGTGCGCAGGCCAGGACGGCCAGGCCGTACGCGCCGGTCGGCCTCGGCTTCGCCGACTCGATGTCGCTGGTCTATCCGCGCGATCTGCCCTGCCACTGTTCGTGGTCCGGCGGACGCGTCGAACTTGCCCGCGGTGAATACGAAAACGTGCAGCTGGTGGCCGTTCCCTACGGTCTGGGCCTGAAAAACGCGGCCGTACGCGCGATCGGCGGCCGCGGTCTGTCGGTCCAGGTGCATCCGGTCGGCTCGGTCAATCTGGCGCCCCCGGTGCAGCCACGGCCCGGCACGCCGACCGACTGGCGGCCGAGTTGGTATGCCGGCTGGACGCCGGATCCGATCCTCACCAGCCGATCCGCGGTCGACGTCGCCGGCGATGATTTCCAGGCGTACTGGCTGCAGGTGTACGTGCCGGCGGCGGCGCGCGCCGGCACTTACCATCTCATTCTCGAGCTGACCGCGACCGGCATCGCGCCGCAACGGACGCGGCTCGACGTCCAGGTCTGGCCGGTGACGATTCCGGACCGGTCGGCGTTGCGGACGGCGATTGGCAGCGATCCCAAGGCATACGCGGAGCCGTACGGTGTCACCGACCCGGCGCAGGTCGCCGAGCTCAACAAGACCGAGCAACGGTTTCTCGCGCAGTTCAAGCTGCAGCCGGACAACATCTATCGCAGCATCTACGAGCCGGACCCGCCGAGCGTCGAGTCGCTCCGGCAGATCGGCGGCCTGCGGCAGTTCAACATCTGGTATTTCGACCCGCGGTTGTTCGACCTGACCAAGCCAGCGACCTGGGACGCGCAGGCCGACCGGCTTTTCGACCGTATCCAGCCGTTTGTCGACCAATATCGCGCCGCCGGCCTGATCGGCAAGGCCTATCTCTATTGCTGTGACGAGAGCACCGCGCAGTATTTTCCACTGATCAAACAGGTGTTGACCCGGTTCAAGCTGCGGTTTGCCGACGTGAAGGTGCTCTCGACCGCGATCGACGACCAGATGGGGACGCAGAACGGCCTCGCGAACCTCGTCGACTGGTGGGTCCGCGACGTGCCGTGGTATTCGGCATCCGTCGTGCAGCAACGACATCAGGAGGGCCTGGAGGCCTGGTGGTATCTGCACGCCGGTGTCGCCAACCCCTGTCCCAACGTCTTCGTCGGCTATGACCCCGGACAGCTGCGGACGCTGCTTGGTCCGATGTCTTACCAGTCCAATGTGGACGGCTTCCTCTACTACCGGGTGGACCGCTGGTATGGCCACCAGGTGCTCGCCGACGGACCGCTGTCCAGCTGGGATCCGCGCACCTGGGGGGATGTCGCCGGTGACGGATCGCTGCTCTATCCGGGACCGGACGGCCCGATGCCGTCGATCCGGCTGCAGAATCTGCGCGACGGCCTGGAAGACTACAACTTGCTGGTGACTCTCAAGGACGCGTTGGCGCACGGTCACGTCGATCCGGTCACACGAGCGCGCGCCGAGCGGCTGTTGTCCGCGTACGACGTGGTGACCGACCAGCGTCAGTACGTCCGCGATCCGGTCGCGTACCGGCATTGGCGCTCCGCCGTCGGTGAACTCGCGGCGCGGCTTGGATAAGCTCCGACTTAAGTCTGACTCTGCGCTCGCCGCCGGACCGATGTGCCCGTCGGCGGTGGCTGGAAGAATGGCCGGATGCGGGCCAGCGACTACGCCGGAATGACCAGCCTCGCGGCGGAGCTTTTCGCCGACGCGGAGTGGCGCAGTCCGTGGCGGTCGGTGGTCGCGCACGTCGGTGCGGCGTTTCCCGGTGCGCTGGTGTTGATGACCGATGCGGATCTGCCGGCCGGAAAAGGCCGGCTGCTGACGCATTGGCCGACGGAGGTTGCCGGCGAGTGGCTACGCGGCCTGCACAGCCGCCAGATCGAGCTGCGGCATCCGCTGGCGCGGCATTTCGCGACGGCCACCGAGAAAGCCCCGGTCAGCGCCGGCCTGCTGCTCGGATCGCGATGGCGGCGTACGGAGAGTTTCGCGCTCGCGCGTGACGCGTTTGGCGCCATCGACTCGTACGGCCTCGCGGTCAGATCGGTCGCTGGCGTGGTGCGTGGACTGGTGATCGACATTCCCGCCATCCACGAGCGGCGAGCTTTGCCTTATCTGACAGCGATCCAGCCGCTGCTGTGCGGCATCGACGAGCACGACCGGCTGATCCGCGGTTGGCGAGGCGATGGCAAGGCGGTTGCCGACGACCACACGTTGACGACCCGGGAAATAGCGGTCCTGCTGTTGCTGGCCGACACTCTGCCGGCCGCGACGATCGCGCGGCGGTTGCGCATTTCCGTACGTACGGTGCACAAACATGTCGAGCGGATCTATCGCAAGCTCGGCGTACGCGACCGCCTCGGCGCCGTGCTCCGCGCCCAGTCGATGGGAATACTGCGGCAAAACGCTCGTTCCCCGTCTCGGCAATGCCAAGACCAGGAACGAGCGTGCCGCACTGACTCTAGGCGATCTTGATGTCGGCGCGTGCGCCTCCGTCGCTGCTCAGCTTCCAGGCTCCCGGATAGTCGAAACCGGGGTTGCGGATGTCCAGGCCGATGCTCTCGATGTTGTCGAAGCCGACGTCGACCGGAAAGTCGGTGACGGCTTTCTTCTCACAGAGTGCGAAAGTCAGCGTCACGCTGCTCTTTCCACGCACCAGCTCGGAAATGTCGATTGGCCCCTGCCAGTCGTGGCCGTTCATCCAGAGATACTGCCACGGGTCGAGCGTGTCGCGGACGAACACGTCCTGGCCGTCCACCTTGAACATCTTGATCTGGGTGTCCCGGCGCGACGGCGGACCGTCCCACTGGTCGATGTGCCAAAACGAGATCTCATAGCGCGGCGACCGTGGGTCGACCCGCACCACCTGGCTCGCCGAGGCACAGCTGCCGGCGGTCGTGGCGGTGTGTGGCGCGACCGAGAGCGACAGCCGTCCGTGGCCATACATCGCGTCGTTTCCGGCCTTGCTGGGCCGGATCGGCGCCGGCGCATAGCGCAGGTTGCCGTAACTCGCGGCGATCGCGGCGCGGATCCGAGCCGGCCGGTCCGGCGCGTACACGTCGATCAGCGGGTGCAGCTGCTCATTGTCGGCTGACAGAGTCCATGCCGACGTGTTCTCGAAACCGGCATTGCGTACGGAAAAACCGGTGGCGCGTACGTCGTCGATGCTCACGTTGAGCGGAAAACTGCCGACACCGTTGCGTTCGTACAGCCGGAAGGCCAGTGTTGCCTTGGTTTTCCCGCGGAGCGCGGCGGCCAGGTCGACCGAGCGGTGCTGCCAGCTGAAGCCGCCGTCGTCCTCGACGTCGGACTGCCAGGCCACTTCGCCGTCCACCAGCACCTGCTTGAAGTGATAGCCGACGCCTTCCGGCACGTTCGCATAGCGGTCCAGGTCAAAGAAATCCAGCCGGTACGATGGCGCGTTCGGGTCGACGTTGACGACCTGGGTCGCCTGGGCGTAGTTGCCGCCCTGTGTGCCGGAGCCGGGCGACAGCGTGAACGCGAGCCGGCCGGCGCCGGTCCTCGCGTGGTCGTCCGAGCTCATCGCCGGCTTGTCGTCGACCGGCATGCCGTAGGCGACCTGACCCTGGATCCGTCCGTCGGCCGCGTACGGCGCGGCCGCTCGCATCGCGGCGTACACATAGGACTCGGTCGGCGACACCGCCGCGTCGAGGAATCGTCCGGTGTAGATCAGGAAAATCAGGCCGAGACCCCGCGGCACGGTGTGCGTGCGAATCGTGTCGATGACCCGCCCGACCTCGGTGGCGTCCTGCGTGCTGGCACCGCCGAGATACGGATGGATGATGCCGTCGATGTACGGGCCGTAGCGGTCGTAGAAACTGGTGCCGGTCGCCTCGTTGTAGTAGGCGGTCGTGTAGAAACCGAGGTCGGGGTTGATCGCGTCCGCGGCATCGACGATCTGCTGCATGTAGTCAGGGGTGAACAGCTTTGCGTTGTCACCGACCACGAAGTCGTCGATGGCCCACGCCACCACGTTGGGCCGCTGCCGCGACAGCGTCGCGATTTCGGTGGCCCACTTGACGAAGTCGAGCAGGTACGGCCGCGAACACTTGCCCCGCGAGGCCAGCGGGGTGCCGTTGGCGCACTCGGACGGCGGCACCAGATAGACCATGATCCGGATGCCGGCACGCTGCGCCGCCGGCGCGAACTCCTTGACCAGGTCGTCCCAGTCGGTCGGCGAGTCCCAGATGCCGAAGGTGTACGTGTTGGCGTGCACCGACCGCAGCCGCTGGATCAGCCGTGGCGTGTCGACGTGCCGATAGCCGTCCTTTCGCGGCCTCGCCTCCCGCAGCGACGCGCCGACGGTGTTTCCGCCGGTCATCGCCGTCTTGATGCCTCCTGGCGGCACCACGTGCGCGGCGACCTCCGCGGCCGAATGGGCGCGGTGGCGCGGAAAGTCCGCCTGTGCCGGCGCTGGTCCGGTGAGCACGGTCAGCGCGGTGGTCGCCATCACGGCGGCCCCCGAGGCCGCCGCGACGATACGTGAGCCGAGCCGAAGCTGGCGCATTCTCAACCTCCGAGATATCGAAGATAAATCCCGTAGATCGAAAATAGTGACAGGTGTCAGTGTCGTCGGACAAGCGCACGACCCGATCAGGTCAGATTTCTTCGGCAAACGGGCCCTAGCGCTCTATCCGCCGCAAAGTGGCCGTACGCGTCAGAACGGCGCCGTGTCCTGGCCACAGCGCGCGCCAGGATCAGGCAACTGCCGCGTCAGCAGATATTTTTCCCTGGCCTTGGCAGCGCAGACGCTCGCCTGCGAACAGTGGCCGAAACCGTCGATGGTCAGCAGCCGCGCGTTGCCGAGCTCTGCGGTCAGATGTGTGGCCATCGAGTACGGTGTCGCCGGATCGTACGTCTGGCCGATCACCAGCAGCGGAGCCGACGTCCGCCGGTCCCATGGGCCGGCGTAGCGGGCGTCTGCCACCGCCGGCCAGGTCGCGCAGGCCAACTCACTGAACACCTCCGAGCGACCGAAGTCGCGGTTCGCCGTCTCGAAGGTGGCGGCCAGCGCCGGATATTTCGCCGGATCGCGCGGCATCGGCGCGTCGAGGCAGTTGACACCAAAGAAGCTGTCGGTGCTGTTGTGCGAGTACGGTCCGTCCGCGCTTGGTCCGGACCGGCGTTCGGTGAGCATCGGAGAGGTCGTAGACGCGTCGCAGCTCGGCGGTCAGTGGCTTGAGCCGGTCGAGGCTGTAAAGCGCGCTGATGACGCCATTGGTGAAGCTGGAGATCGTCACGACGCTCGTGCCGCCGGTCGGCAGCGGTCCACCGCGCAGGCGCTCGCGCAGCCGGTCGAATTTTTGCCGCGCTGTCAGCGATCCGCCGAAGAGCGGGCACGCGGTGCCGGCCGCCTGGCAGGCGCTCAGCATGCCGTTGAGCGCGGTCTCGAAGCCATTGGCGCGGTCCAGTTTGTTGGCAATGCGGTCGTTGGTACGCCGGTCGGCGTCGACCGGGCCGTCGAGCGCCAGCGCGCGCACCTTGTCGGGAAACAGGTTGGTGTAGGTGGCGCCGATCAGCGTGCCGTACGAGAAACCGACATACGACAGCTTCCGGTCACCGACCGCCTGGCGCATCAGATCGAGGTCTGTGGCCACGTTGAGCGTAGTCATGTGGCCGACGACCGGGCCGGCGTTTTTCCCGCAGGAACTGGTGTATTTCCTGGTGGCGGCCAATGTGTCGGCGATGTCGCCGGAGCTGAGCGGCACGGTCGGGAGCGCGCCGCCGGCCGGCCGGACCCACCGGGGCCGCCGGGGTTGACGAACAGGCTGCCGATCTTGTGCGCCTGGTCGCCGGCTTTGTGTCGCTCCAACGCGAGTTTGACTGTCTGGCCGCGTGGATCGCGATAGTCCAGCGGTACGGCCAGGCTGCCGCAGTCGATCAGCGGAGCGTCCGCGCATGGCTTCCAGTCGATCGTCGGCGCCGCGCTCGCCGCGCCCGGCACGGCCACACCCGCGATGACCAGCGCCGCCATCGCCAGTCCCAACGTACGCACGGCCGCTCCTTCGCGCCAAGGAAAGAACAGCAGCGTACGGTTTGCTTTATTGACACGACATCGTCGGCGACCAGTCGACGTCGATCGGCGAGAGCTTGGCAAACTCCTTGGCGGTGAGCTGGCGCGCGCCGTCGAAGACCTTTTCGGTCTGTTCCTTGATCCGGTTGTCGACCACCACACTCAGCTCGTACGCGAGCCGTCCGGTCTGCCGTACGGTCGTCTCGTCGACGGTCGGCCGGGGGATCGAGGTGACCACGATGCCGGCCGGCTTGCCTGCCGGAGTTTCCGAGACACCGACGAAATATTCCTCGCGCAGGTTGGCGACGTCGTCCACGACGAAGTCACGCAGCTTGCCGAGCAGCTCGTGCCACTGCGCCACCTCACCTTTGAGCGGTGTGTCGGCCACGTCCCTGGCCGACAACGCGCTTTTCCTGTCACGGAAGCAACGCGCGTACGTCGACAGCGCCGCGACCCACAGCGACTCCGCGACCACCGGGTCCTGGCGGTCGGCGAGCAGGCGCTCGCAACAGCCGAGCACGAACCGCAGGTCGTCGTAGATGGCCGCGAGGTCGGCGAGCACCGCGGCCTCCTCGCTGCGCAGCTGCCGTGCCGTCAACGGCGACTCGGACATCGGCACTCCTCTCGCGAGCTGTGTCTCCAGCTGACCGCAGATCGGAGCCGGCCGATGTCCTAATTTGAGACATGCAACCTCGCGCGCGAACACGCACTCAAGCTAGGGACAGGGGTCATCGAGGAAGGGGAGGCGCCGGATGGAGCGCGAGGACAATGCCGGCGCGACGTTGGAGGACCTGTTCAAGGCGTCGTACTCGCGGCTGGTGGCCGGTGTCTACGCGTTCACCGGCGATCTCGGCGAGGCGCAGGACGCCGTCCAGGAGGCGTTCGCGCGCGCCACGGCCCAGCCCGCGCGGACACTAGGCGCCGACAGTCCAGAGGCGTACGTCTACACGATCGCCCGCAACGTGGCGCGCGGGCGGTGGCGCCGCGAGCAGCGGCTGGCGGAGCGGCTCCAGCTGGAGCAGGCCAGGCTGGACGGCCCGCTGCCGCCGTCGCCGGACCGTGTCGCGCTCGTCCGCGCGTTGAACAAGCTGCCGGCGGCGCAGCGCGAGGCGCTCGTACGGTTTCACTTCGCCGACCAGTCGCTGGAGGAGATCGCGGCGGCGGTCGGAGCGCCGGTCGGCACGATCAAGGCACGGTTGTCGCGCGGGCGCGCAGCACTGCACGCAATGATCGACGAGACGGTCGACGACCTGCGGCCGGATGTGGCGGCGACGGTCGACCAGGTGCGCGGTGACGTGGTCGCGGCGGCCGGCTCACCGGACCTGCCGGCGGCCTTCCGGCGCGGCCGGCAGCGGCAGCTGCGCCGGCGTGCCGGCCTGGCCGGTGGACTCGGGGCGATCGGGGCGATCGCGGCGAGCATCGTGATCCTGCTCGGTTTCGTGCCGGCCCGGCAGCTGCCGGCCGAGCGGCTCGATGGCGTGGTCGTCTCGGCCGCCGGCGCGCTGAAGATGCCGACCGTGATGCCGGTCGACGGGCGTACGTTTTTCGGCCTCGTACAACTAAAATCGAAGCGATGGGCGCTGGCCAACACGGTCGACGGCGGCCAGCACTGGACCACGCTGCAGCTGCCGGACGCGGTGAACCGGTGGGCCGGCGGTGCGTACGAGCCGGTCCTGCTGGCGCCACGGACCGTACTGCTGGGTCCCTATCTCACCAAAGACGGCGGCCGGCACTGGACGATGGGGAAGCTGAAGGCTGGGTCGCCGTCCTGGCCGGTCAACAGGGTGCCGCCACCGGCGCTGGGGCTCGGTGAGCCGCTGACCGCCGCGCCGGCCGGCTGGCCGGTGACGGTGGCCTGCGTCGACGGCTCCTGCGATCCGATGGTCGTGGATCCGGCGACTGGTGTCCACCACGCGCTGACCGGCGTTCCCCCACACAGGACGGATGGCGATCCGCAGAATGTGGTACGCAACGGAAACTCGATCTGGCTCAAGACCGGGGAGGCGGAGGACTACAGTCTCGACGGCGGCAGGAGCTGGTCGACGCGTCCGTTGTCGAGCCGGACCACGAACAGTTTTTGGTTGGCCGTCAACGGATCGTACGTCTACATCGTGGTCCAGCCGTTCGACGGCCGGACCACCTCGGTGATGAGTTCGCTGGACGGCGGCCGGACCTGGCATACGGCGACCAGCGAGACAGCCACCAGGCAAAGCGGCGCGTGTGCGCTCGCCGACGGAACGTTGCTGATGGTCGGCACCGGCTCGGATGGGAAGGTGCTGGCCAGCCACGATCACGGCAGCACCTTCAGGGGCGCAAGTCAGCGTCTCAGCCCAGGTTTGCTGCGGCGTGCGCTCGACGGCACGTGCGTTGTCGAGGGCGGCGACGCGACCGGAGTCACCTGGTGGGTCGCCGACTCCGCGACGTCCTACCGTCAGATCCGGCTGCCGGCGCCGGGCGGGAACACTTTCAAGTGAGCGCCGCGCGTACGGCGTCGCGGAGTGCCGGCAGCTTCGCGTAGAGCTTGTCGCCGGGACAGAGCGTGTTGTAGTAGTCGCGATGTCCCTTGATCTCGTCCGGTGAGATGCCGTACTGGTGGCAGACGTACGCGCACATCGTGATCAGCGCGTTCCACTGTGCCGCCGGCGGTTCGACGGTCATGTAGGTGCCTTCGTTCTCGATGCCGATGGCGTTGTCGTTCTGGCCGGGACAGTGCGCGCCGCGGATCATCGTCCGGCCGCCGCGCAGCGCGTCGAGGCTGCCGTGCCGGCCTTCCAGGTCATAGCCGCCGCGGCTGATCGTGAAGTGCTGGCCGGTGTCCGACCAGCCGTTGTTGTCGATGTGGTCGGCCTGCTCGTCGCGCGCGAGCTGGAACGCGTGCGCCAGCGAATAGTCGGTGCTGTTCGGGCTCGCGACGTGGTGGACCAGGATCCGGTTGGCCGGATGGTTGAGCGTCACGAGCGGATCCGCCGGCGGCCGCGCACCCCACTCCGCGCAGCTGTAGATCCGCGGTGTCGTGGCGGCCTGAGCGCCCGCCGGCAGGGCGAGACCGGCGATGGCGGCGCCGGCACCAAGTAGGAAACTACGACGACTGGTATTCATAGGACGAAGTGTGCGATCGAGACATACAACAGACCTACAACGCGGATAGTTTCCACGCGCGCTCGGTGACGAGCGCGAGCGGGTGGCCGGGCGGCACGCCGTCGATGATGTCCTGGAGCGCTTCGGCGAGCGGTCGTACGTTGTGCGGCTCGTCGAGCCGTTCGGCGAGGTCCAGCGCGCGCGTCGCGCGGCTGACGATGCCGTCGGCGTCACCGTCGACCTGCATGAAGTCGCCGAGCGCCTGCAGCTCGCGGCCGTACAACGTCCGGTAGTCGTCGCGATCGGCGCCGAGCGCGGACAGCAGGGTGAGGTAGAGCTCGAAAAGCGGGTCCGGCACGCCGATCGCGGCCACCACCTCCAGCACGACCCGCAGCTGTGACTCGCGCGGATCGAGGCTGAGCGCGGTGCGTACGTCCGCCGCCGACTGTGCGAGGTCGCCGAGCATCGCGCGTACCAGGCCGAGCAACAGCAGCAGCTCCGGATCGGTCGGATCCAACCGGAGCGCGTCGAGCGCCGCCACCTGTGCCTCCGGCCAGCGCTCCTGGCGGGCCAGAAACTGTGCGCGGGCGCGGAAACCGGAGATCGAGCCAGGTGCGATGCGGACGACCCGGTCGGCGAGATCGAGCGCTTCGGCGAGGCCGTCCGGTGACTCGGCCAGCACGAGGCCGAGCATGATCAGCGTGGCCGGCTCGTCCGGGTCGAGAGTGATCGCGTGGCGCAGCAACGGCTCGGCCTCGTCGTCGCGACCCTGGTCGTGCCAGGCCGCCGCGAGCATCGTCAGGCCGTAAATGTCCTGCGGATAAGCCGAAAGCAGCCGCCGCGCCGCGTACTCGACCCTGTCGGCGTCGCCGGAATGCCGCTGGATCAGCAACGCCAGTCCGTCGCGATCCGTTGGATCGGCGGCGAGAATCCGGCCGATCACCGCGTCGGCCTGGTCTGGCCTGCCGAGCTCAAGCAGCGCCGTTGCCTGCTCGACCAGGCCGTTCTGGGGGTCGCTCACCTCCGAATCCTGTCATGTCCGGTCAGCGCAAAATTGGCCGGTGTGAATCCGGCAATGCCGGCACACGACCAGCCAATTTTGCGACATCGGCGAAACGGGTGCCGCTCGGCTCAGCGACCGGCGGCGAATGCCGGTGGTGCGCCGATCGGGCTCAGGTGGATGCCGGCGAGCAGCCACCGGCCGTCACGTCGTACGACCACGTGCGTCGACCGGAAACTGCCATCCACGCGATTGCCGCGAAAGGCCGTTTTCTGCGTGTGCCGGCCGACGATGACGGCCGTGTCGCCATAGTCGCGGATCGCCAGCTCGTCCCACACCAGCTCCTCGGTGACCAGGTCACCGGTCCGATAGCGCATCATCCACTGGTCGTGGTCGAGCACGAACCCGAGCGGTCCGACCAGTGTGAAGTCGTCGGTCACCAGTTCGCCGAGCGCACTCGTGTCGCCGCGCACCTCGGCGGCGGCCCACGTCTCGCCGAGTGCGTGCAGCTGCGCGTCCGTCGTCAACTGAGTCGTCACGATCGTCCTCCTCATCTTTGGCTCCCTGCCGAGGACGATCGTGCGGCGACCCGGTCGTACGAACATCGGCCAACTGGCTAAGGACCTCCTCCGGCGCGTCAGCGGCCAACGCCGACCGCGTCGTACGACGTCTGGGAAACGGTGTTGCCGTACGAGTCGGTCGCGTCGACCTGCCAGCTGACGCTGGTGGCAGTCGCCGGCGCGTTGAACAACAGCCGATAGCGATCGCCGGCCGGCCAGCCATAGCCGCGCTGCCACGTCTTCCCGCCGTCAAAGCTGAGTTTGACCGACACCGTACGGAAACGCGCGGTGGCCGGATGCGCCGACGGTTCGTAGAACGGTGCGACGCTCATCGCGTTGAGGCCCGGCCTGATCTTGTTGGTCAGGCCGACACCGGCGACCTGGAACCGCAGATGCAGCAACCGCTGCACGGCACACGGGTCCGGCTTTCCGTCCATGAAGGTCTGGAAACAGTACGTGTTGGCGATGTCCGCGGTTTTCGGCCGGCTGGAGGCAAAAGTCCACTCGCCGTGCTGCCGCGCACCGTACTGGTAGAGATGCTGCGACGCGAGCGGCCCGGTGTTGAGATCCCAGTCGGTCACCAGCTTGAGCCGCGCCGGTTGCGCCGGCAGCTGGTAAAGGATCGGATTTCCGGCTGTCGGCAACGGTTTTCCGTCCGCGTAGACGGTCGTCCGCGTGCCCTGCACCGACTGCAGGCCGTTGGTGACCACCGGATCCGTGTGCGCGTACATCGGCACGACCGACAGCACATCGCCGCGCCGACACGCGAAGCACCACCCCATCCGCACGTCGTTGTTGTCGCTCTGTGCCGCCGAAACCTCCGCTGGTCCGATGCTGCGCGGCGCGTCGAGCCAGTGTTCGGCCGGCATCCGGCCGGCTCGCAACGGCGTACGCCGCTCCTCCCAGGTCGGCGTGCGAGCGCTCGGCGAGGCGTCGCGGATCCACAGCATGCCAGGCTCGACCGGTCCGACCAGTTCCTCGCGCGTGCCTGGCCGGTTGAGATATGTCCAGTAGATCGGCACGACCTTGCCGTGCACGCCGAGCGGCGTCATGCCGACGCCGCTGCTCGCGACTCCGGCGACGTCCTGGTCGCCGTGATACGTCGTCGGAATGCTGGCGAGTTTCCGGTCAGAGACACGGAAAGTCGGGTCGGCCGGGATGCCGTCCAGCAGATACGACAGTCGATACGTGTACGGCGTGTCCGGCGTGCCGGTGTAGGTCACGGTCACCGGACCATGGTCGAGGAGTGCGTTAAGCGCGTCCGCGACGTCGGCATCGATGTTGAGCAGCGGCACATACGCACTTCCCCAACCGTACGGGTAAAAGCACATGCGGCCGTCGTTTTGCAGGACGCCGAGCGCGCCGGCGTCGCGTGCGGCGATCAGCTGCTCGTCGGGGATCTCACAGGAGTCGGCCGGCACCTCCATGAGAGCGAGCGCTCCGCGCAGCTGCGGTTTCTCCGCCGGATCGATGGTCGAGCCGACCCGTACGATCGGTACGCGCCGATGTGTGCCGGCGAGTTTCCGGAAGTCACCGGCATAAGTCTGGTAGGTCAGCGCCACCGGCTGGCCGCGTCCGTTTTTGCTGTCGATGTTCATCGTCGCCAGCGGCGCACCTCGTACGGCGTCGTACTTGAAGGACATCTTGCCGACAGAGACAGGTTTCGTCGGCGTCACATAGGCTTCGTCGACGACGCCGATCCCCATGGTCTGGCCCGCGACGTCACCGGTGGCACCGGCTCGCCGATATCCGAAGCCACCGGCGTAGTTCTGGCTCGGCCGTTGGGTGAGGGTGCGCAGCGGCTTGGCATCGGAGTCGTTGAGCTGGATGTCGGCCGGGCCGGTGACGGTCACCTCCGGATTGACCAGGACGTAGGACGCGATGTGTCCGTTGGATCCGCTCAGTGTCTGGTGCATGACGCCGACCATCCAGTGGCCGCGCCAGAGCGGCACCGAAAGCGACGCACTCCGATAGTCCGGTGCGAAGACCGGACGCATGCTCGTGGCATTCGGCAGTTGCTCGAGCGGATCGTCGAGGTTGTAGACGTAGAGGTTGACGCCGGCGAAGACCTGGTCGGCAAAGGTCATCCTGATCGTCACCGGATAGACCGGCGGACTCACGCGAAGCGCGATGGGCGTACGCACCTGCACGCCACCTGCCGCGGTCGCCAGCACGACTCCCGAGTAGATGCCGGGCGTCACTTTGGCGCTGTCCAACGAAATGATGGCGGTCACGGTGCCGTGTGCGGGCACGGTCACGGACGCCGGCATGGTCAATGCCGGCCCGCCGTCGGCGTTGTTGGGCGCCTTCAGACTCGCGGTGAGCGTCAGTGTGACCGGTGTGTCGCCGTCGTTGCGATATCCGGCCGCCTTGTCGATTTTGCCGCTGCCGTTCTCGTCTTTGCGGCCGAAGTCGAGACTTCCGGTCGTGCCGGTGACTTTCTGCGTGGTCGCGCGGACCAGGTCGACCCGGCCGGCGCCCTGCTGGTAGACCGTGTAGCCGTCGTCCCTGCTGGTCGCCATCAACGCGGATTTCAGTTGTTGGTTGGTCCAGTCAGGATGTTCCTGCGCGAGGATCGCCGCGGAACCGGTCACGTGCGGGGTGGCCATCGACGTGCCGGACATCTTCGTGTAGTGGTCGTCGACCGGCTCGCCGATGACCGCCTTGCCGGCCTTCGCGGCCACGATGTTCACGCCTGGCGCGGAAATGTCCGGCTTGCCGACGTGGTCGTCGCGCAGCAGCGGACCGGTGCTGGACCGCGGGTCGAGCTGGTCGGTCTTGGTGACCATGCCGACGGTCAGCGCGGCGTTCGCGTTTCCCGGCGAGCCCACCGTGGAAGCCCCAGCAAGGCCGGAGTTTCCGGCGGCGACAACGAAAAGCGTCGATGTCGTCGCGCTCAGCCGGTCGACCGCCTGCGCGCCGAGGTCTTGCTCGTACGTCGGCGGAGCATCGCCGCCGAGGCTGAGGTTGACCACCTTGGCGCCCTGTGCCGCGGCCCATTCCATGCCGGCGATCACCGCCGACTCTGGTCCCTCGCCGGCGTCCGGCAGCACTTTTCCGACCATCAGCTCGACATCCGGCGCGACACCGCGATATTTGCCGCCCGACGCGGCACCGCTGCCGGTGATGATCGATGCGACGTGCGTACCGTGGCCGAAACCGTCCTCGATGCTCGCGTCCGGTGTGAAGTTGGCGGTGGCACCGATTTTGCCGGCGAAATCCGGATGATGCGTGTCGATGCCGGTGTCCAGCACGGCGACTTTCACGCCTTTTCCGGTGTAGCCGGCGGCCCAGGCCTGCGGCGCGCCGATCATCGGCACGCTCTGGTCGAGGCTCGCCCGCACCTTCCGGTCGAGCCAGATTTTCGTGACGCCCTTGCTGGCCGCCAGCGACTTGGCCTGTCTTCCCTTGCTCGCCAGCTGCGACCAGAAGCCGCCAGCGCTGGCTTTTGTCAGGCGTACGGCCGAAGCGTGCACGCTGGTCAGCGCGTGGGTCACCGACGTGCCGGCGAGGCTGTCCGCGGTCGCGTTCAGTTTCGCGGTCGCCACCGACGGCGCGAACTGCGCGATCAGCGGCAGCTGGCCGGTGGCGTTGTCGCCATAACCGTGATCGGCCAGGTAGGTGACGTCGAACAGCGCCGGATCCAGCTCGCCGGTGGACACCAGCTGCTGAGCGTCATCCGGCACGACAAACTGGTGGCCGCGCGCTTCGGTCGTCCGATAGCTCGGCTGTGAGCCGTCCGCCCGACGTACCATCCGCACCGACATCGTCCGTACGCCGTCGGGGCCGGCCGCGCCGAAGCTGACCTGGTCGCCGGTCACCAACGTGATCGTGGTGCCGGCCGACGCCGTGGTGCCCGGCGGCGGTGCACTCGGCGGCGGACTCGCCGTCGCCGGAGCGGACAACGTCGCGGCCACCGTCGCGGCGATCGCGATAGCGCTAAACACGCGAAGAGAACGGCCAGTCACCCATGGCTCCTTGCGGCGTTTGTGGTGCTCGCGTCATCGGTCATGATGAGACTGAGCGCCGATCGCCGGCCTGTAAACACGTGCCGCTGTCCGGTTTCAGCCGTTGACATGGATCGGCCAGGCAATCAAAATCCGGACTGTGGTGGACAGTGTTGGTGCGCTAAAGGCGCTGCTCGCCGAACAACGCCGTTCGCTGGAACAGGCCGAGCTCCATCTCGCCGAGCTCGATCGCCAGCACCGGCGCGATCCGTCCGATCTGGCGGAGTCCGCGGTCGAGGTCGTCTACGGCATCGACGCGCACGACCGCATGGTGGAGCTGCACCGCAGAGCGACCGACCAGATCCGGTCATTCGAAATGCCGCCGTACGCGAAGAAACTCGAGCACGCCGACACCGCCGGCGCTCGCGACGGCCTGTCCCGCGGTCTGCGCCACCGCATCCTCTATTCACGCGCCGCCGTCGAGGTGCAGGGCGTCGCGATGCTGACCGCGTGCCTGGACGCCGGCGAGGAAGCCAGAGTCACCGGCGACGTGCCGATCCGGCTGTCGATCTATGACGACAGCGCCGCCACATTGCCGGTGACAACCGGCCAGCCGATCACCGACGGCCTGATGGTCGTACGTCCCGGCGGCATGCTCGACGCCTTGGTCGCGCTTTTCGAGATGGTGTGGGCCAGATCCCTGCCATTGGGCCTGGAAAGGAGCACCGATCCGGAGACGACCGACAACGTCGACGATGAAGTTTTCGTCGCATTGCTGGCCGCTGGCACCAGCGACACCGCCATCGCACGGCAGCTCAACATCAGCGTGCGTACCGTCGGTCGAAAGGTCCAGCGACTGCTGGCCGACGTCAACGCCGCGACCCGCTTCCAAGCCGGCGTCGCCATCGGCATGTCCCGCGCGCTACCACTAGCGACGACGGTTTCGCAGGTTCGGTCCTGATTCCGGCCGGTGTCCAGCCTATATAACGATGGTACGGCGATATGTCCGGGTCGGCCGTACTATCGTTACATCGGCGAAAGCCGACGGCTAGCCGAAGTTGCGGCGGTGGAGGGCGACCAACCCGCCGCCGGCAAACAATACGGTCAGAGCAACCAAGACCACAGCCGGCAAGACACTGTACGCACCACCAGCGACGGTGTTCGGCAGGTAGTGGAAAGGCTCGAAGGGCAAGCCAGCCCACTGACCGTACAACGGGCCGACGATCCGGCCGGAGATCGCGACATATGCCCAGACGAGCCAGCCGATGGCGACCGACCACCGCGGCACGAAGCCGTACGCCAGCATGCAAATCGCCCCGACCAGCCACGCCGCCGGCGTCATCCCGAGCGTGCCGCCCAAAATCCGTGGCACGTCCGACCATGAGCCGCTGACCAGCAAAACAAATGACACACCATAAACGAGACCGGCGACGGCCAACAGCGCCAGGGTCCCGAGCCACATGACGACCAGATGCCCGACGGCCCAACGAAACCGCGTCAGAGTCGTCCCCTGCAGGGCCTCCGCTCGGCCACTCGATTCCTCATTGTGCAGACGCTGCATCATGACGACCGGATAGAGCGCGATCACGTACGCGAAAATCAGGACCAGCGACCACAGCGCGCCATCGATGACCGTGGCGCCGGAGGTGCCGGTGAAGTTTTTCAGCAGCAGATCGACAGAACGACTCGGAGCGTTGGCCAGCTGGTACGCGAGCGTGCTCATCCCACCAGCTGCCACGGCGAAAACGCCGACGCCGATGGCCCATTTCGCCAACAGCGCACGATGCAGCCGCCAGGCGAGGGCAAGAGCGCCGTGCAGGCCGGGAGCGGACGCCGGCCCCGGCCGCTGCGGGATGACACCGGCACCGAGATCGCGGCGATCCGCCAGCGCGTACGCCAGAACGGTCAGCGCGGCGGTCACCAAAACCGGCACCAGCAAGACCCACCACCGATTGGCATTGTACGGCGACACCAGGTGGCTCCAGCCGATCGGCGAAATGTATTTCATCCAATACAGACCGCTCGCGTCACCCGCATAACGCAGCACGTACGCGACGCCGAGGACCGCCAGCGCGATCACGCGAGCGGTACGCGCGTTTTGCGCCAGCTGCGCGGCAACAGCCGCAATGGCGGCGAAGACCCAGCCGGCCGCGACGATGGCGGCACCGTACGCGATCGAGCCAGGTGGATCGAAGACCACCAATGACACCAAAATGCCGCCGAGCAGGCTGATCCCACCGGCCATCGACAGAGCAGCGGTCAACGGCGCGCGCCGGCTGACGCGCAATATCTCGATGCGGCCGGCGTCCTCGTCGGCGCGCGTGTGCCGGATGACGGTCATGATCGACGCGAGAGCGATCGACACATAAAGAAATCCGCCGCTGCGCCACGCAGCCATGTAACCGAGATCAGGGATCACATAGTCGCCACCAAGCGCGCGAAAAAACGCGTTGTGGTTGATCATCGTCACATACGCGTGCATCAGCTCCGCAGTCGGCATGTTGCGCTTGATGTAGGCGATCATCGTCAGCGCTCCGACGACCAGCAGCAAAAGCCACCATGGCGCGAAAACCCGCTCGCGGCGCAGCGCAAGCCGGATCAGTCGAAAGGTCATCGCGCCGCTCCGGAATAGTGTCGCAGAAACATTTCCTCCAGCGTCGGGGGACGGCTGACGACACTGCGTACGCCAATCGACCCGAGATGCCGCATTGCCTTGCTCAGCCCGGAAGTGTCGACCTCGAAAGTCGTCACGCCGTCGCAGGTCCGGACGTTGTGCACACCGGCCAATTCCGCCAGACCGTCCGCCGGTCCGAGAAGCTCCGCGCGTACGGACGTACGCGTCAACGCGCGCAGATCGGCGAGCGTGCCGGTGTCGATCGCGCGGCCGTCGCGAATGATCGTGACGCGGTCGCACATCGCCTCGACCTCGTCGAGCAGATGGCTCGACAACAGCACGGTGCGGTCCTGTTCGCGGATGACCTCGCGGAAAGTCATCTCCATCAACGGATCCAGGCCCGAGGTCGGCTCGTCGAGCACCAACAGCTCGGCGTCGGTCGCCAGCGCACCGATGAGCGCCACCTTCTGGCGGTTGCCTTTCGAGTACGCGCGCACGCGCTTGCGCGGATCGAGGTCGAAGCGCGCGATCAGCTCGTCTCGCCGCGCGCGACTGCCGTGCCCGTCCATCAGCAGGTCGATGACCTCACCGCCGGACAGACCCGGCCAGAGCGTGACATCGCCGGGGACGTACGCGATCCGCCGGTGCAGCGCGGTCGCGTCGCGCCACGGATCGCCGCCGAGCAGCCGCGCGGTGCCGCTGTCGGCGCGCAGCATGCCGAGCAGGATGCGGATCGTTGTCGTCTTTCCGGCGCCGTTCGGGCCGAGAAAGCCGTGCACCTCGCCGTGCGCGACGGTGAGGTCGAGGCCGTCGAGTGCGGTCGTACGGCCAAACGTTTTTACCAGGCGCCGCACGGAAATCGCGTCAGTCATGGTCGCCTTCTGGGTGCGGGAGGCGCGACCGGATGGCCGCGGCCTCGGCTTCGCTGAGATAGGGATGGGAGTAGAGATCGAGCAAAACGCGCGCGAGCAGGTGCTCGCCTTCCGCGCTGAACACGTCGACACCGAGCCGGCGCGAGACGTGTTCCTGCAGCAGCGACACGGAAAGTGCCATCGCCGCGGCGACGGTCGCGCGTGCCTCGCGCGGTGAGTCGGCCGGCGTCGTACGCCTGCGGTCGTCCTCCGCCAGCCACTGCGCGCTCAGATCGACCAGCGTGTCGAAGAACGGCGCCGCTCGGCCTTCGACGAGCGCACGCACGACGTACGCGCGATACGGACCGAAAGCCGCGCCGGCCACCGCGACGTAGTTGACCTGGCCCGGCGCCGCGTCGGTCCTGACCTGCTCGTTGATGCGTTCGACTGTCCTGGCCAGATACGTGTCGCAGGCGTCGCGCAGCGACTCCTTCGATCCGAAATGGTGCCTGACCAGGCCATACGACACTCCGGCTGCCTCCGCGATGCCGCGCAGCGTCGCGCGGTCGAAGCCGAGCTCGCCAAACTGCCGCATCGCCGCGTCGCGGATCCGCGCGCGCGCCGTCAGGTCCTCCGGCTCATGCAACGAACTGTCCATGTGGACAGCTTACTATCCAAACGAGCAGTAGCGTACGGTGTTGCCGTGACTTTGGTCCCAGGATCACTCAGCGTGGCCGGCGGCATCACCGCCGCGCCGGCGGACGGGACGGTGGTCCGGTTCGGCCGCAACCGGCCGGAGGTCGACATCTGCGTCGGCGAGGACGACCTGCAGGTCAGTCGCGTGCACGGCCTGCTGACCTGCCGCGACGGCCACTGGTGGCTGGACGTGGTCGGCCGTACGCCGATCCGGTTGCCAGGCTCGGTGCTGCTGCACAGCGACGCCGATCCGGTGCCGCTGCCGACCGGCTACACACCGTTGGTGTTGCAGGGTTCGCGCGGTCGCGAGCACCAGCTGGAGTTGTACGTCGCCGGCGCGAAAGGCCGCCGGCCGCCGTCGCTGCCGGCCAACGAGACCGAGGAGCCGAGGCGCTGGCGGCTCATGCCGACCGAGCGGCTGGTGCTGGTCGTGCTCGCACAGCGCTATCTACGGAATGACCGGCATCCGCAGCCGCTGTCCCGCCAGCAGATCGCGCTGGAGCTGGCCGAGCTCCAACCGGAGATTGGCTGGACGGTGAAGAAGGTGGAGCACTACGTCTCGACCGTACGCAACCGGCTGTCGCGCAGCGGTGTCTTCGGCCTGCGGCGCGACGAGGTCGGCGAGCCGGTCGGCATGACGCTGGCCGCCAACCTGGTGCACGAGCTGCTCAACTCCTCCAGCCTGCTGCCGACCGACCTCGAGCTTCTCAACGAGGCAGCCGACTGACCGCCACCTGAGCCATCGCGGTGACGTCCGGACACAGGCCGGTGCCGTCGGTGATGTTCTTGTCTTCCAAGGTGATCGTGACGGTTTCGTCGCGTTCGCGCGGCGTGCCTTTCTCGGAGGCGACGATCGGTGTATAGCGGCGGTGCACCACGGTCACGTCGCATTCGCCGTCCTCGCTGGTGTCCATGAAGGCGAGGCGACCGCCGACGCTGATACGCGCGCCATCCGGCGGGTCGTCCTCCAGCGGCCACTCGCGGCCGAACTCGATGGTCACCTGTCGCGTCGCGTTTTGCCAGTAACAGGTCCAGTTTCCGTAGTCCGGCTCGGCCGGAGCGGCCCGGCCGATCGCGGTCTTGACGGCGGCGCCGGTCAGCAACCGGCAGGCGTCGACCGAGGCGGTGGAGTCGGCCTCGAACGACGTCCGGCGCGGAATCGGTCCCTGCGCGAGCTTTCCGTACGCGGCGAGCGCGACCGCCTCGGCGGCGCCACACAGCTCCGCCGGTTTGTTGTTGACCTGCCTGGCAAAGATCACCACGCGATAGAGGTTGGGCAGCGGGATCGTACGCTTGCAACGATTTTCGGTCGGCGGGTCGGCCTGCACCTGGCCGAGCTTGCCGGGCGTCGACGGCTCGGCCGGATATTCGTCCGGCAGCCGCAGCTCCAACGCCACGTCGACGATGTCGCCTTTGCCGGTCGTGTCGACGACCAGATCGCAGTGGTTGAAGTTGCCGTAATTCGGCTCTAGCGCCACTTTCCCAAAACGTGCCAACGAGTTGGGCACGAGCAGCGCGCACGGGTCGGCCGTACGCGGATCGCCGAGCAGGTCAGCCGATTTCTGTGGCGCCTGGCGGAAAAACGTGGTCAGCAGACCGGCGGCCAGCAGTACGACGACGACCGCCGCGCCGATGGAAACGGCCAACCGCCATTGCCGCTTGTGGGGCGGAGCCGGCGCGACGCCGGTGAGCAGATCGATGGCCTGCCTCGCGGTCGGCCGCCGGTCGGCGCGTTTGGCCATCAGCGCGCCGAGCACCGGTGCCAGCTCGCCGGTCAGCGGCTCGAGGTCGTACGCGGCGGCTCTGCGCAGTTGCGCGTACGGCCCGGCCTCGCCGCTTCCCCACGGCGACCGGCCGGTGGCGGCGGCGTACAGCGTCGCGCCGAGCGAGAACACGTCGGCCGCTGGCGTCGCCTCATGACCGTTGGCGACCTCCGGTGCCAGGTAACCGGCCGTGCCGGCCGCCTGCGCGCCGCCGGTCACCGTCGCCTCCGACCAGCGCGCGATGCCCAGATCGCTGAGCTTCGCCGTGCCGTCCTCGCCGACCAACGTGTTGGCCGGCTTGATGTCGCGGTGCGTGATGTCGGCCGCGTGCATCGCCGCCAGCGCGCCGGCCAGGTCGGCGCCGATCCGGCGGACCTGCTCCGGCGGCAGCGGACCGCCGGCGGCCAGCAGCTCGTCGAGGCTGCGCGACGGCAGGTATTCCATCACCAGCCAGCGCTCGTCACCGTCCATCACCACGTCGTACACGGTCACGACGTGCGCGTCTGTCAGTCCGGCGCCGATCCGTGCCTCGCGGCGGATCTGGCCGGCGTCGCCGGTGTGCGAGCGCTTCAGCGCCACCGTACGGCGCAGCTCCAGGTCGGTGGCCCGCCAGACGACCCCCATGCCGCCGGCGCCGAGCCGTTCCTCCAGCCGGTAGCGCTGCGCGATCAGTCGGCCGGTCGTCACGCGGACAGTCTGCCAGGTGCGGAAACGTTTCCGGACCCGTCCTGACGCGGCTCCGGTATCAACGGGCCAGCCGATGCGTACAAAGGAGGCAGCATGTGGACAAAACTGGTCGCCGCGCTCGCCGTCGCCGGTCTGGTGGTGAGCGCCGGCACCGATGCCGGCGCGGCCGGCTGGGACCCGCGACAACCCGGTCCGAACGACCTGTTCACCGGCGCGGACGGCTCCAAGAGCTATTTCCGCTCGGTGATCCCGGCCGACCCGCGGCTGGACGCCAACTCGGCCGCGATTGTCGGCAGCATGGGGTCCAACACGCCGCGGCTGAACGGCCCGGAGTGGCAGATCACCATCTTCACCTCGTCCAACAGCGACCCGGAATATCACCCCTCGTTCAGCGAGACCGGCTGGGGATGCTCGGTCGGCGGCAGCATCCACATCCCGGACTACGCGACACGCGAGGTGCCGTCGCCCGGTGACGAGTGGATCGTCGTACACAACAAGGACGACGGCACGGTCAAGTCGATCTGGGGTGCCAGCAAGAACGGCGGCACGTGGAACGGATCGTGCGGTGGTACGTGGCCGGCGGCGAGCGGTGGTGGCAGCGAGTCGAAGAAGGAAGGCGTCGGCACCGGCGCCGAGGTGCAGGCCGGCGCCGGGTTCATCCTCTACAGCGAGATCCAGACCGGTGCGATCGAGCACGCGCTGTATTTCACCTCCACCAAGAGCTGCCGGAGTTTCCGTTCGCCGGCCGGAAAATCCGACGGCAGCGGCGCCGGCGGATCGTGCGTACCGATGGGGGCTCGCCTGCAGCTCGACCCGTCCGTCGACTGTGCCGCGCTGTCCGGCGCGTCGGCCGGCGAGAGGATGATCTGTGTCGCGATGCAGAAATACGGCGGATACGTGCTGGACAGCGGCGGTCCCGGACCGATCAGCGGCATCGGCGTGGCCGGCGACGACCTCACCGATCCGGACCGCTCGCCGTGGCAGCGGCCGGGCGATGGCATGCGCGACGGCGGCATCCTGGACCAGGCCGGACTCGACGGCTCGACCGGCGCCTTGCGGCACATTCCGTGGAACAAGCTGCGCGTGCTGGCCGCCTGGGACGGCCGCTGAAGGTCAGCTGAATGCGTGGTGAAGGCACCGCGTGCTACCGAGAGGCCATGACTGGACTGACGCGACGGAGTCTGCTGGCCGGCAGCGCCGGGCTGGCCGCGGGCGGAGTTTTGCCGCCGCCCGCGGCCAGTGCAGCCGAGGACGGATACGAGCTGTGGTTGCGTTATCGCCGCGTCGAGGATCCAGCGCTGCTGGCAGCTTACCGAGCGATGATCACGCACCTGGTCGTCGGCGGCGGCGAGGCCGTACGCGCGGAGCTGACGCGTGGCCTGTCCGGGATGCTCGGTCGTGCGGTGCCGGAGCGACCGGAGCCGCCCGGGGCCGGCGCCGTCATCGTTGGTACGCCTCAAACATCTCGGCTGGTCGCCGCGTACGTCGACGCCGGCGAGCTGCGCGGACTGGGACCGGAAGGATATCTGATCCAGCGCCGCCGCGGCTGGATTTTCGTTGCCAGCATGGGCGACCGCGGACTCGTGTACGGCGCGTTCCACCTGTTGCGGCTGCTGCAGACCGGTGAAAGCCTGGCGCGGCTGGACATTCGCGAGCGTCCGGCGTACGCGCTGCGGCTGGCCAACCACTGGGACAACCTCGACCGTACGGTCGAACGAGGTTTCGCCGGGCTGTCGATTTTCCACTGGGACGAGCTGCCAAACGTACGCGGCCGCTACGCCGATTACGCCCGCGCGCTCGCCTCGGTCGGCCTGAACGGCACGGTTGTCAACAACGTCAACGCAAACGCGCGTTTTCTGTCCAGCGCGATGATTCACGGCCTCGCCGGTCTTGCCGCCGTGCTGCGCGAGTGGGGGATTTCGCTCTATCTGTCGGCCAATTTCGCCAGCCCGATGGCGTTGAGCGGCCTGCCGACCGCCGATCCGCTGGATGCCGATGTGCAGGCGTGGTGGCGGGCCAAGGCGGCGGAGGTGTACGCCGCGATCCCGGATTTCGGCGGCTTCCTGGTGAAAGCCAACTCCGAAGGCCAACCAGGTCCCGGCGACTACGGTCGGACGCATGCCGACGGCGCCAACCTGATCGCGGCGGCGGTGCGGCCGTACGGTGGCATCGTCATGTGGCGCGCGTTCGTGCACAATTTCGACCCGCGCACCTGGGCCAGCGAGGCATACCGGACTTTCCAGCCGCTGGACGGGAAGTTCGCCGACAACGTCGTCCTGCAGATCAAGAACGGGCCGATCGACTTCCAGGTGCGCGAGCCCGTACATCCGCTGTTTGGCGCGCTGCCACACACAAAGACGATGCTCGAACTGCAGGTGACGCAGGAATACACCGGCCAGTCGACACATTTGTGTTATCTGGTGCCGGAGTGGAAGCAGGTCTACGACTTCGACACGCGTGGCGCCGGCACGGTCGCCCGGATTGTCGGCGGCGCGGCCGGAGTCATGAACATCGGCGACGACCGCGACTGGACCGGTCACCAGCTGGCCGCGGCCAACACGCACGGATATGGTCGGCTGGCGTGGAATCCGGCGCTGGAGCCGGCCGGCATCGCGGCCGAGTGGGCCCGGATGACCTTTGGACCGTGCGCGCAGACGGTCGTCTCGATGCTGCTGGAGTCCTGGCCGGCTTTCGAGGCGTACACCTCACCGCTCGGCTGCGGTTTCCTGCAGAACGGCGGAAACCACTTCGATCCGGACCCGGTCGTCTCGCACGGCTCGCACCTCGCCGACGCGCGGGGCGTCGGATTCGACCGTACGGCGGCGACCGGCACCGGCGACACCGGCCTGTGGTTTCCACCGGTGGCGGCGATGTACGAGTCGTTGGCCGGCTGTCCGGACGAGCTGCTGCTTTTCTTCCACCACGTGGCATACACGCATCGGCTGCGTTCCGGCAAAACCGTGATCCAGCACATTTATGACTCGCATTTCGACGGCTTGCTGGCCGCCGAGCGGCTGCGGCGGCAATGGCGTACGGTCCGCACCGATCCGAGCCGTTTCGCCGCTATCCTGGACCGTTTCGACCATCAGGTCGCGCACGCGACCATCTGGCGCGACACCATCACCGAGTATTTCTTCGAATGGAGCCGGATCCTGGACGTGCGGCGATCGTGGATCCAGACGCGGTTCGCCGAGCCGGCCGTCGCCGTGCTCGCCGGCACGTCGAACGACGTGGCGGTCACCGTCGGAAACGCGAGCGCGGACCGCGTCGACGCGGCCGTACGGCTGGTCGCGCCGGCCGGTTGGACGAGTGGCACCGCCACGGCGAGCTTGGATTCGACCGAGTTCACCGCGATTCCGGTGCCCCTCACGGTGCCGGCAGCGACGCCCGGCTTCGCGACCGTAGGCGCCACGGCTGAGGCCAGCCTCGACGTCATCACCGGCGCACGTGCCGCGAACGACGCCGTCGTCACGCCAGCCGGACCACAATGCGTCCTCGCGCTCGACGCCGGCACGACGGGCAGCCCGGTCCTTTCCACGTACCAAAAGCTGTCGCCGGCCGACCTCTGGGACGCGTCGCGAGGTTTTGGCTGGGTCGGTGGCAAGCCGCAGTCGCGCGACCGGGTGATCCTCGACGCGCTGCGCCGCGACTTCGTCAACGACACCACGGCGCGCACGCTCCGGCTCGGCCTGCCCGCCGGCGGATTCGACGCGTACGCGCTGGTCGGCGACACCAACAGCCTCTATCCGACGCGCATCCGGTCCGGCGGAACGCTGCTCGCGGCCAGCGACGCGATGCCGGGAAACGCCTTCACCTGGCTGCGGTTCCGGCTCGGCGGCGGACAGGTCGACCTGGAGCTGTCCGGCGATCCCGGCCAGCACTGGCATCTGAACGCACTGGTGATTATTGCTGGGACATAAGGTAGATTCTCCAGGCAGAGTGACAACTGCATACGCTGATGACGCGCGGCGGGAGAGCCAGCACCTTGGCGCCGAAGGAGCAACGTCCTCCCGGGAATCTCTCAGGCTTACCGACCGCCACGCCGAGGCATCTCTGGAGAACAGGGCCACCGCGGCCCTTACCGAAGGTGAGCGCCGTCCGGCGCGCAAACTCTCAGGTTTCAGGACAGAGCGGGAGGACCCGGCGACCGCCGGGCCTGACGAAACCGGAGGGTCCATGCCTGAGTTTCCCGTCGACCGCTCGTACACCGTCGACCACGAGTGGGTCCGGCTGCTGCCCGGCGAGCCGCTCGACGAGCCGGTACGGGTCGGCATCACGTCGGTGGCCACCGACGCGCTCGGTGACCTGGTGTTCCTCGACCTGCCGAAGGTGGGCAGCACGGTGACCACCGGAGAGGTGTGCGGCGAGGTCGAGTCGACCAAGACCGTCTCCGAGCTCTATCCGCCGGTCAGTGGCCGGGTGAGCGCGGTCAACGCGGCAGCTGTCGACGATCCGTCCGTGGTCACCGCCGATCCGTACGGCGCCGGCTGGCTGTTCGCCGTGCTGCCGACCGCGACCGGCGACCTGTTGACCGCGGCGCAATACGCGGAGAAGTGCGGACCATGACCGTCAGCGTCTTCGACCTGTTCTCGATCGGCATCGGACCGTCCAGCTCGCACACCGTCGGCCCGATGCGCGCGGCCGGCCGGTTCGTCGCCGACCTGAAGGCCAGCGGCGAGCTGGCCGAGGTCACCGGCGTACGCGTCGACCTCTACGGCTCGCTGGCCGCGACCGGCGCCGGCCACGGCACGCAGCCGGCGATTTTGGTTGGCCTGGAAGGCCATCAGCCCGAGACGATCGATCCGGACGAGCTGGAGCGGCGGCGCGAGCAGATCCGCGCGACCGGCCGGATCAACCTCGGCGGCGTCACGCCGGTCGCGCTCACCGAAGACGCGATTGTGTTGCACGCGTTGACAATCCTGCCGCGGCACCCGAACGGCATGACCATCACCGCGTACGCCGGTGGCCGCGCAGTCCATGCGCAGACCTATTTTTCCGTCGGCGGTGGCTTCGTGGTGACCGAATCCGAGCCATTGCGCGCGAAACCGAGCGCGGACACGCCGTATTCGTTTGGCTCGGCCGCCGAGCTGTTGGCGCTGACCACCAGCCACGACCTGACGGTGAGCGGCCTGATGCTCGCGTACGAGCGCGCGTTTCGGTCGACGTCGCAGGTGATCGACCGGCTGTTGCGCATCCGCGACGTGATGGTCGCCTGCGAGCGGCGTGGCATCGGCCGCGACGGTGTGCTGCCTGGCCGCTTGCGCGTACGACGGCGTGCCGCGGAGTGGTTTCGCCGGCTGGACGCCGAAGATCCGCGCCGCGAGCCGGCTTTCGCCGAGGACTGGGTCAACCTGGTCGCGCTGGCGGTGAACGAGGAAAACGCCGCCGGTGGCCGGATCGTCACCGCACCGACCAACGGCGCCGCCGGCATCATCCCCGCGGTTTTGCATTACGCACTGCATTACACGCCGGCCGGAAAGGCCGATCCCGACGATGCGACCGTACGATTTTTGTTGGCCGCCGGTGCGATCGGCTCGCTCTACAAGGAACGCGCGTCGATTTCCGGCGCCGAGGTCGGCTGCCAGGGCGAGGTCGGCTCAGCCGCGTCGATGGCCGCCGCCGGCCTCGCCGAGGTGCTCGGCGGAGTGCCGGCACAGGTGGAAAACGCGGCCGAGATCGCGATGGAGCACAGCCTCGGCCTCACCTGTGATCCCATCGGTGGCCTGGTCCAGATCCCTTGCATAGAACGAAATGCCATCTCCGCCGGCAAGGCCATCAACGCCGCGCGGATGGCGCTGCGTGGTGACGGCGTACACCGCGTCAGCCTGGACCAGGTCATCGAGACGATGCGCTCGACCGGACAGGACATGAGCTCCAAATACAAGGAAACCTCGACCGGCGGCCTGGCCGTCAACGTGCCGGTCAGCGTGGTGGAATGCTGACGTCAGGACAGCAGGTGTTTTAGAGAACCGCACCTATACGCTGCGCAGCACCGAAACGACGATTCCGAGGATGACCGCGTCGTCGCCGTCGATGACGCTGTACGCCGGATTCCGCGGCTCCAGATAGACATGGCCGCCGCGCCGGCGATAGACCTTGACCGTCGCCTCCTCGTCGATCATGGCGGCGACGATCTGGCCGGAGTACGCCTCGGACTGCTGTCGCACGACGACCATGTCGCCGTCGCAGATCGCCGCGTCGATCATCGAGTCGCCGCGTACGCGCAGGGCGAAAACGGTGCCGCGGCCGGTCAGTTCGCGGGGCAGGCTCAGCTGGTCGTCGACGTGCTCGATCGCCGAGATCGGCGTGCCGGCGGCGATGTCGCCGACCACCGGCACGGAGACCGAGTCGTCGGAGATCGCCTGCTCCGCGGGCTCGTGCAGGAAGGCGCGTACGTCAATGGGCCGCGACACCGTGGCGCCGCGCCGCAGAAATCCCTTGTCCTCCAGGCTCGCCAGGTGCTTGGACACCGACGACGAGGAGCGCAGGCCGACCGCGTCGCCGATCTCGCGCGTGCTCGGTGAGTAGCCGTGGCGTACGACCCAGTCACGGATCGCCACCAGGATGCGGCGCTGCCGCTCCGGCAGTGTCGAGGTGTCCAGATGCTCGAAGTCGTCGGCGCTCACCAGAGGATCGTACGAGAACCTCTGCGAGGGTGACGTTCTGGACGTCACCCCCGCGGAGGATGTCAGGCGTTGTTGGCGAGCAGCCGAGTGACCTGGCTCGGTTGCCAGCCGTTGCCGGTGGTGACGCAGCTGACGAAGGGCGCGTGGCCGGGGTTGGTGGCGGCGTTGTTGGGGCAGTAGATCAGTGAGCCGTCTGCCTTGCTGGCCAACAGATCGACGCTGCCGTCGCCGGAGACGTCGACGGCGAGTACGTGGGTGGCGTTGCTTGGTTGCCAGCCGCTTCCGGTGTTCGCGCAGTCCATGAACGGCAGGTGGCCCGGGTTGACCGCGGCGTTGTTCGGGCAGTAGACCAACGTACCGTCGGACTTGATCGCCAACAGGTCGGCCGATCCGTCGCCGGACACGTCCGCCGCGAAGATCTGCGCCGTGTCGGTCCAGCCGTTTCCGGTGGTGACACAGTCCATGAACGGCAGATGCCCGGGATTGGTGGCCGCGTTGTTGGGGCAGTAGATCAGCGAACCGTCGGTCTTCGTCGCGAGAATGTCGACCGATCCGTCGCCGGACACGTCGCCGACCGCGATGTTCGTGACGTGCGCCGGATCCCAGCCGCCGCCGGTGGTCGCGCAGTCCAGGAATGGTACGTGGCCGGGATTGACCGCGGCATTGTTTGGGCAGTAAATGAGCGAGCCGTCGGTCTTGGTGGCCAACAGGTCCGCACTGCCGTCGCCGGACACGTCACCGAGGAACATGTGCGTGACGGTGGAACCCCAACCGCTTCCGGTCACGGCACAGTCCATGAACGGCAGGTGATCCGGGTTGACGGCAGCGTTGTTTGGGCAGTAGATCAGCGATCCGTCGGATTTGGCCGCGACGATGTCGACGCTGCCGTCACCGGATACGTCGCCTTCCACGACTTTGGTGGCGTTCTGCCAGCCGCCGCCGGTGGTGACGCAGTCCATGAATGGCAGGTGGTCCGGGTTGACGGCCGCGTTGTTCGGGCAGTAGATCAGCGATCCGTCGGTCTTGGTGGCGAGCAGGTCGGCGGAGCCGTCGCCGGACACGTCACCATCGACGTGTTTACGTTTCGGCGGTTGAGAACCAAGCCGGTCGACCGCGGCCTGCGCCTCCGACAGATACGCGCGATAAGCGCCGTTGTTGTACGTGGACCACGGCTGCCAGTTGGTCCCACCGGAGGAAATCCGGTAGGCCGCGTTGGCGTTGCATTGTGCGTCGTACGCGCATGCGTCCGACACTTCCGGATGCGCACCGCTGTTGATCTGCCACAGACCTCGGTCGATGGTGCCGTTGTGGTTTGGCGGGCTCTTGGCCAGCGGGTTGCAGCGCGACTCGGCGAGTGCGACCGCGACCGCGGTGACCAGGCGGTCGCGGGGAAAGCCGGCGTTGAGGCCGACCTGCGCGCACAGGTCGGCGCCGGTGGCCGCGTACGCAGGAGCCGAAAGGCCCGCGGCGGCAAGAAAAACCGCGGCAAGCAGGGCGAGAAGTCTTCGGGACATTGTCGATCTCCTACGATGCGTTCGCGACGAGTCGACTGACCAGGCTCGGTTGCCAGCCGTTGCCGGTGGTGACGCAGCTGACGAAGGGCGCGTGGCCGGGGTTGGTGGCGGCGTTGTTGGGGCAGTAGATCAGTGAGCCGTCTGCCTTGCTGGCCAACAGATCGACGCTGCCGTCGCCGGAGACGTCGACGGCGAGTACGTGGGTGGCGTTGCTTGGTTGCCAGCCGCTTCCGGTGTTCGCGCAGTCCATGAACGGCAGGTGGCCCGGGTTGACCGCGGCGTTGTTCGGGCAGTAGACCAACGTGCCGTCGCCCTTGATGGCGAGCAGGTCGGCACTTCCGTCGCCGGACACGTCGGCCGCGAAAATCTGCGTGGTGTCAGACCATCCGCTGCCGGTCGTCACGCAGTCCATGAACGGCAGGTGGTCGGGGTTGATGGCGCCGTTGTTCGGGCAGTAGATCAACGTACCGTCGGTCTTCGTCGCGAGAATGTCGACCGATCCGTCGCCGGACACGTCGCCGACCGCGATGTTCGTGACATGTGCCGGATCCCAGCCGCCGCCGGTGGTCACGCAGTCCATGAACGGCAGATGTCCAGGATTGATCGCGGCATTGTTCGGGCAGTAAATGAGCGAGCCGTCGGTCTTGGTGGCCAACAGGTCCGCACTGCCGTCGCCGGACACGTCACCGAGGAACATGTGCGTGACGGTGGAACCCCAACCGCTTCCGGTCACGGCACAGTCCATGAACGGCAGGTGATCCGGGTTGACGGCAGCGTTGTTTGGGCAGTAGATCAGCGATCCGTCGGATTTGGCCGCGACGATGTCGACGCTGCCGTCACCGGATACGTCGCCTTCCACGACTTTGGTGGCGTTCTGCCAGCCGCCGCCGGTGGTGACGCAGTCCATGAATGGCAGGTGGTCCGGGTTGACGGCCGCGTTGTTCGGGCAGTAGATCAGCGATCCGTCGGTCTTGGTGGCAAGCAGGTCGGCGGAGCCGTCGCCGGACACGTCACCGTCGACGTGTTTGGTCGGCGGGGGACTGTCGACCACGCCAGGTGGCGTCACATAACCGGAAATCAGCACGTTCTGTGCACCGGCGCGCGCTGTGAGCGGATTGATGGTCGTACGCACCACTCTGTTGTTGTAGTTGCCATTGATTGTCGTGATGACACCGTTGCCGACCGATTCGACGATGCTCACGTGTCCGCCAACCTGACCGTCCGGTGGTCCGTAGACCACTACGTCTCCCGGCCGCGGGTCGCCGAAGCCACCGTTGCGTGGCTTGAACAGGCCGTGGTTGACACCCCACAGGCCGACGCCACGAGCCACCAGTGTGGTCGGCACCGGCGACACGCCGGACTGCGACCAGACCCAGTTGGTGAACGCGGCACACCAGTCGGCGCACACGCTGGTGTATTTCGTGCACTGGTTGCCGTCGCCGGCATAGCCGACCTGGCTGGCCGCTTTGGCCACGATCGCGGCTCTTGTGGCGGCTTGGATTGTGGCCGTTGGCGGCGATTGCGCCGCAACGGGACTGGCCAGGCCGGCAAGCAGCAGGACCGCGATCGCGACCCCGGCCGCTCGACGGCCGGTTGCTGACATCAGCATGCGACCACCCTTCGGACAGAGTTTTAGCACTAAAACCGGACCGCTGGTGATCCTGGCGAGCGGTCATCTCTGTCGCGTCACAGGCACATCTCATGCATTTCTCTTCGAGATACCGGAGACGTCTTCTCATATTCGTGTCAGCTGTCTATAGTCCACGCCAACTGGCCTACTGGAGTGAGTGAGATGAGATTCGGACTGCTGGGGCCGTTCGAGGCTTTTGCTCAGGATCGGCCGATTTCCGTACGCGGCAACAACAACCGCGTCATCCTCGCCGGCCTGCTGGTCAACGTGAACCATCCGATCAGCAGCGAACGCATCGCGAGTTGGCTGTGGAGCGACCGCGGCGACCGGGTTTCGCCGGCACCGCCGCGTCGAGTCGCCAATGTCCGCACGTACGTCCAGCGGATCCGCCAGCAGTTGCCGGACGAGATCCTGCGAACGACCGTCCACGGTTACGCCGTACGCGCCGATCCCGACTGCATCGACCTGCACCGCTTTGCCCGGCTGCTCGCGCTTGGCCGGCGGGCACAGCTGCGCGGCGACCACGCCGAGGCGGTCATGCTGTTCACCGACGCGATCGCGGCCTGGCGCGGACCGGCTCTCGACGACATCGACTCGCCGGCACTGCACGAGGAACTGGCCGTACGGCTCGGAAACGACGAGCTGATGGCACATCAGCAGCGCGCCGAGTCACTGCTGACGCTCGGCCGGCACCGCGAGGTCGTGACCGAACTGGCCCGGCTGGTGCGCCGGCATCCGCTCCGCGAGCCACTGGTCGGCTGCCTGATGACGGCGCATTATCGCTGCGGTGACCGCGCCGCCGCGGTCGCGCAGTTCGAGGCGACTCGCCGTGCGTTGCGGGAAAATCTCGGCATCGACCCGTCCAACGAGCTGCAGCGCCTGCACGTACGCATCCTGCGCGCCGACCCGACGCTCGACCTGCCGCTAACGATCGTGTAGGACTGGCGAGCACGATCGTGCCGGCGCAGCTCAGTGCCGCGCCGATGATCGTGCCGACGAGCCACCAGCCGCGCTAGGGCGGTGCTGGTGTGACTGCTGTGGTCAACCATGCAGGTGAGACGGCCTGACCGGGTAATACTTGGTTGACAAGACATCAAACCGGGCAATTGGCACCCCCGGACATTGAGCCTGGCCCGGCGAGCAGCCACAGCCGCATTACTCGCCTCAGCAGTGACACCCACCACAGGGGCTGACGGTCACGCAGGCGTGAAAGCCTTGTTTCTTGCGTCTAGCGCCAGTAACTCGACATCCACCCCGCCAGTAGACCTCGCAAGACAAACATTTAGCGTTACACGAGCCGTGAATCCCATATAGTGGACCATTTCTCCACCTACCGGGACGCCATGACACCTTCCGAGCTTGCCAGCCGTGGCGCGGAACCCGTCACCAACCCAGAGGTTGAAACTCAAGCTTAGAGGTCGCGCCGTCGGTGTGCAGGTGGCCGGTCGGGTCGCTGCTGCACGATAGTGATCAGCCGCCGGAAACAGTCGAGGCGTTACGGCCGGCAAACGCGCGTACGCCTGCGCGATAGCGAAAACCGCCGCCTGAAGGGGGCTCGCAGGCGGCGGTCGGGATCCGGACAGCTCACTGTCCGAGTTTCACCCCTGGCTCGCCGAGGTCGTACTCGATCGGCGCCAGCGGCACGGTCCCCGGTTTGTCGGGATGGGGGCCGAGCTTTCCCGGCGGCAGCACCCCACACGTTTGTACGTGCCGTCCAGCACCATCGCGCTGGCGGTGTACCAGGCCAGGCAGGCCGACGCGACCAGGACGATGGCGCCGACGGTGACCAGCGGTGCGACCGGCACGATCATGCCGATCGCCAGCAACGTCGAGCCGGCCGCGAGTGTCAGCAACACCGCCGCGGTGGCCAGGTTTTCCCCGAGTGAGGCCAAAACACCGACCCAGGTGATCGCGGCGAGCACGGCGAACCAGAAACCGAAGGCCGCCTGAGCGGCCGGACTGGCGGTCGGCGCGGGCGCCACGCGCGGTCCGATCATCAGCTGGTAGATGCCGTATCCGATCCAGAACGATCCCCAGGTGCCGTGGATTCCGGTGGCCAGCGCGTCCCTGGCGCGATAGGCCCACATCGCCGCGAGCGGCTGTGCGATGCCGCCGAAGGCGAAGGCAAACGGAAACAGGATGAGCGGCGTCGTCGCGTTGTCGCCGAACCATCCGGCCAGGTTGCCGGCGACGATGAAGGTCGAGGCGGCGAAACCGTACAGGCCGAGGATGGACGGCGCGGCGAGCGGGCTCAGTGAGATCTGCGTGTGCTCACGCCAGAAACCGAAATCCGGTGGCCCCTCGGCCGTTCGTTGCGTGTCGACGACGTGGGACATGATCATTCCTTCTCTGATTTTCGCTTTCCGTGTCCTCTCTTTCCGCGATGAACCCCCCAGACGCCACCTCCATGCGTAGGTGCGTCGTCCGCGCGGGCGACAATTTGTTGCCTAGTGCAACAGTAGGCCTGTAGGTGGCGAATCGCAGGTGTCGATCCGGACACCGGGACGGCGTTGTACCGGCGTGAGGGCCGGGTATCCGAATATGTTTGGCCTTTTCTCCGGTCGGCGATGAACCGTTTGGCGTGGTGCTCCGAACGTATGGCATCGGACCGAGCTGACGTCCTCGTCGGCCAGCACAGAGAAGGTGGATTTCTTGAATACCAACACGTTCGTACGCGCCGGTGTTGCGGCTGCTGCAGGTGTGCTCGCGCTGGCGATGACGGCATGCGGCTCGTCGTCCGGCACGACCGGCGCCAGCTCGGCGGCTCCGAGCGGTGGTGCGGCCAGCAGCGCCGCGGCTCAACCGGCCGGCGAAAACTTCGGCCCTGCGTGCGGCGCGGTGCCGAAGGACGGCCCAGGGAGTTTCCAGGGGATGTCCACCGCGTCGGTGGCGAACGCCGCCTCGGCGAATCCCGTGCTGTCCACGTTGGTCACCGCGGTGAAGAAAGCCGGCCTGGTCGACACGCTGAACAGCCTGCCGGCCGCGACGGTTTTCGCGCCGTCCAACGACGCCTTCAAGAAAATCCCGGCCGACCAGCTCAACAAGGTGTTGGCCGACAAGGCAACGCTGACCAAGATCCTCACCTATCACGTGGTCGCCGGAAAGAAGCTGACGCCGGAGCAGTTGGCCGGCACGCAGACGACGGTCGAGAAAGGCACGCTGGACATCGCCGGCAGCGGCACCGACTTCACCGTCAACGGTGACGCGCATGTCATCTGTGGCAACGTGCAGACGGCCAACGCGACCGTTTACATCATCGACAGCGTTCTGATGCCGAAATAGGAAAACGGATGCGTACGCCGCGGCCGCCGGTCGCGGCGCACACCCATGTCCGCGGCCTGGCATAAATCGTCAGCCGGCCAGACCGAACAACCTCGCCACCCGGTTGACCAGCTCGTCCTCGGTCATCCGCGGGTCGACCTCGATGACCTGCAGGCCTTTCGTCTGCTCGCGCAGCCGGTCGGTGAACATCCGGTCGCGCGCCAGCAGATTCCGCAACGCACGCTCCGGATCGCTTGTCCGGCCAGCGATTTTCCACAGGTCGCCGCGACTGGCGAAGGCGGCTCGGCGAAAGTCGGCGGTCGGCAGCAGCCATACGGCGTGGCGTGGATCGCTGAGCAGCGGGCGCACCAAATGTGGCAGCAGCCGTAAACCTTCGGCGATCACCGGCCGCGGCATCGCGCGCAGATCGTCCACGATGAAGCCGAAACCCTCGCCGCGAAACCAGTGAAAGGTCTCCAGCATCACCTCTGGTGTGCGGTCCAGCCAGCGTTGGTCCATGTCCATGGCCAGAAACCGGCTCAGCTGCGGGGAATCCGCCGGTGTGCTGCGCCGCGCGTGCTCGCCCATCACCTCGTCGGTGACATAAAGCCGCAGGTCGTACGCGTCCGCCAGCCGTCGCGCGACGGTCGACTTGCCGCCACCGCTGCCGCCGCCAATCCAGTACACATGGTCCAGCACACCGCCAGATTACCTGGCCGAAAGCGGCCAAAACCTCAACAGGGGACAACTTACCGGCCGTCTGCGGCGTACTGACACATGGCAGAACCCAAAAAGAATGGGGATGGCATGCGAAGACCACTCCTGGCCGTATTTGTCGCACTCGCGCTGGCGGCCGGACCGTTGGTCGCGATCCCGGTGGAGGCGGCGCCGCCGGCGCCCACGGCCGGGCCGCGCGACCACGGCAGTCTGATAACGCTGGTCACCGGCGACAAAGTGCGGCTGACCAGCTTTCCGGACGGAAAACAGGCGGCCGAGGCCATCCCGGGACCTGGCCGGTCCAGGATGGCTTTCCAGATCCGTACGGTCAACGGCGACACGTCGGTGATGCCGATGGACGCCGTCCCGTTGCTGGCCGCCGGCCGGTTGGACAGCCGGTTGTTCAACGTCAGTTTGCTGGCCAGAGACGGATACGACGACGCGCATCGCGGCGACATTCCGCTGATCGAGACCGGTGCGGCCGGTGCGAGAACCGCGGCGGTAGCTGGCAGCCAGGTCGCGGCCGCGTATCCGCGGATGGGGATCACGGTCAGCCGCGCGCGGAAGGCCACCGCCGGCTCGTTCTGGAAAAACGTACGCGGCGGACCGAAAACGCTGGCGTCCGGCATCCGGAAACTGTGGCTGGACGGTCGTACGAAGGCCTCGCTCGACCAGAGCGTGCCGCAGATCGGCGCGCCGGAGGCGTGGAAAGCCGGCTATGACGGCAAAGACGTGCCGGTGGCGGTGCTGGACACCGGCCTGGACGCGAAACATCCGGACTTCGCGACCGCGGTGGCCGCGAGCAAGGACTTCTCCGGCTCGGCGAGCGGCACGGACGACAAGTTTGGCCATGGCACGCACGTCGCGTCCACGGTCGCCGGCAGTGGCGCGGCCTCCGGCGGAAAATACAAAGGTGTCGCACCAGGCGCGAAACTGTTGATCGGCAAGGTGTTGGCCGACGACGGCTATGGCGACGAGTCATGGATCGTCGCCGGCATGCAGTGGGCCGTCGAGCAGCACGCCCGGGTCGTCAGCATGAGCCTGGGCACCGAGGATGCCAGCGACGGCACCGACCCGATCTCGCAGGCGGTCAACACACTCACCGCGCAGTCCGGCGCGCTTTTCGTTGCCGCGTCCGGAAACAACGGAGAATATGGCGTGCAGGTCGGCTCGCCGGCGGCTGCCGACGCGGCACTCGCGGTGGCCGCGGTGACGAAACAGGACCAGTACGCGGCCTTCTCCAACCCCGGGCCGCGGCTGAACGACTATGCCACCAAGCCGGATATTTCCGCGCCAGGCGTGGCAATCGTGGCCGCGCGCGCGGCCGGCACCTCCATCGGTGAGCCGGTCGGCGACAACTACACGCGGCTGTCCGGCACGTCGATGGCGACGCCGCACGTCGCCGGCTCGGCCGCGATCCTGGCGCAGGAACATCCGACCTGGAAGGCCGACCAGCTGAGGGCCGCGCTGATGTCGACCTCGAAGCAGCTCGACGGCGCGACGGCTCTCCAGCAGGGGGCCGGACGAGTGGACGTGGCGCGTGCCTTCCGGCAGAAGGTCACCGGCACCGGCAGCCTGTCATACGGCATTTTCCAGTGGCCGCACACCGGACAGAAGCCGGGCGTCAAGACGGTGACGTACGCGAACGACGGCGACAGTCCGGTCACGCTCGCCCTGACGCACACGCTGGCCGCCGGATTTTCGTTGTCGGCCAACAGCGTGACGGTGCCTGCGCACGGTACGGCGGCCGTCGAGGCGACCTTCGATCCGGCCAAGGCCGCGCTCGGCCAGCGAAGCGGCTGGATCATCGCGACCGCCGGCGACACGGTCGTACGCACCGCGGTCGGCGCGTACAACGAGACGGAGAGATACAACCTGACCGTCACCTCCGTTGGCCGTGACGGCAAGCCAAACATCTATGGCGGCGTGGACGTTTACAACCGGGCGACCAAAGCGGTCACCACGGCCGGGTTCGACGCCAACGGAGTGGCCAAACTCCGGCTCGACGCCGGAAAGCTCGCGGTCAGCTATTCCGGTGCGCAGCTTGCTGGCGACGCCGTCACCGCGATGACGGTCATGTCGGCGTCCGATGTGGACCTCGGCAAGGACGTGTCGCTGACTTTCGACGCGCGTACGGCAAAAGCGGCACCGATCAAGGTCGATCAGCCGGACGCCACCGGGGCGCGGCAGCTCGGCTGGTTCATGTCCGGCAAGGGACCGGTCAACTACGGTTTCAACGGCGACGCCGGCATTCCGTGGTACACCGGCTCGACCGGCCACCGCGCCAGCGACTACCAGACCTACGACCTGAGCTCGCTGACCCGGCCGGACGCCTTGGTGACCGGGTTTGGCGCCGGCAAGCTCGCTTTGGGTTACCTTGCCACGTCCAAACGCGGGACCGGCGTCAGCACGCCGACGCTGGTCGATGGTGGCACCGGCTCGCCGGCGGATCTGTCCAAAGTGGACGTCAAGGGCAAGATCGTGGTCGCGGTGCCGACCGACAACGACCCAGGGCTGGTGCCAGACGCGGTCGCTCAGGCCGGTGGCGTAGGTGTCATCATCGGCGAGTATTTCCTGCCGCCAGCTTACGGTGCCATCAGCATTCCTGGATATCACGTGGAATCCAGTGCGTTGCAGCCGTTGCTGGCCGCGCTGAAGAACGGCCCGACCAAGGTCAACCTGGACACGGTCGCCTCCAGTCCCTATCGCTATGACCTGCTTTTCCAGGACACCGGCGGATTTCCGGACGGCAAGCCGCGGCAGGTCGACCGCCGGCAGCTGGCGCACACACGTGCCACCTATCGACAGACCGGCACCGCCGGCACCTCGCACGGCATGGCCCCGTACTTTGTCAGAGTTGGCACCGGCTTCGCGACCACGCGGACTCCGCGAGTCGCGCTGCCATCGACTCAGGACCAGTATGTGACGCCAGGTCCGGTCAATTGGCTGAAGGAGGCCTCCACGGGTGATTTCTTCGACACCGTCAACGGTTCGTACGGTTTCGCCAGCACGCAGGGTCGCACCTATCGAGTCGGTCACAATCCGGACGAGACGTGGAACTCCGCGGTGTACGCGCCGCGGGTCTCGACCGCCGACCCGCTCGGCAACGGCGAGCCGTTTGCCTATCGCAATGCCGACACGATCGCGGTCGCTCTGCCGTTGCTGACCGAGTCGGGTGCGGATCTGCAGGGGGGCGGATGTTATCGCGGTGCGCCGGAAAACACGAAGCTGCTGCGCGATGGTCAGCCGGTGAGCGGAGACATCCGGTGCGTCGGCAACGGCGAGTGGACCGTACCGCCCGGCGACGCCACCTACCAGCTGTCCGCGCATCAGCCGGCACCGCCGCTGCCCGGCGTGCCGCTGTCCAGCGACGTCTCGGCAACCTGGACGTTCCGTTCGTCCCATGTGGACGGTGCGGCCAAGAAACCGTTGCCACTGCTGGACGTACGCTATGCGCCGCAGGCGGACGGCCAGAACCGCGTGCCGGCGACCACGGTCGTGCCGCTCACCATCGGCCGCCAAGCCGGCTCGGGCTCGTCCGCGGTGGCCTCGGTGCAGGCCTGGGTTTCCCTGGATGACGGCAAAACCTGGAAGTCCGAGGCCGCTCACGGCGTCGGCTCGACCTGGTTCCTGCCGGTCATCGGCGGGAAATCCGGCGGTTTCGTGTCGTTGCGGGTGAAGGCCACCGACACGGCCGGCAACTCCGTCGACGAGACCATCCTGCGCGCGTACGAGGTGCGCTGACGACCGCATGGCCACCATGCTTGCATCCAACGCAAGCATGGTGGCCATGCGACTTTCTACAGCCAGCCGTTGCGGCTGGCGTGCAGGGCGAGCTGGAAGCGGCTGGTCGTGCCGGCCATCGACATCAGGTGCTCCAGCCGCCGCGTGAGCGTACGCCGGCTGACCCCGAGCAGCTCGGCGATGTTGTCGTCGGTCAGGCCGGCACCGAGCAGCGCCAACAGCCGGCGCTCTGCCGGCCGCAACGGCGACGGCGCGCTTTCGGTGACGTGCATCGGAAAAGACGACCGCCAGGCCAGCTCGAACAACCCCTCCAAGGCGAGCAGCAGGCTCGACGGATGGACGACGAGTACGGCGTTGTTGACCGCGGCTTCGGTGGCCGGCAAGGAAACCAACGCGAGCCGCCGGTCGACGATCGTCATCTTCACCGGTACGGCCGGCAAAACGCGTGCCTGCTCGCCGGCCGACACACACGGCCGGATGTTTTCCTCGTAATATTCCCGACGTTCGACCGACGCACGTGCGTAGACGACCCGATAGCGTACGCCTCGGCCGAGGTTTTCCAGCTCGATCGGGTTGCTGGTCGCGTCCGGCCGGTGGTACGGCGGCGTGTCGAAACGCCGGATCTCCTCGGTCGCCGAGCTCTCCGCCAGGTCGCTGCGCGGCAGGATCGCCGGCTTGCCGGTGACCACCTCGACGACGTCGTCGGTCGCCTGCGTCCAGACCGTACGCCGAAATGCGTGGTAGGCGTTGAGCGCCGCGGCCTGCGCCGCCCGCAACTCGGCCTCTCGCTCGAGCGCCAGCCGGCCGACTCCGACCGCCGGCTGCAGCGGCACGAACGAGTCGTCCTCGAGCGCGCGTACGAGGCCGGTGCGCGCCAGCTCGTGCAGCGCCTGCCGCACCTGCGCCTCCGGCAGGCCGGTCGCGTCAATGAGCTCGGCCGGCGTCGCCGGCGCGGTGGTCAGTAACCGTGCGTAGACCCGCGTCTGGCCGGCGTCCAGCCCCAGGCGCCGCAGGTGCTCGGTCAGCTCGTCCGACATCGCTCACATCATGCCTGGTCGATGCCGTGCGGATGGTCCGTTTGCGACTGTTTGGTGACCGTTCTCCGCGCCGCGATGTCGACTTCATGCCAGTGGCGTTGGCTGGTCACCGCGGACCCGCGCGATACGGTACGAATCCGGCGTGTACCTGTCCTCGGTACGTCCGCGCGCCGCCGGCCTCGGCCGCGCGATCGGTCCGAACGTGTGGGCCCTCGGCCTGGTCAGCCTGGTCACGGACGTGTCAGCGGAGATGGTCACCGCGGTCCTGCCCGCGTATCTGGTCATCGGCCTGAGCCTGTCCGTCGCGCAGTACGGCCTTATGGACGGTCTCTACACCGGCGTCACCGCGCTGACCAGGCTGCTCGGTGGCTACACCGCCGACCGCTGGCGCGCGCGGAAGTACATCGCCGGCGCCGGTTACGGACTGTCAGCGGTCGCCAAGCTCGGCCTGCTCGCCGCCGGCGGCTCGGCGCTCGGCATCGGCGCCGCGATCGCCGCCGACCGGATCGGTAAAGGTGTGCGTACGGCCCCGCGCGACGCGCTGATCACCGCGTCCGCCGACCCGGCCGCGCTCGGCCGCGCGTTTGGCCTGCACCGCACGCTCGACAGCGTCGGCGCGTTCATCGGACCGCTGGTCGCGCTCGGCGTGCTGGCCGCGACCGGTCAGGCCTTCGACTCGGTGCTGGTCACCAGCCTGTGCGTCGCTGTGCTCGGCGTGGTGCTGCTCGGTCTGTTCGTACGCGACGACCGCTCGGCCGCCGACCAGCCGGCGGCGCCGCCACGCGAAATGCTCGGCCTGCTGCGCGATCGGCGGTTTCGCCGGCTCACGTATGCGGCCGTGCTGCTCGGCCTGGTCACCGTCGGCGACGGCTTCGTCTATCTGATCGTGCAGCGCTGGCAGGACCTGCCGGTCGTGTGGTTTCCGTTGCTCGCGGTCGGGACCAACATCGCCTTCCTGGTTTTCGCGACACCGCTTGGCATCCTCGCCGACCGGTTCGGTCGCTGGCGGGTCGTCATCGGCGGCCATGTGGCTTTGCTGGCCGTCTATGGATTGTTGGCCTTCCAACGTGGCGGCTTGGCCGTGGTGATCGTGATTTTGGCTTTGTACGGCGCGTTTTACGCGGCCGTCGACGGTGTGCTGATGGCCGCGGCTGGTCCGTTGCTGCCGGCGTCGCTGCGTACGACCGGCTTGGCATTGCTGCAGACCGGACAGGCTCTGGCGTATCTGCTGTCGTCGGTCGCCTTCGGCCTGGTGTGGCAGTTTTCCAGCGCTGGCTTGGCATGCGCACTCGCGGCGGCAGGCGTACTGGTCGCGCTGCCGCTGGCTGTCTGGTGGTTGCGTACGAGTGAATAAGGTCCTGGTTGCCGGTGCGGCCACGGTCGCGCTCGCCGCGGCTGCCATCGGTTATGCGATCTATGCCGCGTCACGATCCGGCGCGGCCGGCGGCGCGGTTGGAGCCGTGACGCTGCAAACCGGCCCGCGGTTGGTCTTCCGGTCCACTGTGGACGGTCCGTCGTACGGGCACCTGGCCGAGGCGTCGGCGCCGTACTCCCAGCGTGCCTTCACCGCCGATCGATGCGCGCGGGTGTATGCCGCCAACGGCACCGGTGTCTGCCTGCGGCCGAGCACCGAGGATGTCGGCGGCTACGAGATCGCCGTGCTGGGGCCAAATGCCGCGGCCCGGCGGGCCATTCCGATGAACGGCATTCCGAGCAGGGCGAAGGTGTCGGCCAGCGGACGGATGATCTCGTGGACGACCTTCGTCACCGGCGACTCCTACACCGGCAGCACGCAGTTTTCCACCCGGTCAGGAATCCTGGACACCAAGGCCAACGTTTTGGCCGGCACGCTGGAAACGTTCACGCTAACGGTCGACGGCCGGCCCTACCAGTCGCCGGACCTCAACTACTGGGGCGTCACGTTCGCCTCGGACGACAACCGGTTCTATGCTACCGCCGCCACCAAAGGCAGACACTATCTGGTCGAAGGCGACTTCGCCCGGCACACTTTTCGCGCGTTGCGCGAAAACGTCGAGTGTCCGTCGCTGTCACCGGACGGCACACGGCTGGTCTTCAAGAAGCGCGTGTCGACCGATCCAGCCAAGCCGTGGCGGCTGGCTGTCCTCGACCTCGCGACGATGCGTGAAACTTTGCTGGCAGAGAGCCGAAGTGTCGACGATCAGGCCGCGTGGCTGGACGATCGTACGGTCATGTATGGCCTGCGCCGCGACAGCCGGCACGCCGACGTGTGGTCGGTGCCGGCCGACGGCAGCGGTCGGCCGCGAGTGCTCGTCCCGAATGCCGAGTCACCCGCGGCCCTCGGCGCTAGTTGAAAACGTCGGTGATAGCGGTGCGGCTGGCCGCGTTTCCGAGTGCCGGCAGGCCATACATGTCTTCGATCGTACGCAGGATCCGATAGTGGTCGACCTGCTCGGAATACGAGCCCACCTTGATGTTGGAGCCGACGAACGAGGTGTAGATCTGGTTGACCGAGGTGAAGTTGTCCTCGTCGAAGGTGGTGATCAGCAGGCTGTTGTGGGTCTTTGCCCACTGCGCGTACGCATCGAGATGGGTTTTCTGCCAGGTGTCACCGGTGCCGATCGAGCAGTCGTGCATGTCGTTGCACATGTTGGGGATCACGAAGGACAGCGTCGGCAGTTTCGTGTAATCGCTGGGGAACGAGGAAAACGGCACGTGCATCGACTGCGTGACGTTGTCGAAGTTGACCCACGGCGCGTGCTTGCGCCGGTAGTCGCTCGACGAGCAGCCGGTGTAGCCGGCGCTGGGCAGATCCTCGGAATATCCGCGATAGCTCAGGCTCGCCGCGCCGAGCTGCTGAAACAGGTTTCCCTTACCGCGGAAGGTGTTGGGGCAGGTGTCGCCGGTGACTCCCTGCGTACTGCCGGAAAACAGCGCGATGTAGTTGGGCTGGCTCGGGTGCGTGATGCCAAACGACTGGGTGAACAGCGCGCCCTGGCTGGCCAGGCTCTTCAGATAAGGTGCCTTCGAGCCGGACGCGATGTCGGGGTAGTTCTTGTTTTCGTGCATGACGATCACGACGTGGTCATAGCGGTGCACGGCGGCCAGCACCTGGGCGACCGGCTTGCTCGCGCCACCGGCGAGGCCGGTCGCGGCGATCATGCCGGCGGCCGCGACCACGGTGACGGCGGTGACGGCGGCGGCGCGGAGCACGGTGAGGTGTGGAACGCGCATCTCCGACTCCTGAAGAGTTAGACGGATGTGTCCGCGTTTGGTGTACCGCGTACGGCCATGCCGTGTTGGCCGGTCTACGCCAGTGGCGCGGATTGGCAGGCGTCGATGAGCCTGGTGAGCGCGCGTACGACCGCGTCGATGCCGTCGTGCGGCGCCCCACCTGGCTCGGCCATGTAGGTGTCGCGGCGAATCTCGATCATCAGCGACGCCACGTTTTGGCTCTGTCGATAGTGCTTGAGCGGCACGTACGCGCCGCTGAACGGCGTGTTCACGTCGACGTCACCGACCGCCGCGAACGCCTCTGCCGCCGCCTCACGCAGCCATGCCGGTGTGTGGAAGTCGTCCACTCCGAGACAGATCGCCGGGCGGTTGCTGGTCGCGTGCAGCTCGTACGGCAGCGGCCGGCTCGGATAGGAGTGCACGTCCAGGATGATCGGCCGCTCGTCCACGATGTCGGTCATGGCCTTTGCGTACGGCCGATAATGGTGCGCCAGCAGGTCTTCAGTGTGCCGAGGATCGTCGTTGCGCAGTTTTCGCTGGTGTGACGTGCTCAGGTAGACGGCGGCCATGCCGACGGCGCGCATTTCCTCGCGCTCGTCAGGAAAACGCTCTGGGTCGACGACAAGACGAGAGAGCGTGTTGACGAAGCTCCATGGCCGTACGCGCGCGTCTTCGGCCGCACGGCTGGCGATCAGGCCGGTGTGCGAGTCGGTGATGAGGTCCAGCTCCTGGCGTAGTTGGTCGTCGTCCAGCAGGATCCGCTCGCGCGCCTGCGGTGGTATGTCACGTGACCCATGCGGCACATGCAGGACCACCGGTGATTCGGTGGCACCAGGCTGGATCTCGAAGCTCATCCAGCGATCTTCGCGATGAACGCGCGCCAACTCGGCGCGTCGACCGTCAACGTCGGCTGGCCGTCAACGCCGTTGGCTTTCGTGTCGCGGATCTCGACAACATCTCCGGCAAACCGGACCTCAATGCAGGTTGCGGCTGCGTCGCTGTGACTGCTCTTGAACCATCCGGTGCCTGAAGCACTCAGAGTCATGGTCGCAGTTCTTTGAGTCGCACTCTGATCAACTCGAGCGAGTCTGCGGTGCTGAGACTCGTTTCCATAGCTTCACCGTACACGAGTGAGGCTCTGTGGATGGCCCGCTCGTCGCTGATGATGCCCCAAATATATGACATCTCCTGCCAGATAAGGGTGTCGAGTTGAGAGCTTTCGAAGTCAATCAAGTGGAACGTCGAGGCGCCGAAGAGCTCGTGTGTCGTCGCCGTGAACGGAACGATCCGAACCTCAATGTTGTCCGGGTGATCCTCGATCGTCTTGGCGAGATGCTGGAGTTGCTGATAGCGCACCGCTGGTCCGCCGACTTGCTGCAGTAGTGTGGCTTCGCTGAAGACAGCGGTAAGTTGTAGAGGGTCAGGTCCGCGCAGCCGTTCCTGGCGTCGCATCCGCACCTCGAGTCGTTGCTGCGCTTCGATCTTGCGTACGCGGATGCTCTTGGACATGAGGGCGTACGCATATTCCGGCGTCTGGAGAAGTCCTGGGACGAGCAAGCTCTCGTAGGTGCGAATGCTTTGTGCGCCGTGTTCAAGGCCGAAATAGCGCAGGACCGATTCGTCAAACAGCGCTGAGTAGTTCATCCACCAGCCACGCCGTTTCGCGACTTCGCGCAGCTGGCTCAGCTCAGCCTTTTCGTCCTTGTCGAACTCGAGCACGTCGAGCAGTTGGTCGAGCTTGTCAGCGGCCAGGATCTTGCGGTCGTTCTCGACCGCCGACCAGTAGTTGCGGGTGAATCGAAGCGCTTTGCAGATGACGTCGACGTCCATGCCGAGTTCGACGCGACGCAGCTTGAGCCGCGAATTGAGCTCCCAGCTGGCAACCGTCGGCGATTCCGGTGGCATGGCGTCCTTCCGTCTGCAACCGAGTCAGCCTAGCTGGTCGTCCGAGTAGTCACGAACGTACCCTCTGCTATTGACTGGTTACCGTAACCTCGCTATCGTCCAGTCAGTCGTTCCAGCCTAAGGAGAGATCGTGGTCGTCGGGGACGCGAACGAGGAACTGATCGCGCATGTGCGCGCCCGGATAGTCGGACTTGGCAGCGCCATCGAGGACGTCGATGCCGAGCAGAAGCTGACCGTGTATCGCGGCTGGCAGTGCGGCATGGACATCGAGGAACTCGCTGACCTCACGCACACGACCGCCGGCGCCGTCGAGGACGTGATCGACCACTATTCCCGCGACGAGAACGTCCCGGATTTCGCCGAGGACAACCGCTTCGACATCTTCCTGTGGCACAACCGCCAGGCGATGGCGAGGTGAAATGTCCGACTAGCGCTGCGACGTAGCGTTGTTCGCAGGCGGCTGGAAGGGGCTCGGACATGCGCGTCGACGTGCACGCTCACCTGTGGAGCGACCAATATCTCGACTTGCTGGACACTTACGGCAGCACCGCGACCGCGGTCAGCCGCGGCCGCGGTGCCGGACTTGGCGATCACGGGTTGGCCGCGCGGTTTGCGCTGATGGACTCGGTCGGCATTGACACAACTCCTGTCCGCCGGACCGGCGGCGCCATATTTCAACAATGAAGCGCACGCGGTCGATGCGGCGCGGCGTGGCAATGATGACTACGCGGAGGTGGTTGGCCGGCATTCGGACCGGTTCCGCGCTCTTGCTTCTCTTCCGTTGCCGCACACCGATGCGAGCGTTGCCGAGCTGACGCGCGCGATCGATGAGTTGGGGATGGCCGGCGCGTCGATCACCACGTCGGTGCTTGGCCGTACGCTCGCCGATCCGGCGTTTCTGCCGGTCTATGCCGAGCTCGACCGCCGTGGCAGCGTACTTTTCGTTCATCCGGCCGGCGTCGGCGCCGAGTCGCCACAGATCACCGCCAACATGACCTGGTCGATCGGCGCGCCGGTGGAGGACACGGTGGCGATAGCGCAGCTGATCCTCGCCGGCATTCCCAGCAAATATCCAAAAATGCGGATCATCACGGCGCATCTCGGCGGTGCGCTGCCGATGCTGCTGCCGCGGCTCGACCGGCAGAGCGTCGGCGAATCGCCGGATACGCCGGAAAAGCCGAGCCTGGCCGCTCGGCGGCTGTGGTATGACACGGTCGCGCACGGCCACCAGCCAGCTCTGCGTGCTGCCGCCGAGACCTTCGGCGCCGACCGGTTGGTGCTTGGTACGGATTTTCCATACCAGCAAGGCGAGGAGTTCCGCGAGGCGGTGACGTTCGTGGAGCGGGCCGGTCTGACCGAAGTCCTCGACAGCGCGGCGTTCGGCTAGGACAGCATTTCGTTGGCATACAAGGCATAGACAGCCGCACATCGACGCATCGCCGCCTCGTCGACATACTCGGACGGTCCGTGTGACACGTCGAGCCGGCCGGGACCGTAGCCGAAGGCCGGGATGCCAAGCTGGTCATACCAACGGGTTTCCAGGATGCCGGCGCACATCTCGAACCGCGCCGGCCGTCCTTCGACCTCGGCGATGACCCGGCCAAGAGCCGACGCGGCCGGATGCGTCGCTGCCGTGCCAGCCGCCGGTTGTCGTTGCGTCACCTCGATCGCCGCATCGGCCCCGACCTCGGCGGCCGCCTGCTCGATGATGCCGGTGAGCCGCTTGAGCTCGCCGTCGAGGTCTTCTTCGGGGTTGTAGCGGCCATCCACGGTGAAGAATGCCGAGCCGGGGACGACGTTGAAGTTCGAGCCGCCGCCTGACCTGCCACCGACCACCAGCATCGAACCGGTGGCATCGTCAGGATCCATCGGAAAGTCGGTGTGCCGGCCGGCCATTTCCTCGGCATAGTCGAAAACCGGACGCGCGATGTGCACCAGATGCCGGAACGCGTTGACACCGCGGTCGGCCTGTCCGACATGTGCTTCCCGTCCGCGTACGTTCACATGCAACGAAAGCGCGCCGCGCGCGGCGTTCCACACGCTGCCGCCGCTGGGCTCGGCGGTCAGCATGGCCACCGCCCGCGGGTCGATCATGCCGGCCGCGCGGAGGTGACCGGCGCCGGCGACACTGCCGGTTTCCTCGTCACAGACCAGCTGCAGCACGATCCGGCCGTCGCCAAGCAGCCCGAGCGCGTCGGCCGCGGCCGCGCCGTAGAGCATGCTGACCACGCCGCCTTTCATGTCCGCACTGCCGCGACCGACGATCCGGCCGTCGCGGCGTACGGCGGTGAACTGCCGGCGGTCCTGCGCCGGCACCACGTCGAAATGGCCGTGAAAATAGAGAAGTCTGTCGCCGCTGCCGACACCGCCGCGTACGATGCTCGGCTCTTCCAGCTCCTGATGTGCGGCTATGTCGATGATTTCCGGACCGAGGCCGAGATTTTCCATGGCATCGCGCAGGATCCGCGCGCACTGCCCGAGCGCGCGGCCGGGAGGGTTCTCGGAGTCGACCGCGATCAGCCGCACCAACAACGCCGCCATCTCGTCGACTCGCTCATCGAGCCATGCATTGACCTGGTTTCGCATGCCGTCACTCTACGGCGATTCGCGCGTAATGTGGTTCCCAATAATGACGCTAGAATCGGCTCATGCGCAACAAACCGAGACTCGACAGCATCGATCGCGCCATTTTGTTTCACCTCCAGCAGGACGGACGGCTCACCAACGTCGAGCTGGCCAAGCGCGTCGGCCTCACTCCGCCGCCGTGCCTGCGACGCGTCAAGCGGCTGGAGGCCGACGGCGTCATCACCGGCTATCGAGCCCGCATCGATCCGATCGCCGCCGGGCTCGGCCTGGAGGTGATCGTGTCGATCGAGGTCGGCGTGACCGACCTGCAGACCCTCGATGGTCTGGAGGCCACCATCGCCGGCTACGAGGAGGTGATCGAGCTGCGCAGGCTGTTTGGCACGCCGGATTACTTGATGCGCGTGCTGGTCGCCGACCACGCGGCGTACGAGGAGTTCCAGACCAAGAAGATCATCGGAATTCCCGGGGTCGCGCGGGTCATCTCGCATCTGACCATGAAGAAGATCAAGGTCCACGACTAGTCCGGCGGCCGGTGCGTCCAGTGATTGAAGGTGATCCTCCAGCGGTCGTGTCTTGGTCTGAAGCGGCTTTGGCCGTGCGCACCGCCTGCTCGGCGAACCGCATTTAGCGCTCCACCGCAGCGATGCACGCATGGTGGCCATGCGTGCATCGCGACCAAGATCGTCTACTTATGTAAGTTTCCACGCGAACCCACCCCCCACCCGTTCTTGGGTGGGGGCCAGATTGTCACCTGGGTACGACAATTACGCGCCGTAGCAGCTATTCGGCGGCGGTCAGCCTTCCAGGCTTGGCGACGTCGTCGAGGCCTTAGAATGGCGTTTGTGAGTGAACCCGAACTGCCGCTGACGCTCTATCTGGTGAAGCGCCTGGAATTGGTGACCCGCGCGCTGCTGGACGACGCGCTGCGGCCGTTTGGCCTGACCTCGTTGCAATATACCGCGTTGACCGTGCTCGAAAATACCGGGCAGTTGTCTTCCGCCCAGCTGGCGCGACGGTCGTTCCTGCGGGCGCAGACGATGCACGAGATGGTGCTGACGCTGGAAAAGCGTGGGCTGATCGGTCGGCAACCAAAAGACGGCAACCGGCGCATACTGCTCGCCGACCTGACCGATGCGGGCCGCACCCTGCTCGCTGAGTGCGAGCCAGCCGTGCACGAGTTGGAGCACGCGTTGCTCGCCGACCTCACGCCGCGACAGCGTGAGGTTTTCCGTGACAACCTGCGTAAACGCGTGGCTGTGCTGTCGCAGCTCGCGGAGAGCCGTCAGCCGTAGATCTTCCGCAGCTCGGCCTTGCGCACCTTGCCGGAGCCGGTCATCGGCAGCTCGATGGCGAACTCCACCGATTTCGGCACCTTGAAACCGGCCAGCCGTTCGCGCAGAAACTCAAGCAGCTCCTCGGCGCGTACGGTCGAGTCAGCGACCACGATGGCCTTGCCGACCTCACCCCATTTTTCGTCGGTGACTCCGATGACGGCACATGAGCGTACGCCGGGATAGGCGAAGATCTCGTTTTCGACCTCGGCCGGATAGACGTTCTCGCCGCCGGAAATAATCATGTCCTTCAGCCGGTCGACGACCGTCACGAAGCCATCGTTGTCGATCGTGGCCACGTCGCCGGAGTGAAACCAGCCGTCTCGCAACACCTGCGCGGTCGCGTCTGGTCGATGCCAATAGCCCGGCATGACGTTTGGTCCTTTGACCACGATTTCGCCGCGTTCTCCAGCGGACACGTCGTCGCCGGCCGGGTCGACGACGCGTACGTCGGTGAAAAACATTGGCACGCCGGCACTTCCGGCCTTGGCGACGGCGTTTGCCTTGTCCAGCAGAAGAGCGCCCGGCGAAGCCTCCGTCATCCCGTATCCCTGCAGGAAAGACAGTCCGCGCTCGAGATAGCGGCGGATCGTCTCCAGTGGCACCGGTGCGCCACCGCAAAGCAGCCGGCGTATGCTGGACAGGTCCGCAGCTGGCCAGTTTTGGTGCGTCGCAACGGCATCGTACATTGTCGGCACGCCAAACATCACCGTCACGCGGTCGTTTTCGATCGCCGACAACACCGCAGCCGGATCGAAGGTCGACTGCAGGATGACCGTGCCACCTTTGAGCAACGTCGGCAGGCAGACCATGCCGAGCGCGGCGATGTGAAAGAGCGGCGCGTTGATCAGCGCGCGTTCGTCGCTGTGCACGTCGCTGTCGACCAGGACGTTCATGCAGTTCCAGGCCAGGTTTCCGTGCGTCAGCACGGCACCTTTCGGTCGGCCGGTGCTGCCGGAGGTGTACATGATCAGGCAGGCATCGTCCAGAGTCACCGGCATGTCCAGCGGCTCAGCCGCGCTTTCCAGGCCGACCCGGTCGTTGTCGATGACCGGAATTCTCAGCAGACGACGGCTGCTGGCCACACTCGCGTAGGCTGCAGTGTGCACCAATGCCGTGGCGGCGGAGTCGTCCAGCACGTACTCGATTTCCGGCTCGGTGAGCCGGAAGTTGATCGGCACGAAGATCGCGCCGAGTTGTCCGCAGGCAAACAGGGTGTCCAGATAGGCGGGGTGGTTGGGTCCGAGATACGCGACGCGGTCGCCTTGCCGCACGCCGGCGTCGAACAGGCCGCGCGCCAGTCGGTCGACGCGTTCTCTTAGCGTCGCGTATGTGATATCTGTTTCACCGTACCGAATCGCGACCGCCTGCGGCGCCGTCCGAGCGCGCCGCGCCGGCCACGATCCCAGCCCCTGGTTGCGCATCGCCGCCACCTTTTATCAGGCACCCTGATAACGCGCGATTCTGGCGCCCACCGCCAACCATGTCAAGCCGCGACCGGTGCCTCGACAACAGTTGCCACTCCACGGCCAACGCCGTCGAAAACGCGCCACTCACCAAGCGCCACCCGAAACCTGACACTCGCCGAGCGCCGCCAGAAACACGCCACTCGCCGGTCAGAGTCGCAGGAACGGCGGCGCTCGGCGACCGGCGAAGGAAACGCGCCACTCGGCGAGTGGTGCAGGAAACGCGGCACTCGGCGGGTGCCGGACGAAAGGCGGCACTCGGCGGTCAATGTCGCGGGAAGGGCGGCGTTCGGCGAGTGCCGGAGGAAACCCGGCGCCCGGCGTGCGCTGCAGGAAGGGCGGCGCTCGGCGAGTGGCGCAGCGGATACGGCGTTCGGCGAGTGTCGAAGGAAATGCGGCGCTCGGCGGTCAGCGTTGCCGAAATGGCGGCGTTCGGCGACTGGCGTAAGAACTGCGGCGTTCGGTGAGTGGCGGGGGAAGCGCGGCGCTCGGTGAGTGCTGCGGGAATGGTGGCGTTGGGTGAGTGGCGCGGGGAAGGCGGCGTTCAGTGAGTGCCGCAGCAAATGCGGCGCTCGGTGAGTGCCGGACGGAGGGCGGCGGTTGGCGGTCAACGTCGCGGGAAGGGCGGCGTTCGGTGAGTGGCGGGGGAAGCGCGGCGCTCGGTGAGTGCTGCGGGAATGGTGGCGTTGGGTGAGTGGCGCGGGGAAGGCGGCGTTCAGTGAGTGCCTCAACAAACCCGGCACTCGCCGAGCGCCGGAACAAACGCGGCGTTCGGCGAGTGCCGGATGAAGGGCGGCGGTCGGCGGTCAACGTCTCAGGAAGGGCGGCGTTCGGTGAGTGGGCGTCGCAAATGCGGCAATGCCGACAGCGACGCCAACGGCGGGCAAGGCGACGGCGACGCCAACGGCGGGCAAGGCGACGGCGGCAAGGCGACGCCAACGGCGGGCAAGGCGACGGCGACGCCAAGGGTCGGTACGGCGACGAGGCAAGGGTCGGTGCGGCGACCGGGGCCAACATCAAGGCCTGGAAACCGCGGTGTCCTATAACCACAGCTGAACAACAGACGCGGCCAGCAACACGGCGAGGATCACGCTGATCACGCGATGCGCGCGCTCGTTGCTGACCACTCGGTTGATGACACTGCCACCAGCGGCCCATGCCGCGGCCGCGAGCAGGACGACGATCATCATGGTGGCGACGACGAGTACGCTGCCAACCGCCACCGGTAGGCCGGCCGGCCGAAATGCGCTTATCCCCGCCAGCACGAAAATCCACGCCTTCGCGTTGACGCACTGGAACGCGACCGCTCGGCCGACACCGAGTGGCTTGGCGATTTCGGCGCGCCGCATGGCATCGCTGACCGCGATCCGATACGCGAGATAGAGCAGATAGAGAGATCCGGCCAGCTTCAACGCAAACGCCACCGCCGGTACGGTCGTGACGAAGACGCCGACGCCGGCGGCGACGGTCACCGCCATCGCGCCGATCCCCAACGGCGTGCCGACGATGTGTGCGACCGTACGCCCTAAGCCAAACCGCAGGCCGGAGGCCCACAGCAGGATGTTGTTGGGGCCGGGGCTGCCGGAGCTCACCAGTGAGAAAACCGCGAGAGCGGTCAGTTCGTCCATCGACGGCACCGTACGTCCGGATGCACGGATTCGGCTTGTACGTTCTTTGCATCCTTATAGTCGACGAATGGACCAGGTGCGTGCGTGGAGGCCCGCGGTGCCAGGCGTGGTCGAGGTGTTCCACGCCCGGTTCGCCACCTACGCCTATCCGGCGCACGCGCATCGCACGTGGACGGTTTTTCTGGTGGACGACGGCGTCATCCGCTATGACCTGGACCGGCATCCGCACGGCTCGGACGCCACCGTGGTCAGTGTCCTGCCGCCGCATGTCATCCACGACGGCCGGCCGGCGACCAGCGGCGGTTTCCGGAAAAGAGTGCTGTATGTCGACGACTCCGTGCTCGGCGAGCACCTGGTCGGTCCGGCCGTCGACCATCCGGTGGTGACCGACCGGCTGTTGCGCGACCGGCTTTCCGTCGCACACCAGGTGCTCGACCGCGGTGACGCGCTCGAAGCCGAAAGCCGGCTCGCCTTCGTTTTCGAGCGCCTGCGCCGTCATCTGCGCGACCGGCCATCGCATGCGCCAGCAACCGGCAGCGAGCTGGCCGAGCAACTGCGCGCACTGCTCGATGACAACGTGACCGGTTCGCTGACGCTGGCCGCCGCCGGTCGCCGCCTAGGTGCGCATCCGGCGCATCTTGTCCGCAGTTTCACGCGTACGTACGGGATCGCGCCACATGCGTACGTTCTCAGCCGGCGCGTCGAGCTGGCACGCCGCCGGCTCCTCGACGGCGAGCCGCTCGCCGAGGTCGCCGTCGGTGTCGGATTCTATGACCAGGCGCATTTTACCCGGCATTTCAAGCGATACGCCGGCATCACGCCGGGCCGTTTCGTCACCAGTTCCCGGTTTCCGGCCCCATCGCGCCATAGGTGAGCTCGCCGGCTCGAGTGTACGTCGCGGCGACGACACCGGTTTTCGAGGTGGTCGCCTCGACCAGTCGCAGGCCGGCCGGGACCGTGCCATTGCCGAAAAGTCGTTTGCCAGAGCCGACGAGCACCGGAAAGACATAGAGCCGGAATTCGTCGACGAGGTCGAGCAGCGTCTGGATCATCGCGCCACTGCCATGCACCTGGATGTCGCCGCCGTCACTGGACTTCAGCCGCTCGACCGCGGTGTGAACATCGCCGGTGAGCAGCGTCGAATTCTGCCACGACACCGAGCTGAGCGTGCGCGAGGCGACATATTTCCGCACTCCGTTCATCTTCGCACCAATCGGATCGTCGGCCGCCGCCAACGGCCAGGTCGCCGCGAAGATGTCGTACGTGCGGCGGCCGACGAGCAGTGCGCTGGCGCTGTTGGCAAACTCACCAACGTCCTTGATGTGCTGCTCGTCAATGTGCGGCACGGCCCAGCCGCCGTGCCGGAATCCGCCGTCGCGGTCCTCGTCGCTGCCACCCGGCCCCTGGACTACGCCGTCCAGGGACAGAAAAGCCATCACTGTCAGCTTGCGCATGTCACTCCTCGGTTCGTACGGTCCGTTCACCAACCCGACACGCGGCGTCGGCCGAAAATCGACACACCTGGTGCGCTGGCCGCTAGCGGCCGATCCGGAGCTTTCGCAATGGCCGTGACTCCGCCTCTTTCCGGACGTACGGTGAGGTGGTGGCTGATGCGAACTGGGTTGTGGGGATTGTCGGGGCCGGCGGCATAGCGCAGGCACACATTCCGGCCTGGCAGGCCGAAGGTGCGCAGGTGGTGCTCTATTCGCCGTACGACGGCGTGGAGCGGATCGCCGAGAAAGTCGGCGCGCGGGCCGTACACAGTTATGAGGAGCTGCTGGAGACGGTCGACGGTGTGGACATCTGTTCGCCGACTCCGACCCATCGTGACTACGTGCTGGCGGCCGCGGCGGCGGGTCGGCATGTGTTGTGTGAGAAGCCGTTGGCATTGGAGCCGGCCGACGCGCTCGAGATGATCGAGGCGTGTGAGGCCGCCGGCGTGCAGCTCTATCCGGCGCACGTCGTACGGTTTTTCCCCGAATACGCGCTGATGCGGCAACGCGTCGCGGCCGGCGACATCGGTCGGCCGGCGATTCTGCGGTTTTCCCGGACCGGCCGGTTTCCCGGCTGGAGCCCGTGGTTTGGCCAGGACGAGCTGTCCGGCGGGCTGGTGACCGACCAGATGATCCACGACCTGGACATCGCCCGCTGGGTCGCCGGACCGGTGGATCGCGTTTACGCGGTGGAAAACTCCGGTGGCTCGGTGCGCATGGCGATGGTCACGCTGACGCACGGAAGCGGAGCGTTGAGCCATGTGCACGGTGTGTGGGGACTGCCGGAGACGAAGTTTCGGACGTCCTTTGAGGTTTCCGGCGACAAAGGCATCCTGCGCTACGACAGCGCCGCCGACCAGACGCTGCGGGTCGAGCTCGGCGGCGGGTCTGGTGGCGGTGAGGCCTGGCCGTCGGTGGTGACCACGATGACGCCGTATCACCTGGAAATTGCCGCGTTTTACGCGGCCTTCCGCGGCGGCCCGGTGCCGCGCGTGTCGGCCAGGGACGGCTTGGTCGCGGTGGAGTTGGCCGCGGCGGCGCGCGAGTCGATGCGGTCCGGCAGCGCGGTGGATTTCGTCGAAGGGGGAGCGAAATGAAGGTCGGCGTGCTGTCGCTGGCACACATCCACGCGCCAGGATACGTAAAACTTCTCGCCGCCAGGCCGGATGTCACGCTCGCGATCGCTGATCCCGGCGGTGCGGAGATGGCCGAGAGCGCCGGCGCGGAATTCCACTCCACGTACGAGTCGCTGCTGGCCGCCAAGCCGGACGCTGTCGTTGTCTGCGCGGAAAACACGCGCCACCGCGCGCTGGTCGAGCTGGCCGCCGCGGCAGGTGCGCATGTTCTTTGCGAGAAACCGTTGGCGACCAGCACCGCCGACGCGGTCGCCATGATCGATGCCTGCGAAAAGGCCGGCGTGGCCCTGATGACCGCGTTTCCGGTCCGGTTTTCGCCGGCGTTCCAGTCCGTCCGCAACTTGGTCAGTTCCGGCAGCCTCGGCGACGTGATTGCCGCCGTCGGCACGAACAACGGCAAGCTGCCACCGGACGAATACGGCTGGTTCACCGAGCCGGAGCTTTCCGGCGGCGGCGCGATGATCGACCACATCGTGCACGTCGCGGACTTGCTGGAGGCATTGTTTTCGGCCCGGCCGGCGACGGTTTACGCGCAGTCCAACCGGATCACGTACGCACACCAGGCTCGCGTCGAGACAGGCGGCATTGTCACCGTGCAATATGACAACGGCCTGAAAGCGACGATCGACTGCAGCTGGAACCGGCCTCCGGCGTTTCCGACCTGGGGTGGTCTCACGCTTGAGCTGGTCGGCACCGCCGGCATTGTCGACGTGGATCCGTTCGCGCAGGCGGTGACCGGTTTTGCCGACGGCGCCGTGCATTACGCGTGGGGTGACGACCTCGACGCGTTGATGCTGGAGGAATTCCTGTCGGCCACCGCGGCCGGCCGCGCGCCACAACCCGGTGGAGCCGCCAGCCTGCGTACGGTGCAGATCGTCGAGGCCGCCTATCTTTCGGCGCGTACGAACGAACCGGTGACCATCGCCTCCTGACATGGACGCATTCGAGCGAGCGCTGCGTCACGTGGCGTCGTTGTCGACCGGAAAGCCGATCGACAGCCGCCTGCGCGTGACGCTGAACTTTCATCCCGACCGGCTGACGTTGGCGAAGCTGGCCGCCGACGGCGTTTATCGGTCACAGTTCGTCACCGGTACGAGCAACGGCGGCCTGACCGCGTATCCCGGCGGCGACCGGTGGCGCTGGGAGAGCCGGATTTTCGGTGGTGCGTACGATTCGGCCGCGCCGGACGAGCGGCCGGTCTACGGCGCGCTCAACTTCCGGCACAAGGCCGCCGGCGCCGCGCCACGTTTCGGATCGGCGCATCTGCGGCTGACCGAGGATGTCCTGAGCCGCGCGACCTTCTGCTATCCGGACAGCGTGCTTGAGCCGACGAGTTTCGGTGTGGCCGCAAAAATGGCGCTCATCGAGCTGGCCGCCGCGGACACTCAGGACGACCTCGACGACTACATCGAGGCGCAGGTGCACGGCGAGGTGCGTCTGGACCGCGATGTCGAGGCGCTGGTCCTCGATCCGTGTTATCGCGGCACCGCGGTGGAAACCGTCGACCTGCCGTGTGCGGTCGAGTGGCACGCCGGTTTCCGCCTCACCGTCGACGAGCTGCGGTCACATCCGGACTATCGTGGACCGGAGATCGTCGCGCTCGGCGCGAAAATCGCCGTGGATGGCGTGCTTGATCCGCGCATCATCGGGGCTGCGCTGCACACCGGCCGCTATGATCCGCAGCAGATCAAGAAAGTCTGGCATTACGTGGCACGTTTCGGTCCGCCGGCTCAATAGCCGCGCGCTCGCTCGGCAGCGTCGGCGGTGGTCTCGATCAGCTTGCGCATGGCGCGAAAAGCCGCTGTCTCGCGGCGCGCACGTACGGCCACCAACACGGCACGGTGCAGCGGCAGCGTTTCCTGCACGCTGGTGGAGGGATGGGACAGCACCTGCAGCGAATGCCGCAGGCCGGTCTCCAGCAGCCGGCCGAGCTGCTCGATCAGCTGGTTTCCGCTGGACTGCAGCAAGGTGAGATGAAAGGCGAGGTCGGCGCGGACGAACTCGTCCTCGCTGGCCGGCAGGTCGTCGGCGTGCTCGGCCATGCCATCGTACGCTGTCTGCAGCGTCAACAACTGCTCCTCGGTCGCGCGCGCCGCGGCGAAAGCGGCGGCCCCCGGCTCGACGACCAGCCGGAGCTCCAGCAGGTGCGCCAAAAAGGTCGCGTCACCGGCACGGCTGTGCCAGTCGATCACCTCGCGGTCCATCAGGTTCCACTCGCCGCGCGGCAACACCCGCGTGCCGAGCCGCGGCCGCGGCTCGACGAGTCCTTTTGCGGCCAATGCCTTCACCGCCTCGCGTACGCCGCCGCGGCTCACCTCGAGGGTGGCGGCCAGCTCCGCCTCGTTGGGCAGCTGGCTGCCGCCGGGCAGCTCGCCGGACACGATGCGCAGGCCGAGCCACTCCACCACCTGGCCATGCATCGTGCGGTGCCGGCCGAGCGGGCTGGCGTGGGTTCGCGCACGCGTCACCGAGGAATCATCGAATGATTAATCGATTATGTCAAACACTGAAAACCGGGTGTTTCGCGGCAGAAGGGACGCACTTCCGCTGAGTGAGGTCTTGACGTCATGAGCGAATCATCGAATGATTCACGCACCTGCTCGGGGTCGCGTCCCCGAGGCTCGGACCCTCTCGGCAGACGGGACACGTGTCAGCGATGAGTGACAACCGCGGAGCCAGGCCAGCCGACCAACAGTCTCGGCGTACGGTGTTGAAGGCCTTCGGCGCCGGTGGCGCGGCGGCGGCCGCGATGACGTTTTTGCAGGCCTGCACCGGTGCGCAGGGTGCCTCCGGCGGATCCGGATCCGGTGCGGCCGGTGCCTTTCCGTCGACGCCGAAGTGGCGTTTCGTCTTCGTCAACCACGTCACCACCAATTCGTTCTTCGTGCCGACCCGCAGCGGCCTGGCCGACGCCGCGTCGCTGCTCGGCCTGCCGACTCCACAGTGGACCGGCTCGCAGACCGGCAACGTCTCGGAGATGGCCAACGCGTTCGAGACCGCGATCAACAGCAACGCCGACGGCATCGCGGTCGCGCTGACCGACAGCAACGCCTTCGTCGACCCGACCAAGAAGGCGCTGGCCAAAGGCATTCCGGTCATCGCGTACAACGCCTCGGCGGCCAACAACTTCCCACTCACCTACGTCGGCCAGGACCTCTACCAGTCCGGTTTCCTGATGGGACAACGGATCGCCACCACGGTGAAGTCCGGCAAGATCCTGGTCGGCATTTCGCAGCCGGGCGGCAACAACGTGCAGCCGCGGCTGGATGGCATCGTCGCGGCGCTCAAGACGGCGGCGCCGGCGGTGAAGGTGCAGTCGGTCAACACCGGCGCCGAGCAGGCCGCCGAGCTCAACGCGATCACCGCGGCGTACACCGGAAACCCGGACGCCAAAGGCATCTACGCGGTCGACGCCGGCAGTACGGCCTCGATCGCGCAGCTGATCAAATCGCGCAACCTGCAGGGAAAGGTGCACGCCGGCGGCTATGACCTGCTGCAGGACACGCTGACCGGAGTCAGCACCGGGGCCTTGGACTTCACCATCGACCAGTCGGCCTATCTGCAGGGTTTCCTGCCGGTGCTGTATCTCTATCTCTACCGGCTGTCCGGCACGCTGGTGACACCGCCGTTCACCGACACCGGCCTGACCTTCGTCACCAAGGAAAACGTCGCGCCGTACCTGTCGGCCAACAGCCGTTTCGAAGGCGGCGCCAACAACAAGCTGATCGCGATGCCCAAGTCGATCCCGCTGCCGCCGCCGAGCACGGTGGGGCACTAGTGGCGTTGCTGGCCGGAGCCGTACGCGTCAAGGAGCTCAGCATTCTGCTGGTCACCATCGCGTGCGGCATCTATTTCACCGTCACCAACCCGGCCTTCACCTCGGCCGGCAACTATCAGACGATCGCGCAGTACGTGGCGCCGTGGGCCATCATCGCGGCCGGCGAGGTCATGCTGCTGATCTGCGGCGAGATCGACCTGTCGGCCGGTTTCGTGTTCACGCTCTCGCCGTTTGTGTTGATTCTGTTCTACAACAACGGTCTTCCGCTGATCGCCGCGTTGATCGGCGCGTTGGTGATCTGCGCGCTGGTCGGTGTGGTCAACGGTCTCATCCGTACGGTTTTCGGCCTGCCGTCGTTCATCGTCACGCTCGGCATGGCGTTTTTGCTGCAGGGCCTGGCGTTGATCATCTCCAACGGCGCGCCGGTGCCGGCGCCGACGGACAGCTGGGTCGTCACGGTCTTCGGCGGCGCGCCGTGGACGGAGCTGTTCTGGGCCCTGGCGATCGTCGTGGTCATGCAGATCGTGTTGACGGCGAGCAGATTCGGCGTCTACACGCAGGCCACCGGCGGAAATCCGATCGGCGCTGCCGAGTCGGGCATCCGGGTCAACCGGATCAAGGTGATCAACTTCGCGCTGACGTCCACGTTTGCCGGCCTCGGCGGCATCCTGGAAGGCATGCGCGTGCATTCCTTCGACCCGACCAACGGCGGCTTCAACTACATGTTTTTCGCCATCGCCTCGGCGGTCATCGGTGGCACGGCACTGCTCGGTGGTTCTGGTACGGTTGTTGGCGCACTTTTCGGCGCTCTGCTCCTCGGCATCGTCTACGACGGCTTCAACCTCATCGGCGTCAGCGCCAACGCCTTCAACGTCGTGCTGGGAATCGCGATCCTGGTCGCCATGTTTCTCAACGTTTATCTGTCGTATCTGCGAAAACGCGCCAGCACCGTACGGAGCGCGTCATGACCGAGTTCATCCGCGCGGAGCACCTCAGCAAGCGTTTCGGCCCGGTCACCGCGATCCGCGACGTCAACCTGCGGGTCAACAGGGGTGAGATCCTCGGCCTGATCGGCGACAACGGCGCCGGCAAGTCGACGCTGATCAAGATCCTCACCGGCTTTCACCAGCCGGACGGCGGTCGGCTGCTGATCGAAGGCGAGCAGGTGCAGCTCAAGTCGGTCGTGCACGCGCGGTCGCTGGGGATCGAGACCGTCTTCCAGGATCTCGCGATGGTCAACGAGCTGCCGGTCTATCTCAACCTGCATCTCAACAAGGAATTGGTGCACAAGCCGCTGCCTTTCCTGCGACGTAAGGAAATGCGTAAACGCGCACGAGAGGCACTGGACGCGATCGGCATCTCCATCCCGTCGGTCAACGCTCAGGTCGGACAGCTCTCCGGCGGCCAACGCCAGGCCATCGCGGTGGCGCGATCCGTTTACTCCAACGCGAAACTGCTGCTGCTCGACGAGCCGCTGGCCGCGATGGGCGCGAAGGAGGGCGGCCAGATCCTCCGGCTGCTGGCGCAGCTCAAGCAGCGCGGCGACCTCGCCATCATCCTGATCGCGCACAACTACAGCCAGGTCGTGGACGTGTGTGACCGGGTCAATCTGTTGCAGCACGGCGAAATCACCTTCGACAAGCCGGCCAAGGACACCTCGGTCGCCGAGTTGCTGGAGCTCGTACACGCGGAATACCGCCTCTGACGATCGTGTCCGGATCTGGCCGGTGTGCGGTCAGCGGCCGCCGTATATCTGACGCATGACAACGCAACCGGACCTGTTCGGCGTCGGCGACACCCTGGCGATCGACGAGACTTTCGCGACCGCACACCGGATCGAGCTCGATGCGACCTCGTGGGTCGAGCACGTCCCCGGCTGGCTGACCGGCAACGAGGTGCTGCTCGAGCGGCTCATCGCGACGGCCGAGTGGGAGCAACGCGAGCGGCGGATCGTCGACCGGATGATGGTCGAGCCGCGGCTCACCGCCGAATACCCCGACGTGCGGCAAGCGCCGGAGCCGATGCTGCACACCATCACGGCGGTGCTTTCCGAGCATTACGGTGTGCCGTACGACGGCCTGTGGATCAACTACTACCGCGACCACCGCGACAGCACCGGCTGGCACGGCGACTGGGCCACCTGCAAACGCCGCGAATGCGTCGTGCCGGTCCTCAGCCTCGGCGCCACCCGGCGTTTCCTTGTCAAGCCGCGCAAGGGCGGCCGCAGTGTGGTGCTGACGCCGGCCGGCGGCGATCTGGTGGTGATGGGCGGCCGCTGCCAGCGCGACTGGCGGCACTGCGTGCCGAAGCAACAGACGGTCGCGGGGGCGCGGATCAGCGTCAACTTCTCCAGCAGGTTTCAGGCGGCCGGTGATTGACCGTACGGCCGGAACAGGGCACCGTGTATCCGGACAAACGATAACGGAAGGCGCGCCATGTTCAAGACCCTCGCGTCGTCGCTGCTCTGGCGCGGCATCCTCGCCATCGTCATCGGCCTGGTCTCGATCGTCTGGCCGGGGATCACCGTCGGCGCGTTCGTGATCCTGTTCGCCGTCTATTGCATCCTGCTCGCGGTCATCGACGCGGCGCGCGGTTTCGCCAGCCATCGCGCCGGCTCGGTCGCTTGGTATCTGCTGCTCGCGGTCCTGTCGCTGCTCGCCGGCGTGATCGCGATCTTCCTGCCCGGCGTCACCGCGCTCGTCCTGACGCTGTGGATCGCCGCCTGGGCGGTCATCACCGGCATCGTGCAGGTCGCGATGGCCTTCGTACGCGGAGAGACCGCCGGCGAGCGCGCGTTGTGGGCGGTGACCGGCCTGATCTCGCTGGTCTTCGGCATCGTGATCGCCGTCCATCCGGGCAACGGAGCGGTCGCGCTGGCCACCGTCTTCGGCTTCTTCGCACTCATCTATGGCATCGGTGACGTGGTCATGTCGGTGCAGGTCCGCGGCCTCGGCAAAGAGCGTTCGTAACCGGTGGGACCGCCAGGCGTGGCAGCGCCACGTCGGCGGTTTCGCCGGGTTTCATGTTTGTTGCGTTGGGGGTGGTTGCTCCGTCCCGATTGGTGCGTTGGGCGGGTGGTGGTTTTCGCCTGCGCGGAGGGGCGACCTCAAGGAGAGGGGCGCGCGGGGTTTCGCTGTTGGTTCTGTTGGGTGCCGCGGTGCGGTTCTCGAGGTGGGTGGACCAGGAGTGTGGCTGGGGCGCCAGCGGTGCCGTGGCGTCCCGGCGGGTGGCGAGAAGGTCCAACATGTGGAACCCGAAGGCGTGTGGAGCGCTAAATGTCTGTCTTGCGAGGTTCAGTGATGATGTGAATGTCGAGTCACTTGCGCTGGACGCACGTAACGGGCCCTCACGCCATCACGGCCGCCGGATGCTGTGGCGGGTGTGACTATTGAGGCTGGTAATGCTGTTGTGACTGCCGGCTGGCGATAAATGTCCGGTTTGATGTCTTGTTAAGGTGACTGAGCAAGCCCAGAGAACCCAGCCCCAGCACGAAACCGCCGCCCGCACCCCTATGTACACGATGGCGTCCCGCGCCCCCTCCCTGAGGTCGCGCCAGGCGGCGTTTGGGCTCGGCTATCGCCGCATGAATAGCCCTGTTAGTACTAGCATTCGGTTACCTCAAACAACGTTGAAAAACGACGCTCGATAGATAGGTGGCCGTTGTGACCGCCGAACTGCGTATCCGGATCCTCGGGCCGTGGGACATCCAGGTGGACCACCGACAGGTGTCGATCCCGCGCGGCCAACTGCGCATTTTCCTCGCGTCCCTGCTGCTCTCGGCGCACGAGCCGGTGCCAGTGGCGACCCTCGTCGAACGCGGCTGGCCGGAGCGCGCGCCGCAGCGGGCCAGCGCGACCCTGCACACGTACGCGACCCGGCTGCGCAAGCTGCTCGGCCACGACCTGATCCAGACCGCTCGCGGCAACGGCTATCTGCTGCGCGTGCCGTCGGACGTCGTCGACCTGCATCAGTTTCGCGACCTGCTGTCGGCGGCGCACAGCGCGCCGTCGCCGGACGAGGAGCTGGACTGCCTGCACCACGCGTTGTCGCTCTGGCGTGGCAAGCCCTTCGGCGACGAGGCGTCGACCTGGCTGGACCGCGAGGTGGTGCCGCGGCTGATCGAGGAGTGGTTCACCGCGACCGAGCGGCGGATCGACCTGGAGCTGAGCCTCGGCCGGCCGGCGCAGCTGGTGCCGGAGCTGTGGGATCTCACCGAGCGTTACCCGACCCGTGAGTCGCTGTGGGTACGCCTGATCACCGCGCTGCACCAGGCCGGCCGCCGCGCGGACGCGTTGCACGCGTACCAGAAAGTACGCGCGATCCTGCACGACGAGCTCGGCATCGACCCGAGCGACGAGCTGGCGCAGCTGCAGCGCGCGGTGTTGCTGGATACGAACGGCGGCGCGTCGACCGCCTTCACCGCGAGCCGGCCGCGCCAGCTGCCGCACGACATCCCGCACGTGGTCGGCCGCGACGCCGAGGTGGCGCTGCTGGACGCGGCGGTGGTCGACGGGCGTACGGCCATCGTCGCGATCGACGGTGCTCCTGGCACCGGCAAGACGACGCTGGCGGTGCACTGGGCGCACCGGGTGGCCGAGCGCTATCCGGACGTACAACTGCACCTCAACCTGCGCGGATACGGTCCGGGCGAGCCGGTCGAGCCGAAGGCCGCGATCGAGACGCTGCTGCGCGCGCTCGGTGTCACGCACGAGAAGATTCCCAACGAGGTCGAGGAGCGCGCGGCGTTGCTGCGTACGACGCTGGCCGGCCGCCGCGCGCTGATCCTGCTCGACAACGCGCGCAACGCGAGCCAGGTGCGGCCGCTGCTGCCGTCCACCGACAGCCTGGTCGTCGTGACCAGCCGCAACCAGCTGCGCGGCTTGGCCGTACTCAACGGCGCACACCGCATCACGCTCGACCGGCTGGCCGACGCGCCGGCGCTGGAGGTGCTGGCCACCGCGATCGGCGCCGAGCGGGTCGAGGCGGAGCCGGCGGCGGCCGCCGAGCTGGTGGCGCTGTGTGACCGGCTGCCGCTCGCGCTGGCGATCGTCGCCGAGCGTGCGCACCGCAGCGAGCGGCTGGCCGACGTCGTACGCGCGTTGACCGACGAGGCCGCGAGGCTCGACGAGCTCGGCACCGGCGAGGACGATCCGCAGACCGACCTGCGAGCGGCGCTGTCCTGGTCGTACCAGGCGCTGTCGCCGGCCGCCGCGTCGATGCTGCGCCACCTCGGCCGGCATCCGGCCGGCGACATCGCGTTGGAAACGGCCGCCGCCCTGGCCGGCCTTCCGGTGCCGCGCGCGAAGGACGCGCTGGACCGGCTGCTGGCCGCGCACCTGGTCGAGCAGCGCCGGCCGGACCGTTACGAGGTGCACGACCTCATCCGTCTGTACGCCGCTGACCAGGGCGAACGGCATGAGACCGGCGCCGAGCGGGACGCCGCGATCGGCCGCGTACTCGACTGGTATCTGCACGCCGCGGTGAGCGCCGACAAGTGCTATCGGCCGCTGCGCCGCCGCGACTTCGTCCACCCGTACGAGCCGCAGACGCCGCCGCCGCGCTTCGACGGCCTGCCGGAGGCCGCTGCCTGGCTGGAGACCGAGTACGACAACCTGCGTACGGTCATCACCTGGGCCGCGACGCACGGCTGGGTCGGCCACGCGTGGCGCACCGCGGTCGCCATGGCCAGCTATTTCGAGTCGCGGCTGCCGTGGCGCGACGCGACCGACGCGCTGCGGACGGCGTACGAAGGTGCGTCGGCGGCGGGGGACGTGATCGGCCAGGCGTACACGCTGAACTCGATCGGCTGTACGCACCTCGACATGCACGACATCGTGGTCGCGAAGTCACATTTCGAGCGCGCGTTGGCTCGTTTCGTGGCTGAAGGCGACCTCGGCGGCGAGGCGATGGTGCGCGGCAACCTCGCGCTCGCGCTCGCCGAGAAGGGTGACCGCGAGCAGGCACTGGCACACTGCAGGCGCGCGTTGGAACTGTGCGAACAGCGCGGCTATCGGCGTGGTGTCGGCATGAACCTCGACAACCTCGGCATCGCGTACTCGCTGACCGGCGACCACGACCGAGCGATCGAATGCCTGATGCGCGCCAGACAGATGTTCCGGGAGCTCAACGACCGTGTGGAGCTGGCGTGGGTCGCGCAGCACATGGGTCAGGCGTATGCGCGCGTTGGCGAGCGGCGCGCCGCGGTCGCCGCGTTCTGCGAGGCGATCCGCGGCTTCCGGCAGGACGGCAACCGGCGGTTCGAGGTGTTGACGCTGGTCGAGCTCGGCCGGCTGCTGGAGCACTGCGGCCACGAGAAGATGGGCCGCGGGATCCTCGACGCGATGGCCACGTACGCCGATCTCACCGCCGACCGCGACCTACTCGCCAGCTAGCCTTTTCCTCCGTTTTCCCTCGTGCATCGCGACAACCCGCGCGACCGGGATGGTGTGACCCTCGGCGACCAGGTCCGCGGGAAGCGTCTGCGGAGCCGGCATCCGCTCGGACCACAGGTCGCGGCCGTCCAGCAGCGCCGGCGCGTTGTGGATGGTGAAGTCGGCCGGCGAGACCTTGTCCAGGTCGTCCCAGTCGACCGGGAACGACACCGGCAGGCCCGGCCGGATCCGCGGACTGTACGTCGCCGCCACCGTCGCGCCGCCGGCGCGCGTCGAGTCGAGGAAGACCTTTCCTTCGCGCTCGTCCTTGATGTAAGCGGTGGTGGCGATCGCCGGGTCGATCCGTTCGGCGCGTACGGCCAACGCGCGCGTCGCCGCGGCGATGTCCTCAGCCGACTGCTCCGGCGCCAACGGCACGAAGATGTGCAGGCCCTTGGCGCCACTGGTCTTGACCACGCCCGACAGCCCGGCGTCGGCGAGCGCCTGCCGCACGAGTTTCGCCGCCGCCACAGCCATTCCGAACGCTTCCGCCTGTGGCGGATCCAGGTCCATGACCATGAATTCCCAGTGGCCGTCGCGGACCAGCGGCACGTGATATTCGATCGCGCGCTGGTTGGCAAACCACAGCAGCGTCCTGCGGTCGTCGCACAGCGCGTACGAGACCTGACGTTTTGACGCCTCGGCCCAGATTTTCACCGTACGTACGAAATCCGGGGTGTATTTCGGCACGTTCTTCTGCATGAACGCCGGCTGGCCCGGCCGGATCCGCAGCACCGACAGCGGCCGTCCGGCCAGCCGCGGCAGGATCTGGTCGCGTACCGCGTCCAGATAGTCGACCAGGTCCCGTTTGGTGGCGTTGGCGCCGTCGAACAGCGACTGGTCGAGGTTGGTCAGCGAGACGCCGTCGCGCTGCTCGTCCTCGGTCTTCTTGCTCATCGTTTCTTCGCTGCCCAGTCGAACATGAAGCACAGCAGCCAGACCAGGCCGGCCACCACGAACACCACGTTGGTGAGGTTGCGCAGGATGCCGCCGGTGTTGGAGTAGGCCAGCAGAAACGCGGCGACCAACGCGACCAGCGCCACCTGGCCGGAGGTGCGGCGCCACTTCCGTACGACGTTCACTCTGCGGTGTCCTCCAGCTCGCGGTTGCTGGGTCCAGCCTGCCAGATCCGGAGCGTACGTGGGGAAGGCGCGCGCTGAGTGTGCCGTCAGCGCAGCGCTCCGGCCGTCATGCCGGCGGCGATGCGGCGCTGGAACAGGACGTAGACCACCAGCACCGGGATCATCGAGATCACCAGGCCGGCGAACAGGCCGCTGAAGTCACTGCGATAGCCGCGGCTGACCGTCAGGTTGGCCAGACCCTGCGCGATCACGTACTTGCTGGGGTCGGTGGTGAGCACCAGCGGCAGCAGATACTGGTTCCACATGCCGAGGAAGTTGAAGATGCCGATGCTGATCAGGCCGGGTTTGGCCAGTGGCAACATGATCCGGAAGAAGGCACCCCAGTGCGTGCAGCCGTCCAGGAGCGCCGCCTCGACCAGAGACGCCGGCTGCGTACGGAAAAACGCGCAGAGGAAGAAAATCGAGAAGGACATCGACTGCGTCGCGTAGACCAGGATCAGGCCCTGGTAGGTGTTGAGCAGGCCGAGGTTCTTGACCACGAAGAACAGCGGCACCAGGGCGAGGAAGACCGGAAACAGCATGCCGCCGACGAAGGTGTAGTAGACGATCCGGTTGCCGGGAAACTGAAAACGCGCCAGGACGTACGCGACCATCGACGACAGCAACAGCGTGAGGATGACGCCGCCGGCCACCACGATGACGCTGTTGAGGAAGTACGAGCCGATCTCGGCCTGGTTCCACGCGCGTACGAAGTTGTCGAAGCGCCACCGGCTCGGCAGCGTCCACGGACTGGTGAAGATCTCCGGGTCGGACTTGAAGGCGCTGACCACGCTCCACAGCAGCGGCACCGTGACCATCACCGCCCAGACGATCAGAAATCCGTGCGAAGCCAGCGAAAAACCGCGTCCGGCGATGTCGGCGCGTTCGGTCGTACGCGGCTGCGCCGGCGGTTTGCGGGTCACCGGCCGGTCCTCGCGCAGAGTCGTCATGGCTGTCCTTTTAGTATTCGACCCGCTCGCGGCGGGAAAGCCGGAAGGCGACGATGGTCAGGACCAGGGTGAGCGCGAACATCGTCACGCCGATGGCCGACGCATAGCCAAACTTGCTGTAGGTGAAGGCGTTGTCGAACAGATACAACGCGACCACGTTGGTGGCGTTGTCGGGGCCGCCGGGGCCGACCGTCAGGATCTGCACCAGAGCGAAGGTGTCCAGCGCACCGATCACCAGGTGCACGATCGCCACCTGCATGGCGTCCCAGATCAGCGGCAGCGTCAGATGCCAGAAGGTCTGCAGCCGGTTGGCGCCGTCCAGCAGCCCCGACTCGTACAGCTCACGCGGCACGGATCCCATCGCGGCGGTGAAAAGGACGACGTAGAAGCCGACGCTGCCCCACACCGACACGCCGAGCACCGCGGCCAGCGCGGTCTTGTCGTCGCCGAGCCAGACCTGCCGGAAGGCGTCCAGCCCGATCAGCGACAGGAATCCGTTCAGCAGCCCGTTTTTCGGCTCGTACACAAACTGCCAGAGCACCGCGATCACGGTCACCGACAGCACGCACGGAAAGAAGTAGACGACCTGGTAGAACTTGCCGCCGGCGATGCCGCGTACGCCGGCCTTTCGCGGCCCGGTGCCACCGCTGCCGCCGAAGTTGATCATCGACGAGAAAAACAGCGCCAGCACGATCACGATGATCGGGATCGAAATCAGCAGGAACAGGTTGTTCTTCAGGGCGATCCAGAAGATCGGGTCCTGGAACAGTCGGACGAAGTTGGCCAGGCCGACGAAAGACGCGTTCGCGCTGAACCCCTGCCAGTCGGTCAGCGCGATGTAGAACGCCTGCAGATACGGCGAGATCACGAACACCAGATAGAGCACGAACGGCAGCAGCAGGAAGCTCAGGATGAACCGGTATTTGCCGTAGCGCATCCGACCACTTCCTTCCGAACGTTCCTTCCGAACGATTGAGCGCATCAAAAGCCCTCGGCGGGTAGTGCCGCCACCAGACCCGGACATCCGACTAGACCAGTGATCTGCAAGCCTGGCCGACCGGCAGGCGTACGTCCAGCCGAAACAGCGGCGCGCGGGTAGACCGGTGGTCTCATTCAGTCGATCTCCAGGCCGGCCAGGCCAGGCAGCGGTGGATGCGGTGCGTGCGGCTCGGTCTGATACCACCAGGCGGTCGAGGCGATGTCGTCCTTCAGCGGCAGATAGCGCGGCTCACCGTTCCACTCCGGCCGCCAGCCGAGCGCCTGGATGGTCACCTCGATGCTCTCGGTGAACCGGATCGGGTCCGGCACGTGCCAGCGATACAGGCCGAAACGCTGTTGGTTGCGCATGAAACCGTCCGGCACGATGACCTGCGGCATGCCGAGGTAGGGGCCGGTGAACGCGCCGTAGGTGTTCTCCGGATGGACGAAGCCCCACGCGCCGCCGAAGTAGTCCTCCGTACCGGTGCCGCAGATCGTCGGCCATTGCTCGCCGTCGAGATGGAACTTCATCTCGCCTTCGCCCCACCAGCCGCGGCTGTGCGCCTCCCAGGCCAGGTAGGTGCCGACGTAATGGCCGCGACCGCGTACGCCGTCGAGCAGGGTGTGTAGCGCGCCGTCGACCGGGTCGCTGCGCCGCCATTGTGCGTGCAGATACGCGCAATCGTCCGGCACCTCGGTCAGCGCGTACGTGATCTGGTAGAAAAACCCGCGCGCCGGCTCCGGAGCGATGTTCTCCACGGTGATCCGTGCGTGCCGGCGAAACGGCATCTCCCAGTAGGAGTTGAAGCCGCCGGTGGGGTTTACCGCTACAGGGATTGACGTTACGCTGGCGTGTTCGCCCCAGCCGTTGCAGAAGAAGTCGCCGAGCGGCACCTCGATCGACGGGTTTTCCTCGCCGTCCCAGTGGAACCGCAGGATCAGGCTGCGCCAGAACTTCCGGTCCATGGTGATCCAGATGTGCTGGATCGCACCGGGTCCGTCGATGTCGGCCAGCGTACGGACCGACTCGGCCGGGATGTCGACGCACGGCGAGATCTTCCAGCCACGGCCGAGGTCGCGGCCGGCCACCGCGCCGTTGCCCTCGGTCGCCATGCCGCCGGCGCCGGGTCTGCCGTCCGGGTTTTCCGCGCTGATCGACCGGGTACGCGCGTCGGACAGCCGGGACAGGTTGCCCAGGTGGACGCCAAGGCCGCTGAATGTCATGCACATCTCCCGCGAATCGTGGTCGGCTCGCGGCCAGTGAATCACGGCAAACCGCGGTCGTTGGCGATTGTGCTAGACCAGTGCGTCGATGTGCTTACGTTGAATGAGCTGTTCGTGCGCTCGGCCTGCGACGATGGTTGGCCTAACTGGTCTAGCGGTGCGTTGACGGCTTTGGGTGCGCTCGGGCCGGCCGCTCGTATGCTGTCGCGATGTCGCGCGGGGTACTCTCCTGACTGGAAGGTCGTGAAAATGAAGGTGTACGACGTCGGAGGGGTCACCGTCGATCGCCGCACTTTGCTGCGGTTGTTGACGATGGCCGGTGCCGGTGCGACCCTCGCCGGCTGTGCGCTCGGCGGTGGTGGCGGCGGCAACAAGCAGGCCGCCGCCGGTGAGAAGACCAGCCAGAACCCACTCGGCGTACCAGCCGACGCGCCGCTGGAATGGTTCGATTTCGACGGTGGTTATGGCACCGCGTGGCGTAACGTGCCCAAGAGCACCTACCATGGCCGTTTCCCCAAGGCCGCGCTGAACTTCCACGGATCGCAGAATCTGCAGCAGGTGCTGCAGCCGCGCTTCGTCCAGGGCACGCCGCCGGACCTGTGCGGCACCAACACGCTGGACGTCGGCGCGCTGGTCAGCCAGAACCAGCTGACCGAGCTTTCGCCGCTGATGAGCGCGCCGGCGTACGACACGCCAGGAAAGACCGTGCTGCAGAGTCTGTTGCCGTCGGCTTCTGGTTTTGGGCTGTATGATGGAAAACGCTTCGGTCAGTCGTTTATTTACGGCGTCACCGGCATCTGGTACAGCAAAACGCTGTTCGACCAGCACGGCTGGACGTATCCGAAGACCTGGGACGAGATGATCTCGCTGTGCGGCAAAATCAAGGCCGCCGGCATCGCGCCGTGGACTTTCCAGGGAAAATATCCCGGCTATATTGGCAATGTCATCATCGTGATGGCGCAGAAGGTGTCCGGCAACAAGCTGATGGTCGACGTCGACAACCTGGTGCCGAACATCTGGCGCGACCCCGGCATGATCGCCGGCGCGACCGCTGTGCAGGAGCTCATCTCCAAGAAACTCATCCTGGAAGGCTCGGCCGGCCTCACGCACACGCAGTCGCAGACATACTGGGCGCAGCGCAAGGCCGCGTTCATCCCCTGTGGCTCCTGGCTGGAAAACGAACTCGGCGCGATCGCGCCGAAGGACCTCGGCATGACCGTGGCTCCGACGCCGAGCCTGTCCGCCAGCGACAAACTGCCGTTCGAGACCATCCAGGTCAACGCCGGCACCGACTACATCGTGCCGGCGCAGGCGAAAAACCCGCTCGGTGCGATGGAGCTGCTGCGTATCATGCTGTCGAAGAAGGTCGCGACATATTTTTCCCAGCAAACCAAGGAACAGGTCGTCGTCGCCGAGTATGCTGACAACCTCAACCTGTCGAGCGCCTTCAAATCGCGTACCGATGTGCTGAACAAGGCCGGCACCAACATCCTGCGGTCCTTCCGCTATACCGAGTGGTATCCAAAAATGGCGAAGGACATCGACAACGCCACGGCCTCACTGATGAACGGTGAGCTGACGCCCGACGCATGGAGCAAGCGGTGCCAGGCGGCGGCGGACGCGACCGCCAAGGACAGCAGCGTCAAGAAATACAGGCGGGACCCGTCGTCCTAGGGTTCAGGCCGCCTCACCTGCATTGTCGGCCACATGAGCCACACCAGCACCATTCCGGCCATCGCTGGATGTTCGCAAGGCCCCCTTACGTGCGCCAGACGCACGCAAGGGGGCCTTGCTACCAAATCACAAACCGGCAACGCGAACATTTAGCGCTATAGCAAAAATCGTCGGCATTCACACCGACGGGTTGCTCCCAAAACGCGACCTGGCAAGCCTGCAGTCACCTCACCACCGCACCAACTTAGATGTCCCGCATTTCGTACGTGGTGTGGACCAGGAGTGTGGCTGGGGCGCCGGAGGTGCCGTGGCGTCCCGCTCTGTGGCGAGAAGGTCCATTATGTGGGACGCGAAGGCACATGGAGCGCTAAATGTCCGGCTTGAGAGGTTCGTAGATGGCATGAATGTCGAGTTACTTGCGGTGGACGCAAGAAACAAGGCTTTCACGCCGCCGCGATCATCAGAGGCTGTGACCGGTGTGACTGCTGAGGCTGACAATGCTGGTGTGACTGCTGGGCTGTACCAAATGTTCGTTTTGATGTCTTGCTTAACAAGTATTACGCAGCCGAGCCGCCTCACCTGCATTGCCAGCCACAGTAGCCACATCAGCACCCCGGACGCTGTGATGGCGTCCAGACCGACGGGTTGCTTCCCATACGTGACCGAGCAAGCCCAGAAAACCCAGCCCCGCCCACAACCGCCGCCCGCATCCCCCATGCACACCGATTGGCATCCACGCGGCCCCTCCCTTGAGGTCGCCCTCCGCGCAGGAGCGCCCGCCGCGCAGGCGAAAAACCCACCGCCCACCCAACGCAACAACCAAGAGACGCAACCACCTCCCAAACGCAACAAGCGGAAAACGTAACCACTTCCCCCATGCAACAAGCAGAAAGCCCCAATCACCTCACCACCGCACCAACCGGAAACCCAATCACCTCATCAATTCACTAACCCACTCTCAGTCACAACATTGGAGCCACGGCACCCCGCGTATCCACGCAAGGTGCCGCACCCACACTCTCACCCGCACGTACTCCTCGCTGCCAGCCCCGCAAACCTCTGCCCTATCCACAACAAGGAATTCGGAATAGTCGAAAACAGGTTCACGACGTGCTCGGGCACCGGGTAGTCCTGATACTGCACCGTCGCACCTTTCGCGCACCAGCTCCGGTATGTCGCAATGTTGTACTCGGGCCGGATCAGCTCATCCAACGGCGACTGCTGGAAAAGCACCGGCGCCTTCGGCGCGGCTGTTCCGGTGCTGTTGTCGCGGAAAAGCGGCTGCGTACGCGGATCGTTCACGATGTCGACATCCGTGTACGTCGACACCTTCTGAAAGGCGTTGGAGGCGACCAGTTCCACCAGGCACTGCTTGCCGATCCGCGATTCGAGCTGCTTCCCCTTGTCGTTGAACAGCGGATTCACCTCGGGATACTGCCGGGCCTGCCCAACCAGCGCGCCGAGGACGAAACCGGAGGCGAAGCCGCCGTCGGTGCCCTGCAGGGTTTTCTTGAGGTCGCCGGGAAAATCGCCGACGGCCCAGCCTTTGACGTTGAGCTCGGGCGCGTACGACCCTTCCAGCTCGGCGGCCCAGGCGCTGGCCTGACCGCCACCGGAATATCCCCAGCCGGCGACCGGTGTGCCGGCGCCGAGGCCGGCCTCTGGCAGGCTCAGCGCGGCGCGGATGCCGTCGAGGGTGGCGTGGCCGGCCATCGGGCCGACCGTGAACATCATTCTGGGGCCTTCGAAATCGGTGATCACCGCGGCCCAGCCGTAGGACAGTGGCGTCCAGATGCCGGTGGAGTCCAGCTCGGTGCTGGTGCGCAGTTGGTATGACGGATTGCACGAAGTGCCGAGGCTGTCGATGGCGACCTGATACGACAGCAGCGGCCGCCGGCCGGGATACGGCGTCAGTGGCACGACGACGGTGCTGACCGTGGCGGTCGGCGCGCCGATGCCGTCGTTGGTGCGGACCAGCACCTGATAGACGCGCGCCGGCACCGGGATGCCGTACGTGCTCGCCTGCACCTCGCGTTTGCGCAGGATGGCGCCGGGCGCGCTGTTCTGGTAACCGGCCGGTGGCTGATAGAACGGGTCCTGGTCCGGTGGCAGGACCGCCGCCGACGCAGGTGCTGTGCTGGCTAACGTGGCTCCGATCGTGAGCAGGCTCAGCGTTGTGGCGAGCACGAGAGCAAACGCGCGCCACCGGCGTCCGGACATGGGACCTCCCGGGAAGGAGCGGTAGAGTAATACATCTGTATTACTATTGAGTGATACAGGAGTATCAATCACGGTTCGGGGATGTGTCAATGGCCGGTCGCGTACGAGGTGCTCAGCAGGAACGCAGTCGGGAGCGTCGCGAGGCGCTGTTGCGTGCCGCGATCGAGCTGATCGCCGAGGGTGGCACGCGGTCGGTGACGCACCGCGCGGTGTCGGCGCGCGCAGGCCTGCCGCCGGCCTCCGCCGGCTATTACTTCACCACCAGCCAGGAGCTCATCGAGCAGGCCTTGCGGTTTCACGTGCGAGAATGGTCGGCCTCGCTGTCCGCGGTCATCGATGGCGCGGCCAAGAGCGCCACGTCCGTCCGGCAGTTTGGCGAGCGGCTGGTACGCGCGTTGATCGCCGGCGAGCAGGGCGTGAGCGTCGCCGTCTACGAGGTTTATCTGGAAGCGGCGCGAAATCCGGCGCTGCGCGAGGTCGTCCAGGAGTCGATGGCGGCCTTCGAGGAGGTCGCCGCCGGCCACCTGAGCCGGCTCGGTGCGCGCGATCCGCGTGGCGCGGCCAAGTCCTTCGTCGCGATCGTGGACGGTTTTGCCTTGCACCGGCTGGCGAATCCACTGCCGCACGAGGAGCACGTCGAGGCGCTGCTGGTGACGATGTCCGGCATGCTGCTGGCGCACCGCCTCGATCGCGACGAGCTCTTTCGCCGCATCGACGAGGTCAGGTGATGATCTCGGTCGGGATCACGACGCGGCGCGGCGGCATGTCATGGTCGGCGTCGGCGCGGCCGAGCCGGTCCATCAACAGCTCGGCCGCGCGCCGGCCGATCTCGTCGGCGTCGTAGCCGACGACGGTGACCGGCAGCAGGTCGGCGAGCTCGAAGTCGTCGAAGCCGGCGACCGCCGGACCGCCGTCGAAGGCGCCGGTGCGCAGATGGATCGCGCGCAACGCGCCGAGCGTGTTTCGGTTGTTGGCGCAGAAAAACGCCGTCGGCGGATCGTCGAGTGCCAGCAGCTCCGCGGCCGCTGCCTCGGCCTCGGCAGTCTCGCGCTGACCACGGCGTACGAGCCGGTCGTCCAGCCCGACACCGGATTCCTCCAGTGCCACACAAAAACCGCGAAACCGCTCCGCGCCGGTGTAGACCGCCGGGGGATTGCCGAGAAAAGCGATCCGCCGGTGGCCCGCGGCGGCCAGTTTCGCGGTGGCCGCTCGCGCACCGCCGAAGTCGTCGACGAGTACGCAGTCGGTGCTGATGCCGATCGGCGGTCGCGCGGCCAGCACGACCGGCACGCCACCGAGCGCCTCCGCGGTGAGATGCGAATGATCCGAACCCGCCGGCACGACGATCACGCCATCGACCTGGCGACCGACCAGGTCGGCGATCATCTCGCGCTCAGAGCGTGGATCCTCACCGGTGTTTCCCAGCACCACACGCAAACTGTGGCGCGCGGCGACCGCCTCGACCCCGAGCGCCAGCCGCGAATAGAACGGGTTGCCCAGGTTGGTGACCACCAGGCCGAGCAGTCCGGTCGAGCCGCCGACGCGCAGGTTTCTGGCCAGCTCGTTGCGCCGATATCCGAGCTTCTGCGCGGCTTCCCGGACGCGCGTACGCGTCTCCGCGCTGACTTTGGCGTCGCCGCGCATCACGCGCGACACGGTCATCGGGCTCACGCCGGCCAGCGCGGCCACGTCACGGATCGTCGTCGGCATCAGCGCGCCGCCCATGCCGCCGCGCCGAGCAGGGCGGCATCCGGATTGTTGGCCGCCACGCTCGGAACGCCGAAGGCCAGCAACGGCCCGATCACGTCCCACGAGCCGGTCATCGCCCCGCCGACCACCGCGATCTCCGCGCCAAACCGGGAAAACCACGGCGCCAACGTGTCGCTCAGCAAGCCGAATGCGGATTCCAGCACGTCACGGGCCGCTTGCTCGCCGTCGCGCGCACGGCCGGCGATCACGTCGACGTCCACGTTTTGCGCGTACGCGGCCATGATCGCGCGCCGCGACACGAAATCCTCGATCGGCCGTCCGCGCGCGGTCAGCCGATACGCGTAACCGTCCGGCGGCACGGTCGGTCCACTGTGGACGGCCACACCGTCGGCGAGAAACGCAGAGCCGACGCCGGTGCCGAGCGTCAGGCCGACGACCCGCCGGTGCCCGTGCGCCGCGCCGGCCAGCCACTCGCCGCGGCCGAACGCCACCGCGTCGTTGCCAAACTCGATCCACTGTGGACTCGGCACGATCCGTTTTCGCAGCTCGGTGCGAAAATCCCAGCCGTCGAGCCGGTCGAACTTGCCGACGCCGGTGTAACGCGCGATGCCGTCCGCGTAGTCGAACGGACCCGGCAGCGCGACACCCCAGACCGCGTCGATCGGGGCCTCGACGGCGTTGGCGCACGCCGCGATCGTGTCGAGGATCTCGTCCGCCTCGCCGTCGGCGGCCAGCGGCCGCTTGTCGCGCGCGACGATCTGGCGCGCGTCGACCAATGCGGCGGTCACGTGCGTGCCGCCGATCTCCAGCACCGGAACCACTGTCACGGAACCCATGCTTTCACTACGTGCACCGGTTCGTCGCCAATGACCCGCACTTCGTACGGTCCGACCGCCGCTGGCACCACCAGCGTCTCGGCTCGCGCGAGCCGGTGCGTACGGGTGGCCGTCTCGATGACGACGGCGGCACCGGCGGTCACGTTGAGCACGTGGAAATGGCCGGCGGTGTCCTGCTTCGCGGCGTGACTCGGCGCGATTTCCAGTCGCCGCACCTCGTAGAACATCTCGTCGAGCGCGCCGACGACCAGCTCGCTCCACCCGTCGCCGCCGGCGACCTGGCGCGGCCGCTGCACCAGCTCTTCGCCGACGCGCCGGCCGATCCGCTCGGTCTCCAGGTTGGCGAAGCCGTGCTCGTACGGCAGCGGCCGCGGCTTTCCGTCCAGACCGAGCCGCAGCCAGTCATAGAACCGCAGCGAGTAAAGGTAAGGCGTGGCGCTGATTTCCAGCACGACGTTGCCGGCGCCGCTGGCGTGCGGCGTGCCGGCCGGGATCATGAACAGTTGGCCCGGCTCGGCCGGGAAGGTCTGGACGTGCTCGGTCACCTCCACCGGCTCGGCGCGGGTGACCGCTCTTTCCACCTGTTTGCGGAAAACCTCGGTGTCCACATCGGACCGCAGGCCGAGGAAGACCCGCGATCCCTCGCTGCCGTGCACCAGATAGTAGGTCTCGTGTTGCGTGTACGGCCAGCCGAAGACCTCGCGCATGTAGCGCTCTTTCGGATGACAGTGCAACGACAGGTTGTCGCCGCCGTCGGTGTCCAGATAGTCGAAGCGGATCGGAAAGGACGTGCCGAAATCCGGTCGCGCGGCTCCCATCACCTCGTCCGGATGCAGCACGACCAGCAGCTGGAACGGCACCTCGACCTGCGCGGTCGCGGAGTTTCCGAGCAGGATGCCGCTTTCCGGCGCGATCAGCTCATAGCCGAGCGCGGTGTTGGTGGCATCGGGCGAAAAACCGAGCTCGCGCTGAGCCCAGTGACCACCCCACGGCGTGCTGTTGAAATACGGCCGGGTACGCACCGGTGATGTTGCCAGCACGGCAAGGCTTTCCCGCAGCGCGTCGCCGCTGATCGACCGCATGCCTTCCTGCAGGTCGATCCACCTGTCGATCCGCGGCGCGATCGCGTCGCGGTGCGCGTCCAGGATCGGCCAGTCCACGAAGAAAAGCCGGCGCAGCGTCGCGTTTTCGGTGCCGAGGTTGACGCCACGGCCAGCCGCGATGTCGGCTTCGGCGTAGCGCTTGGGGATGTCGGCGTACCAGAGCAGGTCGGTGGCGGCGAGCGCGGCGCCGGGGCCGCAGACGATGCGTACGTCGGTGCCGGCCGGCGGCGCCAGCGGCTCGCGGAACAGGTCGGCGAGGCCGGCCGCCGGCAGCTTGGCGAAGTGTGGATCGCCGGTCAGCGGATCGCTCTCCGTGCGCGCGACGATCGTGTGCCACGGCGCGTACGCCTCGCGAGTGTCCAGGACTGTCACGTCGCGGTCGACGAAAGTGCTGGTCAGAGTGGTTATCACGGCATCCCACGGCAGGTTGGCCGGGCCGTCCAGCGCGAGCGTGAACGGCGTTGCCGGAAGGCTCGCGACCGCCGCCGGCCAGCCGTCGACCACGCTGCCGCCGGCCACCGGATAGCGCGGCTCGCGGTCGTACCAGATCGCATCCATGAGTGCATGTTAACGATAACTGCCGCAGCATGGCGATGCAGTTGCTCAAATCACCACCGAGTGGACGGAAAATCAGGAAAGAACGGTCAAGGGGTTGTGGCGGCGTCGATGGTGACGTTAACTTGCGCTCATGACCACACGCCGGAGCGTGCTAGGAGCCGGCCTCGCGCTGTCTGGGACCGCACTGGCGACCGCGGGTTGCGGCGTCGGGTCCGTGACACCGCCGGGGACGGTCAGCATCTACACCGACAATCCCGGTTGGAACGCCAGCCTGCAGGCCGGTGGTGCGGTGCTGCGGCGCCGGACCGGTGTCGGGCTGACTCCGCAGGAGTTACCCAGCACGACCTCGTTCCAGCAGGTCATCAAGGCGTCCCTGCGGACGAGGAAAACGCCTGACCTGATCAAGTGGTGGTCCGGCTATCGGTTGGAGGACCTGGCGCGTACGGGCGGCGCCACCGACCTGACCGACATCTGGTCCGCGGCCGAGAAAAACGGCTGGGTCCGGCCGACCCTGCGGCCGGCTTTCACCTCCGGCGGCCGGATCTACGGCCTGCCGATGAACCTCGCGTTCTGGGTTGTCTTCTACAACCCCAAGATGTTCGCCAAGCATGGTGTCGGCGTGCCGAAGACGTGGGCCGAGCTGGAGGCGGCGGCCGCGCTGTTCGCCTCTCGTAAGATCACGCCGTTTTTCGGCACCACGGCCGGACGCTGGCCGGCGTTCATCTGGTTTCAGGAGATCGTGTCCAAACTGGACCCCGATTTCTACGAGCGGCTGATGAGCGGCAGGGCGCGCTACACCGATCCGACCGCCGTACGCGCGATGCGGCTGTGGAAGTCGCTGCTGGACCGGAAGTGGTTCACCCCGCTGGACACCTCGGACAGCGACGCGGCTTCCCTGCTGAAGCAGGAAAAACTCGCGATGCTGCCGTTTGGCACCTTCATCAACACCAACTTTGCCAAGAACGGCATGAAACCCGGCGTCGACGTGCAGGCGTTCGTGCTGCCGACGGTCGATCCGCAGACGCCGCGGTCCGTCATTTTCGAGGCGTCCGCGCTGATGTTGCCGCGCAAGGCGCCGCGCCGCGAGGCCGCGTTGCGGCTGATGCGGCAGTGGTTGGCGCCGGAGGCGCAGACGGCTTTCACGTACGGGCTGCAGGACGGGTCGCCGGATCCGTTGGTGAAACCGCCGAACCCATTGGTTGCCGGCCTGTTGGAGCAGACCAGGAACGTCCGGCTGCTGAACAGGTTCTGGGAGTCCAGTCCGCCGGCGCTGGTGGAGAGCGCCGTCGACGACCTCGGCAGTTTCCTGCTCGATCCCTCGAGCTATCCCACGGTGCTGCAAAACCTGCAGGACAAGGCGGACGCCGAATGGGCCGTCTGGAGGAACGACTCATGACCCAGACAATCGCGCGACCGGACCGGCTCACCAGCCGGCCACGGATCGTACGGCCACGCAGCAGCACGCAACCGGTCGGCCGCGCCGCGTCGATCCCCTTCCTGGCGCCGGCGGTCATCTTCGTCGGCGTGCTGCTCGTCTATCCGTTCCTGGCCAGCGTGTGGTCGAGCCTGTTCGACGACAACGGATTCACCCAGCGGTTCGTCGGCCTGGACAACTTCGGCAAGCTCGTCGCCGACCCGATTTTGGCGCGGTCACTGCTCAACACGCTGATGTGGGTCGTCGGCACGCTGGTGCTGCCGGTGGTGCTGGGCCTCGCGATCGCGGTCGCGTCCAACTCGCTGTCGCGGCGCTGGGGTGCCTTCGTACGCGGCGCGATCGTGTTGCCGTACGCGATCTCCGGCTCCGCGACGGCCGCTCTTTGGCATTTCCTGTTGGAAAGTCACGGCGCGGTCAACCAGGTCCTGAACACGGTCGGTCTCGGCGGCCTGACCACCAGCTGGCTGTTGAACTGGCCGCAGAACACGCTGTCGATGATTGTCGCGAGCACCTGGCAGGCGACCGGCTTCAGCGTGATCCTGTTTCTGGTTGGCCTGCAGTCGATCCCGCGGGACACCGTGGAGGCGGCGTCGATCGACGGCGCCGGCGGCTGGCGGATGTTTGCCAGCATCATCTTTCCGCAGCTGCGGCCGGTCACCGTCGTCGTGGTCGGCATGGCGTTGGTGAACAGCCTGAAATCCTTCGACATCATCTGGGTGCTGACCCAGGGCGGTCCGGCGCGTACGTCCGAGACGCTCGCGTTGACCATGTATCGCGAGACTTTCCTGCTGTTCCACGTCGGATACGGCTCGGCCGTGGCGGTGCTGCTCACCGTCATCGTCATCGCCGCCGCGTGGCTCTATCTGCGTACGCAGCTGCCGCGAGTGAGGTGATCGGCATGGGTCGCGTGTTTCGCAACGTGTTTCTCGGCATCTGTGTGGTGCTGTGGATCGCACCGCTGTGGCTGCTGGTGGTGAACACGATCGCACCGGCCGACACCTACGCGGAGGATTCGCCGCAGTGGTGGCCGGACGGCTTCGGCCTGCTGGGAAACCTGGCCAGGGCCTGGACCGAGGCGGGGATCGGTGCCGGATTCGCAAACAGCGTTCTCTATGCCGTCGTGTGCTCCGCCGTCGCCGTGCTGATCGCGACGATGGCCGGCTTCGCGGTCGTGGTGTTGCCGGTGCGCCGGCCGGTGTTGTGGTTCTGGTTCATCTATTCCGGCACGCTCTTCCCGCTGCAGATGTTTCTCGCGCCGCTGTTCGGCATGTACGCCGAGTCCGACCTCTACGACACGCAGCTCGGCCTCGGCCTGGTCTATGTGGCGCTAGCCATCCCGTTCGCGTTTTTCGTCGTACGCAACCAGTTGACGACCATCCCGGCCGAGCTGACCGAGGCGGCGCAGCTCGACGGCGCGAGCTGGTGGCGCATTTTCGGCAGCATCCACCTGCCGCTGATGCGTACGGCCATGCTGGCCGCCTTCGCCTTCCAGTTCACCTGGGTCTGGAACGACCTGCTTTTCGGCATCACGCTGGCACGCAGCCCGCAGGTGACGCCGGTGATGGCCGCGCTGGCCAGCCTGTCCGGCAACTACGGCAGCGTGCCGACACCGGTCATCCTGACCGGTGCGCTTATCGTGTCCATTCCGACCATCGCCATCTTCCTCGGATTCCAGCGAGCCTTCGCTCGCGGAATCGGCGCCTCTCTCTAGGAGACTGATGACCACCCGTTCGCTGGTCCGCGCGTCCGTCTGGGACGCCGACCGGGTCCGCACCAGCCTGCGCGACTCCACGGTCGCCGCCGAAGCCGTTGTCGGCGGCCGGAAAGTCCGCGCGTACGTCGAGCCTTTGCTCAAGGACGACGGAAACGGCGGCCTGCTGCAGTCGATCCGGCTGGACGCCCAGGTTTCCCGGGTGGACGTACGCACCGAGAGCGGGCAGGCGGTCGCAGCCTCGGTGATCGACGGACCGGCGGGCGTACGCGTGCTGGTGCCGGCCGTCGACGCTGCCCAGCGGCTGTCGTTCGCATTCCCGGAGCTCGGCGGCGAGTCCGTCTGCGTGACCGTGACACCGCAGCGGCAGTGGACGATCCACCTGATCCATCATTCGCATCTGGACATCGGTTACACCGATCCGCAAGGCACCGTGCTGCATGAGCACCAATCTTTTCTCGACTCGTGCCTGGATCTGGCCAGGAGCACCGACGACTGGCCGGACGACGCACGGTTTCGTTGGTGTGTCGAGGCTCTCTGGTCGCTGCGCCAGTGGACGACCGCGCGGCCGGCGGCGCAGGTGGAGGAGTTTTTCGAGCGCGTACGGCAAGGCCGCATCGAGCTGACCGCGATGCCGTTCAACCTGCACACCGAGACCTGCTCCACCGACGAGCTGCACGAGCTGCTGCGGCTTTCTCGTGAGGTGGCCGACAAACACGGCATACGGTTTTCCTCCGCGATGCAGACCGACGTGCCAGGAGCCGTCGTCGGACTGCCGGACGTGTTGGCCAGCAACGGCATCCGATATCTGTCGGTCGCGCACAACTGGGCCGGCCGGTCGGTGCCACATCTGGTCGGCGGCGACCGGCTGCCGCGGCTGTTCCGGTGGCGTACGCCGGCCGGCTCGAGCGTTTTGGTGTGGGTGACCGACACCCCGCACGGACTGGCCTACATGGAAGGTCCGATGCTCGGTTTCGACACCAACTACCAGCTGGTCGACGACCTGCTGCCGGCCTATCTCACGTCGCTGGCCAGCAAGCCCTATCCGTACGAAGGCGGGGTTTTCGGCTGGCCGCTGGCCTCCGCGCCGAGCGAGCGCGAGCCGTATCCGTGGGACATCCTGCACCTGCGCATCCAGGGACATTTCGCCGACAACGCGCCACCGCGGCGGATCATCGCCGAGACGGTCAGGCAGTGGAACCAGACCTGGGCCTATCCGCGGCTGCGGCTCTCGCGTAACGAGGATTTCTTCGTGGACGCGGAAAATCGGCTGGGCGAGGCGATCCAGACCTTCACCGGCGACTGGTCGGACTGGTGGGTCGACGGCGTCGGCTCCGGCGCGCGACCGCTTGCTTTGACGCGGCGCGCGCAGGCCACCGTCGCCGACGCCCAGACGGTTGGGGCGCTGGCCACTGTGTACGGCGCCGCCGGCGTTGAAGACGCCAGGGACATCTACGAAAACATGTCACTGTTCGACGAACACACCTGGGGTGCCTCGGATCCGTGGACCGACGGCGAGGAAGGTGGCGACTCGGGCGAAAAACAGTGGCACTGGAAGTATTCGAAGGCGCTGGCGGCACACGACGACGCGCTGGCGTTGCTCGACCGCGCTGGCGCGCGCCTTGGCAGCCGGTTGCCGTCCGACTCCGACGCGCTGCTGTCCTATTGGGTCGTGAACACGTGTTCCTGGCAGCGCACCGAGATCGTACGCGCGTTCCTGCCGGAATCCGTTGCCGCACTGGACGCGCCGGTGCGGGTGCGAGACGGACGCAGCGGTGCCATCCTGCCGCATGACGAGCAACCACAGACCAACCCCAACCACCGCGACGCCGGCCGGTTTCTGCTCGTACGCGTCGACGACGTGCCGTCAGTCGGCGCCGTACGGCTGGACGTCCTCGCCGCTGACGAGCAGCCGGAACCGGCTTCGGCGGTGGCCGGCACGGTCATGGAAAACGAGTTTCTGCGTGTGGAGGTCGATCTGGCCACCGCCGCGGTGTCGTCCATTGTGGACAAGGCGACCGGCCGCGAATGGGTCGACCGGGATTCTTTGGTCGGTTTCAACGCCTACGTCTATGACCGCTATGCGTCGACCGGTGGATTCAACCATCTTTCCAGCCGTACGGAGGCGGACGAGGCGCTGAACCTGCTCGGTGAGCGCGGCGTCGCCGAGCATGCCGCGCTGGTGTCGCACACGTCCAGTGCCACCGGCTCGGAGCTGGTGATCCAGTCGACGGCGCCGGGTACGCGACGGTTGTCGACGACTTTCCGGCTGCCGGCGGGAATCGCCCGGCTGGACATCGAAAACCGGATCGCCAAGAACGCCACAATGGTCAAGGAAAGCGCGTATTTCGCCTTTCCGTTCGCCGCGTCCGATCCGGTCCTGCGGGCCGAGGCGACCGGCGGCGTGACCGGCACCGGCCTGCCGGTCGTGCCGGGATCGGCGCACCACATGCGAGCCGTTCGGCGCTGGGTCACCGTACGATCCGGTGACGCGACCGCCGCCTGGGCCACGCAGGACGCTCCGTTGCTGCAGGTCGGCAACATCGCGCTGCCGTACGCGCCGTTTCCGCCGACGTTGCCGGCGGACCAGCCGGCCACGCTCTATTCCTGGGTCCACAACAACCTGTGGGACACCAACTTTCCGTCGCAGCAGGCCTTCGACATGGTGTTCCGCTACAGCGTCGCGGTCGGCGGCCAGGTGCGCGGTCACCACGTGTCGGCGGCCGGCAGCCGGCCGCTGCACGCCGTACGCGCCGCCGGTCCGGCCAGCGCGGCGGCCGACTTCTCGCTGGTCGGCATCGACGACACGCGCGTCCGGCTGGTCGGCCTGACCATACCGTCGGACGGTCGTGTGCTGCTGCGCCTGCAGTCCTTCGCGGAGGAGCCGACCACCGTCGCGGTGACCCTCGGGTTCGGTGTTCGCGCAGCGTACGAGGCAAGTTACCTGGGCGCCAGCGGCGCGCCGATCGAGGCGAGCGACGGTCGCCTGTCGGTGTCGCTGCCGCCACTGTCCACCTCGGCGATCCTCGCCGAACTGTCCGATTAGCCGATTGTTTTTGCCGTCTTTCACCCCGACGACACTTAAGGCAGAGTAAAGTCGGAGCCCCCGGGCAGGGGAAGACGGAGTCACGCGTGAGCGGGGACCACAACCGCGAGCTGTTCTTTCGCGTACTGGGACCGTTGTCGATCGACGTGCGAGGAGTCGCGCGAGCCCCTGGCGGCGCGCAGCGGCGGGCCGTGCTGGCGCTGCTCCTGTTGGAGCGCGGCCGGTCGGTGTCGGTGGACCGGATCATGTTCGAGCTGTGGGGTGACCGGGTGCCGGCATCCGCGAAAACGCAGCTCCACGGCCATGTGTCGACGCTGCGGCGGCTGCTCGCCGGCGGCATCGTCACGACCGCCAACGGATATCTGTTGGACGGCGGCGAAGTCGACGCGGAGCTGTTCGCGGCCGGCGTCGCGCAGGGGCGGGCGCTGCTGGCGGCCGGCGACGCGGCGCAGGCGGCGGCGGCGTTACGCGCGGCGCTGGATCACTGGCACGGCCCGGCATATGCCGACGTGACGGCCGAAAGCGTACGCGCCGCGGCGACCCGGCTGGAGGAGTCGCGGCTGCTGGCGCTGCAGGACCGGATCGACGCCGAGCTGATCCTCGGCCGGCACGCCGAGCTGGTCGGTGAGCTGTCCGAGCTGGTCGCGGCCGAGCCGCTGCGCGAACGGCTGCGCGGATCGCTGATGACCGCGCTCTATCGTTCTGGCCGGCGGGCCGACGCGCTCGCGGCTTATCTGGCCTGGCGTACGGTGTCGATCGAGGAATACGGCTGCGAACCAAGTTCGCAACTGCGGGCGCTGCACGAGGCGATGTTGCGCGACGAGGTGGAGCAGCCGGCGCGACGGCAGTCGTTCGAGCGGATTTTGGCGCCGGCGCAGCTGCCGGTGGCACCTGGCTCGTACGTCGGGCGTACGGAGGCGCTGGCCGAGCTCGACCGGCACCTGCACGAGGTGGCCGGCCGTGGTCCGTCGCTGGTCGCGATCGTCGGTCCGGCCGGACTCGGCAAGACCGCGCTGGCCACGCGCTGGGCTCACCAGATCGCGGCGCGTTTCCCGGACGGCCAGCTTTACCTTGATCTGCACGGATATTCGCCGTCGCCGGCGGTGTCGCGGTGGCAGGCGCTGGCCAGCCTGCTGCGTTCGCTCGGCGCCACGCCGGACCAGATTCCACCGTACGAGGAGGAAGCAGCCAACCTCTATCGCACTTTCCTTGCCAACCGGAAGGTTCTGGTCTTCCTGGACAACGCCGCCAGTGCGACGCAGGTGCGGCCGCTGCTGCCGGCCGGCACCGGCAGCATGGCGCTGATCACCAGCCGCGACCGGTTGACCGGCCTGGTCGTCGAACACGGTGCGCACCGGCTCGCGCTGGACCGGTTGGCACCAGCGGAGTCCAGGCGGCTGATCGGCGCCGTACTCGGTGACCGCGCCGCCGCCGAGCCACATGCCGTCGACCGGCTGTGCGAGCTGTGCGATCACTGGCCGCTCGCTTTGCGTATCGCGGCGGCGAATCTGCACGACAATCCCTACAGCACGATCTCCGGTTTCAACGAGCAGGTGAGCGCGGGCCCGCTGCGGACGCTGCAGCTGACCGGCGACGAACATGCCGGCGTGAAGCTGGCCTTCGACCTGTCATATCGCGCGTGCCGCGTCCGCGAGCAACGCACTTTCCGTTTGATGGGTGCGATTCCTGGCACCGACATCGCGCTGCCGGCCATCGCCGCGCTGACCGGCACCGACGAGGAGGCCGCGCGGCAGTCGGTCGAGCTGTTGGTTTCCGCGCACCTGGTGGAAAGATGCGGTCCGGACCGCTATCGGATGCACGACCTGATCCGCACGTATGCGCAGGACTGCGCCAATGCCGAGGAAACTCAGGAAAATCGCGCGGCGGCGGTGGAGCGGCTGCTCACCTGGTATGTGCGGACGGCCAACGCGGTCGACCGGCTGATCATGCCGCGCCGGCCGCGGCCGCACCTGACCGGCGCCGATCCGGCTCGGCCACCGGTGGTCTTCGGCTGTGTCACCGACGCCGTACGGTGGCACGAGGCGGAGCGCGCCAACCTGTTGGCCGGCGTACGCGAGGCAGAGCGGCTCGGGCTGTGGGAAGTCGTCTGGCGGTTGCCGATCGCCAGCATTGCCTTCTATTACCGCAACAACCACGCGGCCGAACTCAACGAGATGGCGCACATCGGCCTGGCCGCGGCCAACCGGATCGGTGACCGGCTGGCCAGAGCCAGCTCGCTCACCGCGCTCGGGCTTTCCTACAGCGACTTGAGAAACTATGGCAGGTCCATCGGCTGCCTGCGGCTGGCGCTGCGACTTTGGCCGCAGATCGGCGATCCGTGGGCCGAGGAGATCGCGCTCACCGGCCTGGCCGTCGCGCTGCGCAAGGCCGGCCGGCCGGCGCAGTCGATCCCGTACTTCCACCAGGCCATCGCGGTCGCCGACCAGATCGACGACTCCTGGGGGAAAGGCATCGCGCTGCACAACCTCGGCGAGGCCTATCGCAACCTCCGGCTCTATCCGGAAGCCTTCGAATATTACGAAAAGTCGATCAGGGTGCGGCGTGAGCTGAACGAGGCGCACGGTGAGGCGTGGGTCCTGCACGACCTCGGACAGGCCCATCTGGATCTCGGCCGGCTGCGTGACGCCGAGCGATGTTTCCGCCGCGCGCTGCGATTGCGGCGCGCGGTCGGTGATCGTCATGGCGAGGCAACGACGCGCTATGCGCTCGGTGAGCTCGCGTACGCACGTGACGAGCCGGACACCGGCAGCGATCACTGGCAGGCGGCGGCCGGCCTGTTCCGGCTGGTGGACCCGGTCCGTGCCGCCGAGGTGGAGGCCGCGCTGCTGACCGCGTGTCGCTGACGCGGATCTGTTGAGCCTCGAGTAATCGTTGAGGCCCAACAGAAACGGAGAGCCTGTGTCCTTCCTCGAGACGACCCGCATCGCGTACGACACCGTTGCCGAGAGCTATGCTGAGTTCATCGAGGACGACCTGCCCAACCGGCCGGTCGAGCGCTCGGTGCTCGGCCTGTTCGCCGAGGTCGCCGGTGGTGGGCCGGTCGTCGAGGTCGGCTGCGGACAGGGCCGCGTCGCCGCGCATCTGGACGCGCTCGGAGTCGACGCCGCCGGCATCGACCTGTCGCCGGAGATGATCGCGCAGGCCAGGAAACGCTATCCTGGCCTACGATTCGAGGTCGGCACGATGACCGCGCTCGACCTGCCGGACGCCGGCCTGGCCGGCCTGGTCGCGTGGTATTCGATCATTCACGTGCCACCGGCGCTGCATCCGGATCTTTTCCTGGAATTCCGCCGGGTGTTGCGGCCAGGTGGTTTCCTGTTGCTCGCCTTCCACGTCGGTGACGAGACGCGCCACGTCACCGCGGCATACGGCCACGACAATCTCTCGTACGACGCCCACCGCCTGCCACCGGAGCGGGTCGCCGACCAGTTGGTGGAGGCCGGTTTCGCGATGGTCGCGCAAACCATCCGCCAGCCGATCGGCTGGGAACCGATGCCACAGGCATTCCTGCTCGCCACTCTCGGCACCGACTAATTTTTGGACGATTTCGTCGCTTGCCGCGACGGCGCCTTGGCCGATGACGTCCCGGTAAGTGGCGAGAAGGTCCGCCATATGGGAATCCATAGCACCTGTAACGCTAAATGTCCGGCTGGGAGGTCGCAAATGGTGTGAATGTCGAGTTACTTGCGCTGGACGCAAGAAACAAGGCTTTCACGCCGCCACGATCACTGGAGGCTGTGACGGGTGTGACTACTGAGGCCGACAACGCAGTTGTGACTGCTGTGCTGCAGCAAATGTCCGTTTTGATGTCTTGTTAAACAAGTATTACGCAGTCAGCCGCTACAGCACGATCGTTTGGCGTCCATCCCGACAGGTTGCTTCCAAAACATGACCGAGCAAGCCCGGAAAACCCAGCCCCGCACGCAACCCCCGCCCGCACCTCCATGCACACCGATTGGCATCCACGCGCCCCCTCCCTTGAGGTCGCCCTCCGCGCAGGAGCGCCCGCCGCGCAGGCGAAAAACCAACCACCCCCTGACGCAACAATCAAGAGACGCAATCAACAGAAACCCAACCACCTCACCAAAAAGCGGACCACACAGCGAAAGACGGCTGGAGACCCCTCCAGCCGTCTTTCGCCTTATTACTCGACTTCCGCAACAGCCTGCGCAAACTGAGCCGCATAAAGCCGCGCGTACGCTCCGTCGGCGGCGAGAAGTTCCTCGTGGCTGCCTTGCTCGACGATGCTGCCGTGTTCCATCACGAGGATCACGTCGGCGTCGCGGATGGTGGACAGCCGGTGCGCGATGACGAAGCTGGTACGGCCCTTCCGCAGCGAGTTCATCGCCCGCTGGATCAACACCTCGGTGCGGGTGTCGACCGAGCTGGTCGCCTCGTCCAGGATGAGAATCGCCGGTGAGGCAAGGAAGGCGCGTGCGACGGTGATCAGCTGTTTCTCGCCGGCGCTGACGCTGGTGCCTTCCTCGTCGATGATCGTCTCGTAGCCGTCTGGCAGCGTACGCACAAACCGGTCGACATGTGTCGCGCGTGCCGCCGCCACGATTTCCTCGCGGGTGGCTGAAGCGCAGCCGTACGCGATGTTTTCGGCGATGGTGCCACCGAAAAGCCATGCGTCCTGCAGCACCATGCCGGTCTTGGCGCGCAGATCCTCGCGTGTCATCGTGGCGATGTCGACGCCGTCGAGGGTGATCCGGCCGCCGGTGATCTCGTAGAACCGCATCAGCAGGTTGACCAGCGTGGTCTTGCCGGCACCGGTCGGTCCGACGATGGCGACCGTGCTGCCCGGCTCGACGACCAGCGACAGGTCCTCGATGAGCGGTGTGTCCTCCTGGTAACGGAAGGACACGTGCTCGAACGCGACGCGGCCGTGGGTTTTGCCCATCTCCACTGGCGTAACCGGATCCGGGTCCTGTTCTTCGGCGTCCAGCAAGGCGAAAACCCGCTCGGCAGAGGCGACGCCGGACTGCATCAGGTTGGCCATGCTGGCGACCTGCGTGATCGGCTGGGTGAACTGGCGCGAATACTGGATGAACGCCTGTACGTCGCCGAGCGACAGCGCGCCTGAGGCGACCCGCAGCGCGCCGACGACCGCCACCAACACGTAGTTGATGTTGCCGATGAACATCATCGCCGGCTGGATCAGTCCGGAGATGAACTGCGCGCGGAAGCTGGCGTTGAACAGGGTTTCGTTGTGCTTGGCGAAAGTCTCCGCCGACTCCTGCTGCCGGCCGAAGACCTTGACCAGCGAGTGGCCGGTGTACATCTCCTCGATGTGCGCGTTCAGCCGGCCGGTCGTGCCCCACTGTTTGATGAACTGCGGCTGCGCGCGCTTGCCGATCCGTGCCGCCACGAAGATCGAGATCGGTACGGTCACCACCGCGATCACCGCCAGCAGCGGGGAAATGATGAGCATCAGGATGAGTACGCCGACGATCGTCAACAACGAGGTGACGACCTGGCTCAGCACCTGCTGCAGCGACTGCTGGAGATTGTCGATGTCGTTGGTGACGCGGCTGAGCACCTCACCGCGCGGCTGCTGGTCGAAATACCGCAGCGGCAGCCGGGCGAACTTGTGCTCCACCTGCTCGCGCAGATCGAAAACCGCGTGCTGGACGACGGTGGTTGTCAGCCGCCCCTGGAAAACGCCGAGCACGGCGGCGACGACGTACAGCAGTGTGGCGAAAAGCAGCACCTGGCCCACCGCGCCGAAGTCGATGCCGTGGCCCGGCACGAAGTTCACCGAGCCGAGCAGGTCGGCGAGCTGACCCTGGCCGCGCTGGCGCAGACCGGCGATCGCCTGTGCCTTGGTCACGCCGGCCGGATATTGGCTGCCGACGACGCCGGCGAAGATCAGGTCGGTCGCGGCGCCGAGGATTTTCGGTCCTACGGTGGTCAACGCGACGCTGATCACGCCGAGCGCGAGTACGACGCCGACGAGCAGACGCTGTGGCTTCAGCAGTTTCAGCAGCCGCCGGCCGGATCCCTTGAAATCCAACGCCTTCTCGGTCGACATGCCGCTCATGAAGCGGCCGGGGCCAGGTGTCGGCGCCGGACCGGGTCCGCGTTTGGGTACGGCTCTCTCGCCCTGGATGGTGGTCATGCCGCCTCCTGCTCGGTGAGCTGGGAGAGCACGATCTCCCGGTACGTCTCGTTGGTTTCCATGAGCTCGTGGTGCGTGCCGGCGCCGACCACTTTTCCGTCGTCCAGGACCAGGATCCGGTCTGCCGTACGGATCGTGCTGACGCGCTGCGCGACGATCACCACCGTCGCTTCGGCGGTTTCACGCGCCAACGCGGCACGCAACGCCGCGTCGGTCGCGTAATCCAAAGCGGAGAACGAGTCGTCGAACAGATAGATCTCCGGCCGGCTGATGAGCGTACGCGCGATGGCCAACCGCTGCCGCTGTCCGCCGGAGACATTCGTGCCGCCCTGCGCGATCGGCGACTCGATGCCGTCCGGCATCTGCTCGACGAAAGACTTGGCCTGCGCCACTTCCAGCGCGTGCCAGATCTCCTCCTCGGTCGCGTCCGGCTTGCCATAGCGCAGGTTGGAGGCGACCGTCCCGGTGAACAGATATGGCTTCTGTGGCACGAAACCGACCGTCCGGGACAACACCGCCGGATCCAGGTGGCGTACGTCGATGCCGTCCACCAACACGTGGCCGCCGGTGGCGTCGTACAACCGGGGGACGAGGTTGAGCAACGTCGTCTTGCCGCTGCCGGTGCTGCCGATCACCGCGGTCACCTCACCGGGTCGCGCCAGCAGGTTGACACCGCGCAGCACCGGCTTTTCCGCGCCGGGGAAGCAAAACTCGACCTCGCGCAGCTCGAGCTGACCGTGCGTCGGCACCGCCGAGACCGGCTCGTCCGGCGGATGCACGCTGCTCTCGGTGTCGAGCACCTCGGTGATCCGCTCGGCGCACACCTCGGCGCGCGGCACCAGCATGAACATGAAGGTCGCCATCATCACCGACATCAGGATCTGCAGCAGATACGACAGAAACGCGGTCAGCTCGCCGACCTGCAGCTGGCCAGAGGCGATCAGGTGGCCACCGAACCAGAGCACCGCCACGCTGGACAGGTTCATCACCAGCATGACGGTCGGGAACATCAGCGCCATCAGCCGGCCGGCGCCCAGCGACACGTCGAAAAGGTCGGTGTTGGCGGTGCCGAAGCGCTCACGCTCGCGGGTGTCGCGGACGAACGCGCGGATGACGCGGATGCCGGCGATCTGCTCGCGCAGCACTCGGTTGATGCTGTCGATGCGTTCCTGCATCCTGCGGAACAGCGGCCGCATCCGCGAGATGATCCAGGCCAGCGCGGCCGCCAGGATCGGCACGATGACAACCAACAACGACGACAGCTGTACGTTTTGGTAGAGCGCCATGATGATGCCGCCGATGCACATGATCGGCGCGGACGCCATCAGCACGAAGGTCATCAGTGCCAGCATCTGCACCTGCTGGACGTCGTTGGTGGTGCGCGTGATCAGCGACGGCGTGCCGAAGTTTCCGACCTCTCGCGCGGAAAACGACTGTACGCGGTGGAAGATGCCGGCGCGGATGTCGCGGCCGAGCGCCATCGCCGTACGCGCGCCGAAGAACACCGCGCCGATCGAGCAGGCGATCTGCACCAGCGAGACGGCGAGCATCACCGCGCCGATCCGCAGGATGTAGCCCATGTCGCCCTTGACGACACCGTTGTCGATGATGTCGGCGTTCAGGGTCGGAAGGTAAAGTCCGGCCAAAGTCTGGACCAGTTGAAAGAGGGCCACCAGCGCCAAAGGAGCGCGGTATGGCCGCAGAAAGTCGCGCAACAGTCGTATCAGCACGGGACGAGCTCTCTCATTCTAGGACTCCTTACCGGCCGGCTAGGTAGTCGACCGAGTCCATCATGACATCCGCCGCAACAGATTTGCCGCCACCCTGGTTCGGCTGGTGGAGAAATCGCGGCGGTATGTTGCTGGCATGGACGAAGCGCCCGTGGAGATCTACACCGACGGCGCCTGTCGCGGCAATCCGGGACCGGGCGGCTGGGGTGTGGTGCTGCGCTACGGCGCCGTCGAGAAGGAGCTGTTCGGCGGGGACGTCGGCCCCACGACCAACAACCGGATGGAGCTGACCGCACCGATCGAGGCGCTTGGCGCGCTGAAGCGGCGCTCGCGGGTCGAGCTCTACACCGACAGCACGTACGTCCGCACCGGCATCATGGAATGGGTGCCGAAGTGGAAGGCCAACGGCTGGCAGACCAGCGCCAGGAAGCCGGTCAAGAACGTCGACCTGTGGCGCGCGCTCGACGAGGCGGTCAAGCGGCACGACGTACGGTGGCACTGGGTCAAGGGCCACGCCGGCCATCCGGAGAACGAGCGCGCCGACCAGCTGGCCAACCGCGGCCTCGATGAGGCACTCGCCGCCGCGCGATAGGGCAGTCACTCTCGGTCACCGTTCGGTGAACCGATGCGCCTTCGCAAACCGGAAACGGTAATCTGGTGGATCAGCGCCATCCGCGGCTGGCCTGCGTTTCCGTCCCGCGGAACGCGCTGGCGAGCGTCCCCAGCGACCTCCGAGAGGGGGAACGAGCGGTGAATCAGCGCAAGCGCCGGCCGGCGTATCCCTCCCGGCGCGGTGGTCCGCTGATGACCCTCGCGCTGCTGGTGATCTTCGTCGGCATGGCGGTGATGGTGATACGCCAGCTGCCATCCACCACCTTCGAGTCCGTCTGGGACTGGTTCCGCTCCATCACTGGAGGATGAGGACGAAGACCGCCGCGGCGACGGCATAGCAGCCGATCCCCAGCCAGACGATCTGCACGCGCCGCCGCTCCGGCAGCTTGGTGAAGGTCAGCAACCACGCCACAGCCGGCAGCACCAGCACCGCGTGCATGGTGACCGCGTGCTCGGGCTTGAGCCAGCCGCCGGTCGCGTACGCCGCCTGCTGCTGGCCCTGGAACACCAGGATCAGCCCTTTGGCGATCATCGCCGCACCGATCAGCAGCGCCGCGTTGAGGGTGAGCAGGCCGGTGCGTACGGCCAGCCGCATGCTCGGCGCGGTCTGCGCCGCCATCCGGAACGCCAGCACGGTCAGGCTCGCGATGACCACCACGATCAGGCCACCGCCGAAGGCGAGCGTACGCGCCACGACCCCGTCGAACGGCGTCTCCAGGTTGTAATGCGACGGCACGCCGCGCCAGGCCTGCGTCGTGACCAGCGCGACCTCGGTGACGCAGGCGAGTGAGAACGCGCCGATCAGCAGCGTACGGACCCGCGGACCCATCCGGATGTAGGTCGCGACCCAGGCGACGGTGATCAGCGTGAGACCGAAGGACAGGCCGAAAGTCGTCGGCTTGCGGAATGACAGCGGTCCGTCCCAGCTGCCGCCGGTGGCGAGCAGATAGGCGAGGTGGACGAGGCCGGAGGCGATCAGCGCGACGCCGATCGCGTACGCGACGCGGTCGACGGTGGCCGACCGGTCCCATTGTTTCTGCAGCGCCATCGTGGTCATGCCGACGAGTATCGGGGCTGGTCCGCGCCCTGTCGTGAGGTCGCCGCCGTATCCCGCCGTACGCAGCTGGACGTACGGCGGGACTTGGCTTGAGTTTCAACCTCTGGGTTGGTGACTGGTTCCGCGCCACTGGACGCCCGATGGCTGGCAGGCTCTCACGCCTGCGTGACTGCTGGGCATGGCGAAACCGCCCACGTGGCGCTGCCACGCCGGGCGGTCCCGGCGCACCGCCAGATGACGTTTGGTCTCGACTCTCATCCACGTGGGAGTTCGAAACAGACCCAGCGGTCAGGCGGACTGCGCGGCGACTTGTTCCGGCGTCAGCCGTCGTACGGTGCCGCGGTCGGTCGGCTTCGCGCCGGCGGCCTTGGCGACCCGGCGGTGCAGGTCGCCGGAAGCGGCGGCCGCCGGTGGATCGGCCGGCCGTTGCGTGTGCCAGTCGGTGAGCGACTGATAGGCCGCCGCGATCTCCAGCAGCCGGTCCTCCTCGTATGGCCGGCCGCCGACGATCGTGCCGACCGGCACCTTCGGATGCGCGCCGACGGCGTGGAAACCGATCGGCAGGCCAAGCTCGGGCAGCCCGACCGCGTCGAACGGATTGGGACTGGTCTGCAGGACGACGTCGCAGTGCGCCATCACGCCGTCGAGGATCTCGCGCAGCAGCCGGTTTTTCGCGCGCTGGCCGGTGATCCACTCGTCGCCGGACAGCAACAACCCCTGCAGCCAGGAAATCGAGGAGACACCGAGCAGCGTCGGATCCTGTTGCAGGAAGGGCAACATCTGCTCGGCGCGCTCACTGAGGCGTACGTTGTTGAACACGCCGGTCAGCAGGCTCCAGTCGTCCGGATAGCCGACATCGACCAGCCGCGCGCCGGGAATCGCCGCCATGGTGGTCAGAAATGCTTTGCGCAGAGCCAGAATGTCGGCCGGCGTGGAGCTGGCCAGATAGTCCGGCGGCACGCCGATGCGCGTCGGACGGCGCATGACGACGCGGTTTGTCCCGTCGCGGCGGGGAAGTGCGGCGCCGATCAGGTCGGCGACCGGCGGCAGTCCGAGCGTACGCACGTCGTTGCGGTCAGGCCCGGCCATGATCGACAGCATGATCGCGGCGTCGAGCGCGTCGCGCGCGAGCGGACCGGAATGGTCGCGCGTGTACGAAAGTGGGATGACGCCATAGATCGACGTACGACCCATCGTCGGCTTGAGACCGGTGAGATTTTGTGCCATCGAAGGGTTCACGATGCTGCCGCCGGTCTGCGTACCGATGGACGAGGTCGCCATCCGGCCGGCCACCGCGCAGCCGGGACCGGTCGACGAGCCGCCCGGATCGACCGTCACATCGGTCGGTGTCCACGCGTTCACCGTCGTGATCGTGCCGTTTGGCGTCGTCGCGCGGGTCGTCGCCAGCGGACCCATCTGGCCTTTGCCGAGCACGATGCCGCCGGCGGCGGTGAGCCTCGCGACCGAGGTCGCGTCGTACGGCGGGACGAAGCTGGCGAAAACAAACGAGTTGGCCGTCGTGGTCACACCGGCCGTGTAGTAGTTGTCCTTGATGCACAACGGGATGCCGCCGAGCGGTCCGGTGCGCCGCTGGTCCTGCCGGCGCGCCGCCTCCAGCGCGGCCTCGCTCGGGATCGCGTTGTAAGCCTGATAAGTCGGCTCATACCGGGAAATCCGCTCGAGGTAGGCCTCGGTGAGCCCGGTGGCGGTGAGTTTTCCTCGGCGCATCAACGTGACCGCCTCGGCGATGGTGACCTCGGTCGGGTCCGCGGCCGCCTCCGTACGCACCGGCACGTCCGGGATCGTCCGCCGCCGCGGCGCCGCTTCGGCTGCGACATCGACGAAACTCGCCGCCGCGACGCCGGCCGTGACCGCGGCCGTACGCGCCAGGAAGACGCGCCGGTTGACCTCGCGCTGGCTCATGCCGTCCACGCCTCACTGATCGACGGATACTCCAGCGGTGGCGCCAGCATCTGGCTGAGCATCGGATCCGGCGCCGGTGGCCGCCACCGGTTGATCGCCGCGGGGTTGGACAGGATGAACGACCGCAGCGCGGCGAGCACCTGTTCCTGTGTCGGCGCACCGGAAACCGGGTCCGGCGCGGTGGGGAACGACGCGAGGTCGATCCCGGAGATGACCAGTTTGGCCGTGATGTAGGCATTGAGCTGGTCGGTGCTCAGGTCGGCTGGACCAACTGTCACCGCAACACTCCTCTACGTCGAGTTTGTCCGCGTACCACGGAAAGCAGCAGTTTCCGCTTTGTCGGGCGCGATGTCGAGGGTGACGGCGAGCTGACAGCCGGAGACTGTCAGATTTCCCTTGCTGATGCGCTTCGGGCGAGCAGTCGTCTGTGCCCGCGGAGAGTCCCGATGCGTGTAACGCTAAATGCCTGCCTTGTCAGGCTTAGCGGAGGCGTGAATGTCGAGTTACTGGCGCTAGATACACGAAACGAGGCCTTCACGCCTGCGTGACCGCCGGCCCCTGTGGTAGGTGTGACTGCCGAGGCCAGTAATGCCGTTGTGACCGCTCGCCGGGCCGGGCTCAGTTGAGGCGCCCGCGGCTGCAATACTCCGCCTACGATCGGGGCATGTGTCGAAACATCACCACCTTGCGTGGCCTGGAGCCGGCCGCGACCACTGAGGAGATCGAGGCGGCGGCGCGCCAGTACGTCCGCAAGGTCAGCGGCGTACAGAGTGTCACCGACCAGACGCGTGACGCCTTCGAGGAGGCGGTGGCCGCCGTCGCCGCGGCCACCACGCAACTCCTGGAGGTGCTGCCAGCGCGCCGCAATCCGCCGACGACCGTGCCGCCGTTGCGCCGGCCGGAGGTCCAGGCCAGGATCGCCGCGCGCGCCGCGAAGAGCTAACCGCGTTTTCGAGCGCGATAGGCGGCGACGTTCGCGCGGTTGCCGCAGTTGCCGGTGTCGCAGTAGCGGCGGGATTTGTTGCGGGACATGTCGATCAGTACGGCATCGCAGTCGTCGGACGCGCAGTGCCGCAGCCGGTCCAACTCCTGGAAGCGGATGAGATCGGCGAACGCGAGCGCGTCCTCGGCGGCGATCCGGCGGTCGAGCGGCGCGTCCTCGTCGGTCGCGTGTACGTGCCACTGGCCTTCGGTGTGCCTGACCAGCCGAGGAAGAGCGCGCGCGTCGCGCCACAGGTCGTTCAGGATCTCGGCCGCCGCCAGGTCGTCGGCGGCCTCCCAGAGTGCGCGAAACCGGCCGCGTATGCGCCGTATCGCCTGCAGCTCGCGATCGGTGCGGGCCCAGTGCGCGCGTGGCCGGTGGCGGGCCAGGAACTCGCCGAGCTCGGTCAGATCGGTGAGCCGATCGACACCGTTCAACCTGGTGTTGACCAGCGCGGTCGCCTCTGTCAGAGCCGTACGCGTGTCATGACTGAAATCCATCTTGACTCCTGAGCATCGCCTGCCGTACTGTCACGAGCGTAACAGCCGGACGGTCATGACAGGAGCCGATCATGAACCGAGCGACCCTCGCGGTGTTGGCCGGCGCGATCCTGATCGCGTCGTCGGCCGTGCTGATCCGGCTGTCCGACGCGTCGCCGACGGCGGCGGCGCTGTTTCGTTGCCTGTTCGCCATTCCGCCGCTGGCGTTGATCGCCTTCCTGACCGGTGGTCCGAAGCTGCCGGCCAGCCAGCGATGGATAGCGCGCTGTGCCGGCCTGATCCTGGCGGCGACACTGGTCCTCACCGCATACACGATCGAGGCGGTCGGCGCTGGCCTGGCGACCGTGCTCGACAACCTGCAGGTCGTCATCGTCGGCCTGATCGCCTGGCGGTTTCTCCGCGAGCGTCCGGGGACGGGCTTGTTCGTCGCGATTCCGGTCATGGTCGCTGGCGCGACACTCGTCGCCGGGGTGGTCGGCGGCGGCGCGTACGGGGACCAGCCGGTGCTCGGCGTCTTCCTCGGCCTGGCCACCTCGGCGCTCTACGCCGTTTTCCTGCTGGTGCTGCGAAAAACAAGCACTGGAGGCAATCCGGTGCGGCCGCTGTTCGATGTCACGATTGGCGCGGCCGCCGGCTCCGCCGTGCTGGCCGCGGTGCTGCCCGGCTTCCATCTCGGTCCGCGGCCGGTGGTGTCGCTGGCCTGGCTGGCGGCGCTGGCACTGGTCTCGCAGGTGGTCGGCTGGCTGTTGATCACCGGCGCGATGCCGCGGGTGCCGGCCGCGCTGACCAGCGCGTTGCTGCTGCTCCAGCCGGCCGGCGCGGTCGTGCTGGCGGCAGTGGCCTTCGGCGAGAACCCGTCCGGCTGGCAGCTGGCCGGCGTGGTGCTCATCCTCGCCGGAGTGCTGGTGTCACTTGCCGAGGTTGGCCAGCACGGCACGAAGCTCGTCGCGCGCGCGATCGGTGCTCCACATCGCGACCGTACGCGCGTCATCCATCGCTCGGGTCGCGGCGATCCGCTCCAGGGCCGGCCGCCGCAACTGGTCCTTGCTGAAGGCGTAGACGTCGGCGGGGACGCTGGCGAGCTGCCTGGCCTGCCGGACGGCCGCCGGCAGCAGCTCGTCGGCCGAAACCAGGCCGTCGACCAGGTCGATCGGCACCGCTTCGGCGGCCTGCAGCCGGCCGGCGACGAGCACCATCCGTGAGGCCACCGGTCCGACCACGTGCCGCATGATCTCCAGCGGCACCGGCGGAAACGGCAGGCCGACGGCCAGCTCGGTGAGTCCGATGGTGCCGCTGGACATCAGCCGGACATCGCAGGCGGCGGCGAGCACACAGCCGCCGGCGAGCGCGTGGCCGTTGATGGCCGCGACAACCGGCTTCGGATACGTGAAAAGCGCGTAGAGCGCGTCGCTGAGCGCCGGCAGGAACTCCGCGACGTAGGCCGGACCGCCGTCGACGATCCGCTTCAGGTCGACACCGGCGGAGAAGCACCTGCCGGCGCCGGTGATGACCACGGCCGGCGCCTCGACGGCGGCCAGCGCGTTCGGCAGCGCGGTGAGGACCTCCAGGTCGAGCACGTTCACCGGTCCGCGCGCCAGGGTCAGGACACCGACGCCATCCTGCTCAGAAGTCTCGATCACCCGGCCATTATCGCGGTGGTGATGTCCCGCACGTACGTCGCGTAGGAGCGCGGCATCCGGCCGAGCAGACCAGTGGTGCAGGCGAGCGCGTCGTCGGACGTGGCGAGACCGTGGCGTCGCAGCACCCGAAACGTGCTGATCCAGTCGTCCAGCTTCGGGCCGGACAGCCGCCGCCGATAGACGGCCTCCCAGCCACGGTCGTGGCCGCCGTAGCGCACCGGCCGGTCCAGCGCCTGCGACCAGTGCCGTGCGCAGTCCACGCCGCTGAGCGAGGCGGGTCCGACGACCGGGTACGCGCCGGCCGGAAAACGCGGCCGAAGCAGTGCGTCGGCGGCGATGTCCGCGACATCGCGCAGGTCGACCCGGTTGACCCCGGCGGCGGCCAGCGGCTCGGGAAACACGCCACCGAGGATGTCCTCCAGGAAGACCTCGTCGTTCTGCATGAAGTTGCTGACCGCGAGCACCACCGGCCGGGTCGTCGAGTTGGCCATCAGCTCACCGACTCGCAGTTTGCCGCGATAGCGCGGAAGCGCGAGCGAAAACGCCGTTCGCTTCAGCAGTCGCATCAGGTCGTGCCGGCCGGTCAGGTGCACACCGGCGAAGACTATCCGGATGCCGCCGGCCTCACACGCGCGTACGAACGTGCTGGCCAGCCGGATCTCCTCCGGATCGTGCGGCGACACGTAGAACGCCGCGCCGACGCCGAGCAGGGCTTCCTGCAGTCCATCGACGAAGCGCAGGTCGCCGATGTGCCGCTGCACCGACGACGGCAGCTCGGCGACCTTCGCCGGATCCCTGACCAGGACGCGTACGGTCGCTCGGCGCGCCAACAACGCCTTCACGACCGCACGACCGACGCTGCCGGTCGCGCCGACGACCAGGACCGGCTCTCTCCGTGTCACCTCCATCATGCTTCCTTCCTAGCGCGTGGCGCCGCCGCGGGACATCCGTGAACGTTGCCCGGTTGGCCGGCCGGCCACATCGAGACAGATAACTTGACCGTGGAAAAGAACGACGCGTACGGTCTGCGCCGAATCCTATTTCCTGTTTCAGAGACCATTCTCATATGGGAACGGTTTTCGGGGGAGGCGTGGATGTTCCGGCTGCTTGTCGTTTTCCTTCTGATCTTGGGTTTCGCGACTCCCGCGCAGGCCGCGGAGTCGTCATGGACCGTTACCGGTGTCGCTCCCGGCAGTCCCCGCGCGGTCTTACGACTCGATGGCGCGGCGCTCTCGCTCGCGGTGTTTCGCGGCAACCAAACGGTTCTCGCGCCGAGTCCGCTCGGAATCGTGACCACCGGCGGAGATCCCGACCTGCGGTTCGTCCGGCGCAGCGACCGGGTCGTGGTCGAGCATTACCGGATGACGACCGGCAAGTCGTCGGTGCGTACGGTGATCATGCGCGAGGCACGTTTTTCGTTCACAGGCATGAATCTGGTCGTACGTGTTTCCCGAGACGGCGTCGCGTATCGTTACGAACTGCCGGCAGGGGCCGGAAACGTGACCGGCGAGAAGTCGGCGTTCACGATTCCGAACGACGGCTCGGCCTGGCTCGCCGCCTATCGCAAGGACAACGAAAACGCATATCTGCCGACCACGGCGGCTGGCGCGGCGACCGGTGAGTTCGGCCAACCGGCGCTGTTCAAGGTCGGGCCGACCTATCTGCTGCTCGCCGAGTCGGACGTCGACGGTCGCTATTCGGTCGCTCGGCTCGTTCATCAGACCGGCGAGCTGACCTACCGAGTCAAGCTGTGGGACGACGTCGTTTCGGTCGACGGCGCGCTGGCGACGCCGTGGCGGACGATGATCGTCGGCGATCTTTCCACCGTCACCACGTCGACGCTGACCGACGACCTGGCGCCGCCGGCGAAGATCGCCGACACGTCGTGGATTCACGCGGGTCCGGTGCTGTGGACGTGGCTGGCCGGTGGCCGCGGCGCCGGTCAGAGCCTGGAGAAACAGGAGGCGTACGTCGACTACGCGGCGGCGCGCCACTGGCCGTACGAGATGGTCGACGCCGGTTGGTACTACCTGCCCGACCATTGGGAAACACCCGACCCCAACTGGAAAACCGACAGCTGGATGCCCAAACTCGTGCAATACGGCAGACAACGCGGCGTGCAGATCCTCGTGTGGATTCATTTCCGCGAGCTGGACACGCCGGAGGAGCGCGCCCAGTGGCTGCCGACGCTGGCCGCCTGGGGGATCAAGGGTCTGAAGATCGACTTCATGGACTCCGAGGCGCAGGAGCGGCTGCGCTGGTATGACCAGGTGCTGCCGGAGTTGGCCGCCAACCATCTCATGGTGTTGTTCCACGGATCGACGGTGCCGCATGGCATCCAGCGCACCTGGCCCAACGTGATGAGCATGGAAGGCGTACACGGTCAGGAAAAGAAGGACGTCACCACGTCCCTGCTGACCACTTTGCCGTTCACTCGCAACGTCATCGGCTCGATGGACTACACACCGGAGGCGTTCCATCGAGACGTACGGCCGACGACCGACGCGCACGAGCTGGCGCTGTCGGTGCTCTTCGAGTCGGGTTTTCAGGACTATGCCGGCACACCTGAGTCCTACGACGCGCGGCCGGAGGCACGACGGTTCCTCGAACAGGTGCCGGCGGCGTGGGACGAGACGCGGTTGCTGGCCGGCGATCCGGGTCAGGACGTGGTGATGGCGCGCCGCTCCGGCGACCGCTGGTTCATCGGCGGCGGATTCTCCGGCGCCGCGCGTACGGTCTCCGTGCCACTGCGGCTCGGTGCCGGCCTCTATCTGGTCGACCTGGTGCGCGATGGCCTGGTGCGCGAGCGGCACGTCATGTGGTCCGGCCAAACGTTGACCGTACCGGTGGAAAAAGACGGCGGGTTCGCGGCCATCGCCTGCCGGTGGCGTCCCGGACTGACCAGCTGCGATCGTTAGGAGTCGGGCAGACATGCGACGCAGGACCGTGCTCGGAGCCGCGCTCAGCGCACCGCTGCTGTCTTTCGGCTCCACCGCTGACATCGACTGGGAGTCGTTTCTCGGCACCTGCGATCTGCGCTGGCGCCGGATGCCGAAGACCTGGTATGAGGGACCGTTTCTTGGCAACGGATTCCTTGGCTCCGGCATTTACGCCCAGCCCGGCGCGAACGCGATCCGGTTCAACGTGCAGCACAGCCAGGTGCAGGACCACCGTCCGGAGTTCGGCTCGCTTTTCGGCCTGGCGCGGCTGCCGATCGGCTATTTCACCTTGGAACCGGTCGGCGCGATCACCTCGATCGACTGGCGGCTGGACCTGTGGAACGCCGAGCTGCGCGGCACGATCGTCACGGCCGCCGGCAGCATCTCGCTGCGTGCGATCGTCCACAGTGGACGGTCGGTGCTCAGCATCCGGACGCAGGCAACGGCCGGCGAGCGGGACTTCCGCTGGACGTTCCACCCGTTGGAAGCCGTGAGTCCGCGCGCCGATCCGGTTTTCGGGAAACCGCCGCCGGCCGGCTATCTGCCCAATCCGGCGCCGGTCCTGTCCTCCAGCGGCGACTGTTCGCTGGCCACGCAACCGCTGCTGGCCGGTGGTGAACATGCGACGGCGTGGCGGGAAAACATCAGCGGCAGCGTGCGTACGTTGACGGCGGCGGTCGCCTGGTCGCATCCGGACCGTACCGCCACCTGGCAGGCATTGCGGGCCGTACGATCCGCGAGCCTTCCGTTCGACGTGTTGGCGCTGGACCATCGGCGTTGGTGGCGTGCGTACTATCGGCGCAGTTTCCTGTCCATTCCGGACCAGCGGCTGCAGAGTTTCTATTGGATCCAGCTCTACAAGGTCGCCTCGGCGGCACGCCGCGAGGCACCGGTGATGGCCACCAGCGGGCCGTGGCTGGAGCCGACGCCGTGGCCGGCGACCTGGTGGAACCTGAACGTACAGTTGGAATACTGGCTGATCCACGGGTCCAACCACCTGGAGCTGGACGCCGTGACGTACGCGCTGCATCGCTATGCCGACAGGCTGTCCTCGCAGCTCGCCGCGCCATATCGGGCCGATTCGGCCGGGATTCCCCGGACGACGGACATGACGCTGCTGAACGGCGCCGGCTCGGGCACGAGCGGTTTCGCGGTCGGCATTCCCGGCCAGGATCCGCCGACGCCGGAGGTCGGCAACCTGACCTGGGCGCTGCACAACGTGTGGCTGTCCTATCGACACACGATGGACGCGTCCATCCTGCACCGGGTCGTCGTTCCGTTGCTGCGCAAGGCAGTCAACTACTACCTGCATTTCCTTTCGCCGGATCCGGACGGATTCTTGCACCTGCCGGCGACCTTCTCGCCCGAATACGGTGTCGACGCTCCGGACTGCAACTATGACCTCTCGTTGATCCGATGGGGATGCCAGACGCTCCTGGAGTCTGCCGCCGACGACCCACTGGCGCAGCGCTGGCGTGAGGTGCTGGCGAAGCTGGCGCCGTATCCGGTCGACGCCAACGGATTCATGATCGGAGCCGGTGTGCCTTTTGCCAAGTCGCATCGGCATTATTCGCACATGCTCTCGGTCTATCCGCTTTATCTGGTGAACTGGGAACAGCCGTCACAACGTACGCTCATCGAGACGTCGTTGAACCACTGGATTTCCTTCACCGGCGCCCTGCAGGGCTACTCCTACACCGGAGCCGCCTCGATTTCCGCGCAGATGCTGCGAGGTGACGTGGCCGCCGGTTACCTGGGCGATCTGTTGCGGTTGTTCGTACAGCCGAACACGATGTACAAGGAGTCGGGGCCGGTGATCGAGACGCCGTTGTCCGCGGCGCAGTCGATCCACGACATGATCTGCCAGAGCTGGGGCGGCGTGGTACGGGTTTTTCCGGCCGTGCCGGCGAGTTGGCCGGACATCGCGGTGCGCGACTTCCGCACGCAAGGCGCGTTTCTGCTTAGTGCCGTGCGCAGCGGCGGCGTCACGCGTTGGGTCCGGTTGCACAGCGAAGCAGGTGCGCCATGTGTCGTACGGCCAGGAATCGCGGGACCGCTGACCGTACGCGACGACGCCGGTCGCGAACTCCGTTCGCATGATCTTGGAAACGGCACGCTGGCCATCGACCTTCGTCGCGGCCAGGACGCGTACATCTGTCGCGCCGGCGACCGGCCGGATTTCCGTGTCACGCCGGTGACTCCGAGTGGTTCGTCGCAACCGTGGGGACTGCCATAGCATACTTTCGTATGACGTCGGTCGATGCCCGCGACGTAGGTGCGGATCGCGCTGGCGTACGACGACGAGGCGGTGTCTGTCGCTCTACCGTTGGCCTAACGCCAAGGTGAGGAGACAGACATGCGCAACGGCTTGCTGCTGCTCGCGGTCGTCGGGGTCGGCGCGAGCCTGGTGAGCGCGTGCGGTGTCGTGCCGCAGTCGGTGGCTCGCGACGCGGCCACGCTTACGTCGCAGGTGAGGACCGTACGGTTGGACAACAAGGCCGGTGACGTGACGGTCCGCGGAGCCAGCGGTGTCCGGCAGGTGAGCGTCGAGCGGGTCGTCCACTTTGTCGGCAGCAAACCAGGTCTGCCGAGCCTGCGCGTCAACAATGGCATCCTGCAGTTGGACGGCTGCCCCGCGCCCCGATGCGACATCGACTATGTCGTCACGGTGCCGACCGGCACGACAGTCGAAGGAAAACTGACCGCCGGCGACATCACGCTGTCGACACTTGCCAAGGTCAGCGTCGAGTCGACCTTCGGCGACATCAACGCGGACGGCATTTCCGGCGACGTACGCGTCCAAAGCCAGAACGGCACGGTCAACGTCGCGCTGGCCAAGCCGGCCAACGTACAGGCGACGCTCGTCAACGGCGACGTGACCGTCAGTGTCCCGGCCGGCCGCTATCGCGTCGACGCCCAAACCACCCGTGGCGACCGGAATGTCAGCCTCAGCAACGATTCCGCCGCGGCCTACCACGTCGACGTCCGTACGACCAACGGCGATGTGACCGTCAAACAGTTCTAGCCTCGGGCTTTCATCTGTTGGCCGGTGACACGGCCTAGAAATGCACGGAAGTGCCTGTCCAGTGCGGGAAACTTGGGATTGCGACGTCTCAAGGGTCACTGCACTGGAAGGCACTCCGTAGGTGAAGGTTAACAGGGTTGGCGGGTTGGTTCTGGATCCGGCTCGCGAGTCGTTGGTGTCCTCTGCTGGCGGACTGTTGTTACGGCAGACGATCCGGTTGTCAGGTGTGCGGCGAGCGTTGTCGGTAGCCCTTGATCCGTGGCGTGGTCGCCGGGTCCGCCACGGTCCGGGGAAGATCGTTTGCGACCTGGCGACCGCGGTTGCGCTCGGCGGTGACTGTTTAGCGGATGTGAGCGTGGTCCGGGCGCAACCTGGACTGTTCGGGCCGGTGGCCAGCGATCCGACGATATCGCGGCTGGTCAGCACGTTGGCTGGCGATGTTGATGCTGTCCTGCCGGCGATCCGGTCCGCGCGGGCTCAGGCGCGGTGCGCGGTCTGGAAGCGGCGCCGGCCGTTGGCCGGCCGTGCGGGTAGTCGCGACGGCGGCCAAGTCATCATCGATCTGGACTCGACATTGGTGACCGCGCACTCGGACAAAGAACGTGCCTGCGCTACCCACAAACGCGGGTTCGGATTCGCGCCGATGTGCGCGTTCGTCGACCATGGCCAGTACGGGACCGGAGAAAGCCTGGTGCTGCAACTGCGTCCTGGCAACGCTTCACCGTGGAACAAGCAGGACCATGTCCAGGCTCTGGATCTGGCGCTGGCCCAGCTGCCCGAAGGCGAGCGCGCGCAGGTGTTGGTCCGTGCCGATTCCGGCGCGTGTTCCAAGGCGTTCCTGCATCACATCACCGATCTGGGGTTGGAGTATTCGATCGGATTCCCGGCCCATGAAACGGTCAAAGCCGCGATGGAGGCTATCCCGCCGCAGGCCTGGAGACCGGCTGTTGACGGTGACGGCCAGCCGCGCGAGGGCGCGCAGGTCGCCGAGCTCACGCGATGGATGCCCGACCCGACCCCGGCAACCCGACCCGGTCCTCAACAATGGCCAGCCGGGATGCGGGTGATCGCCCGCCGGGAACGACCACACCCCGGCGCGCAACTACGCCTCACCGACCAGGACGGGTGGCGCATCACCTGCTTCGCCACCAACACCCACGGCCCCGGCTGGACACTGGACACACTGGAAGTACGCCACCGGCAACGAGCCCGTTGCGAGGACCGTATCCGCGCGCAGAAAGACACCGGCATGCGCAACCTGCCCTTCCACGGATACGCCCACAACCAGATCTGGCTGGAAATCGCCGCACTAGCGGCGGACTTGCTGGCCTGGACCCAAACCCTGGCCTGGGACACACACCAACCCGCCAGACGCTGGGAACCCAAACGCCTACGGCTACGCATCCTGGCCGTCGCCGGCCGCATCATCCACAGCGGCCGACGACGACGCCTACGACTACCCCGCAACTGGCCCTTCAACCACCTCATCGACAACGCCTGGAAATCCCTACAACCCAGCTAAAAACGACGAACCAACCCCACAACCAGGACCGGAGAACCGGCGACACAGCGCCGGAAACCAGCCCTGCCACAAACAAACACACAGACCCCACAACCAGCCAAACAGTCACTCAACTCCCACGCGAAAGATCGAGGCTAGGGCCTGTTTCGAAGTCCCACGCGGCGATAGCCGATCCGCTGTCACATCTGTCTCGGGCCGCCTGACGGCGTTTGGATGTCGACTCTTATCCACGTGGGACTTCGAAACAGACCCTAGCGCTATGGAGGCTTGGCAGAAACCTCCACTACGAAGCGAGAGAATGAATTAGATGGATCTTCGACTGCGACCGTTCCAACAGCGCGATCTGGACATGCTGCGCCGGTTCGCCACCGAGCCGGGCTTGATCGGCTTGGACTGGTCCGGTTTCCGGGACGCCGAAGCGCCGGCGCGGAGGTTTGCCGAGGACGGCTATCTGTCCACTGTAGACGGACGCGATGCGCGACTGGTCGTCGAGACGCCCCAGGAGACGTCCGCCGCCGGGTTCGTCAGCTGGCGGGTCGGTCCGGTCAGCGAACATCACTGGGAAATCGGCATCGCCCTGTTGCCTGAGTGCCGTGGCCAGGGCATTGGTTGGCGCGCGCAGGCGATGCTGTGCGACTACCTTTTCCACCACACGCCGGCGCAACGCATCCAGGCCGGTACGCACCCGGAGAACGCCGCCGAGCAGAAGGCGTTGGAGAAGGCCGGATTCCGGTTGGAAGGGGTGATCCGCGCGGTCGAGTTCCGCGCCGGCCAGTGGCGGGACGGCTGGCTCTACAGCCGGCTCCGCGACGATCCGTCGCCACTGGCCGGCGCCGGCTAGGGTCTGTTTCGAAACAGGACCTAGTTGTAGAGCTTGATCTCGCCGAGTTGGAACAGATAGAAGCCGTTCTCCGGCAGACGTTGCAGATGGCTGGCATAGACGCGTACGCACCGCGCGTTGACCGGCGCGAATCCAAGCGTCTGACGGAAACCGCCGGGGTTGGCCTGACCGGTGCGGCTGGCGACGGTGGTGAAGGTGGCGCAGTCCGGCGAGGTCTGGATGCTGACATCCACCGGGAAACCCTTGCCTTCGTTGCCGGCGTCGTCACGCGGAAACAGGTCGACGCGGCTGATCGTCCTGGCGCTGCCGAGATCCAGCTGGATCCACTCCGGATGGTCGGTCGACACACCCCACTGGCTTGACCAACCGTGCGCCGCGCCGCCGGTGCTTTCCGTGCCGTCGTTGACGAACGCCGTCGACCAACCCCAGTCCTGGATCGAGCTGGAGGCGCTCACGGTGCTCGACACGGCCTGGTTGGCGCTGCCGTAGACCTGCATTTCAGCCAGTTGGAAATAGTGGTTGGTGTCCGCGACGCCAGGACAGCCGAGAGCCAGGTTGGAGCCGACGGCGCGGATGTAGCGATGGCTGCCGGAGACCGAGAAAACCTGCGCGGTGGCCGGTTGTGGCAGCGGCTGCGCGAAATTCGACGTGCTCAGTGTCGTCCATCCGGCGTTGGGGTCGTTGCTGCCTTGGATCTGTACGGTCCCTGGAAAGCCGTAACCTTCGCAGTCCTTGTCGTCGCGAGGAAACAGCTTCACGCTGTCGACATGCATCGAGCTGCCGAGGTCGACGTACGCCCATTCCGTGTGGTTGGCGTCCGGGTATCCGGCACTGGCCCAGCCATTCACCGCCGGACCGTTGTCGGCGCGCGGAAAAGTGTGGTTGAGTCCGTCGGTCAGCGCGGCTCGTGACCAGCCCCAGTTTTCCACCGAGCTGCTGCTCGTGACCGGCCGGCCGAAGGCCAGGTCACGTGAACCGATCGCGATCGGTGTCGGACCCACCTGGGCGGCGTCGGTCACGGCGTCGCCGGTTGGTTCGAGGACGTACGCGACCACGGCTGAAGCGCCGAGGTTGAGCGTACGAGTAAATGCCTGTGTCGGCGCGACGATCCGACTTTCCTGTGGATCCGCATTCTCCCGCGGCCCCACGTCCCAACCGCGAGTGCCGGCGGCGAAATCCGCGTAATAGTTGCCATGTGTGGCGTCGACCAGATATTGGGTGACCTTGAGATTCGACGTGCCAGGAAGGTGGTCGAGGGTCAGCGTCAGGTTGGTGGCCGCGTTTTGGTCGTTCCAGGCGAGGATGGTGACCTTTCCGGTCGCCGGATCCTTGGTGGCGATGGCGCCGACCGGCTCGTCCGTGCCGGTGCCGGAGGTCGACAGGATCGTCGGCTGCATCAGGTCATAGAGCTTGACCGCGTTGTACGTGGCCTTCCGGTGGTTGTCGACGGTCATGATGCCGAGGTCACCATTGAACAACTGGCTCGGCGTGAGACCTTCCTTGGGGGAGAAGAAGAAAATCTTCGCGAGCTCCGGCTTGCCCACCGCGCGGTTGATCTGCCTGGCCACGTACGCCGCGTTGATGTCGGTCGACGTGCCGGGGCCGTTGGCCATGTTGGCGGTGCTGTTCCACTCGGTGACGAAGATCGGCGTGCCGCCACGGCCGGCGTTCTGCAGTGCCGCCATCGTGCCTTGCGTGTCGAAGGCACCGCCGTACTCGTGGAAACTCAGGAAGTCCAGCGGGACTGCCGGGTTGTCCTTCAGAAAGGCCAAGAACGAGTTGGTGAAGGCAAGGTTTGGTGCGTGTACGACCGGACCGCCGACCTTGGCTGACGGGTCGCCGGCACGTACGCCTTCCGCGGTCGCCTGATACATCAGGTCGTAGGTCGAGACGTCCGCGTCCTTCCAGAAGTTCGGCGCCGACGGCTCGTTCCACACCTCCCAGTACCAACCCCGATAGCCGAGATCGGCGTAATGCTGGACCAGGTTCTGCACGACGGACTTCCACCGCCGGTTGTCGTTGGGGATCGCGTTGTTGAATCCCTGCGTACGGTCCGCACCGCCGAGCGCCTGCGGCGTGAATCCGATCTCCATCACCGGCGTCATGCCGTGGCGTACGAGCGGGAGCACGACGCGGTCGAGCCTGCTGAAGTCATAGAGCAGGTCATCTTTGCCTTTTGTGACAACATTGTAGAAATTCTCGTTGGGCAGGTGGGTGATGGTCACCATCCGCAGGCCGGCACCGGCGAAACCATCGTAGGCCTCCGGCAGCCAGTTGAGGCTGGTGTGGGTGAGATAGCCACCTTCGTTTGCGTTCAAATACTTGGACTTGTCGAAAGTCCCGGCGGCGGTGTCGTAGTGCGAGGTGATGCTGACGGTGGCGGCCTGCGCGGACGGCGGTGCGAGCAGCGCCGACGCGGCGATCGTGACGGCAGCGCACAGCGTGCCGATCTTTGCCTTGGTCACGGCGTTCTCCCCCTGCAGAGAGCGGTCGATGCGCGCGGCAAGCTACCCGCCGGCCTCGGTCGACCACAAGAGCAGCGCAGGAAAAGCCGGAAATCAGCAGCGCACGTACGGCTGACAGAGCGGCACGATGACCCGGTCGACCAGATCGATCACGCATTCCTCGGAAGATCCAGCAACACGGCACGGCGAACATCATCGAAACTCCGACGCTTGCGATCAACACGTCGTCCGCTGCGTTTTCGGTCAGCTCGCCGCGAGCTGTCGCGCGCCGCATGGTGGCTCACAGGATTTCTCGCCGAGACGGTTGCCTGGTATCGCGGCAACAGGGACAGGTCGCGACGTACGCTGCCGGTGTGATCGCGGCACACTGCGGAGCTATGCTCGCACTGTGCGGGAAAGCGGTTCCGGCGGCATACCGGTCGCCGAATGTGCTGTGTGGAGGCGTGTCGCCGGGGTCGGGGCCGAGCCGTTGGACCTCTTCGACGCGCGATTCAAACGCGGCCATTTCACCATGCACAGCCACGACGAGTATTCGATCGGCGTGTGCCTGGACGGTGTGGAGCTGATCCGGCACCGCGGCCAGCTGCATCGCCTCGGACCCGGCACCGTGGTGGTGATCGAGCCGGGCGAGCCGCACACCGGCGGACCGGCCGACGCGGCCGGCTTTGCCTATCGCGTGATGTACCCGGCGATCGGCATGTTTGCCAATGAAACACCGCATTTCGCCGATCTCATTCAGTACGATCCGCAGCTTGCCGAGCAGTTTCGGGTCGCGCACGAGTCGCTGAGTCGCGGCGACGACCGGATCGAGGCGGAGTCGCGGCTCACCGCCGCACTCGCCGAACTCGTGGCGCGGCACGCGAAAACCGCGCCACCGGCGCAGCCGCGGATCGGCGGACGCACGGCCAGGCTGGTGATGGCGCGGTTGGAGGACCAGATCGTCGCGCCGCCGACGCTCACCGACATCGCCGACGACCTCGGACTGTCGCGTTTCCAGGTCGTACGCGGATTCCGCGACACGGTCGGCATGCCGCCGTACGCGTGGCTCGCGCAACGCCGTGTCGCCAAGGCGCGCGTGCTGCTGGCCGGCGGTGCACGGCCGTCGGAGGCCGCCGCGCGGGTCGGTTTCGCCGACCAGGCCCACATGACGCGCTGGTTTCGCCGCGTCATCGGTGTGACGCCAGGCACATATCGCAACAGCGTTCAAGACAGCCACGGCTCGCGTTGCTGATCATTTCCGCGTGATGACGACAACGCGGAGCGCGCGGTGAGCCGGCGCGGGTGGCTGCTTTTCGCGGCGATGTGCCTGATCTGGGGTATTCCGTATCTGATGATCAAGGTCGCGGTGCTGGAGGTTGCCGCTCCGGTGCTGGTGGTGGCGCGTACGGCGGTGGCGGCCGCGGTGTTGCTGCCGCTGGCGATCCGGTCCGGCCGGTTTGACCTGATACGCAAATACTGGCTGCCGATCACGGCTTTCGCCGTGCTGGAAATCATCGGACCGTGGTGGCTGCTCGCCGACGCCGAACGCAGCCTCACCAGCTCGACGACCGGCCTGCTGATCGCCGCCGTGCCGATCTTCAGCGCGATCATCTCGCGGCTGACCGGATCCGCCGAGCGGCTCACCAAAACCCGGTGGACCGGCCTGCTGATCGGCCTCGCCGGCGTCGCATTGCTGGCCGCGCCGGACCTGCGCGTCGGCAGCATGTTGCCGGTGTTGGAGGTGTTGCTGGTGGCCGTCGGATACGCCAGCGCGCCATTGATCGTCGCGCGAAAGCTGCCGGACGTGCCCAGCATCACGATGAATTTCGTCTGCCTGACCGGCGCTGCGCTGGTCTACACACCGGCGGCGATCGCGAGCTGGCCGGCGCAGCTGCCGAGTTTTCGCGCGTTGGCGGCGTTGGCCGGGCTCGGCGTGCTCTGCACCGCGATCGCGCTGGTGATTTTCTTCGCGCTCATTCGCGAGGTCGGACCGACGCGGGCGATGGTCATCACCTACTTCAACCCGGCGATTGCCGTTGTCGCCGGTGTTTCCCTGCTCGGAGAGCCGTTGACGGTGCCGATCGTGATCGCGTTCGCGCTCATTCTCGGTGGCTCGTTTCTGGCCACCTCTCGTACGCGCGAACCGGTCGACGGCGCCGCGATCTCAGGAGAGCCGGAGCCGGGGCTGGCCGAAAAGTCCGCCTAAGGCGTTTCTCCAAAACCAGGCACGCGATAGCCGAGCCCAAACGCCGGCTGCCAGCACCGGACGATGACCCACCATAGCGCTGCTATTTGGGCCATCGTCCGGCGCAGGCAGGCCGACGTTGGATCTCGACTCTCGAGCACCTGGATTTTGGAGACACGCCTTAAACCGGATCGGTTGCCGCGGTGGCCGGATGGAGCTCGACGGTCGTCGCGTACGGATCGCGGTGGCCGTCCGGCAGCCAGATCCGCGTGCCCTGCGGCGACTGCTGCCAACGCAGGTCGCGACCGTCCATGGCGCGGACGCGTGCGACGACCGGCAGGCGGACGTCAATGTCCACTGTGGACGACGGCGGCGAGCCTAGTACGGTCGCGTAGAGGCTCGATTTCGCCGTCGTGTAACGGATGTCCTGACCGTCGGTGGTGGCGCCCTTGGCACGGCGCCACGGCCGGCTGCCGTAGATGGCCTTTCCGTTCGTACGCAACCACCGCCCGAGACTCAGCAGCGGCACGGCCTGCCGCGCGACGATCTCACCTGTCTCGGTCGGTCCGACGTTGATGAGCAGGTTGCCGCCGGCGGCCACGATGTCGACGAAGAGGTGCAGCAACGCTCTCGCGTCCAGGTAGGTGCTGGCGTCCTCCTGGCGGTTGTAGCCAAACGAATAGCCGATGCCACGGCACGCCTCCCATTTCCGGCCTGCCGGCCCGTTGGTCTGCGCGTATTCCAACGTGACGAAGTCGGCGCGTGCCTTTCCGGTGCTCTGCCGGCCGACGTCGAAGCGGTCGTTGACAATGCCGTCCGGCACGGTTTTGGCGTACGCGCCGAAAAGCGCGTCGAGCCCATCATAGGGTTGGAAGCCGTAGTCGCTCCACAACACGCTCGGCCGATATTTGGCGATCAGCTCGCGCCAGTGAGCGTCCGCGTAGCGCAGATATTCCCTGCCGCGTGGCACAGCGGCGAAAAGCGACTCGCTGTCGACGATCGGAATGCCACCGAACGTCCAGTCCATCCCGGTCGAGTAGTATGTGCCGAAGCGGAGGCCGCGCTGCCGTACGGCCACCGCCAGCTCGCCGACGATGTCCCGGCCGGCCTGCCATTTCGCTTTGCGAGGATTGGCGTGCGCACTCGGCCAGAGCAGAAAACCATCCTCGGTCTTGGTCGTCAGCACGGCATATTTCGCGCCGTACAAACGAAACTGCTCGGCCCAGGCGGCCGGGTCGACGGCCGCGATCGACCGCAGGCGAAATCGCTCGACGAACGCGTCGTATGGCAGGCCGCCGTATTTTTCCTGGTGGTGCCGGCCGGTTTCACTGCCTGGCACCGCCATCGTGTTCTGATACATCTCGGCATACGGCAGCGCGCGCCACAGCTGTTGTTGCTGCCAGCGCGGCACGGAGCCGGGATCGCCGACGCTGGCGAGATTCGGCCGGACCAGCGGCGCGAATGCCGGAATGGACGCGGCGTTCCAGTGTATGAAGACGCCGAGTTTCGCGTCGTCATACCAGGAAGTCGAAGCGCTGGAGGGAATGGCCGTTGCCGCGATCCCGACCGCCGAAACTCCAAGAAATCCGCGCCGTGTCATCGGAAGCTGGGGGATATGCATAAGAAGTGACGATAGGATGGTGGTCCGTCGCGGAGAAAGCGCGATACGTCGGCCGATCGGCGACGATCGAAGTCTTGTGCTATCGACCGGAAGCTGGTAGGGCGTCCAACAGCCGCAAAGCGCGCAGTGACAGCTCGATGTCGAAGCGTTTGTTGGGATCCTGCAACCGGTCGCCGAACAGACCCTCCAGCTGGTGAAGGCGATAGCGTACGGTCTGCGGGTGGACGCCGAGCCGGGTGGCGATTTCCGGAGCACCGCTGTTGGTCTGCAGCCAGGCAAGCAGCGTCTCGGACAGCCGGAGCCGTTGTTTGTCGGTCAGTCCGGCCAGTGGCGCGAGCGCCTGGCTGGCGAGCGTACGCAGCAGCAGCTCGTCGGAAAGCATCAACAGCACGGAAAGATGGTCGGCGCAGTCGGTCACCGTGCGGTCCGGCAGTTGGCCGCGCTGCATCGCGTGCAGGGCGCGCTGGGCAAGCTGCCACGATTTCCTTGACTCGGCAGGAGAAACCGCCGGACCGACGACCGCGCGCCAGCCTGGCAGCTCGGCCGGCAGGTCGCCGGCGAACAGCCGCGGATCCTCGGCGATCAGGCACGGGTTGGTGCCTTCGAGGTCGACCAGCACGGCGTCGTCGAATGTCGGTGCCAGCTGCTCGCTGGCAGGTCGGCAGCGGTCCAACACCACCACGGAAAGGCGGTGCGGCAACGGCCAGTCCGCGGCGACAGCCAGATCCGCGAGTGCTTCCGGCGATGGCGGGGGATCGGCCAGCAACAGGTCGACCAGCCGCTTGCGACGACGGTGGATCGCGCCGGCCGTGCGCGCCTGCGCTGCCGTGTATCCTTCCACCGACAGCGTCGACAACTCTTCTATGTAAGCGAAAATCGACTCGGCCAGCAGGCAGAGAACGGCGGTCGGTACGCCGACCCGCTGGCACACCTCGGCCATCCGCCGCCACGCCGTACGCGCGCCGATCCGGTAGGCGGCCTGCAGGCTGTCCAGGCTGCGCCCCTCGCTGAACTCGAGTTTTCCCAGTGTGCGGAACAACTCCGCCTCGTCGGCCGGCAGGCCTTCGCGGCGGCCGAGCCGGTCGATGAACTGGACGATGGCCGACTCGACGCCGGCGGTGATGACCTCGCCGAACGGACCTTCCAGCGGACGCGCGTATTCCGGCACGCCGCGCTGGATCTCGCGGATGATGTCGCGCGCCGAGTCGGCCGCACGGGGCCGGAAAACCTTTCCGAGGTCAGCTGGCAACGCGGCCCACAGTCGGCGGGTGCGGTCCTCCCGCGCCGCGTCGGCCTCGATCCCGTTCGTCAGTCTCACCGCCATGGTGAACCAAATCTCCCCTGTGCACCTTATGCCAGGTACGTGGCGAGACTATTTTCCGATCAGCGGGAAGTCAATGCCTGCCGAGTCAGCCCAGACCCGGCATCCGCTTCTCCGCGATCCGCAGCGCGTACAACGGATGGTTGGCACCCAAGGCCGCTGGTGCCGCGTGATGCGAGTGTCCACTGTGGTCGGTCGGCCGGTGCACCGGTTCGGTGACCCACGGCACCAAAGTCTCACACAGCCTGGCGCGCTGGCGCTCCGACAACGCTCCGAGCGGCGTCGGCGACCGGTCGGTGGACGTGCGCCGGAGCAACGGATGCAGGTCGCACCAGATGACCGGCTGGTCGGCGAGTACGCCGCGGTCGGTCAGCTCCAAAGCACGGATCGCGGCGGCCCAGGACTCGCGCGCCGCCGTCACCGGCAGCAGTGGACCGACTACGATCCGGCGGATCTTTCCTTTGCTGGCAAGCCTCGACAGCGCGCGCGGCTCGGCGGTGATCAGCCGCGCCGGCGTGCTTTCGTCGTCGAACAGGCTGGAGTGGCCGGGGTCGAACTCGTCGCCTTCGACCAGGACGACGGAGATTTCCGCTGGCAGCGGCCATTGTGCGGCGGCCGCCAGGGCCAGCAGCACGTCGGCGTCCGGTGGCGATGGCGCTAGCAGCTGGCGGAGCAGCGTTCGCCGGAATGCGGGCAATTCCCGACCGGCCGGCGCGGTGATCGCGCGATAACCCTGTGCGGTGATGGTAAACAGCTCGTTCGCGTACCGATACGCCGCGTCACTCAGCTCGCACAAGGCGGCACCGGACAGGCCGAGCCGCTGGCACTCGCCGGACAGGTGCCGCCAGCCGATCCAGGCACCGGCCAGAAACGCGTTATGCACGGTTTCCAGGGAGAAACCGTCACGGGCCTGCTCGGATCCGAAGTGGCGCAGCCAGAAAACGTCTTCCGCGCGGCGTACGGCCGGATTCTCCAGTCGGTCGATGAAGCCGCTCAGCGCCTTTTCGATGACCTGTTGGCGAACACCGATCGACCGGGGCGCACGCCAGCATTCCGGCATCCGCTCGGCGAGGTGCGCGGCGATCTCGGCCGCCACCAGCGGAGCCTGCCGGCGTAGCGCGGCTGGCAGACGAAGCGAGACGACCTCTGCGACCGCGGGCTGCGCCATGGACCCCCTCCACCCGAAACGGCCCGAGCGGGGGAAGATTTTCGCTCGGAGCCAGGAAATCGTAAAATCGGCCGACAATCCGTGTCAACCTCGCAAAAAGCGCGCGGGCCTGCGGACGTCCGACGGGTGGAAACCACGCAGTGTGGTGCGGGATCCGGGGACGAATGTGTGTCCCCGGATGACAAAAACTACGGTACGAGCACGAGCTTGCCGCGGGTGTGCCGCTTCTCCAGCTCGCGGAAGGCGTCCTGGACCCGCTCGAGCGGATACGTCGCGGCCACCGGAATCTTCAGCTTTCCGGCCACGATCAGCTCGGCGAGCTCGGCCAGTACGTCCGCCGTCGAGGCCGCCGCGTTGCCGTCGGCCTTCACACCGTGCTTCTCCACCGCGGCGAAGTTGATGATGGTGTCGACTCGTTCCGGCCGTACGCCGAGCTCCTCGACCGCGATGTCGACGTAGTCGGCGCCGTACGTGTCGATGAACGCGTCGAGCTTGCCGCCGGCCGCTGCCAGAATGCGCTGCGCGACGCCTTCGCCGTACGCGACCGGGACCACGGCGTGCTCGGTCAACCAGCTGTGATTCGCTTCACCGGCAATGCCGATCACGCTCGCGCCGGCGTTACGTGCGAGCTGCACGACGACCGAGCCGACGCCGCCGGCCGCGCCGGAGACGGCGACCGTGTCGCCCGGCTTGAGGTTGACCGCGGCCACCGCGGCGTACGCCGTCGTGCCGACGACATAAAGTCCGCCGGCAGCCTCCCAGGACACGTCGGCCGGCTTCGGTGTCACGTTGGCCGCTTCGACCACCGTGTATTCGGCGTGACTGCTGCGATTTTCGACGAAGCCGATCACCTCGTCGCCGACGTTGATGCCGGACACTCCGTCGCCGGTCGCGGCGACGACGCCGGCCAGATCACTGCCTTGCCCACTGGGAAAGGTCGCCGGCCAGCGCTCGTGCAGGGCGCCCTTGCGGATCATCGCCTCGCCGGGGTTGATCCCGGCGGCCTTCACCTCGACGAGCAGCTGTCCCGGCCCCGGCGTCGGCCGCGGCACGTCGACCACCTGAAGCACGTCGATGTCACCGTATTCGCGGAACCTGACCGCTTTGGTCATGTCGGTCTCCTTTGCGTCCGTACTCGTGGACGGCAAACAGCGACCGGCGGCGAATCATTCCCCGAGGGTGACGCCGTTAAAGCGTCACCCTCGGCGGGGTTGTCAGTGCTTGAACTTCTTGATGGAGGAATCCTTGGCCGTACGGTCGGAGAGCGCCTGCGCGCGCGTGATCCAGTCGGCCACCGAGAGCTGTTTGTTCATCAGCAGGCCGGTGTTCTGGCCGATCTGCTTGGCCATCGGGCCGTACCAGGTGGCGACCTTCGGCTGGATGGTGTTGTCGCCGGCCGCTTTCAGTGCCGCGTCGGCCGACTTGACGCCAGGTGGGAGGTTGCCGCCCCCGGCGTCCTGAACGCAGGTCAGCGCGCTCACCTTCTGCGAGAAGTTTTGCGCCTGTGCCTTGGAAAGCATGACGCGCAGGAACTCAAGGCCGCCGAGCTGGTTCTTCGCGTCCTTCGGCACGACGAACATCTCGGTGGAGGACGACCAGATGGTGCCGTACGGAAGTTTGTCGGCGGCGGAAACCGACGGCGGCGCCTGTACGGCCATGCCGAAGTCGGCCGGCGTGGTGCTCTTCGACTCGTTCTCCACCCACGAGCCGTTGGGAATGAACGCCGCTTTTCCTTGGTTCCACGCGGTTTGCGACTCGATGTGGGTCAGTCCCGCGCTGCCGGCCAGCACATATCCCTTGGCGGCCAGCTCGGCGTAGGGCTCCAGCGCCGACTTGACCGCCGGATTCTTCCACGCGTTGGGCTCGAGGTTGTCGATGGCGATCATCGCCTCTTTGCCGCCGACCTTGGCGATCTGCGTCCACAGCGAGAAATGCATGTAGTCCGGATACTTGCCGGCGTACGTCCAGCCGGCGATGCCTGCTTTCTTGAGCTTTTCGCAGGCTGCCAGCATCTCCTGCCAGGTCTGCGGCGGCGTGATGCCCTGCTTCTGCAGCAACGTCGAGGAATACCAGATGCCGTAGACGGCCTGCACGTAGTTGAGCGCGTAAACCTCCTTGCCGCCGTACTGGCCGTTTTCGACGATCCCCGGCCGCAGCGTGTCGCGTACTTTCTTGTTGGGATCGTCAAGAGACGGCGCGTCGAGCAGCGGTGTGAGGTCGGCGAGCTGACCCTTGCTGGTCAACGCGTTCATGTCCATGCTCTGCGCGCCGGAGTTGTCGATCACGTCCGGCGGGTTGCCGCCGACGAAACGCGGCGCGAGCTGCTGCTGGATCTGTTGCGTGCCGGTGTGTTTGATGGTCGCCTTCGGATATTTCTTCTTGTACGAGTTCTCCGCGTCGATCGCGTACTGGTCGCCGTAGCCGCCCTTGAAGATGACCACGTCCAGCGGTCCGTCTTCCTTGACACCGAGCGGGTTTTCCTTGCTGACCGCGCCCTTCAGCTGACCGCCGCCGGAGCCAGAACCGCCGCCGGCCGCGCAGGCGTCCAGCACGGCGACTCCGGGGACGGCTAACGCGCCGAGTGCGGCCGCACGGCCGAGCAGGGTTCGCCGGGACACGTTGGTCGGTTCTGCCATCTCGTACTCCTCGTGCCTCCGGAAGCTTTTTGACCTGGCCTCCGTGTGGTGGAAAACATAATGCCGCTCGTGGCCGGTACGCGTCAGGCATTGCCAGGTGTTGACCGTTCCCGGACGTGAACATGACCGCGCGGCTCGTGACCGGTCGTGGCAGACTGCCGGCAAATAGTCGTGAATGCGAGGTGAGAACGATTCAGCTCCTGCTCGTGGTGGTCGGCGCCATCGCGGTCGCGGCAATCGCCAACCGGCGCGGCATGCAGCCGTCACTGGTCGTCGTCATCCTGGCGGCGGCCGTCTCCTTCGTCCCCGGCCTGCCGCGTTTCACGCTGCCGCCGGAGCTGATCCTCGGCGTGGTGCTGCCGCCGCTGCTCTATTCGGCCGCGCTGGACTTCTCGTTTGTGAGTTTTGCGCGCAACCTGCGGCCGATCCTGTCGCTTGGTGTCGCGTTGGTGCTGGTGTCCACCTTCGCCACCGGACTGGTCGCGTGGTGGGTCGTGCCGGGACTCGCGTTCGCGCCGGCGCTGGTGCTCGGTGCGGTGGTGGCGCCGACCGACGCGGTCGCCGCGATCGCGGTCGGCAAGCAGCTCAGCCTGCCGAAGAAGCTGATGGCGATCCTGACCGGCGAGAGCCTGGTCAACGACGCCGCCGCGTTGACGATCTTCACGCTGACCGTCACGGCGGTGACCGGCGGCGCGACGGCGGCCGGCGGCCCGGTCGGTCTTTTCGCGTACGAGGTGGTCGCCGGCGTGCTGGTCGGACTCGCGGTCGGCGGTTTCGTCATCCAGATCCGCCGGCGACTGCTGGACAGCGGGTTGGAGACGGCCTTCGGCTTGGTCGTGCCGTTCGCCGCGTACCTGGTCGCCGAGCAGGTGCACGGCTCTGGCGTACTGGCCGTCGTCGCCGCCGGTTTCATGCTTGGCCACAACGAAACCAGTGCCGGATTCGCGACGCGGCTGCAGGGGCGCGGTGTGTGGCAGAGCGCGGACGTGTTGTTGGAGTCGTTTGTTTTCGCTTACATGGGGCTGCAGACGCGGTTTGTCTTCGAGGATCTGGCCACTGCCGGCATCGACTGGCGCGATTTCGTACTCGGCGCGGCGATCCTGTTGCTCGTGGTGATCCTCGTGCGGCCGTTGTGGGTTTTCCTCACGTACGGAAACAGCGTGCTGCTGCGCAGAATCACGCGGCGAAAGCTGCCGGATGCGTTGCCATGGCGTTACGCGGTGGTGATTTCGTGGTCGGGAATGCGTGGCGTCGTGACGCTGGCGGCGGCCGCCGGCATCCCGACCGTCATCGCCAACGGCCAGCCTTTTCCCGGCAGAGCACTGATCCAGGCGCTGGCGTTCGTGCTGGCGATCGGCACTCTGCTCGCACAGAGTCCGACCCTGCCGATGCTCATCCGGCGGCTGCGGATCTCCGCGCCGGAGGAGCAGCGGCGGCAGAGCGAGGCCGTACGAAAGGCACGGAAAATCGCCCGTGACGCCACCAGCCGCGCATTGGCGCAGGCGATGAAACACCCACCGGAAGGCGCCGATCCGAAAATGATGGAACGGTTTGCCAGCCGGATGCGCGCGGCGCTGGCCGAACGACAGCGGGGCTCGGACGCCGACGCGGTCGAGGCCGCGGAGAATTCCACCGCCCGTGCGACGATGTGGGTCGTACGCCAGGAACTGCTTGCCGCGCAACGTAAAGCGCTCATCCGAGCGCGCGACGAGCGTAAGCTCGATGACGATGTGTTACGGCGGGAGCTGGAACGCCTCGATTACGAGGAGGCGGCCGCCGCCACTTCGATGGAATGAGCCGGCGCGTTACAGAAAATACAAAATGTTGGCGATCACACAGAATCCGCCGGCCGGCCGGAGCGTCGCCTAATCTTCGCCTTGATGAGGATCAGCGTGGCGACCGGCCTGACGCCGCCGGTCGACCGGGGGATGGCCGAGTTGCGCGCGTACGAGCGGGCCGGCTGCTACGACGCGGTCTTTCTGCCCGACGATCCGGAAATTCTGGACGTTTTCGCCACGATGGCGGCTGCCGGCATGGTGACCGAGCGGATTCGTTTCGGCACCGCGGTCAGCGATGTGATCCGGCGCCATCCGGTGTTGCTCGCGCACCAGGCGGTGACCATCGACCACCTGACCCGCGGCCGGCTGATCCTCGGCGTCGGTGCCGGCAAGGCGGAGAACCTGCTGCCATACGGTTTCGACCTGGCGCGGCCGGTGGACCGGCTGGCGGAGGCGCTCACTGTCGTCCGCAAGCTCTGGCGGGGCACCGAGCCGGTCGACTTCGACGGCGAGTTTTACCAGCTCAGAGGCGCCGAGAGCGCGCTGAGGCCGTACACTCCGGGCGGTCCGCCGGTGTGGATCGGCGCGCAGGGTGCGCTGATGCTCGACCTGGTCGGCCAGCACGCCGACGGGTGGCTGCCGGCGCTGATGCCGGTCGACGCGTACGAGGACGCCATGGACGAGATCGACGACGCCGCGCTGGCCGCCGGTCGCAACCCGTCGTCGATCACGCGCGCGCTGTTTCCGGTCATCGCGCTGACCGACGACCGGGACCAGCGGCCGGTCACCGATCTCACGTTCGACAAGCGGACGCAGGCGTCGGCGATGTGCGGCACGGTCGACCAGGTGGAGGAGCGGCTGCGCGCATACGAGAAGGCCGGCTGCGAGCACGTGGTGATGGTCAACCTGACCCCGGTCGCGTACCCGGACCAGGCCGCGCACGCCGGCGGCCTCTTCGACACCCTGGCCAGCCGCTTCGCCTGACGGCGTTTTGCCCGATTGCCGCTTTGTTGACGCTCTGAATCGGTGCAGCAGGTCAAGAAGGTGACAATCGGTCGGCGCCGGGCGGGGTCCGATTGTCACCTGGCGAAGCATCAGTGCTGGTCAGGCGGATGCGGCGCTAGGTAGCCTCGATGATGGCGGCCCCGGCGAGCAGGTCGGCCTCGGTGTCGGGAGCGCCGACAAGCTGCACCGACGCGTACGGAAACGCGCCATCGGCCGGCACGCACACGGCCGGCAGGCCGGTGCCGTTGACCGCCCCGTTGGCATGCGGGAAGCGCGAGCCGGCGGCGCTGACCAGCGGTGGCGCATCCAACACGGCCGGCAGCGCGATGACGACCCCTGGCCGCAACAGCGCCACCAGCTTCGCGCGCCACACCGACAACATCTCGCGAGCCGCGGCCTGCGCCTCGGCCGAGACCGTCGAGCCGAAGTCCCAGGCCTCGGCGACCGCAGGGTCCACTGTGGACAGTCCGGCCACCAGCGGCCGTTGCACGGCGTACGCCTCGGCGTCGCTGAGCGTGCCGGCGGCGATGCCGATGTCCCACCACTGCGGCAGCGCGAGATCGCGCACCTCGAAGTCGGCCAGCGCCTTGTCGACGGCGGCGTCGATCTCCGGATGGACGCTGCGTCCCGGGGTACGCAGCCGCAGCACCACCCGCGGCGGCTCGCCGGCGGCCTCGTCCGGCACCAGCCAGCCATAGCCGAGCCGCAGGCCGGCGACATCGCGAGCGAGTACGCCGACGGTGTCGCAGGTCGGCGACAGCGGAAAGACACCGTCGAGCGGCACCTTGCCGTTCGTCGGCTTCAGCGCGGCCACGCCACAGGCAGCGGCCGGGATGCGGACCGATCCGGTCGTGTCGGTGCCGTACGCGACATCCGCCGCACCGGTGGCGACCGCGACGGCCGAGCCGCTGGACGATCCACCGGGCACCCGCAGCGGATCGATCGGGTTGACCGGCGTGCCAAAAGTCGGGTTGATGCCGCTCGCGCTGTGGCACAGCTCGGAAAGGTTGGTCTTGCCGACGACCGTCACACCGGCCGCGCGGGCGCCGGCCAGGCAGGCCGCGTCCTTCGTCGCGGGCTCGGCGCCAAGCCGCGGATTTCCCACTGTGGTCGGCAAACCGGCCACGTCGATGCAGTCCTTGACGGCCAGCCGCAGACCGGCCGGACCCGGCCGCACCTCGCCGATGAAGCTCATTTCGTGGCCCAGTGAAAGGTGATCGCGGCCAGCGCGGTCGCCCCGATGCGTGCGTAGTTGATCCGGTGCCAGCGTGCCACGGCTTCGTCCGATGTGGACTCGCCTTTGAGCATCGGCACGTTGACCGTACGCACCAGATAACCGGTCATGCCGACCGCGGCCGCCGTGCTCGCCGCACTCGCCACGATCGCCGTTTTGTTTCCCGTACGCCATTTCCGTGCCAACGCGACACTGGTGGCGCCGATGGCAAACGGCGCAATCGGCGCGAAATACCGTAAAGGCGAGCCGACCGCGAGCAATCCCGGCGAGCGGCGTTCCCGCGCCGCGACCAGCAACTCCGGCACGCCGGCGGCGGCTTCGTAGACATTTCCGCACAACCAGGCGGCCTGTCCGAGCTTGCCGAGCGTCCGCCACATCCGCGCCTCCAGTGACCCAACCAGATGTCCTCGGATTGGATCCTAGAGGTCGCGTAGACAGGGGAGCGGGCGATAGCTGGATCTCGACTCTCACCCGCTCCTCTGTCTGCGCGACCTCTTAATGATCCGCCGCCGCCTCGATACGGTGTGGAGCATGGCAGATCTGGACAGGGCGATCCGCAACGCGGCGACTTTTTGGACCGCGCAGGCGCAGGCGCGCGGAAACGAGCTCGTCATGCGCGACGGTTTGCTTGTCGCCAACGGTACGAAACGTGCCGGCCAGCGCATTATGGTGCTGTCGCCGGACACGCGCACGGATGACATCGCCGCGGTGCTCGTGCCGACCGGCCGTGCGGTCGTGGAAGACGCATACAGCACACTCGATCTCAGCCGTCTCGGCCTGACCTCACGGCAACTGCCGGTGATGATCCGCGATCCGGCCCCGGTCCCCGAGCCGTCACGTGAGGTCACCAAAGTCGAGTCGGTCGACCAGCTCGAGCTGGCCGAGCGGATGATCGTGCACGGCTTCAGCCTTGAGCAGTTCCAGCCGTACGAGCCCGGCGAGGTGTTTCCGAAGAGCCTGCTCGACCGGCCGGAGTTCGAGGTCTTTCTGGCCGGCGAGGCCGGCGCGTGCATTGCGGTGCACAGCGGTGACGCCAGTGGCGTCTATTACGTGACGACCATGCCGGAACATCGTTCGCGTGGCATCGGGCGCGCGCTCATGCACGCGATGCTCGCACGCACCGAGTTGCCGATGACGTTGACAGCGTCGACCTCCGGCCGGCCACTCTATGACTCGCTCGGCTTCCGTACGGTCAATCTTTCGACGTGGTGGTCTCGCGCCTAGCGCGCAGCACGGCGTCGCGGATTTCGATGCCATGGTGCGTACGCGCCGGCGCGGCTGCCGTGACGATCGTCCAGTCGTCGGAGAGAAGCGCGGCAACGTCCTCGGCCGTGTAGTAGGCGTCGGCGAACTGCGGCCGTTCCACGTGCGTCTCCAGGTCCGACGGATGGTGGCCGACGATCAGCAGCGTGCCACCGGGAGCGACCGCGTCGGCGAGCCGGCGAAACAGCGGATCGCGTACGGCCGGCGGAAAATGCACGAAGTGCGCGGTGACCAGGTCGTACGCGCCAGCTCCCGGTGTCCAGGAGCGCAGGTCGTGCTGCTGCCAGGAGATCTCCAGGTCACCGGCCGCCTCGGCGGCGCGGCGCAGCCCGGCCGCCGCGAAGTCGACGGCAGTGACCTGCCAGCCACGGCTGGCCAGCCAGATCGCGTCGCCGCCGCTGCCGCAGCCGGCGTCCAGCGCGCGACCCGGCGTGAGGCCGGAGACCTCGTCGACCAGCGACGGATTGGGGTTGCCACTCCAGGCGTTTTCCCCGGACGAATAGCGCTCTTCCCAGTATGCCGCGTCAAACTGTTCGGAAATGTCGTGTGTCATGCGTGCATGATGCGCCGGCCATTCCGGAAAGCGCCAATCCTGTTGCCGGAATGGCAACTATTCCAGGGCCAGGAAGACCCATTTCTGGCCCTCGGCCAGGCCGGCGAGCTCACGGCCGGCCTCGGCGAGCACTCCGTTGGCCGACAGGATGTGCTGCGTGCCGGCGTGCATGTCGCGAAACAGCCGCTGCATGACGCCGTCGCACAGTGCGCTCGTGCCGCCGTTCTTGTACGCCCACTGGCTGACTTCCTGCGTCGTCCAGGTGATGTTGGTCAGCGCGATCCGCAGCAGCGTACGCTGCCGGGTCGTCAGCTGGTCGCCGGCGCTGAGCGTGTTCCACACGTCGTGCCAGGTCTCGAACACCAGCGCTGCGGCAGCCCGGAACTTTCCCTCCATGGTGCCGAAACCGAGGTGGAAATGCTCGCTGCTGGCGAGCTGGCCGGGTCGGCCGGCCTTCTTCCGCGCCGAGGCCGCCAGCTCGTCGAGGATCCGCCGGCCGATGCCGAGCGTCCAGCCGGAGTGGCAGATCAACGCGATCTGCACGACGCCGAGGTCGTAGAACGGACCACCGCGTGTCGACCCTTCGACCAGTCCGTCGTGCGACCAGCCCGGCGGGATGAAGACGTCCGTCATCGTGTAGTCGATGCTGCCGGTCGCCACCAGGCCGAGCACGTCCCAGTTGTCGATCAGCGTCGCTTTTTCCAGCGGCGCAACGCAGACGCGAAACTGCTCGGTGTCGGTCGTGACGACCGCATTGTGCGTGTAGCTGGCGTGCTTGATGCCAGACGCGAAACTCCACGAGCCGCTGATGTCATAGCCGCCGTCGCGCGGCACCGCCGTGCCAGGACGCGTGCCTTGTCCGCCGAGCACCGGAAAACGCTCGCCGGCGAACAGCTCGGCGACGGCCTCGTCGCCGAGATACGCGCCGGCCGTGCCGGTTTCCAACGCGGTGGCGGCGAGGACCCAGCCGGCGGACGGCTGTGCGTAGCTCAACGCCTCGAGGACGCGCAGCGCCGAGATCGGGTCGAGCTCGCTGCCGCCGAGCGAACGCGGCACCCACATGCCGTAGAGGCCGCGCTCGTGGTAGGCCGCGTCGATGTCGTCGGTCAGCCGGCCCAACCGTTCACATTCCGCGGCTCGCTCGTCCAGCAGCGGCTGCAGCTCACGCGCCTGCTTGACCAGGTCGGACATCGACACTCCTAGCTCGTGGGTGAGCCCCCAGTCTCCATGACTACCGCGAAACTCGGCTCGCCGTCGCCGGTTTCGGTCACGATCTGCGCGATCGTGCCAGCGGCGCGCAGATCTTCCAACGCTGGCGCCAGATTTGCCAGGTACGCCACCGGCGCGGTGACGGTCAGCCGCTCGACCGGCTGCCGCATCGACAGCCGCCGGTCCGACTTTGCCTTGCGTACGGCCCCGATCGCGGTCGACGCGGCGGCGAGGACGGCCGGATCCGCGCCGGGCCGCACAAGCTCGTCGGCGGTCGGCCACGGCGCCCGGTGCACCGAGCCGTCCTGCCACCACGACCACACTTCCTCGGTGACGAAAGGCAGGAATGGCGCGAAAAGCCGGAGCAGTGTGGAGACCGCCAGCGTGAGCGTGGCGCGTGCCGAGCCGCTGGCGCCAGCACCGTACGCACGTGCCTTCACCAGCTCCAGGTAGTCGTCGCAGAACGACCAGAAGAACTCCTCGGTGCTCTCCAGCGCCGAGGTGTAGTCGTACGCCTCGAAACTCGCGGTCGCCCGCTCCACCAGGCCGGCCAGGCCGGACAGCAACGCGAGGTCGATCGGCTCGGTGATCTCGTCGTCGGACGGTCCGAAACCGAGCGCGAACCGGCTCGCGTTGAGGATCTTCGTGGCCAGCCGCCGGCCGACCTTCATCTGCGCGGTGTCGAATGCGGTGTCGGTGCCTGGTCGGCCTTTCGCGGCCCAGTAACGCACCGCGTCGGTGCCGTGCTCCTCCAGCAGGCCGAGCGGTGTGATCACGTTTCCCTTGGACTTGGCCATTTTCTTGCGGTCCGGGTCGAGGATCCAGCCGGACAGCACGGCGTGCCGCCACGGCAGCGAACCCTGCTCCACGTGTGCCCGCAACACCGAGGAAAACAGCCAGGTGCGGATGATCTCGTGCGCCTGCGGGCGCAGGTCCATCGGAAAGACGCGCCCGAACAGGTCGTCGTCGGTCGTCCAGCCGGAGACCAGTTGCGGGGTGAGCGACGAGGTGGCCCAGGTGTCCATGACATCCGGGTCGGCGACGAAACCGCCGGCCACGCCGCGCTGGTCGGCGGTGAAACCGGGCGGGGCGTCGCTGGACGGGTCGACCGGCAGGTTTTCGTCCAGCGGAAGCAACAACTCGCCGCGCTCGCCGTTGTCGTCGAGCCGATACCAGACCGGGATCGGTACGCCGAAAAACCGCTGCCGGCTGATCAGCCAGTCGCCGCTCAGCCCCTCCACCCAGTGCTCATAGCGCGTACGCATGAAATCCGGATGCCACTGCAACTCGCGACCGCGGTCGAGCAATGCTGTGCGCAGCAACGGATCGCGGCCACCGTTGCGGATGTACCACTGCCTGGTGGTGAGGATCTCCAGCGGCTTGTCGCCTTTTTCATAGAACTTCACCGCATGCGTGATCGTCCGCGGCTCGCCCTCGAGGTCACCGGCGTCGCGCAACATCGCCACCACGCGCTCGCGCGCGGTGAACGCCGTCGCACCGGCGAGCGGCGCGTACGCCTCAGCGTCCACATCGGACGGTGGGGTGGCGACGAAGCGGCCGTCGGAGCCGACCACCGTACGCGTTGGCAGGTCGAGCTCGCGCCACCAGACAACGTCAGTGGTGTCACCGAAAGTGCACACCATCGCGATGCCGGATCCCTTCGACGGGTCGGCCAGATGGTGTGCCTTCACCGGCACCTCGACACCGAAGACCGGCGTACGCACCGATTTTCCGAACAGCGACCGATAACGCTCGTCGCCCGGATGCGCCACCAGCGCCACACAGGCCGGCAGCAACTCCGGCCGGGTCGTCTCGATGGAGATCTTTTCACCGTCGGGACCGTGAAAACTGATCCGGTGGAAGGCGCCGGGACGCTCGCGGTCCTCCAGCTCGGCCTGCGCGACGGCGGTCTGGAAGGTCACGTCCCACAATGTCGGCGCGTCCGCCTGATAGGCGTCACCGCGCGAAAGTGAGCGCAGGAAGGCGCGTTGCGAAATGGCGCGCGCCTTGTCGCCGATCGTCTGGTAGGTCATCGACCAGTCGACCGACAGGCCAGCGCGCCGCCACAGCTGCTCGAAGGCCTGCTCGTCCAGCTCCGTCATTCGCTGGCACAGGGCCACGAAATTGCGCCGCGAAATCGGCAGCTGGCGCTTGCCCGGCTCGGCCGGCGGCACGAAATCCGGGTCGTAGGGCAGGCTCGGATCGCACCGCACGCCGTAGCGGATCTGCACCCGCCGCTCGGTCGGCAGGCCGTTGTCGTCCCACCCCATCGGATAGAACACGTTTTTCCCGCGCATACGGTGGAAACGTGCGATCACGTCGGTGTGCGTGTAGGAGAAGACGTGGCCGACGTGCAGCTCGCCGCTGACCGTCGGCGGCGGTGTGTCGATGGAATATACCTGCTCGCGGGTGGTCGACCGGTCGAACCGGTACACCCCCGACTCCTCCCAGCTGCGCGACCATTTCTCCGCCAGCCCGTCCAGTGACGGCCTGTCCGGCATATTCACGGCACGTAGCGAGGTCATGCCCAGACGATACAGAGCACCGCAACCCAATTCGGCCATCGCGACGGTCACCTTCGCAACGGGTCCGGAGCGCGCTCCTCGGGGCTTTTCCGCCACCGAGGAGCGCGCCGGTCCGGAGGATTGGGGAGGCCTCCGGTGTTGGTGCTCTCCCGGAAACCAACGGCAGGGATCGGTTTCCGCGAGTGTGATCACCCTAGCGAGCGCCGCTGACAGATCCCTTTCATTGCACTTTCATGCCAGGGTGGTGCCGGTGTGACTGCTGTGGCTGACAATGCAGGTGAGGCGGCTCGGCTGCGTAATACTTGTTTAACAAGATATCAAAATGGACATTTTTGCCAACCGGCAGTCACAACAGCATTACCAGCCTCAGTAGTCACACCCGTCACAGCATCCGGAGATCACGGCGGCGTGAAAGCCTTGTTCCTTGCGTCCAACGCAAGTAACTCGACATTCATGCCATCCGCGACCGTCGCAAGCCGGACATTTAGCGCTCCACACGCCTTCGCATCCCACATACTGGACCTTCACGTCACCCACCGAGACGCCACCGCGGCTCCGGCGCCCCAGCCACACTCCTGGACCACGCCACGCACGAAACCGCACCCGCCGCACCCAACCCAACCAACAACGAAACCCCGCGCGCCCCTCCCCTTGAGGTCGCCCGCCGCGCAGGCGCCACCACCGCCAAAACGCAACAAACATGAAAACCCGCCCTACCCCAACGCAACAATCAGAAACGCCCTACCCCCAACCGCACCAATCAGAACCGCAACGCCCCCGCCACCGGCGAGCGCGGCGAAGGGCAGCTCGGATCACCGCACACTGTCCCAATCATCGCGATAAACTCCCGGCCTCATGACGACGGAGCTCAATCCAGCCTGCCGGCCGCTGCGGTCACTGCTTGGAAAGTGGCGTGGCGACGGCGCGGTCGACTATCCGACGATCGACGGTCCGCGGCGGTTTTCGCAGGAGATCACGGTCGCCCACGACGGACGGCCGTTTCTGTCGTACGAGTCGCGCACCTGGCTGCTCGACGCGGACGGCACCGTCGTACGTCCGGCGGCGCGTGAGGTCGGTTGGTGGCGGCCGCAGCCGGAATCGGTGGAGCTGGTGCTGGCTCACTCGTCCGGCATCGTCGAGGTTTTCTACGGAAAATTCACCGGCGGCGGTTGGCAGCTGCAGACGGACGTGGTCGTCCCGACGCGTACGGCCAAATCCGTGGACGCGGCCACCCGGCTCTATCGGATCTCAGATGGTGTCCTGGAGATCGCCGAGCAACGCGCGATGGTCGGCCAGCCGCTGCAGCCGCACACGTCGGCGCGGCTCACCATCGCACCTTAACCAGGTCCCGGCACTGGTTGTCGAGCTGTTTTCGGTTCCACAGCTGCAAATAAAGCTCGGCCGCCGGTCCATCGACCCGTTCGTCGGCCGGCTGCCGCTGGTCGTGCCGTGCCGCTGTCGCCGGTCCGTCGCCGAAGCGTACGAGCCAGTGACCACCGGTGTCGGTCGTGTCGACGGCGAGCGTACGAGGCGCCTGGTCGCGTGCGCGCCGGCCGCGCGGCAGAAAGCCGGTCAGCAACTCGTCGATCCCGTCGTGTGCCAGATCAGCCGGCACCTCACTGGACCTGCCGGCCGCCAGCTCGGCGTCGACCCGGTGGACGGTCGCCTCGTGCGCCTGCCGCCGCGACCAGAAATCGCGGCCAGGCATGGAAAGCTGGAACGTCCAGCACTCCAGGCCAGCCGGCGCGCTGGTCAAGGCGCGCACCAACGCGGTGTTGCTGTCCAGATACCAGTCGAGCAGGTCAGCGTCCGCCGGCAGCGCGTCGACGGCCTCGGTCGGCTCCGCCGGATCCCACGGCTCGGTGACCGGAGTGCGTACGATCGTCGCGGCCCAGTGGTGCACGGCGCCGGTGTGGACAAGCAGGTCACGCACCTGCCAGCCGGGACAGCTCGGCACCTGCGCGGCGAGGCCGGCTGCCCGCGCGGCGGCGGTCAGTGCGACACCGGCGTCCGCGACCGCCGCGATCCACTCTTCGGTGTCCATGCGGCCGATACTAAGCCCGGATGAGCCAGCCGCGTGGGTCGTTGCCCGCGGTATTCGAAGTGCCACCATTCGTTGTCATAGATGCGATAAAGCGAGTACGGTCCACCGTTTTCCTCCAGCCAGCGCGCGCCTTCGGTCGGCCGGATGTCCAGCGCGGTGCCCAGTACGTGCGCCGAGTCGGCCGGCCGCAGGATGCGTTTTCGCGCCCGTTGCGGCGATCCCGACCGCCGCACCTCGGCGGTGAACAGCCGCAGCTGCTCGCCCGGATCGCGATAGCCGGAGGTGAGGCCGATCAGCTGGCCGTCCCGCCAGAATGCCTCGGTACGCGCCGCGGCGAAGGCCGCCGCGGTCTGCGGGCTGAGACCGTCGAGGTTCTCCGCCGGATAGCGCACGGCCAAAGCCCACTGACACGCCAGTTGGCGTGCGCGCCGCGGCGCGCGTACGAACGCGAAAGGAAGGAAAACTATCGCCAGCGCCTTGGTGCACACCGCGTAGACACGGTCGCGCCGGCGGTCCGGAGTCGCACAGGGTTCGGTCATGACGTTCACAGTCCACGCCGACTGTGCGCTGCCAATGTTGGCGGTGTGACAGCTCCACCACGGCTTTGTAACAGTTCGGCACGGAGGCGACTGTTACACAACCATGACATTGCGCGGACCGTACGGACGACTGGGCGCACCAGGATTGCCGGCATGACACAGACATCCCTGTCGCCGGCCGCCGGTTACCGGCCGGCGACCGCGACATACGGCCGGCCACGGTCGAGCGCCGGACATCTGCTCGGCGTCGCGATCGTGTGCCTGGTCGCCTTCGGCATGACCTGTTACGTCTTCGTCTGGTTGCCGGCCGGTCAGCAGGCCGACCAGTCGCTGCTCACCGCCGCCAAGTCGTACGCGCAGGACTCCGCGCTGCTGACCACCGCGGAGGCGATGCTGCGGTTCTTCGGCAACCCGCTGGTGCTCGCGGTCATGCTCGGGGGAGTGCTGCTGCTCGGGCTGCTCAGCCGCCGGCCGCTCGCCGGAGTCGCCGGTGTCGGCGTCTTCGTCGGCTCGGTCGCGCTCGCCACCATCCTGAAGACGGTGATCTCGCGGCCGGACCTCGACGTCGCCGGCTCGACGACACACAACAGCTTTCCGAGCGGTCACGTGTCGGCCGCGGCCGGCCTGCTGTTCGCGTTTCTGCTCGCCGCCCCACTCTGGCTGCGCTGGCTGCTGGTCCTGCCGGGTCTCGGCGCGGTGGGCGCGGTGGCCGCCGCGACCATGCTCGCCGGCTGGCACCGCTTCAGCGACGCGGTCGGCGGCGTCCTGCTCGCCGGCGCGCTGTGCTGCCTGGCGGCCGCCGTGCTGGCTGGCGTGTCGCAGGCGGGGACCGCGCGACACAGATCCGTTTTGCGATAGTAGGCGCATGTCTCGCGTGTTGTTGATCGAGGACGACCCGGCCGTACGCGACGGGTTGCAGCTGGCGCTCACCCGCCAGGGCCACGCCGTCGACGCGGTGGGGACCGGCGAGCGGGGGCTCGACCGGCTGCGCGAGTCGCCGGCGGACGTGGTCGTCCTCGACCTCATGCTGCCGGGCATGGACGGCTTCGAGGTCTGCCGGCGGATCCGCGCCACCGGCACGCTGCCGATCATCATGCTGACCGCGCGCAGCGACGACATGGACGTGGTGGCCGGCCTGGAGGCCGGCGCCGACGATTACGTCGTCAAGCCGGTGCAACCGCGCGTACTGGAGGCCAGGATCAGAGCCGTGTTGCGCCGGGTCGGCGCCGAGCAGCCGCCGGCCGAACCGAAACAGCTGGAGAAATACGGCGATCTGGCGATCGACCGGGTCGGCCTGGTGGTCAGCAAGGCCGACGCGCCGGTCGCGCTCGCGCCGACCGAGCTGCGGCTGCTGCTCGAGCTGTCACGCAAGCCGGGCCAGGTGCTCAGCCGCCAGCAGCTGCTGGAATCGGTGTGGGAACACGGATATCTCGGGGACTCGCGGCTCGTCGACGCGTGCGTACAACGGCTGCGCGCGAAAATCGAGGACGACTCCACCGCACCGGTCTACGTGCAGACCGTACGCGGCTTCGGCTATCGGTTTGGTCCGTTGTGATCGCTCGCTGGTGGAACGCGGTGCGCCATTCCGGCCTGCGCGCGCGGCTCGTCCTCATTTTCGCCCTGCTCGGCGTGGTGACCGCGGTGGCGGTCTCCGGCGGCATGTACATCCAGGCGCGTACGGCCATCCTGCAGACCGCGCAGGACACCAGCGCCAACCAGCTGATCAACAGCATCACCGCGGTCGTCTCGATCCCCAACCTGCCACCGACCCAGAGCGATCTGGACACCATCGCCAACAGGTTGTCCAACCGCAACAACGACGTACTGGTCGTCTACAGAGGACGGACGTCCCGGCAGAACACGTTGACTCTCGGGGAAATTCCACCGGAACTGCAGGACCGGATCGGCGGCGGCAGCGTGGTCTGGCAGCGGGTTTCCCGGTTTCACCAGACATATCTGCTGGTCGGCACCAGGGTCGGCGTACGGATGGCCAACGGCCGGGTCGTGCTGTCGGAGCTGGAGGTCTACTCGGCGCGCAGCCTCAGCGCGGAGCAGGCCAATGTCGACGCGTTGGCCGTGCAGGCCGCCCTGACCGGTCTCCTGTCGCTGGTTTTCGCCGTACTGCTGGCTTTGCTGGCCGCCCGCGGTGTGCTGCGGCCGGTGCGCCAGCTCGGCCAGGCCGCCCGCCGGCTCGGTGAAGGCGACCTGAGCACGCGCGTACCGGTGCGCGGGTCGGACGAGCTTGCCAGCGTCGCGAGGACTTTCAACAGCACGGCGGAGGTTTTGGAGCGATACGTCGGAGATCTGCGCCGGATGGAGGCCGACGCCAGGCGCTTTGTGGCGGACGTGTCGCACGAGTTGCGAACGCCGCTCGCGGCGATGACCGCGGTCACCGACGTGCTCGACGAGGAGGCGCCGCACATGCCCGGCGACGCGGCCCAGGCGGCCAACCTGGTCAGCCAGGAAACTCACAAGTTGACCAGGCTGGTCAACGATCTGATGGAGATCAGCCGTTTCGACTCCGGTGCCGCCGCGCTCGCGCTCAACGAGGTCGACATGGCCGAGATCGTCCGCGCGTCGCTGCGCGCTCGCGGCTGGTCGGACAAGGTGCAGACCGACCTGCAGACCGGCGTGATCGCGTCGGTGGACCCGCGCCGGATGGACGTGATCATCGCCAACCTGGTGGGAAACGCACTGAAATACGGTGAGCCGCCGGTGACCGTACGGCTGCACGCGGACGGTATCTGGATCACCGTCGAGGTGTCCGACCATGGCGACGGCTTGGCGCCGGAGGTGTTGCCGCGGGTCTTCGACCGGTTCTACAAGGCCGACTCGGCGCGTCCGCGCTCGGAAGGCAGCGGTCTCGGATTGGCGATCGCCTGGGAAAACGCCAGACTGCACCGCGGCGTACTGGCGGCCGGCAACGGTCCGGACGGCGGCGCGGTGTTCACGTTGCGACTTCCGGTGGAGCCACGGTGAAAATCCTGTCCATCCTGTTGGCCGTGCTGTTGGTCGCCGGCTGCGGCGTACGCGCAAGCGGGACGATCCCCGGTGGTCCGGCACCGAACGTATCCGCCGTCGGCATCGCCCTTTTCTTCGTCTCCAACGGAAAAGTGAGCCTGGTGCTGCGGCCGGGACCGGAGCCACCGCTGCCGGAGATTCTCAACACGCTCGGTGCCGGACCCAACGCGTTCGAACGCGCCGCCGGTTTCAGCACCGCGATCCCGGCCAAAGCCGCGCCGATCACCGTGATGATGGACGAAAGCTCCGTCGACGTCCACATTTCGATGGCTCCGTCGGCTCTTTCCGAGCTGGCCGTCGAGCAACTCGCCTGCACCGCCCTGGCCAACCAACCGACCGTCGCGCCCGGCGGAGAGGTCCGGCTGGCCGGCGACGGCCAACGTATCGACATCTCCTGCCCGCAAATCTCCCTGCGGTGACGCGGCTCGCGCCACCGGCCTTCGCCGCGGCGCCTCCCCTGTGGACAGTCGCAGCGAGCGGACGGTGACAACCAGGATGATGGATATGTGAGCGAGCAGTTGCGCGGCAGCAGAGGCGAACATCTGCCCTCTCTGCACAAGCTCAACGGCGGCACCGTGCCGCGCGGCCGGCTGCTCGGACCAGATTATGCGCGAGCGTTCTGCAACGTCTACCTGACCGCCGGTTCGCTCCGCGACACGGATGCTGTTTTGGCCGCGGGCTGGCTTCTGTAGGACCAGACTGTGTGCTGAGTCATGTGACGGCTGCACTGGCCACGTCGCGGCGCGAGTCGATCTCGGCATAAAGATGTTGAAGATCGCGATCGAATACGACGGTTCGCATCAGATGACGCCGGAGCAGCAGCGTGCCCGACGTACGCCGCCTCCAGCGGTTGCAACGGCTGGATTGGCTCGTTCTCCGCTACGCACGAAGATCTCGCCAGCTCACCCACTCGAATCATCGACGAGGTCCGCGCGGCCATCGACTCGCACCAGGCCGCTTACGGCACCGCGCGGATTCCGCGGCGGAACAACGCATCCCGGGCCTCGCGCAGCGCGATCGCCAGCGCGCCATGCAAAGCCGCCTGTTCACGCAACAAACTCGTCTCGATCCGCGCCATCAGCGGCACCAGTGCGGCGGTCGTTTCGCGTACCGGTCGCAAAAGTGCCGGATTGGAGCCAATCCCGCCGCCGAGCACCACCAAAGCCGGATCGAGCATCGCGCAAACAGCGGCGATCGCCGTACCGACGTGTTTCGCCTCGTCCTGCACGATCTCCTGCGCCGCGGGTTCATCGGCGGCACGCGCGAAAAGCTCCTCGACGGTCTGGGGCCGGTCGCCGATCCAGTCGGTACGCGCCGCCGCCGCAGCCATCACCCCGGCCGCCGCGACCTCGTCCTCGAAGGCGCCGTGCATCCGGTGCCGGTCGTCGAAAGGGTCGGCGGTGAAAGGCAAATAGCAGATCTCACCAGCCGCGCCGTGTGCACCGCGTACGAGCTCGTCGGACAGCACGATCCCCATGCCGACACCGGCACCGATGGAAACAAAGACAAAGTTGCTGACACCGGTCGCCAGGCCACGCCACTTCTCGCCGATCGCGGCGAGATTGATGTTGTTGTCGACCAAAAGTGGCACGTCATAGCGGTCGCGGATCAGCGCCAGCGGGTCGTACGCGCCGTCCGGGCTGATGTTGTATGCGAGTGAGGTGACCCGGTGCGTCACCGGATCGACCACCCCGGGCGTGGAAACGCCGAGGCCGAGCAGTTGGCCATGGGTGGCGCCGGCGGTACGGATCGCGTCGCGCACCATTTCGTACACCTGCCGCGCGACCGCGCGAGTGCTGTCCTTGTCGGTCGGCTGCTCCTCGGACGCCAGCTTCTCGCCATAGATGTCGACGGCGGCGACCCGCAGATTGGTGCCGCCGATGTCGACGCCGACGACGAAACCGGCGGCGTTGTCGACCGCGTACGACACCGGCGAGCGGCCGGGTTTGCCGGGCCGGACCCCCATCGGCCGCACCAGGCGGGCCTGCACCAGCCGGCGTACGGCGTCGGACACCGTCGGCTTGGACAGGCCGGTGTGCTCGGCGATCTCCGGCCTGGTGATCGGGCCGTCCCGGAAGATCACTTCGAGCACGGCCTGGTCGCTGAGCTCCCGCAACAGGTTCAGCGAGCGGCCGCCAGAGTCCGACTGGGTCATGCTCGCACCCCTTTTCGACAGGAAGCTTACCTATCAACTATTACCCATGAACCCCTTGACCACACAAGTCCTACGCGGCTACGGTGCTCATTTATTCGGAGCCTTAACGAATGGCAGCGGCGCGGAGGGACGGCATGGCGATGCGGCCTGACCACAACCACAACCTGACGATGAGCCGGCGGGGGTTTCTCACCGCCGCCATGGGGGTCGGCGCCGGCGCGGCACTGGCGGCCTGCGGCAGCGGCTCCGGCGGCAGCGGCGCAAAGGTGACGATCCGCGCGTTGCACCAGCAACAGGCCGGTTACAGCGCGTCCGACATCCAGGGCATGACCGCCGCGTTCATGAAGGCCAATCCGAACATCAAGGTCGAAAACACACTGGTCGCGTACGACGCGCTGCACGACAAGATCGTGGCCGCTGCGCCGGCCGGCACGTACGACGTGGTGCTGATGGACTGCATCTGGCCGGCCGAGTTTGCCAAGAAGCACATCGTCGCCGACATCTCGGCCAAGGTGAAGGGCCTGTCCGGGCTGGACGGCATCTTCCCCGGCGCGATCGAGACCGCGCAATACCAGGGCAAGTATTACGGCATGCCGTGGTTGCTCGACACGAAATATCTCTTCTACAACACCGAAATGCTGCAGAAGGCCGGCATCAAGCCGGACCAGCTGGCCACCTGGGACGGGGTGAAGGCGGCCGCGCAGACGTTGAAAGCCAAGAACATCGTGCAATATCCGATCACCGGCAGCTGGCAACAGGCCGAGGCGGTGATCTGTGATTACGCGGCGCTGGTCGGTGCCTTCGGCGGCCGTTTCCTTGACGACGCGGGCAAACCGGCGTTCACCAGCGGCGGCGGTGTGCAGGCGCTGCAGTTCATGGTCGACCTGGTCAAGTCGGGCCTGGCCAACCCGGCCGCGCGTACGTCCGTCGAGGACGACGTGGTGAAGACGTTTTCGCAGGGAAACGCGGCAATGGCGCTCAACTGGACGTTCATGTACGGGCTGGCCAACGATCCCAAGCAGAGCAAGATCGCCGGCAAGGTCGGGATGGCGCACACGCCGGCCGGTCCCGGTGGAAAGGCGCCCGGAGTCAACGGCGCCTCCGCGCTGGCGATCACCTCCGGCAGCCAGCACCAGGACGCGGCCTGGGAATACGTCAAATATCTGACCAGCAAGGCCGTGCAGGACAAGTTCGCGACCAGCTCGCTGCCGATCTGGAAGGCGTCTTACGACGATCCGGCCGTGCAGAAAGCCGGCACGCCGGCGGTGGTCGCCGTCGCCAAGACCCAGCTGCAGGACATGATCCTGCGGCCGCAGGTCGCCAACTACAACTCGGCCTCGCAGCAGTTGCAGGTCAGCATCCAGAAGGCCTTGCTGGGTCAGGAAACCCCGCAGGCCGCTCTGGCGGAAGCCGCCAATGCCTTCACGGCTTCCAGTTAGGACACCGGTGAGCGGCGCCGTGGTCGCGCCGGCGCCGCTCACCGGTCCCCAGAAACGACCCTGGCGGGTCCGCACGCGCGAGGCGCGTTTCGCCACGATGCTGCTCATTCCGAGCGTGGTGGTGGTTTTCGGGATCGTCCTCTATCCGATCCTGCGTACGCTCTACACCTCGTTCTTCGACGTGGAGAGCGCGCTGCCGGGCGACTTTCCGTTCGTCGGCCTGGAAAACTACGGCAAGATCATCGGCGACGGGGCGGTCTGGTCGGCGGTCGGCCGGACGGCGTACTTCACCTTCTTCTCCACCGCGCTGGAAATCGGCCTCGGCATCGGACTCGCGGTGCTGCTCAACGCGCCCTTGCGCCTGCGTTGGCTTTTCCGTGCGATCGTTGTGCTTCCATGGGCATTGCCGACGATCGTCAACGCGCAGATGTGGCGCTTCATCCTCAACTCCGAATACGGCGCGCTCAACGCGCTGCTGACGCAGCTGCACATCATCGACACCTACCAGTCGTGGCTCGGCAGCCCTTTTCTGGCGCTGAACATGGTGGCGCTGGCCGACGTGTGGAAAAACACGCCGCTGGTAGCGTTTTTCCTGCTGGCCGGTCTGCAGACAATTCCGTCCGACCTACATGAGGCGGCCGTCGTCGACGGTGCCTCGGTGTGGCAGCGGTTCTGGCGGATCACTATGCCGCTGCTCAAATCCTCGATCCTGGTGGTGCTGGTGTTGCGTACGATCGAGGCCTTCAAGGTCTTCGACATCATCTACGTGATGACCCGCGGTGGTCCGGCCAACGGCACCCAGAGCATCGCCTATTTCACTTACGTACGCGCGTTTTCCGACCAGAACTTCGGCTACGGATCGGCGCTGTCGTATCTGATCGTGATCGTCATCCTTGTCCTCGCGGTGTTCTACATCCGCGCACTTCGCAGCACTACGGCAAACGAGATATGAGTGCACTGACGCCGTCCCGGCGATACCGAGTGTTCGTCCACCTGATGGCGGTGGTCGTGAGCGTGCTGATCCTGGCGCCCTTCGGCTGGCTGGTCATCGCGAGCATCGCCAACGACAACGACCTGCTGTCCAAACCGCTGCACTGGATCCCGCAGCATCCGACCTTCGACCGTTATCTGCAGATTTTCACCGCACAGGGCGACAACGTGTTCGCCGGTTTCCGCGCCGGTCTGCTCAACAGCGTCATCGTGGCCAGTGTGACCGTGCTGGTGTCCACTGTGGTGGGTGTGTTCGGCGCGTACGCTTTCGCGCGACTGCGGTTCCGCGGCCGCCGTGCGGTGTTGCTTTTCTTCCTGTCCACCTACATGGTGCCGCCGATCGCGCTGGTCATCCCGATGTATCTGGTGATGGTGCAACTGCACCTGCTCGACACCACGCTCGGCCTGATCGTCGTCTACAGCTCGTTCGCGACGCCGTTCGTCCTTTGGATCATGGGAAACTACTTTCAGACCATTCCGGTCGAGCTGGAGGAGGCGGCCCGCATCGACGGCTGCAGCCGGCTCGGCGCGCTTTTCCGGGTCATCCTTCCACTCGCTCGGCCGGGCCTGCTCGCGATGATGCTGTTCGCGTTTCTGATCGCCTGGGACGAGTTCCTTTACGCGCTGATCTTTACCTCCACCGCGGCGTCCAAGACGATTCCGGTCGCGATCAGCGAGTTTACCGGCCGCTACACGACAAACTTCGGGCTGCAGGCGGCCGGCGGTGTGCTCGCCGCGCTGCCGCCGGTGATCCTCGCGGCGATTTTCCAGCGACAGATCGTTGGCGGGCTGTCCGGCGGGGCGGTGAAGGGATGACCGTCAGCGTCATCGGCGCCGTGCAGCTGGACGTGATCGCCAGTCCGGTCGGTGAGCTGCCGGCGCCGGGAGCCGCACTTTTCGTCGACACGATGGCGATGCGGGTCGGTGGCGCCGGTGCCAACGCGGCGCTGGCGATGGTCGAGCTCGGCCTGCCGACCCGGCTTTTCGGCTGTGTCGGGGACGATTTCGTCGGCCGGCAGTTGCTCGCGGAGATCGGCGACCTTGCCGCGGACGTGCTCGTCGTGCCCGGCCAGCCGACCGGAGTCACGGTGGCCTGCGAGAAGCCCGGCCGCGACCGCTCGTTCGTCACCTTGCTCGGCGTCTGCGGGACGTACGACTTTTCCATGATCCCAACGGATGCACTGCGCTCGGAGAGCCTGTTGGTGTGCGATTACTTCTGCGCGCCGGCGCTGCGTGGCGAGCCGACGCGCAAGCTGTTGGAAGGCGCGCGTGCGCAAGGAGCGCGGACTTTCTTCGACACGGCTTGGGATCCGGACGGCTTCGGGGCGCAGGCGCGCGCGGAGGTGCACGACCTGCTGCCGCTGGTCGATGTCTTCCTGCCCAACGAAGACGAAGCGTGCGCGTTGTCCGGCGGTTCGGATCCGCACCGCGCGGCGCACCTGCTTCAGGAGGTTTCCCACGGCTGGGTGGTGGTGAAGCTCGGTGCCGCCGGTTGTTACGCGGTCGGTCCCGGCGGTGTCACTTTCACCGAGCCGGCACCAAAAGTCGAGGTCGCCGACACCACCGGTGCCGGCGACACGTTCAACGCCGGACTGGTGGCTGGCCTGCGTGACGGCCAGGCACTGGCGCAGGCGTTGCCTGCCGCTCTCCGTTCCGCGATCCGGTTCGCCTCGGCCGTGGTGTCCCGGCCGTCCAGCGAGCGTTACGCATCCCGTACGCGATCATCTGAGCCTTCGTAGGAGGGGCTGAATGTCAGCACGCAAACCCAGAAGAGGGGCCGTACTGGCAAGCGTCTTGTTGGCCGTGGGGCTGTTACCCGCGGCCGCGTGGGGGACGAACACCAGTGGTGCCGACACGGTCCTCGGCAGCGCCACTGGCACGACCGAGCTGACCAAGGGCTGGACCGTACAGTCGTCCGCGGTGGCCAAGGAAACCGGCGACCAGGTCTCGCTGCCGGGCTATTCCACGGCCGGTTGGCTGAAGCTCTCCAAACCGGAGACACTGATGGCGGCACTGCTGGAAAACGGTCGCTATCCAGACATCTTCTATTCCAACAACCTCACCTCGGTGCCGACCGCGCAGTTCGACGTGAACTGGTGGTATCGCAACCAGCTCACCGTGCATCCGCGGCCGGGACAGCACACCTACCTGATCATGAACGGCATCTCCGGCCGCGCCAATCTCTGGGTCAACGGCAAGAAGGTCGCCGACCAGGCGCAACTGCAGGGCTCGTACTCGCAGCTGGAATACGACATCACCTCACTGGTGACCAACGGATCCAACGCGATCGCGCTGGACGTCTACAAAAACGACGACTCGAAATACCTGACCAGTGGCACGATCGACTGGAACCCTAAGGCGCCGGACCGCAACACCGGCCTGGTATTCGCGCCACAGCTGGCACAGGACGGTGCCATCTCGGTACGCGACACGCATGTGTTGCAGGACAACGCGAAGGATCTGAGCACCTCCGACCTCACCGTCAAGACCAACCTGCGCAACAACGCCGACACGGCACAGACGGCCACCTTCGCCGGCACGATTTCGCGGCCAGGGACACGGATCCCGTTCGCGAAGAAGGTCACCGTGCCGGCCGGCAAGACGGTGACGGTGACGGTGACCAAGGCGGACGCGCCAGGTCTGCACATCGTACGTCCGGCGGTCTGGTGGCCATACCAGATGGGTGACCAGCCGCTTTATCACTTGGACAGCAACGCTTTCGCCAATGGCGAGCGTGCCGACGGCTATTCCACCGACTTCGGCATCCGTACGGTCACGTCGTATCTGACCAAGGTCGTCCCCGGAAAGACGCACGGTCCGTACGGCTATCGGCAGTTCGTCATCAACGGTGTGCCGTTCGTGATCCGCGGTGGCGGCTGGTCGCCGGACATGTTCCTGCGCTATTCCGCGCAGAACATCGCCGACCAGATCAGCTACATCAAGAACCTCGGCCTGAACACGTTGCGGTTCGAGGGAAACTTCACGCCGGACGACATGCTGCGGCAGATGGACCGTGCCGGCCTGCTGGCGATGGAAGGCTGGCAGTGCTGCGACCGCTGGGAGGACCCGTCCAAGACGTGGCCGGCCGAGCTGAAGGCAAACGCGGCCAACCAGGCCTTCCACGTGGCCCAGATGCTCCGCGACCACCCGAGCGTTTTCACCTTCTACCACGGAAGTGACAACGAGCCGGACGCCGACAAGGAAGCCATCTACCTGACCGCGTTCACCGCCGCCGACTGGCAGACGCCACAGATCGCCAGCGCCGAATACAAGTCATCGGCCAAACTCGGGCCGTCCGGTTCGAAGGAAGGTCCGTACAACTACGTGCCGCCAAACTACTGGTGGGCCAACGGTACGCAGACCAAGCCGACCGACGACGACACCTTCACCAACGCCGGCAGTGCCTACGGTCTGGACACGGAGTCCAGCGCTGGCAACACGATCCCGACGACCAACTCGTTGAACCGGTTTCTGAGCAGCGCCGACCAGGACAAGATCTGGGACCTCAGCTCCACCAACGGCGGTGGCTCCGGGCCGGATATTTTCCACGTGTACAAATACAACAACTACACCAAGACCGGTCGGCTGGGTCAGTACAACACCCCGCTGTGGAACCGCTATGGCAAGTGGTCGGACCTCGCGTCGTACCAGCGGATCGCGCAGGTCGGCGAGTACGAGATCGCCCGCGCCCAGTTCGAGGCATATCTGGGAAACTCCAAGGACGAGGCCAACCCGAGCACCGGCCTGATCTACTGGATGATGAACAAGGCTTGGCCGTCGCTGCAGTGGAACATCTATGGCTATGACTTCGACCAGTCCGGTGTGTATTTCGGCACCAAGAAAGCCGGTGAGCCGGTGCATGTGATGTACGGCTACGACGACGGCTCGATCCGGGTGGCCAACCTGACCAACGACCGGCAGTCCGGCCTGACGGCCACCGCGAAGTTCATCGACATCAACGGAAAGGTGCAGGGCACCAGCCAGGCGGCCGTGCCGGCGCTGTTCAGCCAGGACGTACGCACGGTGCTGATGCCCAAGGTGCCGGCGGGCATTTCCAAGACCTACTTCCTTGAGCTGACGCTGACTCGCGGCCACGCGGTGGTCAGCCGCAATGTCTACTGGCTGTCCACCAAGAAGGACGACATCGACTGGAAGAAGACGCTCGGCGAAGGTTTCGGTGTCACCTATGGCAGCGGCGGTTATGCCGACCTGACCGGGTTGCAAAACCTGGGAAAGGCGACGGTCAAGGCGGCCGCGCACACCAGGATCGAGGGCCGTGACGCGGTGACAACGGTGACGATCCGCAACGTCAGCGGCGACCGTACGCCGGCGTTCTTCACCCGTGCGGATGTGTTGCGTGCGAACGTTTCCGGTGACAACCAGGTGTTGCCGATCCAGTGGAGCGACAACGAGGTCACGCTGTGGCCCGGTCAGCGCCAGACGATCACCGCGCGCTATCGGTTGTCGGAGCTGAAAGGTGCGAGCCCGCTGGTCAGCCTTTCCGGCTGGAACATCGGGAACCAGACAGTGCGAGCTCGATAGATCTGTGACGCAGCTCACAATCTGATCGATGGCGGTCGCGCCGTGGGACCTCCGTTTTCACTGGTGGTGTCCCGAAAACGGCGCGGCCGCCAGCTCGCTGTCGGCAAGTCCGTGATCTGCGAACGCGCCAGGCCGCCACTAACGTGGCTGATCTGCAGGATTTGTTGGACAGCGAGGAACGGAAGAGGTACGCATGCTTGTTCTCACGCCAACGGCCGCGCAGCTTGTGCACAACATCACCTCCGCACAGGGCGCACCGGACGGCGCCGGCCTGCGGATAGCACCAGCTGGTGACGCCCCACAGGACAACGCGATGGAGCTCCGGATCGCCACGGTGCCGGCCGAGAACGACCAGGTCATCGCCTCGGAGGATGCCAAGATCTTCCTTGCGCCGGAAGCATCGTCCTATCTGGACGACAAGATCCTGGACGCCGGCCTGGACGACAAGGGCAACCCGGCCTTCGTGCTGGCCGAGCAGAAAGCGCAGCAGTAACAACTAGACTCTGGCGAACTGGCTCGGCTGCCGAGCCGGTTCGCTATCTCCCGGCCAGATACGCGGCCAAGCCGTCAAGGTGTTGCCGCAGGCCAAACTCGAAAAGTGCGTCGATGTCGCTGGCCTCCTCGTCGGTGACCTGGAGCGTTGCGACCAACGGGAAACGGCCACCCGCGAAGATCTCGTCGACCAGCGGCTGCAGCCGGCCCCACTTCTGTTCGGTGCTGACACCGGAGTTCAGCTGGTTTTCCAGCTCGATGCCGCGGCTGAGCGCCAGGCCGCCCACGTAGACGTGCACGCTGGTGATCGCTCGCAGTTTCTCCAGGTCTGACAGCGCCAGGCCGGCCATCCCGTGGAGTTCCCATTCCACCTGGGAAATGCCGCTCGGCAGCAGCGGTGGCCGGCTGATCGAGCCGAGGATCACCGAGGCGGCCCAGGGGTGGCGGCGATACGTCCGCCAATGCAGACGCGCGACGGCGTCGAGGTGCGCCCGCCAGCCGGCCGGCCGGGGATCTGGCAGCGGCTCGGCGCCGAGCACGGTGTTGGCCATCCGCCGCTCGAGTTCTTCTTTGCTTGGCACGTAATGGTAGAGCGACATCGTGCCGACACCGAGGTCGGCGGCGATCCGGCGCATGGAAAGCGCTGACAGGCCTTCCGCGTCGGCCAGTGCGATGCCGGCGCGTACGACCGCGTCCACCGTCAAGGTGGGTGATGCCAAGGATTTCGCCAGCGGCGGCGGCGTACGCACCGCCGTCCCGGCTCCGGGCCGGGTCTCGACGAGTTCTTGCTGCCGCAGCCAGCTGAGCACCTTCGTCGCCGTCGCCATCGCGACACCCCAGTCCGCGGCGATCCGCCGCGTCGACGGCACCCGGTCTCCGGGTCGCAGCTCACCGCTCTCGATCTGCCGGCGGATTTCCTTGCCGATGACCACATACGGTGGATCGTCCGTCGCCATCGTCGTCTCCTCGCGTACTAGTGCGCTTTGCGTCTGACCATATCAGCGTACTAGTGCGCACTGCTACCTGAGGCGTAGTTTCTGCTTGCTGTCGCGGCAAAAGGCGATCGCGTTGGTACGGTGTACGAACAATCGGCCGGACCAGAGGATCGGGACGTATGACGACCACAGTTCAGGGAAAGTCCATCGCGGCGGGACCCCGGCGGTCCTGGTGGCGCCGGCCGTGGATCGTGCCGTTGGCCTTGCTGGCGTTGCTGTTCCTCGCCTTCTCGTTGCCGCCGTACGCGACGCTCAATCCGGCGCTTTCGCGCGTCCCATCCTCGTTTCCGTTGCACTATCCGCTGTTGGTCGCGCACGTCGGCTTTGCCACGGTCGCGATGGTGACCTGTTGTTTCCAGGTGTGGCCGTGGTTTCGGCAGCACTATCCGGTGGCGCACCGCTGGCTCGGCCGGACGTACGTCTTCGCCGGTGTGTTGCCGGCTGGACTATGCGGCCTGATCATCGGCGCGGGCACGCCATTTGGCCTCGTCGCCGCCGGAAGTGACATCTCGCTCGCGTTGTTGTGGCTGTTCTGCACGATGGCCGGCTATCGCATGGCGCGGCGGCGCCGCTTCGCCGATCACCGGCGCTGGATGATCCGCAGCTTCGCGCTCACGTTTTCCATCATCACCAACAGGATCTGGGGGATCATCCTGTTCATTGTGTTCCTGCCGCAGGCGACCGGACCGGAGGCGGCACAGCAGATCGGTCCGCTCGGCGCTTGGCTGGGCTGGACGACCGTGTTGCTGTTCACCGAATGGTGGCTGGTCGAACGCCGGAAAGCCTAGTGTCCCGAGTCTGACTCGGGACACTAGATCACTAGACTCGGTGCGTCTCCAGGGATTCCGGTGCGAACAGCTCGGCCGGCGTCAGCAGCCGCTCGGCCAGGCCCTGCTCGTACGAATAACGCAGGAAGGTGCTCAGCGTCTTTTCGTTGGCGCGCAGGCCATACGGCCAGAAGTCGGCGCCCATCACGCGGCGCGTGTGCTCGACCGCGTCGTAGAGCCACGGCAGCATGTAGCGCGTCGCGGCCGTTTCCGCCAGCTGCGCCTGGACCTCGTGTTTTGCCGCCGTGAACGCCTGAAAGAGTGACCGTGCCAGCCAGCGGTGCTGGTCGTAGATCTCGCGCCGCAGCACGATCACATGCATGATCGGGAAAATCCCGGTCTCGGCGAAGTAGGCCTCCTCCGCCAGCCGCGGTGCCGCCAACAGCCGGCGCAACGACCTGTCACCGTCCAACATGGACGGTGGCGTACGCGGACTGTAGAGCGCGTCGATCTCGCCGGCCAACAGCATCTCGGTCAGCGTACGGTCAGCCGGAATCGGCTCCACCTCGACACCACCTGGCAGCCGCAACTCGATTTTCTCCACGCGTCCCGGCTGGTGCAGGCCACCGGTCCGATAGCGAACGGATTCCACCGGCACATCGTGAAACTCGGCCAGGATGCCGCGCTGCCAGACGGCCGCGGTGACCTGGTATTCCGGCACGCCGACGACTTTTCCGCGCAGCTGCGCCAACTCGTGCATCGCATTGTCTGCACGTACGTAAATGCCGTTGTGCCGGAACGCGCGCGACGGAAACACTGGGATGGCGACGAACGGCGCGGCACCAAAAAGAGACAGGACGTACGACGAGAGCGACATCTCCGCGGCGTCGAACTCCTGATAGCGCGCCATCCGGAAGAAGGTCTCCTCGACCGGCAGCCGCAGATAGGTCAGATCGACCCCCTCGGGCCGGATCCGGCCGTCCGCGAGCGCCTGCGTGCGGTCGTAATCCCAGCATGCCAACGTGATCGGCACTCGTACGCTCACCGCGCCTCCAGGTAGGTCGCCGGGTATATGCCTATGCGTCGTAGTATTACCGGAACCAACTGAGCGTCCGGCCGGAACAGGAGGAGCGGACGGTGTCGCTGCGCCACGCGTTGCTCGCTTTGCTGGAGGCCGAGCCGATGAGCGGTTACAGCCTGGCCAGGTTTTTCGAGCAGTCGGTGGCCTACGTCTGGCACGCACCGCATTCGCAGATTTATCCGGAGCTGCGGCGGATGCACGAGGCGGGGCTGATTTCCGGCCGGTCGGAAGCGCGCGGCACCCACGCGACCAAGACGATTTACACGCTCACCAAAGAAGGACGCGCGGAGTTGGCGCGCTGGGTCGAGGAGGTCACGCCGTCGCAGCGCGAACGGGACGCCGGCTATCTCAAGGCGAGCTATCTGGAATACGCCAGCTTTGCCAGTGCGCGCAAGCAGTTTGAGGCACACCGCGCGCATCACGAGGAACAGCGGCGGCGCTGGGAGGCGCACGTACGCAACCTGGAAAACCGCGACACCGACCTGCTGCGCATCCGGCTCGCGCAAAACGCTGAGCTGGCCGACGCGGTGGTCGCGTACAAGGTGCACGTCTATCACGGCCTCATCGACCGTGCGAAACACGAAGTCCGCTGGGCCACCGCCGGCCTGAAGCTGGTCGACGAGCTGGAAGCCGGATTTCGCGCCGGAAAGAAGGCGGCGCCGCGCAAACGCAGGACCGGATAGCCGGCGCGCCCTGGCGTCTGGTTTCGCGCATCCAAGTGCCTCCCGACCCGCCGACGACTCAAGATATACGTATCGAGTGACCTAAACAACGCGGTGCGTAGTCTTTGCGGTGATTTCACGCGCTATGTCCGCGGAGACTGTTGTTTATGTCTCGCCATACCTATATCTTGGAATACGCGCCGGACCGGGCCCCCGACCGGCCCGGCGCACTCGACCGATGGTGCTGCCTGGTCGTCGGGCACGACTTCCATGGCGGATCGGTCATCGTTGTTTTTCCTGGGGTCGGAGCCCCCGGACCCCCGTCCGTGTGGTCGGGTCGCGTCGGGTGCCTGCGAGTTGGCGGCAGGCCTTTCCCCGCGTCGGATCGGATGGTCCGGTTCCGTTGGAAGTGGTGCGGCGATCGTCGATGGCGGCGCGGGCGTGTGATGTGGTCGCGGCGCGGGGCTCCTTGACACTGCGGAAACGGCTGTGGTTGCGTACGAGGGTTCGTCGACGGCAGTGGAGGAAGCCGGTGTGAATCCGGCGCGGTCCCGCCACTGTTAGCCAGGCCACCCAGCCCGGCAGCCAGGAACTCCGGCCGTCGATCCTTCGTCCCGAGGCGTGGACACCTCGAGGAAGGCGTGTCGATGCTGCGTGGCGTGCCGCTCGCACTGCTCGCGGGTACGTTGCTCGACGGCGTTCTCGGCGACCCGCGGCGCGGCCACCCGGTCGCGGTTTTCGGCCGCGTCGCGGCATCCCTGGAAAACCGGATGTGGGCCGACAGCCGACCACGCGGCGCGGCGTACGCCGCAACCCTCGTCGGCGGCGCGGCCCTGGTCGGCGTCGCCGGACAGCGGTCGTGGACGATCACCGCGGCGGCGACCTGGACCGTTCTTGGCGGCACCTCGCTCGTACGCGAAGGCCGGCACATGCGGACTTTGCTGGCCGGCGGCGATCTCCCGGCGGCACGGCAGCGGCTGAGCCACCTGTGCGGCCGCGACGCCACCGAGCTGGACGCGTCCGAGCTCAGCCGGGCGACCGTCGAATCGATTGCCGAAAACACCTCCGACGCGGTCGTCGCGCCGCTGTTCTGGGGTGCCGTGGCTGGACTGCCGGGCCTGCTGGCATACCGAGCGGTCAACACCTTGGACGCGATGGTCGGTCATCACAACCCGCGCTACGCGCGTTTTGGCTGGGCTGCGGCCAGACTCGACGACCTGGCCAACTGGCTGCCGGCGAGGATGACCGGCTTTCTCGCCGCGGCACTGGCCCCGACGGTCGGCGGCAATCCCGTCCACACCTTGCGAACGATGTTTCGGGACGGCGGCGACCATCCGAGCCCGAATGCCGGCCGGTGCGAGGCCGCGTTCGCCGGCGCGCTCGGCGTACGGCTCGGCGGCGCCAACCGCTACGGCGATCGCGTGGAGATACGCGGAAATCTCGGATCCGGCAGGGCACCGACGGCCGACGACATCGCGCGTGCTGCTCTGCTTTCCCGCCTGGTCGGCGCTGCGGCGGCGGTTTTGTTCGCGTTTACGCGAAAGGTGCTGTCATGAGCGGCGCGTTGTTGGTCGCCGGCACCACATCGGACGCCGGCAAGAGCATGGTGACCGCTGGCCTGTGCCGCTGGCTTGCTCGCCAGGGGGTCAAGGTCGCGCCGTTCAAGGCGCAGAACATGTCGCTCAACTCCGCGGTTACCCGCGATGGCGCGGAAATCGGCCGCGCGCAGGCCGCGCAGGCGGCCGCCGCCGGGATCGAGCCGGAGGCCGCGATGAACCCGGTACTGCTCAAACCCGGCAGCGACCGGCACAGCCAGGTCGTGTTGCTCGGCCGGCCGATCGCCGAAGTCAGCGCACTTTCCTACCATGAGGTGAAAGCGCGGCTCCGCGACGCCGTACTCGACTCGCTCGCGGACCTGCGCTCACGCTATGACGCGGTGATCTGCGAAGGCGCCGGCAGCCCGACCGAGATCAACCTGCGCGCCACCGACATCGCCAATCTCGGCCTGGCCCGCGCCGCTGGCCTGCCGACGCTGGTGGTGGGTGACATCGACCGTGGCGGTGTTTTCGCAGCCATGTTTGGCACATTGGCGCTCCTCGAACCCGCCGACCAGGCGCTGATCTGTGGTTTCGTCGTCAACAAGTTCCGCGGCGATCCAGGCCTGCTCGGTCCGGGTCTGGCCGGCCTGCGGCAGTTGACCGACCGCCCGGTGGCAGGCGTGTTGCCGTGGGTACGTGGACTTTGGCTGGACCTCGAGGATTCACTGGCGCTCGCCGCGGACCTGCCGGCCGTAGGACCGCCGGTCGGTGCGGACATGTTGCGCGTCGCGGTCGTACGTTTTCCGCGGATTTCGAATTTCACCGATGTCGATCCATTGGTCGCCGAGCCAGGCGTCGCCGTACGTTTCGTTACACGCCCGGAAGAACTGTCCGACGCCGACCTCGTCGTGTTGCCTGGCACACGCGCCACAGTCTCGGATCTGTCCTGGATGCGCGACAACGGCATCGCCGACGCGATTTCGCGACGTGCGGCGGCGAGGCAACCGGTGCTTGGCATCTGCGGTGGTTACCAGATGCTCGCCGGTGTCATCCACGACGATGTGGAGAGCAGACAGGGGAAAGTCACCGGGCTTGGCGTCCTTCCCACGGCTGTCCACTTTGCAGCCGAAAAGGTGCTCGGGCGGCCGACCGGACGCGCGTACGACCAGGATGTCGATGGCTACGAGATCCACCACGGCCGCGTTTCGGTCTCCTCCGGTGATTCTTTTCTGGACGGCTGCCGGTCCGACAGCGTCTGGGGGACCAGCTGGCACGGAATCCTCGAAAACGACGGGTTTCGGCGATGCTTTCTCGCCGAGGTCGCGGCGGTCGCCAACCGCCGCTTCGTCCCGGCCGAGGTGAGCTTTTCCGCCGTACGACAAAGATCGCTGGACATCGCCGGGGATCTGGTGGCCGACAACCTGGACACCGGTTATGTGCTGCGACTGCTGGAAGCCGGTCCGCCGGCCGGACTGCCGTTCGTGCCGCCAGGTGCGCCGGACCTTGAGGGGGAAAGCCCGTGACTGCGCCGATCTTTCCGCTCAGCGCGGTCGTCGGGATGGACGACCTGCGCCTCGCGCTGGTGCTGAACGCGGTTTCTCCGGCGATCGGCGGTGTGCTCGTACGCGGTGAGAAAGGCACGGCGAAGTCCACCGCTGTGCGCGCGTTGGCAGCGGTCCTGCCGGCGGTGGCCGTCGTCGGCGGCTGCCGTTTCAGCTGCGATCCGGCCGATGCCGACCCGTCATGTCCGGACGGGCCGCACTGCTCGACGGATCCGGCCGAGAACCGTCCGGCGCGGCTGGTCGAGCTGCCGGTCGGCGCGAGCGAGGACCGGTTGGTCGGCGCGCTGGACATCGAGCGTGCGCTGGCCGAAGGTGTCAAGGCGTACGAGCCGGGCCTGCTCGCGGCGGCACATCGCGGGATTCTCTACGTCGACGAGGTCAACCTGCTCGGCGACCATCTGGTCGACCTGCTGCTCGACGCGGCCGCACTCGGCACGTCCTATGTGGAGCGAGAAGGGGTGTCGGTGCGGCACCGCTCGCGTTTTCTGTTGGTCGGCACGATGAATCCGGAGGAAGGCGAGCTGCGGCCGCAGCTGCTCGACCGATTTGGCCTGACCGTCGAGGTGGCCGCGCCACGGAAGGTCGACGACCGTGCCGAGGTGGTCCGCCGGCGGCTCGGATTCGACGCGGATCCGGCCGCCTTCACCGCTCGTTTCGCTGAACAGGAACGAAAGTTGTCGGAGCGGATCGTACGCGCGCAGGCGTCGCTGTCCGATGTGGACCTGCCCGATGCCGCGCTGCGACAGATCGCGTCGGTGTGTGCCTCCTTCGAGGTGGACGGCCTGCGCGCCGACATTGTCATTGCTCGCACGGCAATCGCGCACGCGGCCTGGCAGGAGCGGCAGACCGTCGACGCCGAGGACGTCCGTGTCGCGGCTCGGCTCGCGTTGCCGCACCGGCGTCGCCGGAATCCGTTCGACGCACCGGGACTGGACGAGGAGCAGCTCGACAATGCCTTGTCTGAAGCCGATCCGCCGCCGGGGCCTGCTGGGCCGGACGACGACGGACCTGGCTCCGGCGCCGCCGCCAGCGGAGAAAATGCGATGGGGCCGTCCAAAGAGTCGGTCGCAGCGCCGACCGAGACCTTCCGTACGCGCCGGCTGGAAGTGCCAGGTGTCGGCAGCGGCGTCGCCGGCCGCCGGTCGCGCGCGAAGACCGACTCCGGTCGGGTGACCGGATCTCGTCCGTCCACCGGAAAATCCGGTCGTCCGCATCTGGTTGCGACGATGGCCGCCGCGGCACCGCAGCAGAAGGCTCGGGGACGCAGCGGCACTGGACTGGTCGTCCGGCGGGAGGACGTGCGGCTCGCGCGTCGCGAAGGACGCGAGTCGAACCTGGTGCTTTTCGCCGTGGACGCCAGCGGATCGATGGCGGCGCGAGCCCGGATGAGTGCGGTCAAAGGCGCTGTCCTGTCGCTGCTTCTCGACGCCTACCAGCGGCGCGACAAGGTCGGCCTGGTGACTTTTCGTGGTGACAGCGCGGAAGTGGTGCTGCCACCGACCTCATCGGTGGATGCCGCGGCGGCTCGGTTGACCGCATTGCCGACCGGCGGACGTACGCCCCTGGCGGAGGGTTTGTTGCGAGCACGCGAAGTCCTGCGGGTCGAACGCCTGCGAGACGCGCGCCGGCGGCCGCTTCTCGTCGTCGTCACCGACGGACGAGCGACGGGTCGCGCCGGCAGCCCCCTGGAGGACGCGCATCGCACGGCCGCGTTGTTGGCCTCCGAAGGCGTCGCGGCCGTTGTCGTGGATTGCGAGAACGGTCCGATCCGGTTGGGTTTGGCGGAAAAGCTGGCGACGGTGCTGGACGGTCCGGTGCTCCGGCTGGAGGAGCTGGCGGTCGAGACACTTGCTGCCTCGGTGCGTACGCTCACCGGAGCGGCCTGATGCCGCAAGGAAAACCGAGCGTGGTGCCGGACGACGGCCTGACGACGCGCCAACGGCGCAACCGTCCGCTGTTGATCGTCCACACTGGACAGATGCGCGGCAAGTCCACGGCCGCCTTTGGCATGGCGATGCGCGCCTGGAACCAGGGATGGTCGATCGGCGTCTTCCAGTTTGTCAAGAGTGCCAAGTGGAAGGTCGGCGAGGAGTCGGCTTTTCGCGCGCTCGGCGCGATGCACCGGCAGACCGGCGAAGGTGGACCGGTCGCCTGGCACAAGATGGGTGAGGGTTGGTCGTGGATCCAGCGGCCAGGCAGCGAGCAGGACCACGCTGCCAGTGCCGCCGAGGGATGGGCTCAGATCAGGCGGGATCTGGCGGCGGAGACGTACGACTTCTATGTGCTGGACGAGTTCACGTATCCACTGAAATGGGGTTGGGTCGACGTTGACGACGTGGTCGCGACGCTGCGAGACCGGCCGGGGCGCCAGCATGTCGTGATCACCGGCCGCGATGCCGCCGCGCCACTGGTCGAAGCCGCCGACATGGTGGTGGAGATGACGAAGATCAAGCATCCGATGGACAGCGGCCAGAAAGGTCAGCGAGGCATCGAATGGTGACCGTCCCCCGGCTGGTCGTCGCGGCACCGGCGTCGGGACACGGCAAGACGACGGTGGCGACCGGTCTGATGGCGGCCTTGACTGCCAGCGGACTTTCCGTGTCACCGCACAAAATCGGCCCGGACTACATCGACCCCGGCTATCACGCACTGGCCGCCGGCCGGCCGGGCCGCAACCTGGATGCCGTGTTGTGCGGCGAAGAACTCGTGGTGCCCCTGTTCCTGCACGGCGCAAGCGGTTGTGACATCGCGATTGTCGAAGGTGTCATGGGGTTGTACGACGGACGCGGCACGACCTCGTACGGATCGACGGCGCACGTGGCCAGTCTTCTGGACGCTCCGGTGCTGTTCGTGGTGGACGCCGCCGCGCAGGGTCGATCGGTGGCCGCGGCTGTCGCGGGTTTTCAGGCGTACGACCAGAGGATCCGGATTGCCGGCGTCGTCCTCAACCGCGTCGGCTCCGACCGGCACGAGGAGATCCTGCGCACCGCACTGAGCGAGCTCGGCATTGCGGTGTTGGGGGTCCTGCGGCGCGACGACGCGATTTCGGCGCCATCGCGCCATCTCGGACTGGTGCCGGCCGCCGAACGCGCCGCGACGGCGGTGTCCACTGTGGACAACCTCGGCGCCGCGATGGCGGCATCCGTCGACCTGGCCGCGGTCGTGGGCATTGCGCGCTCCGCCGGCTCGCTGGCTGGCCGGCCGTGGCAGGCACCGGTCCGTCAGGTGTCGCGACGACCGATCGTGGCGATCGCGGCCGGACCGGCATTCACCTTCTCGTACGCCGAAACCGCCGAGCTGCTGACGGCAGCCGGTGCCCAGGCGGTGCCCTTCGATCCGCTGCACGATCCGCAGCTTCCGCACGGCACCGCCGGACTGGTGATCGGTGGCGGGTTTCCGGAGATCCATGCCGAAACGTTGTCTGGCAACGAGCCGCTTCGGCGCGCGGTCGCCGCGTTCGATGGCCCGATCGCCGCCGAGTGTGCCGGTTTGCTGTATCTGTCCAGAGAACTTGACGGCCATCCGATGTGTGGCGTGCTGGATGCCAAAGCCGCGATGACGCCTCGGTTGTCGCTGGGTTATCGAGACGCGGTGTCGGCGACGGACTCCGTGCTGTTGCCGCGCGGCGTTTCGGTCACCGGGCACGAGTTTCACCGCACGGCCGTCGAACCGGCGGCAGGACCGGCGGCCTGGTCGTACGACGGACGATCCGAAGGTTTCGCGATCGGCTCCGTCCATGCCTCGTATCTGCACCTGCACTGGGCCGGCCACCCGGAGATCGCCAGCCGGTTCGTCCAGGCAGCGGCCGGATGAGCGCGCTCGTCGTCGGCGTCGGATGCCGGTCAGGCGCGACCGCGGACGACATCCTTGCGCTGCTCTCCAATACGCTCGCCGAGGCCGGGCTGTCGATCGGCGCCGTCAGCCAACTGTCCACTGTGGACGTCAAGGCGACGGAGCCGGCCGTGGTCGAAGCGGCCCGGCGTTTGGGCGTGCCTGTTGTCGCCTGTCCGGCGACGACGCTGGCCAGTATCGAGGTCTCGCAAATGAGCGACGCGGCGGCGTGTGCGGTCGGCACGGGCAGTGTCGCCGAAGCGGCTGTCCTTGCCGCCGGTGCGGAGATCGTTGTGCAGCGTGAGAAATCGGCCGTCGCGACCGTCTCGGTGGGACGGCTGACATTTGACCTGTCGCATCACGGTGACGCCGACGCGGAGCCGGGTTTGGTGGACCTCGCCGTGAACGTACGCGCCGGCGCACCGCCGGGCTGGCTGCGCGACCAGTTGACCCAGGCGCTGCGGGAAATCTCCGCGTATCCGGATGTCACGACCGCTCGCCTCGCGGTGGCGCGGCGGCATAGCCGCGACCCGGCCGAGGTGCTGCTGACCGCTGGTGCGGCGGAAGCCTTCGTATTGCTGGCAAGGACGACACGAGCACGCCGGATCGTCGTCGTGCATCCGCAGTTCACGGAGCCGGAGGCGGCGATGCGCGCTGCCGGTCACCGTGTCGAACGGGTCGTATTGCCGGCCGAGTCGGGATTTTTCCTTGATCCTGCCCTGGTTCCGACGGATGCGGATCTCGTGCTGGTGGGGAATCCGACGAACCCTACGTCGGTGCTGCATCCGGCCGCCACCCTGCGCCAGCTGGCACGTCCAGGCCGGATGCTCGTTGTCGACGAGGCGTTCGCCGACACCATCGCCGGCGAACCCGAGTCGCTGTCCGCAGATGCGGACGTGCCGGGCCTGGTGGTGTTACGCAGCCTGACAAAAACCTGGGGCCTGGCCGGCCTGCGGGTCGGTTACCTGCTTGCCGAACGTTCCGTGGTGTCCACTGTGGAGCGTGCACAGCCGCTGTGGTCTGTGTCGAGCCTGGCAGCCGTCGCCGCCGAAGCATGCTCCACACCGGTCGCGGTCGCCGAGGCCGCCGCCGCGGCTGAGGTCCTGGCACGCCACCGGGGCTATCTCGTGAGCCGTTTGCGCGCTCTGGGAATTGACTTGCCGGTGGAGCCGGCGTCGTCGTTCGTGTTGCTGCGGCTGGCCGATGGCCCCGGCGTACGCGATCGGCTTCGCAAGCGCGGTTTCGCGGTCCGGCGCGGTGACACTTTTCCCGGTCTGGGACCGGACTGGCTGCGGATCGCGGTGCGCGATCCGGCGACGACCGACGCCTTCGTCGGTGTTCTTGCGGAGGTCTTATGAGTGCCGTGCTGGAGGAGACGTTGGCCGCGATCCGGCCGGCGGACCAGGCCGCGATGCGAGCCGCGCAGGAGCGGCAGAGCCGGCTCACCAAACCGCCGGGATCGCTTGGAGCGCTGGAAACCGAGTCGATCCGGCTGGCCGGCCTGGCCGGCGAATGTCCGCCGCCACTGGCGGAACCGGCCGCGGTCGCGGTGTTCGCCGCCGACCACGGCGTCCACGCGCAGGGCGTGTCGCCGTGGCCGCAGGAGGTGACCGGCCAGATGGTGGCGAATTTCGCCGTTGGCGGCGCCGTTGTGAACGCGATTGCTCGGCAGAGCGGCGCGGAGGTCATGGTCGTGGACGTCGGTGTCGCCGCGGAGCTGCCGCCGGCAGTTGGCGTGCTGGCGCGGAAAGTGCGGCCAGGCACCGCGGACATCACTGTGGAGGCAGCGATGTCGCGGGCGGAGGCCGTACGAGCCATCGAGGTCGGCATCGAGGTGGCGCGCCTGCTTTACGACACCGGCAATCGGTGCCTTTTGACCGGTGACATGGGGATCGCCAACACGACGGCCTCCGCCGCGTTGATCGCGGCCTTCACCGGCGCTGACCCCGCGGCGGTGACCGGCCGCGGCACCGGCATCGACGATGCCATGTATGACAGGAAAATCCAGGTCGTGCAGCGCGCGCTTTCCTTGCATTCTCCCGATCCTGCCGATCCTGTCGGCGTACTAGCCGCGGTCGGTGGCCTGGAGCATGCTGCTCTGGCCGGATTCGTGCTCGGTGCGGCCGCATTGCGGGTGCCTGTCGTGCTCGACGGTGTGATTGCCTGCTCGGCAGCGCTTGCCGCACGAGCGGTTGCCGCGGACTCTGTCGCGGCGATGGTGGCCGGCCATCGCTCGGCCGAGCCAGGTGCGGCGATTGCCCTGGCCAGCCTCGGACTGCGGCCACTGGTCGACCTCGACCTGCGGCTCGGCGAAGGCTCCGGCGCGGTTTTGGCTCTGCCGTTGGTGCAAAGTGCCGTACGCGTGCTGCGTGAGGTAGCCACCTTCGACAGTGCCGGTGTCACCGACAAGAACGTGTCGCCGGCCGCGGCCGAGGGTCCGCGACCGGCAGGCCGGCGCGTGCTCGTACTCGGCGGTGCGCGGTCAGGCAAATCCGCCGAAGCGGAGGCACTTCTGTCCGATGTGGACACGGTCGATTACGTCGCGCCTGGACCGCTGCCGGCGGCGGACGATCCGGAATGGACCGCCCGAGTGGCCGCACATCGCGCCAGCCGGCCGGCTTCCTGGCGTACGCACGAGACGCGTGATCTGGTGCCGCTGTTGGCCGAGGACACCTCCGTGCCGCTGATGGTCGACTGCCTGTCGACCTGGCTCAGCGGGGTGATGGACGACTGCGGTCTGTGGGCGGAGAAACCGGACGCTGACCAGATGTTGGCCGACCGAGTGGATTCCCTGGTGTCCGCCTGGCAGACGACCGGTCGTCAGGTGGTCGCGGTCAGCAACGAGGTCGGCTCCGGCGTGGTGCCGCCGACGCCGGCCGGTCGACGTTTTCGCGACGAACTCGGACGTGTCAACGCGCGGATCGCCGCGGTCAGTGATCAAGTGGTGCACATGATCGCAGGAATACCGACCAGGCTCAAATGAGTGCCGTACGTCGCGGCGTCGTTTCGCTGTTGCTCGCGGTGACGATGTTCACCGTCACACCGGTCCCGGTGACCGCGACGGTGCGCGCCGACCGGCGTACGGCTCGGTTGGCGATCGTGTGGCTTCCGACCATCGGGATCGCATTGGGCGCGGTGGCGGCGGCGGTGCTCTACGCCGTCCATTTTCTCGCGCTCGGACCGATCGGCGACTATCTCGCCGCGACGTTGGCGATCTCGTTGCTGGCGGCCGCGACTCGATGCCTGCACCTTGACGGACTCGCCGACACCGCGGACGGCCTCGGCTCGCGAGCAGCACCGGCACGTGCGCTGGAGATCATGCGCCGGTCCGACATCGGTCCGTTTGGCGTCGTGACACTGCTTCTCTTGGTGATCGTGCAGATTTCCGCGCTGGCGCAATGCATGCACCTCGGCTGGCAGTTTGGGATGCTGGCGGTGATCGCCGCAGTCGTCGCCGGCCGGATCGCGGTCGTGGTGGCGTGTTCGCGGCACGTGCCGTCAGCGCGGCCGGACGGTTTCGGCGCATTGGTGGCCGGGAGCCTGAGCCGTCTGGTCGGCTGGTCGTGGAGTCTTGTCGTGCTCGGATTGGCCTGGACCGGTGGAAATCTCCTCGACAAGGGGATAGTGACAGTCGCCGCCGTGCTCGCTGGTTTGGTCGCGGCGGCGATCCTGCGCGGACTGGCGGTGCGTCGGTTCGGTGGCGTCACCGGCGATGTCTTCGGCGCATTGGTGGAAACCACGACGACTGTCGTCCTCGTCGTACTGGCTCTCGGCGGTTAAACGAGTGCTTCGCTACGCGTGCGATCCCAGAGCTCCGGGTAGGCTGTTTTTATGAGTGAGGCAAACATTGACTTGGCACTCCGCTATCACGAAGCAGTGGCCGCTGGCGCTGTTGGTGACGAGTTGTCGGCGTTTTTTACCGCCGACGCGGTGCATCACGAGCTGCCGAATTCGATCATACCAGCGGGTGCGCGACGTGACCTGGAGGGCATTCTGACCGCGGCTGAGGGAGGCCAGCAGGTCGTCAGTGAGCAATCCTTCGACATCGAGAACGTGTTCGCCGCTGACGACCAGGTGCTGGTCGAGTCGTTGTGGACCGGAAAACTGCGTAACGCGATGGGAGATCTGCCGGCCGGCCACGTGATACGGGCACATATCGCGACCGTCCTGCGGATCCGTGACGGACGCATTGCCGAGCAACGAAACTACGACTGTTACCAGCCGTTCAGCCAACCCGCGGAGCGGTGACGGTGACCGGCGTTCCGTAGTCGAAAAATGCGACCGTTCCGTCGCTGACCAGGTCGGCGCCGCGAGCCTTCGCGTCGAAACGGTATTTGATCTGCGCGAGCCGGCCCTGGTTGTCGAGCCAGATGTCGATCGGCGCGGTCGTGATGCCGCCGGACTGGACGCTTTGCAACAGGCTGTTCGCACCACCGGGCGAGTTCTTGACCGCTTTGGCGAAGTCGACGGTGACTTTGTAGCCGGTGGCGGGCGATCCGTGTACGTCGGTCGTGCCGGTCGAGGTGACCGGACCGGTCACGCCTTTCAGGAATCCCAGATAGTCGACCGGATTGTTGGAGCTGCCGCTGGTCTTGCTGGTGTCCAGCTTCGACCATTTCTTGTCGGTGCCCTGAATGTAGACGTCCCTGCCGATGGTGATGATGTGGACGTCGGTGCCTTTGCCTTTCAGGGTGGAGTCACCGGCCAGCGGATTGAACTGGATGCTGCCGTCACCGGTCAGGCTGATCTTGTTGCCGCTGATCGTCGTGTCGAGCAGCGCGCTGAATTTCGCGGTGTTGGCGGCCAGTGTCTTGTCGTACGCGGCGGCGATGGCGTCGGCCGGATTCGCCGCGACCGCCGCTTTGGGCTGGCCGGCCGGTGCACTGCCGGTTTTGCTGGCGGTCGGTCCGCAGGCGCTCAGCGCGAGTGCAGCGGTGGCGGCCGCGATGATGACCGCGACTGTGCGGCGCATGGACGTTCCTCTCGGTCGGTGTGGCGAGCGACTGCCACGATATGTGCGGCACACCATGACAAACAGGAGGATTGCCCTAACGGACCGCGGTCGCGGCCCGATCAGTCGTCGATCTCACCGACGGCTATCGCCGGCAAACGGTGTGTTTCGGCCGCCGGTCGGCGGTGCTATGTTGAGGCTGGCCAGCCAGGATGGGGAAGTGGACATGCCGCAACCACAAGGCGAGGAACTGGAAAAGATCCGCGCGCGGCGCGACGAGCTGCGCGACCGATATCTGCGTCCGGCCGGTGAGCGTCCGACGACTGCGGTGCGAGGCGTCCACCACATCGCGTTGATCTGCCGGGATGTCGAGGAGACGATCAGGTTCTATCAGGAGTTCCTTGGCTTTCCGCTGGTCGAGCTGGTGGAAAACCGGGACTACAGCGGCTCCAGCCATTTCTTCTTCGACATCGGCAACCGCAATCTGCTCGGTTTTTTCGACTTTCCCGGTCACGGCCACCCCGACTTCAGCGAGACGATCGGCGCCGTGCAGCACCTGGCGTTGTCCACCTCACCGGAGAACTTCGTCCGGATCAAGGAGATACTCGACGCCGAGGGGATCGAATACCTCGGTCCGGACCGTGGGGTGGAGGACAGCCTCTACATCCGCGATCCCAACGGCATCGGCCTGGAGTTCTATCGCGAGGAGCTCGGCACCTTCAACGGCCAGAAAATTCTCGGCTAGGGTCTGTGTCGATGTTCCGAGGGGATGAGAGTCGTTTGGGCTCGGCTATCGCCCCGCGGAATATGGAGACAGACCCTGGACCGCGGTGGAGGCAAGCCGCGAGGTGCTCAGCAGGCCGGCCGCGCCGCCGGACCTGACCCTCGCGTACGGACCGCATCCCGACCAGGTGGCGGACGTACGCGCGTCGGCCGCGACAGGTCCACTGGTGATGTTCTGGCACGGCGGTTTCTGGCGCGATCCGATCACACGTGCGTACACCGGCCCGCTCGCCGTCGACCTGGCCGGTCGCGGTTTTACGGTGGTCAGCGTGGAATATCGGCGCACCGGCGGTGCCGGCGGATGGCCGGCGACCTTCGACGACGTCGAACTGGCGGCGCGGCAGGTGCCGGATCTCGTCGCGGCCGCAGGAGTGTCGTTTGCCGGTGTCATGTACGCCGGCCATTCCGCCGGCGGCCACCTCGCGGTCTGGGCCGCCGCGCAGGACCTGGCAGCCGACATTCTCGGCGTGGTCGCGTTGGCGCCGGTCATCGATCTCGTCGAAGCATCTCGGCGTGATCTTGACGAAGGCGCGGCACGTGCGTTGCTCGGCGCCGGTCCGACGACGCGCCGGAGCGCTATGCGCTCGCCGACACGGCGCGGATTCGGGCGCCTCGCGTGCCGGTGACGCTGATCCACGGAGACCGCGATACGCGCGTGCCAGTGGAAATGTCACGCGCGTACGCGGAAAAGACCGGCCATCGACTGACTGAGCTGCCTGGCGTCGGTCACTTCGAGATCGTCGATCCACTCAGCAAACCGTGGCGCGTTGTGGTCGACGCATTCGCCAAAGCGGGTTATCTGGTCGGAGCCGGCGCCGGCAGGTGCACCGTCGTCTCGATCAGGTCATAGCCGAGATCCGGCCGTACGCCGTCGGGGTTGTCCAGCCGCGCGTCGGAATACCAGGACTGGTCGGCCTCCGGATGCGGACCGACGACGCCGACCCTGCCGCGGCCGTACGTCGTCGCCACGGCAGCGGCCGCGCCGGTCGGATACGTCGCCAGCACCGTCGCGGTGGATCCCCGTCTCAGCTGGAAAATCGGTCCATCCTGGAAGTACATGTGCCGCCGCTGCCCGCGCCAGGTCACCGCGACGACCGTGTCGTCGGAGCTGGCGACCGTGGCACCGCGCGAGTCGATGTAGGCGTTGGTGTCGCCGGGAAGCAGGCCGAAACCCGGTGTCGCGCCGGCCAGATAGCCGCCGAGGCAAAAGCCGAGATACGTGCCACCGCCGCGGACCCACGCCCGGATGTCGTCGGCGTAATGTCGCATCCGCCGCCAGGCCGGGTCAAGGCTGCCACCGCCTGGCTGCGCGTAGACGACGGCGGTTTTCAGCGTGGCGGCCGAAAGTGGCTGGTCGCCGTCGGGTCCGACGAACATTACGCGGAAATGGCTCGGTGAGTTTCGCAGCAGCTTGGCGACCGCGTCCGCGCAGCCGGAACAGGCCGCCGGTCCGCGATAGACCAGTGCCAGCGGACCAGATTGCTGCTGACCGCCACATGCCGCCAGAGCCGCCACCAGCGCGGCTGTCAGGGCCAGTGCGATCCAGCGTCTCATTCCTTGGGTTTCTCGTCGAAGATGTCCAGCAGGTATTCCGACCTTATCGCCGGCATCTCCATGGTGGTCTCCTCGGCGGTGGCCACCGCCGAGACGAACCGCAGTGCCGGCAGCTCCATCGTCATCTCCGGATCGAACCGCTGTGCCGTCGCGGCATCGACGACGGGCAGCGGAATCAGCTCGGTCGCATCGTCGGACGGCCGCGGGACGACCGCCGGACTGACCGGCGCCGGCCTGGGTTTGCGTGGCCTGGCAAGGCGATCGGCGACCCAGCGCCGGCTTCGGCCGGACAATGCCGAAGTGAGCGTCTCCAGCGGACCTTTTCCAGCGGTGGCCCGCCACGCCAGCCCGATCGCCAGCACGGCGATGACCTGCAGCGTGTAGCCGACACCGGCCGAATACACGTCGTAATCGGAGTTCAGGAACCAGATGTGCGCGGTGTAGAAGGTCAGCGTCATGCCGCCGGCGGCGGCGAGCGGCGCCATCAGCACGCGGATCACCGGTCGCAGATAACCGAGACCGACGTGCCCGAGCAGCAACATCGCGCCGAGCAAGGCCATCGCGGCACCGATCGTGCCGACCATGTCGGGCGTCGTTCCGGTGTGCGGCGAGTCGACGGCGAGCCACCACCAGGTCGACGACGGTACGGTCCCGTCGGCGCCGAGCGAGAGCACCTCGCTGGTTTCCGCGGCGGTCCAGACACTGCCGGGCTGCGCCATCCAGATCTGCGACAGTCCGCCATATTGGTGCAGCAGGACCCAGGACGCGTACGCTGCGCCGGCCGCCAACACGATTCCGGTGCCCAGCAACGAAACCGCGACGCGGATCTTCTGCAGCGACAGCCGGCCGACGACAATGCCGGCACACGCGTACGCCAGCCACGACAACGCCGGATACTCACCGGTGATCGTGAGCTCGGTGAGGATCGTGACCGGATGCCGGATGACGTCGATGAACTCCGGGTTGTCCAATGACGGCACCGCAAGATGGGGCAGCCACAGATGTGTCAGCACGGGGACGCCGCCGGCGGCCGCCACACCGACCACCGCGACCAGCCAGGTCGGCATGAAGACGAGCGGGATGGCGAGGACGAAAAGCACGGCATAGTACGGCAGGATCACCGCGGCCAGCCGCGCGTCCGCGTAACCCATGAAAAGTCCGATGGCGCCAATGACCAGCGCGCGTACGAGCAGGCCAGTCGCCACCGCCGGTCCGGACCGCAGCGGCACGCGTTTGCGTCCGGTCATGAAGGCGATGCCGACGCCGGCCAGCACGGCGAAGGTGGCGGCCGCGCGGCCGCCGAAGATCGCGAACGACAGGGTCGGCGAGCCGTCCGGATTGGACTCGTACAAGGAATGGACGGCCATCATCCCGAGCAGCGCCACACCGCGGGTGGCGTCCACGGCGATCAGCCGCTGCGCCTTCGCGGCGACGGAGGTCGTCGTTTTCCGTACCGGCAGGTCGGTCATCGCGCCATCACGGCCGAGACCAGGTCGTGGCCGAGGTCGAGCGCGAGCGGTCGCGGCACCGGCAGGCCGGCGTCGGTGAACCAGTCACGGGTCGCCTCCGGATGCGGTCCGACGACGCCGACCTTTCCACGGCCGAAAGGCACGACCGCGGCGGCGACGGTGCCGTTGGTGTAGGTGGCGAGCACGTTGGCCGACCGTCGCTTGATGTCGAAATGCGGGCCGTCCTGGAAGAAAACCGTGCGGCGCCGGCCGTTCCAGACGACCTCGACCAGTGTGTTGCCGTCGTCGTCGATGGTCGCGTCGTCGGTCTCGATGTACTGGTCGGTGTCGCCAGGCAGCAGGTCGAAACCCGGCGTCGCGCCGGCCAGATAGCCGCCGACGCAGAAACCGAGATATTTTCCACCGTCGGCGATGAAATCGCGGATCTCGTCGCGGTGGTGCTTCATGTGCTTGTACGCGCGTTTCAGCGTGCCGCCACCCGGCTGCGCATACAGATCGGCCTCGGCCAGCGAGTCCTCGGACAGCTCGTGGTCTTTCGGTCCCACGTAACGCACGTGGAAGCCGGCCGGACTCGACTCCAGCAGCGCGGCCACCGCCTCCGGACATCCCGGCAGGCTGGCCGGTCCGCGATAGACCAGCGCCAGCGGGCGGTCACCGGACGGCTCGTCGGAGGACAGCAGCGAGTCGAAGGCTCGGCGGACGGCGGCAAACGGCCCGGACATCAGGCGTTGTCCAGTGTCAGAGCCGTGCACCTGATCCCGCCGCCGCCTTTGCGCAGCTCGGTGGTTTCCAGTTGTACAACGGTCTTGCCGCGCTCGCGCAGCCGCGCGGCCAGCACCGGCGCTCCGGTCGTCATCGTCACCGTCGTCCCGTCACTCACCAGGTTCAGTGCGAAATTGTCCGCCTCCGCGCGCGAAACCTCAATAAGGTCCAGGCCGGCGGAGTGCAACTCGGCCAGGCTCGGCTGGTCGAAGGCCTCCGGACAGTAGGCCAGGGTGTCCGCGTCGATGACCGACAACGCCAGATCCAGGTCATACCAACGCGCGCTGACCGTACGCAGCGGAACGACGCGATAGTCCAGAAAATCGGCCAGCAGGTCGAGCGTACGCCGGTCGGTGCGCTGGCCGTGTCCGGCGAAGAGCAGGTCACCGCAGGCAAGCGCGTCGCCTTGGCCGCTGAACGCGTACGGTGCCTGGACAATCCGATAGTCGCGCTCGGCGAACCAGGCGCGGTGGTAGGGCGTTTCCGCCTGCCGTTCCGGCGGCAGGTTGGCCAGCACGACGTGGTCACCACGGACGACCGCGGCATTGGCCGTGTAGACCATGTCCGGGCAGTCCGGCGCCGCGGCGACGTACTCGACCTTGCGGCCGGCGGCCAGGTGCGCGGCCACGATCGCCTCGTGTTCGGCGGTCGCCGCGGCCAGCTCTGGCTGCGTTTCGGTGTGCATGTAGGGATTGATCTCGTAGTCGATGCGGAAGTGTCGCGGGTCGCACACGAGCAGTCGGGAGTTCATCAGCGGACCGATTCTGTGGTGGAGCGAGAGGACGGGATCGCACGCCGCCGTCCGGCGCGGTGTACGCCACGCACGGCTTTGTCGGCGATCACTTTGAAATCCAGGTGGACGGCGTCGCCGGCGCCCTGTGCCGGAATGCCGATCCACCGCGTGCCTGGGGTGAGGTGCTCGCCTTTCATCAACAGCGACAGCGATCCGAGCGTCACCTCGCTGTCGACGACCGCGTCGTAGAGGACCACCGAGCGCGTGCCGACGCTGGCGCCGCGTTTCACCGTGACCTTGGACATCTTCATGACCCGGTCTTCGAAAAGGTGAGTCTGCAACGAAACACCAGTGCCGATGGTCGCGTCGTCGCCGATCTCGACCAGGTCGAACTCGGTGAGAAACGTGGTGCCGATCCAGGTGCGCCGGCCGACCGACGCGCCGAACCAGCGCAGGATCGGTGGCAGGAAAGGCGTACCGACCAGCATGCCGACGCCGGCCGGCACCGCGGCGGCCTCGAACATGCCGGTGACGAACTCGCTGCGGCGGACCCACGGACTCCACAGCGGCTCGACCCGCGGCACGTAGGTGCCGATCAGGTTTCGTTTGATGGCAACGCAATAGACGATCACCGCGACACTCGCGACGATCGCCATCAGCGGCGAGGCCAGCGCCGGGACCGGCAGGTCGCGGCCGTGCGCGACGCCGGACAGCGCGAGCAGGTAGAGATAGAAACTGAGGCCGAGCACCGAAGCCGGCAGCGTCGCGCGGAAGAACTCGATCGCGAGCCGCTGCCACACCAGCCGCCGGATCGGCCGGAACGTCTCCTGTTCGGAGTAGGAGCCGCTGTCCTGCCGCAGCGGCAGGTGCATCGCCGGGGAGCCGAGCCAGGAGGTGCCTTCCGGCACTTTTTCCTCCGGTGGTACGGTCCCGACGCCGACCAGCGACCCGTCGCCGAGGTTGGTGCCGGCCGGCACGAACGCGGCGTTGCCGACGAACGCGCGGCTGCCGACCTCGGTCGGCAGGAAGGCGACCCGGCCGTTGGCGAAGGTCGCGGCGCCGACGCTGGCCATGTCGGCGACGAAACTTTCGTTGCCGAGCACCAGAAGATCCGGGTCCAGGTGCGCGGCCGTGGAGACCTCGGCGCGCCGGCCGACGCGTGCGCCGAGCATCCGCAGCCACGGCACGGTGTAGAGCGTCGCGTAGAGCGAGTTGGTGAAGGTCAGGCTGAATTCCAGCAGCTTGTCGGAAATCCACTTCCGTACGCCGAGACCGGACCGCACGGGATGGATGCCGATGGGCGTGTTCGGCATGATGACGCGCTTGCCGACGGCCACCACACCGCAGACGGTGAGGACGAAAACCGGCCCGGCGATGACGGTCGCGATCATGCCGGCGAGCACACCCCAGGCCAGCAGGGCCCACCAGACCAGCGCGACGCCAGGCACGATCATCGCGATCGCGCCGACCTCCAGGCCGGCCAGGCCGAAAAATGCGCCGAGCAGGTGCCAAAACCGCCAGCCGCGGGTTTCCTGGTGGCCGCGCATCATCATCTCGACGACGACATCCAGCTCGTCGGTCGGCTGCGCAGGTGAACCCGACCAGCGCTGGCCGATTGGGACCCATTGGCCTTCGCCGATCACGGACTGCTGCGCCAAGGAAGCGCCGGCGTCGATGGTGCTGCCGGGTTCGAGAACGGCGTTCGCGCCGACGAATGCGCCTGGTCCGACGGTGATGGGCGCGACCGTCACCAGGCCATCCTCGACGCGCCACGGCCGCAACGTCACGCCATAGCCGATGGACGCGTCGGCGCCGACGTAAACCATGCTCGGCATGGCGATCGCGCTGGTCTCGATGGTCGTACGCCGGCCGACGTGCGCGCCGAGCAGCCGCAGATACGTGGACGTCAAAGGAGAACCGCTCACCACCGGCAGTGGACCGATGGCCAGCAACATGTCCAGCGCCCACAGCCGCAGATAGGTCAGGCCCCACAACGGATATCGGCCCGGCTTGATCCCCCAGGCCAGCGGCCGCGCCACCACCAGCGGCACGATCCACCGTACGCCGAGATAGCTGACCAGGATCGCGCCGAGCAGCTGCACCAGCACGTCGACCGACACGTCACCGTTGTTGACGGTGTAGACGTACGACACCGGCAACGTGATGACGAGCAACAACAAGTAGATCACCACGGCCTGCGCGGCACCGGCGCGCGCGATCCGGCCGGTGCGGTGCCGCATGCCCGGCGCCTTGGCGGCCGCCGGTGCGGCTCCGCGCTGTTGCCGTTCCTCCAGATGTGCCGCCAGCTCGCGGACCGTCTGGTTGGCGTAGAGGTCGCGTACGGCCGGGTTGGAGCCGATGTTTTCGTTACGTAGGAAGGAGACCACCGTGGCGGCGAGCAGCGAGTGGCCGCCGAGGTCGGTGAAGAAGTTGGCCTCGACCGACAGATCCTCGGCCGCCAGGCCGAAAGCCTGAGCCCACGCGTCGCGTACGCGCGTCTCCATCTCGGTTTGCGGTGCCACCACTGGCCCCGACGACAACGCCAGCCGGCGGCCGCTGGGCAGCGGCAGCCGCTTGCGGTCGACCTTGCCGCTCGGCATCGTCGGCAGCGACGCGACGACGTCCAGGAAGGACGGCACCATGTATGGCGGCACGCGGTCCTTGAGCTGACCGTGCAGCCGCCGCACGATCGCATCCTCGTCGCCGTGGCCGGCCAAAAGGACGACGTACGCGGAAAGTTCCTTTGCGGCGTCCGGTTCAGCGCTCACCGGCATCATCGCGGTCACCGCTTCGGCGACCGCGTCGTCCTCCATCAGTACGCTCTCGATCTCGCCGAGATCCACCCGGTGGCCCCGAATTTTCACCTCGGAGTCGGCCCGACCGAGGTATTCGATCTCGCCGTCCGCGGTCAGCCGGCCGAGGTCGCCGGTGCGATAGAGCTTGCTGCCCGGCGGTGCGCACTCGTGCTCGATGAACTTGTCGGCGGTCAGGTCCGGCCGGCCGACATAGCCGCGCGCGACTCCGGGACCGCCGAGGCAGATCTCACCAACCTCGCCGTCCGGCACGAGTTTGCGGTCCTCGTCAAGCAAAACGGCGGTGTACGTCGGCACCGGCCTGCCGATGACCACCGGGCGGCCCGGATAGAGGTCGCACCAGATGGCCGTCACGGTCGCCTCGGTCGGGCCGTACGTGTTGAGGATCCGCCGTCCCGGCCGGCTCCACCGCTCCACCAGCTGCCCGGGGCAGGCCTCGCCACCGACCAGGATGTTGCGGATTTTCGGCAGCTCACGGGGGATGGTCGCGAGCAGCGTCGGCACGCAGTAGAAGACCGTGATGCCGGCGCTGTCCAGGAAGTCGGCGAGCTCGGCGCCGAGCCGTCGCGAGTCGGTGGGGCCGACGACCAGCGTCGCGCCGCGTTCCCAGGTCGGCCAGATCTCCTCGATGGAGAAGTCGAAGGAGATCGTCATGCCCTGGTAGACGCGGTCGGTCGGCCGGACGTCGTAAAGCGTCGGCACCACGTCGAGGAAGTTGCAGATGCTCGACTGCGCGACCAGCACGCCTTTGGGCCGGCCGCTGGAGCCGGAGGTGTAGATGATGTACGCGTCCGGGTCGGGGTTGCCGGCGTCGTCGAGGCTGAGGTCCGGCCGGTAGGCCGGTTGCGACCGCAGTTCGTCGGCCGCGGTGTCGACCTCGAGCACGGCACAGGGCAGCCCGCTGGCCGCCGCGGACAGATCCGACGATGTGACGATCAGGTCGACGCCGGCGTCCTCGACGATGTAACCGACCCGGTCGGGGGGAGAACCCGGGTCGATCGGTACGAACGCGGCCGCCGCCTTGCCGATGCCGAGCAGCGCGACGTACGTCTGCAGCGACCGGTGCAGCAGGATCGCGACCCGCGATCCGTCGCCGACACCGGCCCGCCGCAACCGGTGTGCGAGCTGGTTGGCCAGCGTGTCCAGCTCGCGATAGGTGACCGCGCGCTCGTCGGTCCGCACGGCGACGGCTTCCGGCGTGCGGTCGACGCTCGCCTCGAAGACATGGTGCAGCCGGCGAACGTTTGCGCCGGAATATCGCGGCTGTGAATAGTCTGTGGACGGATGCGCCACCACCCTGGTGGTTTCTCCAGCCATGTCAATGGACATACGTCTCCCCGAGCCGAACAGTGGGCCCTCGCGGCACATTTCGGCTGTATTAACTATGCACGGAAAGAGCCCGTTCCGTATCCTCCGATTGTCCAGTCGGGCCCGGAAATCGGCTCGCACACAGGAGAAACCCTTTCCCTCCCGGAACCGTTCAGCTGCCCGACACGTTAATGTCGGCGGAAATTGGGTAAGACAAAGAAATAGCTGTGTTTACGCGACGAACCGCATGCCTGCCATCCACGATGGGACAAGGTCATGCCAACATCCACCCAGTCGGCACTGTTGGTGTGAAGATGCTCACGGCCGGTGCGTCAAGGTGGCGAAAGTCGGTGCGGGAGGAGCTTTCGACTCCACACCGTACACAGTCACACGCGTGCGGTGGTCACCGGGGTGACCAAAGATACCCCTGACTCTGCCCGAAAAACCCTGCCTGATCGGCGGTCCGAACGGCCGGTCACCTGCCGATTACGCTGCAACGATGGACAAAATCAGCGACCAGGCCCTGCTCGCGCGTGCCGATTCGCTCACCGCGGAGGCGGCCGAGGTGGTCCGCGCCGTCGACTTCTCCGGCCATTTCAACGTTTTCGGCGATCCGGTGGTGATCGGCAGCGCGGTCTCCGGCCTGATGGTGACCCGCGACCTGGACGTGATGTTCACAGCGCCGTACGTGACGACCGCTGAGGTTTTTGTCGCGCTTGCCGGGATTTCTGGTGACGGTCGGTTGCTGGCCGCTGACTTTCGGGATGAGCGCGGCGATCGGCGGCCCGGTCCGGCTATCACGGATGAGCGTTTCTATGTGGTCGGGGAATATCTGCACGGTGGTCGGCTTTGGAAGATCGACATCACCATCTGGCTGCACATCGTTGACCGTCCACATCGCCATGCCGCCGAAGCCTTGCGGAATGCCAGTCCGGAGCAACGACTGGCCATCCTGCGCATCAAGGACCGTTGGCGGCACAGTGTCAACTATCCGTACGCAGTCAGTGGAACGGACGTCTACACGGCGGTTCTGGACCACGGCGTGCGTACGGACGAAGAGTTCTCCAGCTACCTGCGCGAGCGGAACTTGCCGACCGAATAACCGAAATGTGTTATTTGCGCGAGTCACGGAACAACCGGATCATTGGCCTGGTTGGATGACAACGTGACTTCTCCGAGAGTGTCCCGTGTGCGCGCGCCGGAGCTCGCCGGCGCCGGTGGCTGGATCAACACCGGCGGCCGCGACCTCACCCTGGCCGATCTGCGCGGCAAGATCGTGTTGGTCGATTTCTGGACTTTCTGTTGCGTCAACTGCCTGCACGTGATCGACGAGCTGCGGCCGCTGGAGGAGCGGTTCAGTGACGTGCTCGTGGTGATCGGTGTGCACTCGCCGAAGTTCGAGCACGAGCGCGAGCATCAGGCGGTCGTCGCCGCGGTCGAGCGCTATGGCGTACGGCATCCGGTGCTTGACGACCCGGAGATGCTGACCTGGCAGCAGTACGCCGTACGCGCCTGGCCGACGCTCGCGGTGATCGACCCCGAGGGTTACGTGGTCGCGCAGGCGGCCGGCGAAGGTCACGTCGAAGGAATCGGCCGGCTGCTCGAGGAGTTGGTCGCCGAGCACGAGAAGCAAGGCACTCTGCATCGCGGCGACGGACCGTACGTGCCGCCGCCGGCACCGGAAACCGTCTTGCGGTTCCCCGGAAAAGTGGCCGTGACGCCGGCCGGCACGCTGCTGGTCTCGGACTCGCAGCACCACTCGCTGGTCGAGCTGGACGGCGAGGCCGTGGTCCGGCGGATCGGCAGCGGCGAGCGCGGTTTCGTTGACGGCGCAGCGGAAACGGCGGCTTTCTCCGAGCCGCAGGGCGTGCTGGTGATGCCGTCCGGTGTCGCCGGATACGACGTACTCGTCGCCGATACGGTCAACCACGCGCTGCGCGCCATCGACTTGTCCGACGGTCGAGTGTGGACGGTCGCGACCGCACCCGAGGGCGTACCGCTGTCGCCGTGGGACCTGGCCTGGCATGACAGCGCTGTCATCGTTGCCGGCGCCGGGATTCACCAGCTCTGGCGTTTCGACCCGCGCTCCGGCGAGTTCGCGGCGTGGGCCGGCACGACCGTGGAGGGGTTGAAGGACGGCGCGATCGCCGAGACCTGGATGGCGCAGCCGTCCGGTCTGGCGGCCGACGGCGACCGGCTGTGGATCGCCGACTCGGAGACTTCTTCGCTGCGATACGTGGAAAACGGCGTCATGCACACCGCGGTCGGCGAAGGACTTTTCGACTTCGGGCATGTCGACGGACCGGCGGAGAAAGCGCGTTTCCAGCATCCACTCGGAGTCGCGGTGCTGTCCGATCATTCCGTCGCCGTGCTGGACACCTACAACAACGCCGTACGCCGTTATGATCCGGCGACAAAAGAGGTGAGCACGCTGGCCACCGGTGTGGCCGAGCCCTCGGACGCGGTGGAGGTCGACGGTCAGTTGGTGGTCGTCGAGTCGGCCGCACACCGGTTGACCCGGCCGGTCGCTCCGGGGACGATGCGGCGGATTTCCGGTCCGGCCATGCAAACTCAGCGGCCGGTCACCGAGATCGCGTCAGGTGTCGTGCGGCTCGACGTCGTCTTCAGCCCGCCACCAGGCCAAAAACTGGACGATCGCTATGGTCCGTCGACGCAGCTGAACGTGAGCGCGACGCCGGCCGAGCTGTTGGTGTCCGGCGCCGGCTCCACGACCGACCTGACGCGGGAGATCGTGATTTCGCCGGACGTCACCGAAGGGGTGCTCCATGTGACGGCTCAGGCGGCGGCCTGCGATGTCGGGGTGGAGCATCCGGCCTGCCACCTGATCCGGCAGGACTGGGGTGTGCCGGTACGGATCACCGGCGGTGCGACCCGCCGGCTTCCGCTCGTCTTGCGTGGGGTGGACATCAGCTGATTTTGGGGCGCCGGATCTCTTTCGTCGGCTTCCAGCCGCCGCGCGGCTGCCAGTCGCGTCCGTCGCGGGTGTCCGGCGTCCAGCCGAGCAGCACCGCGACATCCACGAGAAGGAATATCGCCAGCAGGATGAGGAGTTCCATGCCACGTAGCATCCTCCGCAACTCGCTGGCGCGAGAGTGGCAGGGATGCCAGGTTACCTCGAAATCCTGCCGTATCCTGGTGGCATGATCCGATCCGTCGCGGTGCCGGTGCTGCCGGGTGTGTCCCCGTTCGAGTTCGCCACGCTGTGCGAGGTGTTCGGCATCGACCGGTCCGAGCAGGGCCTGCCGACGTACGACTTCCGCGTCTGTGGCGTACGTGCCGGCGAGCCGGTGGCGTCCAAGACCGGCTTCGACATCGTGCCGAGGTTTTCACTCGACGCGATGGCCGATGCCGACGTCATCGCGATGTCCGCCGGCAGTGCGCGCGAGGAGGACTATCCGGACGACCTGCTGGCCGGCCTGCGTGCCGGAGTCGAGCGGGGCGCCCTGGTCATCAGCATGTGCTCCGGCGCGTTCGCGCTCGGCGCCGCCGGCCTGCTCGACGGGCGTACGTGCACGACACACTGGATGTACGCCGACGAGCTGCAGCGCAAATATCCGCGTACGCGCGTCGATCCGGACGTCCTCTACGTCTGTGACGGCCCGGTGTGGACCAGCGCCGGCACGGCCGCCGGCATCGACCTCTGCCTGCATCTCGTCCGCGAGCGCGAAGGCACCGAGGTGGCGCGTGCGCTCGCGCGGCGGATGGTGGTGCCGCCGCAGCGGTCCGGCGGCCAGAAGCAATACATCGAGACGCCGATCCCGCTGCGCGGCACGTCCACGCTGGAGCCGCTGCTGAGCTGGATGGTGGCGCATCTGGACCAGGCGATGAGCGTGCCGATGCTGGCCGAGCGCGCGCACATGGCACCGCGTACGTTTGCGCGCCGGTTTCAGGCCGAGACCGGCACGACACCGCACGACTGGCTGACCACGCAGCGCGTACTGCTGGCCAGGCAGTTGCTGGAAGGCAGCGACCTCACCGTCGACACGATTGCCGCGCGCGCCGGATTCGGCAACGCGGCGGCGCTGCGCCACCACTTCGGCATCAGGGTCGGCACGACGCCACAGGCCTATCGCGAGACCTTCCGGGTGTCCCGTCAGTCGGCCTGAAGCGCCTGCTCGAAGGTGATGGTGCCGTACGCGTTGTCCGGCGTGAGGTTGTTGCCGTCGCGAAACGCGCGATAGGTCCTGCCCGGCAGGCGCAGCGGCACGAGCAGCCGGCGTTTTTCCTTGGCACGGAAGTAGATCCGGATGAGGTCGGCCACCTCGCGGACCTGCGGACCGCCGATGTCCGGCACGCGGCCGGCCGGTGCGCCGGTGGCCAGCTCGACCAGCCGGCCGGCCACCTCGCCGCTGTCGATCGGCTGGACGCGTATCGGCAGGATCGGTACGACCGGCGAGCGGCCGAGCAGCGCGGCGCCGCGGAAGATCAGGTCGTGGAACTGCGTTGCGCGCAGCACCGTCCACGGCAGGCCGGAGTCGGCGATCAGTCGCTCGGCGGCGAGTTTGGCCTGGTACGAAAACAGCGGGATGCGGTCGATGCCGACGATCGACACGTACACCAGGTGTGGCCGGCCGGCTCGGCGCGCCGCCGCGACCAGCGCCTCCTCGACGGAGGTGTTGGTCGGCGCGTACGCGCAGTGGACGATCGCGGACACGTCGCGGCACGCGTCTTCCAGGCCGGCACCGGTCTTGTAGTCGACCACGGTCCACTCGTGCGGCGAGTCGGTGCGCGGCCGGCGGCTGGCGATCCGTACCCGCTGGCCGGCGGCGACCAACCGGTCGACCACGCGCCGGCCGAGTGCGCCGGTCGCGCCGGTCACCAGCACTGCCACACCGGTGATTCTGTCACGTCTTGCGGCGTTTGCCGTCGCCCTCACTGTCGGCCAGCTCGACGGTGTCGAGGATGATCCGGTAGGCGTGCAGCTGGCCGGAGAAGAAGTCGACGGCTCGCTGGTCGGCCCTGGTGCGGGCCATCGCCAGCCGGTTCTTGATGTCGGCCTGTTGCTGCGAGAGCTGCTGGCGTAAGTCCTTGATCACCGGATCCATGGTCGGTGTCATCCCCCCAGATGCGCGGTCCGTACCCCTCGCAAACAACGCTACTCGTTGTCGCAGCTACCCCGCGGAAGTTATCCACAGCCGGCCAGACCAGCGTTCGCGTACGGCGTACGCACGCGCGGACCGTCGCAGCCGCGCGTGAGGATTGGACTTCAGCGCGGTCAGGCGGTCACCGCGTGTCGGGGTTCGTAGCTGACCTCGCCGAGCAGCCGTTCCGACACGCGGCGCAGCGCCGCCTGCAGCTCCTCCTGGCTGTCCGGTTCCCAGTCGGCGAACTTCTCGGTGACCCAGCCGCGCCAGGCGGTGGCGATCTTCTCGAACTCCGCCTCTCCGCGCGCGGTCAGCTCATAGCCGCTGGCCGAGCTGGCCAGCAACCCCGCACCGACGGCTCGCTCGAAGGCCGGCTGCAGCACCTCGTCCGGCGCGTTCACATTGACGGTGACCTGCGACAACGTGGCCGAGCCGTGCCGCCGCCTGGTCAGCGCGACGCGGGTCAGGCACCACGCGTCGGCGATGCCGAGCGTCGACTGCGACCGCGCCAGCACCTCCGTGCTCATCCGTCGCGGCCCCGCCTTCACGATCGCCGCCACGGCACGCTCGACGCAGTTCTCGTGGCTGCCGTCCGGCATGGCAAAGCCGTCGCCCATGTCCGAGGCGGCCACCCGCGCGGTGTCGCGCAGCTTGACCTGCTTGAGGAACAGCGACAGGGCGAAGGCGAGGCCGGCGACCGGGATGGCCGCGAGGAAGACGACCTGCAGCGACTGCGCGTACGCGTGCGCGATCGGTTGTACGACCGAGGCCGGCAGCTTGTGCAGCAACTCGGCGTTTTGCAGCGCCGCCGGACTCACACCGGCCGGCAGTCGTACGGCGGACAGCTTTTCCGTCAGCTGGTTGGAATAGACCGTGCCGAAGACCGCGACCCCGAAGGAGCTTCCCATCGTACGCAGGAAAGTCACGCCGGAGGTGGCCACGCCGAGGTCCGCGTACGGTGCCGTGTTCTGCACCGCGATCACCAGCACCTGCATGCAGGCGCCGACACCGAGACCGAGGACCAGCATGTAACCGGCCGACAGCCAGTAGTTCGTCGTCTCGTCCATCAGCGACAGCAGATAAAGACCGCAACCCATCAGCACCGATCCGGCGATCGGAAAGATCTTGTACGTGCCGGTCCTGCTGACGACGTTGCCGCTGACGATCGAGGCGAACAGCAGGCCGGCGACCATCGGCAGCATCCGGATGCCGGACTCGGTCGCCGACACACCGTTCACGTACTGCTGGAAGGTTGGCAGGAAGGTGATGCCGCCGAGCATCGCGAAGCCGACGATGAAGCTGATCGGCGTGGCGACGGCGAAGACCGGATTGCGAAACAGCCGCATCGGCAGCACCGGCTCTTTCGCGCGCAGCTCGATGAAGACGAAGAGCACCAGCAGGATCAGCGAGCCGACCGACATCCAGATGATGGTCGGCGAGTTCCACGCGTACGTCGTGCCACCCCAGCTGGTCACCAGCGTCAGGCCGGAGGCGGCGAGCGCGATCACCAGGATGCCGAGGTAGTCGACGATCGGCCGCGCCGCCGCCCTGATCGCCGGGATCGCCGGCACCGCGACGAGCAGCACGATGATGCCGACCGGAATGTTGACGTAGAAGGCCCACCGCCACGACAGGTGGTCGACGAACAGGCCGCCGAGCAGCGGCCCGACCACCGTGACCACACCGAAAACCGAGCCGAGCGCGCCTTGGTAGCGGCCGCGGTCGCGCAACGGGATCACGTCGGCGATCAGCGCGGTGGCGGTGACCAGCAGGCCGCCGGCGCCGACCCCCTGCACGCCGCGCGCCACGATCAGCCAGGTCATGCTGTTGGCGAAGCCACAGAAGAAGGAGCCGACCAGGAAAACCAGCACGCTGGCCAGGAACACCTGCTTGCGGCCGAACATGTCGCCGAACTTGCCGACCAGCGCGGTGGCGATGGTCTCGGCCAGCAGATACGCGGTGACCACCCACGACAGGTGGTTGCCGCCGCCGAGATCGGCGACGATCGTCGGCAGCGCGGTCGACACGATCGTCTGGTCGAGTGCGGAGAGCAGGATGCCGAGCAGTACGGCACCGAACACCAGGTTGACGCGTTGCCGGCTCAGTTGTGGTGGCGCGGCCGTCGTTGCCGTTGTCTGCGTTGTGGCCATCGCGTCGCCTTCCGTGCCGGACGTACGCTCGGATTGGATCAAGGTCGCGCGGGACTGGCAACTTTTCGGCGGAAACCGCCTACAATCATCAAATGAACGATCGTTCGTCTGGCGCGACGCGAGCGCGCGGCGCGGCCGGCCACCGGGTGGACGCCGACGTGCGTACGGCCTCCAGCGTCGCCAGCCCTGGCGTCGACGCGCCAGGAGCGCAGATAGTGTTGTCGGCGGCGGTCGACGCGATCGCCGAGCACGGCTATCACGGCACGTCCGTACGCGACATCGCCGTACGCGCCGGGATGAGCAGTGCCGCGCTCTATCACCATTTCTCGTCCAAGCAGGATCTGCTGTTCACCATCATGGAGCGCGGCATCGACATCCTCATCGAGGCGAGCGAAAAAGCCTGCGCGGAGGCCGGCAACGATCCGGTCGAGCGGTTGCGCGCGCTCGTACGCGTCCTGGTGTTGACGCACAGCCAGCACCGCAAAGAAGCCTTCATCGGGTCGAGCGAAGCACGCAGCCTGGAGCCGGCCAACCGCGCGGTTTTCACCGCGAAGCGCAACTATCAGCAGCGATTGATGGACAACGTGGTGCTTTACGGCACCGATCGCGGCCTTTTCCGTCCGCGCGATCCGCACGTGGCGTCGCGCGCGATCGTCACGATGTGCATCACCGTGGCGACCTGGTACAACGAGTCGGGTCCGCAATCACCGGAGCAGATCGCCGACAGCTACGCCGACCTGGCGCTGGACATGCTCAACTATTCGGTCTAACCGTTGACACGCTCGCGGAGGACGAATTTCTGCACTTTGCCGGAAGCGTTGCGTGGCAAGGCATCCACGACGATGACGTCCTTTGGCCGCTTGTACGACGCGAGCCGCTCACGCAGGTGATCGGTGAGCTTTTCCAGCGTAGGCGGCGAAGCCGGGTCACGCGCGACCACGAAAGCGACGGGGATCTGACCCCAGCGCTGGTCGGCACGACCGACCACCGACACGTCCGCCACATCTGGATGGCTGTCGATGGCCGCCTCGACCTCGGCGCAATAGATGTTCTCTCCGCCGGAAATGATCATGTCTTTCTTGCGGTCGACGACCCAGATGAAGCCGTCGTCGTCCATCCGTACGAGGTCGCCGGAGTGAAACCAGCCGCCGGCGAACGCCTCCGCGGTCGCCTCCGGCTTGTTCCAGTATTCGCGCATCGTCGTCGGTCCGCGATAGACGATTTCGCCGACCTCGCCGCGCGGCACGTCCTTCATGAACTCGTCGACGATCCGCACCTCGATGCCGGGCAACGGCGTACCGACCGATCCCATCTTCTCGATCGCGTCCTCACGGCGCAGCAGGCAGGTCGTCGGACTCATTTCGGTCTGGCCGAAGGCGCAATATGCCGGCGCATTGGGAAAAGTCTCGGCCATCGCCTGCAAAACCGACGGCGGCGCGACCGCCGCACCCCAGGAAATCCGTTCCAGAGCCAGGTCGCGCTCCCTGACTCCTGGCACGGCGCAGATCATGGCCCACTGGCTCGGTACGAAAAAGCAGCTGGTGACGCGCTCTTTCTCGAAAAGATCGACGATCTGTTCCGGTACGAAGGTGGGGGAGGAGTAGAGGACGACGCGGCTGCCGGTGATCATCGAGCTGAGCGACAGCGACAGGCCGGCGATGTGAAACATCGGCACGGCCAGCAGGCTCACACCCGGTTTGCGATCCACGCCGCCGGTCGCCAGGCCCTGGATCAGGTGCGCCATCAACAGGTTGAAATGCGTGAGCACCGCGCCTTTCGGCCGTCCGGTCGTGCCGGAGGTGTAGATGATGAACGCGGCATCCGACTCCGGCACGTCGATGTCCAGCGGTGTCGCCGGTGCCGCGGCCACGGTTTCCTCGTACGGCAAGGCATCCGGTCCAAACTCACCTTCGCCGCCGTCGGTGACCAACACCGCGTGGAGACTGTCCACCTTGGCCGCCGCGGCCGTGGTGGCAAGGGCCGCGTCGACAATCAGGGCGCGAGCGCCGGAGTCCGCCAGGATGTACGAGATTTCGCCGGCCACCAGCCGAAAGTTGATCGGTACGGCGATCGCGCCGAGGCGTAGTGGTGCGAGCAGTGCCTCCGGGAACTCCAACCGGTTGCGCATCAGCAATGCCACCCGATCGCCGCGCGTGACGCCTTGCGCGGCCAGCGCACTGGCGAGTTTCGTTACGCGCTCGTCCAACTCGGCGAAGGTCTGCTGGCGGTCAGCGAAACTGAACGCGATGTTGTCGCCGTAGACCCGCGCGGCGCGGGACAGTTGTGCCGCAAAAGACATCCGCCGGCCGGCGTTGACCGCCGCGAGATCGTTCACCGCTCATCGTCTCCTTTGCCAGGCAGCCATCGTCCGCTGAACCTCGGGTCCGTACGCTGCGCGAATGCCTGGAACGCCAGCAAAGTGTCCTCGGTGGCGAAGTTGACCGTCTGAGCGACCGCCTCGGCGTCCAGTGCCTCGGACATCGACCGGCTCAGGCTCGCATTCAGCAGCTGTTTGTTCTGCGCCAGTGCCACGGACGGTCCGGCCGCGAGGCGTACGGCCAAATCGTCGACGAACGCGTCCAGTTTCTCGTCATCGACGACCCAACTGACCAGTCCGAGCCGCAATGCCTCGGCGGCGTCGACGAAATCTCCGGTCAGCGCGAGTCTTTTGGCCGCCTGCAGGCCGACGATCCGCGGCAGCAGCCAGGAACCGCCGAAATCCAGCGAAAGTCCGCGTTTGCTGAAGATCTGGCTGAAGCGCGCGTCCGGACCGGCGACCACGATGTCGCAGCCGAGCGCGAGGTTCCAGCCGGCTCCGACCGCGACACCGCGCACCTTGGCGACGACCGGTTTGGTCAGCTGGTGCAGCTCCAGCGCCACCCGGTTGATCTCGTGCATGCGACGCAGCGGATGCTCGGCCGGCGTCTGGCCGCCGCTGAGATCAGCGCCGGCGCAGAAGGAACCGTCCGCGCCGGTGACGACGAGTGCGCGTACGCCTGGATCATCGCGCACGTCCACGATTGCCGCGTGCAGTGCCAGCCAGGCGGCCTCGTCCAGCGCGTTGCGCCGGTGCGGCCGGTTGATCGTCACCGTGGCGACGGCGTCCTGCCTGGTCAGCAACACCGGGTCGGTCATCTGGCCTCCGGACGTGATGCGGACAACCGATCGATCGATCATTTGTCATGCCGCGAGCGCTGTCAAGGCTGCTCGGCATAGCCGGGGTGCGCGACCTCGACGCGCATCCTGGCGATCGCGAGCAACTCGGCGACCAGCTCCGGCGTACGTCCGTCCAGCTCACCGGCGCGAATCGCGGCGCACAGCCCCGCCTCGTCAGGGAAACCGAGCCGGCCGAGCGCTTCGGCGTAGTCGGCTCGCGAGCCCTGCCGCAGCTCACGCTCCACGATCCCGAGCACGTTGCGCGCCACCCGCACTTGGAACTGCAGCGCACCGCCGGTCGCCGGCAGCACGTCGGCCTCAAGGAACTCGCGTACGGCCCGGACCAGCTCGTCCGCCGTGGGCCGGCCGTGCATCACGCGCCTCCGTCCAACAGCATGAGCAGGTCGTATTCCTGCTCGCAGACGCGCCGGCCGATCGCCGCCAGCTCGACCGAGCGAGTGGCGCCTTCGGTGTGCCGGCGCGCCATCGTCATGCACATGACGCCCCAGCGAAGCGTGCCGAAGACCAGCCACCAGTGGAAAGCCTCGCGGTCGACCGGCTCGCCGCTGACCCGCTCGTACGCGCCGAACAGCTCGTCGTACGAGCCGAAACCGCCGACCGGATGCGGCGATCCGAACCGCCACGCGCGTACGCACAGCCAGCCGAGGTCTTCCAGCGGATCGCCCCGATGCGCCAGCTCCCAGTCGAGCACCGCACGGATGCCGTCGCGGACGATCAGGTTGCCGTTGCGAAAGTCGCCGTGCACGACCACCTCGCGGCGCGCTGGCGGCGCCGGATGCGTACGCAACCAACGAAAACCCAGGTCCAGCGCGGCTCGCGGCTGGTCGCAGGCCAGGTATTGCTGCCAGGACTGGGAAAGCGGATCGGCCACCGGCACGATGCCTGGGTCGATCCGGTGGATGCGGGCCAGCAGTTCGCCGCATTGGCCCGCCAGACCCGAAACGTCGCCGCGCAGGATGCGTCGCGGGATCGTCTCCCCGTCGATGCGTTCCTGCACAAGGAAAGGCGAGCCGAGCGCGGCCGGGTCGGCCGACCAGGTGACGATCCTGGCCACCGGCACGCCGCCCTCGCCGGCCGCCGCGATGCAGGCCGCCTCCATCGGCATGTCGGCCAGGCCGGCCAGGTCAGGCGGCTCGATCCGGAGGATCAGCGGCCGCCTGGACCCGTCCGCCCGCACCGCGTCGAAAGCGTACGTGTGCATGTTCGCACCGGCGGACAGCCTGGTCAGGCCCTCGACCAGCGGGACGTCCAGGTGCTTGGCGAGCCGATCGGCGAGCTGCACGCGGCCTCCCTGGTAACTGATCGGTCGTTAGTTTAGGGTCTCGACATGGACTTCGCGATCCCGGCCGACCTCGCCGCGTTCCTGGCCGAGCTGGATGCGTTCGTCGAGCGGGAGATCCGGCCGCTGGAGCGGGAGAACATCCAGTATTTCGACCACCGGCGCGAATGGGCGCGCACCGACTGGGACAACGACGGCCTGCCGCGCCGCGCATGGGAGGACCTGCTCGGCGAGATGCGCCGCCGCGCCGACGCGGCCGGCTTTCTGCGCTATGCGTTGCCGGCCGAGCTCGGCGGCCGGGACGGCGGCAACCTGGGCATGGCGATCATCCGCGAGCATCTTGCGCACCAGGGTCTGGGGCTGCACAACGATCTGCAAAACGAGGCGTCGGTCGTCGGCAACTTCCCGCAGGCGCACATGCTGTTGCGACATGGCACACCGGAGCAACGAGCCGAGCTGCTCGAGCCGTCGCTGACCGGTGACGTGTCGATTGCTTTTGGCCTGACAGAGCCAACACATGGCAGCGACGCGACCTGGATGGAGACCACCGCCGAACGCCGCGGCGGTGACTTTGTCATCAATGGAGCCAAACGCTTCAACACCGGCGTGCATCGAGCCACGCACGACCTGATTTTCGCGCGTACGTCCGGAAAAGCCGGCGACGCGCGGGGGATCACCGCGTTCGTCGTGCCGACCAACACGCCTGGCTTCACACCGACGACGTACCACTGGACCTTCAACATGCCGACCGACCACGCCGAAGTCGAGCTGCGGGACGTACGCGTACCGGCCTCGGCGATCCTGGGCGCGGAAGGCGAAGGCCTGATGGTGGCGCAGACTTTCGTACACGAGAACCGGATCCGGCAGGCCGCCTCTGGTGTCGGCGCGGCGCAATACTGCATCGACGAGAGCGTCGCCTATGCGAAGGAGCGGACCGTCTTCGGCCGCTCGCTGTCGAGCCACCAGGCCATCCAGTGGCCGCTGGCCGAGCTGCACACCGACGCCGAGCTGGTGCGTACACTGGTGTACAAAACCGCTGCTCAGATGGACGATGTCGAGCATCCGGTGCAGGTGACCGACAAGGTCTCGATGTGCAACTATCGGGCCAACCGGCTGGTGTGTGAGGCCGCCGACCGCGCGATCCAGGTGCACGGCGGGATCGGCTACACGCGGCACAAACCCTTCGAGCACATCTATCGGCACCATCGCCGCTATCGGATCACCGAAGGCTCCGAGGAAGTGCAGATCCGCAAGGTCGCCGGCGTCCTCTTCGGCTTCGTCGGCTGAGCCGGCCACCGTGAGCGGACCGCTGGGCAACACGCTCGCGACAGCGACCGCAGGGATGCTTCGACGGCTCGTCCTGGGGCGCCGCGACTTGGGCTCCAACGCCGCCGCCGGCCCGTCAACGACGCTACGCCGCCGGATCTCATAGAACGTCTCGTGCGAGATGCCGCGCTCAGCACAGAAGGTCGTCAGACCCCGAAGCGCATCAGGCGGCCACTGCGTGACAACACGGCGATCCTCGCGGTGGTGTTGGTTTGTTTGGCGGTCCACCTGTTCGGTCTCAGTTGAACAGGTGGTAGGTATTTCGCAGCGGTTTCTGCTCGAAGTCCACGTACTGCGGTGGAATGAATTCCGGTACGCCGTTGACGATCCGGACTTGCCAGTCGCCGTGGTGGATCTGCCGGTGGTGAAATTCGCACAGCAGCACGCAATTGTCGATGGAGGTTTCACCTCCGTCGGCCCAGTGCCGCACGTGGTGTGCTTTCGTCCAGCGTACGGGTCGGGTGCAGCCGATCATCGCGCAGCCGCGGTCGCGGGCGATCAATGCTTTGCGCAGTTCATCGGTGACCAGCCGTTCGGTGCGGCCGACGTCCAAGGCTTCGCTTTGGGTGCCGAGCACGAGCGGGGTGATGTCGCAGTCGCACGCGAGCCTTCTGGCGGCTTCGGGGCTGATGACGGTGTTTTCGTACGCGCGGACCTGGCCGAGCTTGTCCCTGAGCATCTCCCACGACAAGGTGATGGTCAGGTGCGGGCGCTCGCGGCCCTGGATCGGCAGCTTCTCGCTGTTTCTCGGCGTCGGGTCCAACTGCGAGTCGGTCAGCTCGCCGCGGCGCACGGCCTCGCCGGCGTATTCCAACTGCACGCACCGACTCGCCTCGGTTGGGGAGAACTTCAGGAAATCCCCCAGGAACGCGGCGGTGTCGGCGTGCCCGAACTTCGTCGCGATCGTCTGGTCATCGGCGGCCCTCACTACCGCCAGAAGCGCGGCTTTGGCCGTACGCACCGCCTGCTCGGCAAAACCGCAACGCGGCCGCGAACTCCTCCTTACCCGACAGCAACAACGGGTCATCCGCCGGCTGAAATGAAGGAATGGTCATGGCATTAACGATACCCCATCGACCGACAAAACCAGACCGTCGGGGTCGCATGTTTCCGCTGCCGAACAACGTAAAATGCAGCGCGCGTTGAACGGCAATAGGCGCTACTACTACTACTACTACTACTACTACTCGACGGCGAGCGCTCTCCATATTTGCCGATCACGCGGACCGCGCGAGATCGGGTTCGGTTGCGGCGAGCCGGGACTGTGCCGGCTGGGTGACTTCTTCGGCCCAGTCACGGCGGGTCCATTGTGGGCGGGTACTGACGTGACGGTGGCGGGCTAGCGGCTCGATCCAGACGAAGATCGAGCAGGTCCGCCTCGTATGTACGCGGAGTCCTCTTTCGGGGATCGGCGGCCCAGTTGATTGACACGACGTATGCCGTTCTGGTTATATACGAGCATGAGCATTCGTGACATGGGAACGTTTGGCATGACGGCGGACGGGCGTTGTGCGCTGCGCTTCGAGCGCCAGCTCCGTCACTCGCCGGCCACAGTCTGGCGCGCACTGACCGAGACCGACCAGCTCCGGGCCTGGTTCGTGGACATCATCGACTATGACCGGCTGCGGCTCGATCTCACCCCCGGAGCCCAATTGGATTTCTATGTCAAGCCGGGTTTTGGCGACACAGAAGCGATCCGTGGTGAGATCGTACGCGCCGACCCGCCCCGGCTGCTGGAATTCACCTGGGACGGCGAGACGTTGTCATTCGAGCTGACGCCGGCCGGCGACGGATGCCTGCTCGTTTTCACGAATATCTTCGACGATCGCGATGCCGCCTCCGCTCTGGGTGCCGGTTGGCACGCCGGTCTGGACCGGTTGGACGCGTTGCTGGACGATCGCGCTGCCGATGGCGAGCCGATTGACGCACTCCAGCGCGAGTACGAGAGCGTGTTTCAAGCCTCGTAACGAAAAGCACCGATCCCTCCAGTCGGTAACTCGTTCACGAGACTCATTAATATGCCGTTAATCACCGCCGCAGGCAAGAGTGGCGGCGAGTGAAATCTCGCGTACCTCCGGTGTACAACGTTGTTGTCGCGCCGGAGGTACGCATTTTTTGTTTGTCGGGCCCCGTCAAATGGTTTGCCGGCCGCGGGGTCTTGTTTTCCCGATCCGCCGGCTGTAGAAAACCTTCCAGCACTCGCGGTGCGTTGTAGTTCATTTCCGATGGCGCCACCGGCGGCTCGACCGCCGGAAACCGGTTCGCGCGACGGCATTTCCTTCTGCGGTGACCAAACCGTGGATCCCACCTGGAAGGTTGACCATGACGAAGCGACATGTTCTGGCGGCTGGTGCTGCCCTGTTCCTGTGCCTGACGGCATTCCTCGCCGCGCCGGGGAGCGCGCAGGCGGCCACCGGACCGACGGCGGCGCAGCTGAAGGCGAAGACGACCGGCTGCCACCGGCAGGTGTCCAGCGGAAAGTACGCGCAGGATTCCGGCGGCTCGCGCAACATTCCGGTCTGCGCCTCCGGAAAGGCCATCTATTTCACCGCCGACCTGGACGTCGACTGCGACGGCCAGCGCAGTACGCAATGCAACAAGCAGACCGATCCGGACTATCAGCCGGACACCGCCTATCACCAGTCCAACGGTAAACCGCTCAACGCCGCCAAGCTGCCATACATCGTGCTGCCGGCGCCGAGCTCGATCTGGAACTTCACCAGGTCAGGCATCGGCGGCGCGACCGTCGCCGCTGTGGTCTACAAGAACAAGGTCGCCTACGCGGTGGTCGGCGACACCGGTCCGACCGGGATTATCGGCGAGGGATCATACAAACTCGCCAAGCAGCTCGGCATCAACCCCAGCCCGTCCCACGGCGGTGTCGGCGGCCGGGTCGTGACCTACATCCTTTTCCCGGGAGTCAAGGCAAGTCCGATCGAGTCCAGCTCGAGCGCGGTGTCCAAGGGCCAGACGGCGGCGAACGCCTTCGTCGGCTGAGAAGACCGCCGGGCCGGGTCGTAGGCGACCCGGCCCGGCCGGCATGACCTATTGGCGCATCAGCGCGAAAATCCCCCAGCCAAGATATTCGCGTTGATACCTCACATGCTGCAGCGGCGCAGAACGCAGCTCGGCGCGCAGAGAACCGGCCAGCTCGTCGTCGGGATTGTCGTCGAGCCAACGGCGTACGTTGAGCCAGTGCGCCGCCTCGTAGCGGTCCCAGCTGTCCTGGCTGGCGATCATCATCTCCACCAGGTCCCAGCCCAGCTCGCCAAACTGTCGCACCAAAGCCGGCAGCGACCGGAAGTCGTCGCGGCTGTTGGCATGGCAGGCGCGTACCGTCTCGGCGTCCGGCGGCGCGATCCGCCAGTACGGCTCGCCGATCAGCAGGATTCCGCCTGGCCTAAGGCTTCGTGCCAGCAGATCGATGGTGCCGGCGACGCCGCCGCCGATCCAGGTGGCGCCGAGACAGCATGCCACCTCGACCGGGGTGTCATGCACGTACGACCCGGCATCCGCGTGGACGAACGTCACGCGCTCGCCGACGCCGAGCTCGGCGGCACGTGCGGCCGCCGCGGCGAGAAACACCGTACTGATATCGACGCCGACCCCGGTGACGCCGTGATCGCGGGCCCAGGTCGACAGGAGTTCGCCCTTGCCGCAGGCCAGATCCAGCAGGCGAGTGCCGGGCGGCAGTGCGAGCGCGCGGCCGAGGGTGGCGAGCTTTTCCTCAGTGACCGGGTTCAGGACCCGGTGGCTGTGTTCGCGGATGGTGAAGCTGCGGTGCAGGTCCATTGTGGACAGTTCCTCTGCTGTTCGTGACGGACGGACGCGACTCGTACGGCACGAACATGCATCTAATGCACCTCACCAGATCGTCGGAGCCCTCACGTTAGGCCAGCCGCCGAGCCGGTGTCGAGCGAAATAGCACAAGGCCCGGGACAGCGGTCCCGGGCCTTGTGTGAGTTAGCTCACTCAGCCAACGACGGTGACGCCGGTGGCCTGCGGGCCCTTGGCTCCCTGGCCGATCTCGAAGCTCACGCGCTGGTTCTCCTCCAGGCTGCGGAAGCCGCTGGCCTGGATCTCGGAGAAGTGCACGAACACGTCCGATCCGCCGCCGTCCGGCGTGATGAACCCGAAGCCCTTGTCAGCGTTGAACCACTTGACGACGCCTTCAGCCATTTCTTCTTGCTGTCCTTCCCAGGTGGGGGCGGCTGCCGCACGTTACGGCTGCCGGGTCTATCAGTCGTCAGACGGGGACTTTTCCAACCTGGGAAAAACCGACGCCCGCAACATTGAATTGCGCGCGTGCACAACACGAACACAAAACCTCGCGACCGCACAAGAGTGAACCACAGTCAGCGGCCGCGCGCTACAGGTGGGGTGAGAAAACCCCCTCGCGACCGACTGTGACCTGGCCACGGCCACCGCGGGTGAGACGACGCCAGATCGGTTCAGCGCCGTACGCCCACCGGCCGCGTGTTATGTCCGGCTATGAGAAGAATCACGGTTCAGTCAACAAGTGAGGCTAGCCTAAGCCGACGGTCGTGAAGACGACCGTGCCGGCCTGGGGCGAGCTGACGCGGTCGGGGACCCCCTGACGAGGACCACCGGCCGGAACCGGTGCCGCCGCCGGTCTCGCAGGGCGGCGTCGTCGCGTACTCGCTGCGTACGCGACCGGACAGCTGATCGCCGCCTCGACCTTCACGGGGCTGTACGAGGCCGCCGAGACCGCCGTGTTCGCGGTGCTGACCGTGTCGACGCGGATCGGACTGCGGCGCGGTACGCGCGGCATCGAAGGCACCGGCCACGCGCTGCGCATCCTGCTGGTCCGGCGCGTGCTCGACGAGCGCGGGACGGCCACCGCCACGCAGACCGCGGGTGACCACCTGTCGACCTCCAGCGTGGACGCGGCCGGTGTCGGCATGGACAACAGCGGCGTATGCCGGATCCTGTCCACGATCGGCGCGCTGGAAGTCGCAGCGGCCGTCCTGCTGACGGTCTCGCTGCCGCTCGGACTGCTCGTCCTGCCGCCGTGGCTGCCGTTCATGAGCAAGCCCGCCGCGCCGGTCGCCAGGCGCGTACGTGCGCAGCGGAGCACTGCGGCGAAGACCAGCAGGGAAGCCGTCGACTACGTGCGGGGTTGGATGTCTCGGTCGATTGTCGCTTGCCGTTGATCCAGGGGAATTCGGCTGGCCGGTGCGCTCGCCGCCGCGAATTCCGGTCGTACGCTGGCTGTTGCGGATCGCCCTGCCGAGCTGCTCGGCCTGTCCGCGGTGCTGACCACCGGGTTTCTGCGGCTCGTACTCGCGGATCCGCCGATCGCCATCCTCGACGAGGCGACCGCCGATGCCGCCTTGGCTGGTCGTGCGGCGTTGATCGTCGCGCATCGCCTTACGCAGGCGGCAAAAGCCGACGAGGTCGTCGTACTTGTGGCTGGACGCATCGCAGAGCGCGGCACGCACGGCGAACTTGTCGCGCTCGGCGGCGAATACGCGCGGCTCTGGTCGGCCTGGTCGGCGGCGCGCCTGTGGCCTACTTGATCGCCGTCGCGTTCGGTGGCGAGGCGACGCCGCCGGTGATGTTCAACGGCTTGATCACCACCAGGCATTCGTACACCCGGTCCGACGCGCAGTCCTCGGCGAGCTCGTGCAGCCGCCACAGCTCACCGATCGGCAGCCCGAGCAGACCGAGGATGTTGGGATGCAGCATGCCGCCGGCCAGGTTTCCGGCGGTCGGTGAGTCGGCCGCCGCCGGCAACGCCTCCAGCGCGAGCGTGTCGGATCCGGCGATGGAGAAATGGTTGTCCCACAGCCATTCCAGCGTTTCGTTCCGCTGAGCCAGACCGGTCGACCGGATGCCGGCGCGTACGTCCTGGCGCGACTTTTCGGTCGGGTCGCTGACATACCAGTGCGTCCAGCCGGTGTGCAACAACAGGATGTCGCCCTGTCGTGGCGCGACGTTCTGCGCGGCCATCGCACCGTCCACATCGGACACCGGCAGGCGTTCGCCGGCGGCGTGGTCGATCGGCCGGCCGGCGGCCTCGCGATACGCGGCGACGTCGACCAGAAGGCCGCGGCCGACCACCGGCTTCTCGGCCCACCGATTGATGCCGAGATCCGGCGTGCCGACCTGGATTTTGTCCGCCGGCACGCCATCGTAGAAACCGTGCTCGCCGTGCCGGAAATGCCGGAGGCCGTCGAGCTGACTGGACACCTGCGGCCAGAAGTTGTCGATCCGGTCGTCGCGGTGGTCCGCGTGGTTGGACACGATCGTCTGGACTGGCGGCGTACGCCGCGCGAAAAACGGCGGATCGAAGGTGTCGAGCGGATAGTCGAGGTTGAAAACGGCACCGCGGCGGACCGTGCCGGCGGCGGCGATCACCTGCTCGGCGCCGGCCAGCTCGGCGGTGCCTCGCTCGCCGAACAGACCCCAGCTGGACGCCGGCGGTCCGTCGGTGCGGGCGAGCAGTTCGGCGTACGTTGGCAGCATCGATGGTCTCCTTCACGGGCTCGTAATGGTCTAGCGAGAGGATCGTATTTCCTGGTGGATCGTGTGGTAGGCATGATGGCATGAGGATCGCACCGCTTCCCGAGGATCTGATCGAGCTGACCGCGGCCTGGACCGGCGAGCGTTTTCCGGACGGCCGGCCGAAGGTCGCCGACCAGACGTTGCGCCAGCTCGCCAACGCGACCACCGAGCAGGCCTGGGACGTGCTGCGCAAACACGGTTTCCATCGGCAGTTCGCCGGCGGTTGGCGGCAGACCCATCCCGGTCGGGTGCTCGTCGGCCGCGCGGTGACGGCGCAGTTTCTGCCGCATCGTCCCGACTACGACGCTGCCGTCGTCGCCGCCGGCGCGCGCGAGGGTCATTTGGAAGGCGATCGGCAGAACTCGTGGATCATCGAGACGCTGCGGACCGGTGACGTGATGGTGTGCGACATTTTCGGCAAGGTCAAGGACGGCACGGTGATCGGCGACAACCTCGGCTCGGCGATCGCCGCGCGCACCGGCGTTGGTGCCGTCATCGACGGCGGCATCCGCGACCTGCAGGGACTGTCCGAGTTGGACAACGCCAACATTTTCTTCCGTGACAATGATCCGACCGCGATCGCCGATGTCACGCTGGCCGGCATCAACCTGCCGGTGCGGCTCGGCGAGGCGACGGTGCTGCCCGGTGACGTGATCCTTGGTACGCCGAGCGGCATCATGACCATTCCGCCGCAGCTGGCCGAGACGGTCGCGGTGGCCGCCGAGGACATCCGGATCCGCGACATCTTTGGAAAACTGCGACTCTCGCAGCGCACGTACACCTCGGCGCAGATCGACGTCGGCGTGTGGGCACCGGAGATCGAGGCCGATTTCCAGGACTGGCTCACGAAGAGATAGGCGCGGTCCCCACGTAGACGCCGGAGGGCCGGAAGCGCAGCGGTTCCTCGGCGTATTCCTCGATCGCGTGCGCCGTCCAGCCAATCAGCCGCGCAGTGGCGAAAATCGCCTCGCCGGCGTCGGAACGCATGTCAAAAGCGTGCATCATGGCGCCGAGCGCGACGTCGACATTGGCGAACGTCTCCGGTCTCGCGTCGCGGATGTCGGCCACCGCACCGGAAACGGCGCGCGCCGACCGGTGCCGCACGTCGGCGAGCATGTCCAACAACAGGTCCGCGCGCGGATCGCGGCGCGTATAGACGCGGTGACCGAAGCCAGGCAGCGGACGGCCGGTGCGCAGGTGGTTGGAAAGCGCGGCCAGCGGGTTTTCGACCGCCTCGGCCAGAAACCGGTAGGCCAGCGTGCTCACGGTGCCGTGCAACTGGCCGTCGAAGGCGCCGAGCCCGGCTGAAAGCGCGGCGTAGAGATTGGCGCGGCTGCTGGCGGCGACGCGTACGGCCAGCGTCGACACCGCGAGATCGTGGTCCGCCAACAGAATCAGTGCGGCGCGCAGGATCGCGACACAGGCCGGATGCGCCGGATGTGTGGTCAACCGCGACCACAATGCCGTGACGAAGTCGCCGTTGAGCGGCGCTTCCGTTGGCAGAGCGGCCACGACGCAGCCGACGAGAGAGCGTGCGATGCGTACGGAGGTGCCTGCGGACAGGTCGAAACGCAGCGGGTCGAGTGCGCCGAGCACGTCCATCGAGAGCCGGATCCGATCGACCAGGCGAGCATCCGCCGGCAATGCGGCACACGCGCGTACGACCGCCGCGACCGGCGACACCGGGAATGGCTCCGCGGTGGTGAAATCTCCGGTCCAGAGGCCGGCGGCGACCGCCTCGACGGAGGACGTACGCGCCAGGTCCGTGGCGTCTTTGCCACGGTAGTAAAGAGAATCGCCGTCCAGCAGCGTGACGGCCGTGCGGATCCTTTCCACCGCACCGGCCGGTCGCTGCTCGCGACCACGGCTGGCCAGCCGGTCGACCTCGGCGGCGGCGAACCGGCTGCCGCGCCGGCCGGTGCCACGGATGCTGGTCAGCAGGCCGCGGCTGACGTACGCGTACACCGTCTCGGGTTTCACCCCGAGCCGTCGAGCGACCTGCTCGGTGCTCAGGTATGGCCCTTCGTCCACGTGGCCTCCATGTTGATTGAATCAATATTGACAATACTTGATGCGGCTATCGAGAGTGGAGGTGGACAAGGAGGCGACACATGTCACTGGTCAGCGATCCGGTCACCCCGATCGAGGTGCCGCGCGGACTGAAGAACGTCGTCGTGACCGAGACCCAGCTCGGCGACGTGCGTGGCGGTGAGGGTTTCTACCACTACCGCCAGTATTCGGCGATCGAACTCGCCGAACGAAAATCGTTGGAGGACGTGTGGTATCTGTTCACGTACGGACAGTTGCCAGACAGTCGGCAGCTCGCGGAGTTTCGTACGACCGTCGCACCGCTGCGGCGGCTGCCCGACGAGGTGCGATCAGTGCTGCGCTCGATCGCGCTCGCTGGCGCGACCTTCCAGCCGCTTGCCGGCCTGCGTACGGCATTGTCGCTGATCGGCGCGGCGCGCGGCCTGAAACCGGTCTATGACCTCGATCCGGCGCAGCGGCAGGCGGACGCGCTGCTGGTGAGCGCCGTCACACCGACGGTTTTGGCCGCGTTGTACCGGATCCGCCAGGGACAGGAGCCGGTCGAGCCGCGGGAGGATCTGTCAGCGGCGGCAAACTGGCTCTACATGGTCAGCGCAGCGGTGCCGGACGACCGTAAGGTCGAGGCGATCGAGCGATATCTGGTGTCGACCGTCGACCACGGTTTCAACGCGTCCACCTTCACCGCGCGAGTGGTGGCCTCGACCGGCGCGGACGTGGTGGCAGCGGTCGCCGCCGCGATCGGCTCGTTTTCCGGTCCGCTGCACGGTGGCGCGCCGGATCGCGCACTGGAGGCATTGGACGCCATCGGCACGCCGGAGCGTACGGATGCCTGGGTCCGCGCGGAAATCCTCGCCGGCCGGCGGATCATGGGGTTTGGCCACCCCGTCTACCAGACCGAGGACCCGCGCGCCAGGATGCTGCGGGGGATCGCGCAGGACCTCGGCGGCGAGCTGGTCGATTTCGCCGTACAGGTCGAGCGGCGGGTCATCGCGGTGCTGGCCGAGCTCAAACCTGGACGCGAACTGCCGGTGAACGTGGAGTTCTATGCCGGTGTGGTCATGGAGTTGTGCGGCCTGCCGCGATCGATGTTCACACCGACGTTCGCCGCGAGCCGGGTCATCGGCTGGTGCGCGAACATCCTGGAGCAGGCCGCCGACCGTAAGATCATCCGGCCTATCGCGCGTTACGCGGGTCCACCGGCGCCGCAGCCGGTGCGGTGATTTTTCGGCAAGCCGCAACCTGACCGGGGTCCCGACGTGTCGTATTCATGTGATCGGGCTTTTCCTCATCGCCGTCGTCGCCGTGGAGGCTGCCGCCGTGGCGCGCCTGCACGGCTGGCGTGGTGCGGCGGCGGTGGTGCGACTGTCCGTGCTGATGGCTGCCGTCGTTTTCGTCGGCACGGCACTGTTGTCGTGGCCGCGGCTGCTCGGCACGCCGGCGATGTCGCTGGCATGGCTCGCCGCGGCCGTTGGCCTGGCCGGATATTTGGCCTGGCGTAGGCAGTTTTCCCGGCCGCGCGAGCTGCCGGCAAGATTGCGCGGCTGGTATGCGCGACTCACCTTCGCGGAGAGGTTCGGCGGCGGATTCCTGCTGCTCCTGCTGCTCGCCGAGCTGGTGTCTGCGCTGATCAGATGGCCGACCGGCATCGACGCGCTGGCGTATCACCTGCCGAGGATCGAGCACTGGCGAGTGGATCATTCGATCGCGCCGTATCCGGCCGGCATCGTCCGCCAGGTGCTTTTGGCGCCGGGTGCGGAATATCTCATGTTGGCCGTACGGTTGTTGGCAGACTCACCGCGTTATGCGGCGTTGGTCACCTGGCTGGCCACTGCTGGCACGGCGGTCGTCCTGCATCGGGTGGCCGGTCAGCTCGGCTGCGGCCGCGCCGGCCGGATGGTCGCCGCGGTGGTCGGCTCGACCGTACCGATGTTGGTGGTGCAGGCTTCCAGCACCCTGAACGATCCGGTGCTGGCGTTTTTCCTGCTGTGCTTCGTCAGCCTGGTGTTGGAGCTGCGAAACGGCGGCGGTGGCTGGCGGCTCGCGGCGATGACCGGTCTCGCACTCGGTGCCGCTGTCGTCACCAAGACGACCGCTTTCCCTATCCTGCTGGGATTCGGTCTCTGGTGGAGCTGGCTGTTGGTCCGGCGCGGTTGGCGGGGGATTGCCGCGGGTGCGCTCGCCGGCACGCTGGTGGTGGCGATTTTGGCGCCGTTCATGGCGATGACCGCGGCCGTCTTCGGGTCACCGCTCGGCTCGGGGAGATATGTGACCGAGGCGGTCATGCGCGAGCACGATCCGCTGAACATCGCGGTGAACGTGGCGAAGTTCGCCGCCACCGAAATGGTCACGTCCAATGCCTCGCAGCAAAACGCGGTCTGCCGTGGCGTTGACTTCATGGCGAAGACCACCGGTGTGCCGTTGGACAATCCGAAAACGGCGTTCTTCGGCGATGACTTCAGTTGTGACTACGGACTGACGGAGATGGTCGCGCCGTCGCCGGTACAGTTCACCATGGTCGCCGCCGCGGTGGTGGCGCTGGTCTGTTTCGGACTCGCCGCTCAACGGGCGTACGCGTTGGCGGTGTTGGTGTCCGGCCTCGCGATCGGCGCGGCGTTGGCGTACCAGTCATGGATCACGCGCCTGCTCATGCCGGCGCTCGTACTGGCCGCTCCGCTCGCGCCGGTCGCGGTCAGCCGGCTCGCCGCGATGTGGCCGTGGGTCAGGGAAAACCGCGCCGCGATCGGTGGAGCGATGGTGGTGTGTGCCGTTCTCGCCGGCACCGAAGCGGTGGTGTTCGGCGCACCTCGGCCGTTGATGGACGCGCCAGGCCTGATGTCCGGGCCGATGTCCACGCCCGCCGGCCAGATGATCTACAACGCCCCGGCCGTACGCGACGCCATCGAGCAGTTGCGCGCGACCAAGCCGAAAACCGTCGGTCTCGTCCAATATGAGAACAGTCCGGAGTTCGCGATCTGGCAGCTGTTGGGTGCGACCGAGGACAAGGTGCGGATCGTCAACGTGCGCAGCGCGGTCCCCGGATTGCGCGCGGACGCCAGTGATGTCGACGCGGTGCTATGTGTTGCCGGCCGCGATCCCGCCGAATGCGGTGACGTGTTTCCGGCCGGTTGGCGGAAAACTGTTTACAGTACGCCGAAATCGGCCGTCGTCGCCGTGGTCGCGCTGCCGTACGGCCCCAGAGCCTCGTCGAGCTGATGCTGGGTTCGGTGGTCCTCACCTCGCGGTCTCGCGCCGGGGTGCGCCGCGCTGATGGATGCGCGCGACCTGACCAGCCCACCGACACCACACGCTCCAGATCACCGGCGCTGGCTGGCCGCCTGCCTACGCCTCATGCAGAGCTCCATGCCGGGCCGCACATCCGAGACCGGCCGACCATTTCCCTTCCACTTCGGAAGCGGCTACAACAACACCCAAGCGACGCCGAAGGTTTTGGAAACCCCCGTAGAACCTCGTCGAACCTCGTCGAACTGATGCTGCGATCACCGCCATCTCGAGGCCAGTTTTCTCGCGCCTGGGTGAAAACACTTATCCACAGATGTGTGTGGTGGCGTGGTTTTGTGGGTGTGGCCGGTATTATTGGAGGCATGACCACTCCTTCCGCCACCACCGCACCAGTCGGTGACCCATGGCCGGAAGAAGACCCGAACGTGCTCGCCGCGATGCTGTGCGACGCCGAACGCGAATATCGCAAGGCCGCCGCGCGGGTGTTGAATATCGTCAAGGCGATCGACCATAAAAAAGGCGCACGAGAAGCTGCAGGCCAAAACGACGCAGCAGCTGCTGGAAGATCATTTGTTGCTCTCGCAGGCCGAGGCTCGTCGCCGGGTGCAGCACGCTCGGATGTTCTGTCCCAACATGGCGCTGACCGGTGAAATGTTGGCACCAAAGCTGGACATCGCCGCCGAAGCGATGCGCCGCGGCGATCTGGCCGATTCTCAGTTGGACGCCATTCGTACGGTCATCACCAAGCTGCCGGCGCATGTGGACTATCAGCAGCGCCGCGAGGCCGAGGCGGCGATGGTCGAGGGCGCCAAGCACATGGACGCCGGCCGGCTCTACCGCCTCGGCACCCGCTTGCACGCCTACCTGGATCCCGACGGCGCCGCACCCTCAGACAAGGAAGACGCGAATCCGCGCCGCGAGTTGCATCTGCACACCGGCCGCGACGGCCGCCTCGCGTTGCGCGGCATCCTCGACGCCGAGACCGGCTCCCTGCTGCAGGAAGTGTTGTCGCCGTTGGCCAAACCAGAAGGCGAGGACGGTAAGCCCGATCCTCGGTCAGCTGCCGAGCGTAACGGTGACGCGCTGGCCGATATTCTCAATCTGGTGGCTGATGCGGGGAAGTTGCCGATCCAGGGCGCGAAGCGGCCGCACCTGACGGTGACGATCTCGTGGGAGATGCTGCGCGACTGTCTGGGTGTGGCGCGCGCGTACGAAGGCCTGACCATCAGCCCGGAAACCGCCCGGCGCTTGGCCTGCGACGCGGACATTATTCCGGTCATCCTCAACTCCGAAGGCGTACCACTGGACGTCGGCCGCAAGGAACGGCTGGCCGGTCCAGAGTTGCGGAAAGCGTTGATCGCACGGGACAAAGGTTGTACGCGGCCCGTCCGGCACACGCGGTCGCATCACATTGTGTCGTGGGTGGATGGTGGCACCACGTGCCTGGAAAATTGCGTGTTGCTCTGCGACCGGCACCACCGCGAAATTCACCATACCGACTGGACCATACGGATGAACAACGGCCACCCCGAGTTCATCCCACCACTCGATATGGACTACGAGCAAAAGCCGCTCCGAAATACCTATCACCTGTACGGCTGAACCGAACAGGTGGACCACCAACCAACCACACAAACGCTCGCTCCTCGCCCAGCAACCCAGAAAGCCGGGACGAGGAACAAGCGCGTCGATCAACGACGAAGAAGATCGAGATGTACCGGAGACCTCGTGGCCAGCGCAGCGGTGGCGGGGCGGTCGATTCGACCGACGCGCAGTCAACGGCCCCAGCTAAAGCCGTTTCAGGGACCGGTGCTCCTGTGCCAGATAGCGGTAAACCTCCGCATTGACCGAGATCCGCTGCCGGTCGGCTTCGGACAGCTCACGGACCACGCGCGCCGGCGTGCCGACCACCAGCGAGCCGGCCGGGATCCGTGTGTTCTCCAGTACGGTCGCGCCGGCGGCGATGATCGAGAAGGCGCCGACGACCGTGCCGTTGAGCAACGTCGCCGACATTCCGACCAGTACGTCATCCTCCACTGTGGACCCGTGGATGACGACGTTGTGACCGACCGAAACCCGATCGCCGACGCGCGTCGGAAAACCCGGATCGGCATGCAGCACACTGTGATCCTGGATGTTGGTCTGCGCACCGATGACGATTTCGGTGGTGTCCGCGCGGATCGTGGTGCCATACCAGATGCTCGACTCGGTGCCGATGCGCACGTCACCGATGATCCGGCAACCGGCGGCCAGAAACGCGCCGTCGTCGATGTGCGGCCGCCGGTCGCCGATCGCGGCCAGGAACGGTTCGGTCACGTGTCCTCCTCAGCTCTGGACGCGTACGATCCTCGCATGCCAGACGCGGTGCGAGTCGAGCGGAACGGTCCGGTGACCACGGTCGTGCTTTCCCGGCCACAGGCGCGAAACGCGGTCGACGGACCGACCGCCGCCGCATTGGCGGCCGCGTTTCGTGAGTTCGACGCCGACCAGGAGGCGGCCGTCGCCGTGCTTTGGGGAGAAGGCGGCACTTTCTGCGCCGGCGCCGACCTCAAGGCGATCGGTACGCCGGCCGGCAACCAGGTGACCGACGACGGCGACGGTCCGATGGGGCCGACCCGGATGCGGCTCGGCAAGCCGGTGATCGCCGCGATCGCCGGCCACGCGGTCGCCGGCGGCCTGGAGCTGGCCCTGTGGTGCGACCTGCGGGTGGTCGACGAGACGGCGGTTTTCGGCGTGTTCTGCCGGCGCTGGGGTGTGCCGCTGATCGACGGCGGTACGGTCCGGCTGCCGCGGCTGATCGGCACCAGCCGGGCCATGGACATGGTGCTCACCGGTCGCGCGGTCGCCGCCGCGGAGGCTTTCCAGATGGGGCTGGCCAACCGGGTCGTGTCGGCCGGCCAGGAGCGCGCGGAGGCCGAGAAACTGGCCGCCGAGCTGGCCGCGCTGCCGCAGACCTGCCTGCGGCACGACCGGCTTTCGTTGCTGGAGCAGGAATCTTTCGACGAGCCGGCGGCGATCGTCAACGAGTTGGTGCACGGCCGGATCTCGCTGTCCGCCGAGGCGCTGGCCGGCGCCGGGCGTTTCGCCAACGGCGCCGGCCGGCACGGCGCCTAGGTCGCGTTGCGGCGGGTCAGCGTTTGCCATAGCCATGCAGGAAAGCGCGTACGCCGGCGTCGGACAACCGGTGGATCTCGGCCGCCGGCAACGGATCCGCACCGCGGTGCAGCCGTGACGTGGCGTCACCCGAGACCAGGTGGGTGAAATGTGACGCGGCCAGCTCGGCGTCCTCGATCTCCAGGTGACCGGCGTCGGCGATCCGGCGCAGTGCCGCCGCCAGCTCATCGCGTACGCGCAACGGCCCGCTTTCCTGCCAGGCGGCCAAAGCGGCCGGCGGAATGTGCCGCGCCTCGGCGTGCACCTGACGGACCAGCGCGAAATGTACGTCGAACTCCGGCAACGGACTGGCCCAGACCCGGGCGAACTCGATCAGGTCGGCCTCGACGTCGATGATTTTGGTGAGATAGCGGTGGATCATGCCGATGTGCGCGGCCGCGACCTGCTCGGCGCTGTCCTGGATGACCGCGTGGAACAGGGTCGCCTTGTCGCCGAACTGGTTGTAGATCGTACGCGTCGACACGCCGCCGGCCTTTGCCAGCGCCTCGATGCTGGCACGCGTGTAGCCGTCACGCGCGAACACGGTGAGCGCACCGTCGAGCAGGTCACGACGCTTGTCCATGCCACCATCCTTGCAGGTGCAATGTTCATTGCATAATGTGCAGCGATCATTGTACGCTGCCGACGTGATGACACAGGTGAGGACGGACCAGCCAGCGGTGGACTGGTCGTTGTGGCGCTTATGCTGGGTGGTTGTTTTCGGCGCGTTCGCGGCACATCTGGATGGTTCGCTGGTCAACATCGGGTTGGACGTGATCGGTCGCGACCTGCGCGCCGGGCTTGGCGCGGTGCAGTGGGTCGCGAGTGGCTATCTGCTCGCGCTGGCGGTCTCGCTGCCGCTGACCAACTGGCTGAGCCGGCGGGTCGGCGCCGGCCGGCTCTGGCTGGTCGCGCTCGCCGCCTTCACCGTCGCGTCCGTCCTGTGTGCCGCCGCGCCGACGGTCGAGCTGCTGATCGGCCTGCGGGTCGTGCAGGGACTGGCCGGCGGCCTGTTGCTGCCGGCCGGCCAGACGATCCTCGGCAGGGCCGTCGGTCCGGCGCGGCTCGGCCGGGTGATGGCCACCACCGGCATCGTCGTGTCGCTGGCGCCGGCGCTGGGGCCGGTGATCGGTGGCCTGATGTTGCACTCGCTGTCGTGGCGCTGGCTTTTCGCGATCAACCTGCCGATCGGCCTGATCGGACTGGTCCTCGGCCTCCGGTACGTCCCGCGTGGCGAGCCGGAGCCGCCCCGCCGGCTCGACTGGCCAGGTCTTTTGCTGATCAGCGCTGGACTTCCGTTGATCGTCTACGGACTCACCGAGGTCGACGGCGGCTGGCCGCTCCTGCTCGCCGGCGCGGTTTTGCTTGTCAGCTTTGTGATCCTGGCGCTGCGCAGGAAACATCCGCTGCTGGACCTGCGGCTCTATCGCAACCGGGTGTACGCGGCGGCCAGCCTCGCGTCCGCCGCGACCGGCCTGCTGATGTTTGGCACCGCGCTGCTTTTCCCGCTGTACTTCCAGATCGCCTATCACGACGGCGTGCTGGAAACCGGTCTGCGGCTGTTCACGCTCGGCGGTGGCACCGCCGCCTGCCTGCCGCTCGTCGGCCGGTTGATCGACCGGTACGGCGGTGGTGCCGTCTCGCTTTTCGGTTGCGGCTGCGTGCTGGTCGTCAGCCTGCCGTTCGCCTTCCTCGGTACGGCCCTGAATCCGCTCGCCGTGTTGGTCCTTTTGGTGCTCCTTGGCGGGTCTCTGGCCTTCGCCGCGGTGCCGACCAGCACCGCGGCATACAAGACCGTACGCTCCGACCAGCTGCCAGATGCCACCACGCAGGTCAACATCGTGATGCGGATCGGCGGCGCGCTCGGTGCCGCGCTGTTCGCCGTCACGCTCGCTCGCGGTCTCGCCGGCGGCGCCGACGCCGCCTTCCGCGGCGCGTTCACGGTGATGGCGGTGGCGGCAGCGGTGGCGGTCGCGTCGGCCTTCTGGGTCTGGAGCGAGCTACGCCGGCCGCAGCAGGTCGAGGTCTGATCCCCAGTCGTCCTCGATGACCGAAAACCAGCCGGCCGTGGTCAGCGCCGCCTCGACGGTGCCGAAAAGCCACTGCCCGGCTGGTACGTCGTCGTGCCGTACGATCGCCTCCAGCGCCGCCAGGAGATCATCGGCCGGCCACCTCGGCAACGGCTCCTTTTCCAGTTCCCAGGCCAAATACTTGTTGTAAGGCCGCACGCGCCGATGGACCGCGAACATCACCGCCAGCGCAGACTGGAGCCCTTCGACCGCGTCCAGGTGCGCCGCGAACGGCCGGCCGTCGCGCCGGCTTTTCGCGGCGCGGTAACCGGCGTTGACATATCCGCCCATCGCGGTCAACGCCAGCTCGCGCGACTCGGCTGCGGTGAGACGGGCTTTCCGCGCGACAATTCCAGCGATGTCGGCTTTGTCGATCAGGATTTTGACGTGTACGAAGGCATATCGGTCCCAGTCAGCGGGATGGCCGGGCAGTGCGTACGTGCGAAACGCGGACAGTGGCATCCAGTTGACATCGAGCTCGGCCGACCGCGGTGGCAGCCATGACGGCTGGGTGTCGCTGGCGGTGACCAGATAGATGTCGTGGTCGGAGCGTACGGTCGCCATGCCTTCCCGAGCGCGCGAACCGCTCAGGACCGCACCGACGACATCGCTATCGCTCGCGGCGCGTTTGAGGAAATCGGCAACAAACATGTGAGTTCTCCGCATGGTAAAGGAACGATCCCGGATCTGACCACGCGGCTCATTTCACAATCGTGAAAATAGCTGAACGCTTTGCCGAAGGCGAACGGTTTTTCGAACGTGACGGCCGTTACCCTGTGATATTTCCCCGGCCGCGGGCAGAATGACGGCATGAAGCTGCACGAGCGGATCGACGACCGGCTGCGCGACTTCATCCTGGAGCAGCCGGTCTTCTTCGTCGGTACGGCGCCACTGTCGGCCGCCGGCCACGTGAACGTGTCGCCGAAAGGCATGCGCGGCACGCTCGCGGTCCTCGGCGAGCACCGGGTCGCCTATCTCGACTATGTGGCCAGCGGGGCGGAAACCATCGCGCATCTGCGGGAAAACGGCCGGATCGTGCTGATGTTCTGCGCCTTCTCCGGTCCGCCCAACGTCGTACGCCTGCACGGTCACGGCCGTGTTCTGCTGCCTGGCGACGACGGCTTCGCGGAGCTGGAGACGCATTTCGCCGGCCAGCCGCGGCACGCTCGCCGCTCGATCATCGACGTGCGGATCGACCGGGTCAGCGACTCGTGCGGGTTCAGCGTGCCGCGGATGGACTACGTCGAGGACCGCGACCTGCTGACGCGGCATTTCAGCCGCAAGGACGAGCAGCAGGTCGAGGACTACAAGGCGCTCAAGAACTCCTACAGCATCGACGGCCTGCCGGCACTGGGGTCGAAACAGACCCTAGTTGAGTCGGTGTCGGCTGCTGGCGAACAGGCGGTCCGGCAGACCGGTTGACATGCCGTCGCGGAGCCAGTCACACACCACTGCCACGTCGTCCTGCTCCAACGGCCCGAGCAGCGCCGCGCTGCCGTGCGGCCGGTGATCCGTGCCACACGGCTGGACCATGACGACCTCGCCGTCGGACCGCTGAGCCGAGCCGCAGTAGGTGCGTCCCAGCAGGCAGCCGGCGCGTACGAGCACGCCGTGCGGACAACCGCGGACCGTGTCGCGCAGCTTGTCCAGCGACAGCGCGCACCGCTCGCAGCTGACCGCGATGAAGCCACTCACCAGCTCGACTTCCGTACGCCCGGCAGCTGGCCGTCATGCGCGAGCTGCCGCAGCCGGATCCGGGACAGGCCAAACGCGCGTACGAACCCGCGCGCACGTCCGTCGACGACGTCACGGTTGCGTACGCGCGTCGCACTCGCGTCGCGCGGCTGCCGCGCTAGCGCCGACACAGCCGCGGCCTTCTCCGCGTCGGTACTCGAAGGACTCGCGATGGCGGCCTTCAGCACGGCGCGCCGCTCCGCGTAGTGCGCGACCATACGCCTGCGCTGCGCATCGCGCGCGATCTTGCTCTTCTTCGCCACTACCGCTCCTCGCGGAAGTCGACGTGCCGCCGCGCCACCGGGTCGTACTTGCGCAACACCAGCCTGTCCGGGTCGTTACGGCGGTTCTTCCTGGTCACGTACGTGTAACCGGTGCCAGCGGTGGACCGCATTTTGATCACCGGACGTACGTCGTTGGCCTTCGCCACGGCTGCTCCTCTCGCGTGCGTGCTCCGAGTAAAATTGAAAACGATTTTCATGTCAACTTATTCCGGAGCTGGCGCACGCCACTCGGCCCCCTCGCTGACCTGGCGGATCAGTAGGGGGCCGAGCAGGCAACGGGGGTCGTTGCGAAGAGGGCTAGAGGAGGGACGCCGAGGACGACGGGATGCGCGCGCTCACGTAGTCGCTGACCGTCTGCCAGTCGGCGAGGTCGCCTTCGGGGTGAACGAGCATCTGGCCGCAGCGCTGGCAACGCGCGAGCTCAAGCGTCTCGTGCGGCCGGTTGATCGCGCCGAGAGCGTTGCCGGGCAGGTGCAGGTGGCGCATCACGGTGTCTGTCCTCCGATCGGTGTCACCTAGAGGATGTTGACTGTGACTGTACGTCGCTGCACGTGCACGATATGCGCCTCGAGTGACGGTCATTCCATGCGCGCATTGCCGGCTTTGCGGCGTTGTGCCTGCCCGTACCGGATCGTCCAGATGATCAGCGCCACGATCACCACGATCGGCAGCACCTGCGAGATGACGACCATCACCGAGAACGGCAGCAGGAAGGTGAGGATAGTACGGACCGCCACCTCGGCCAGGAACGACACACCCCAGACGATCGTGGTGACGCGCTGTGCGCGCCGGAAGCCGGCGTACTGCCAGAGGTCGTTCCAGCGCTGGACCCCGGCCGGCGTGCCGTCGGTGGCAAACCGGCGGCCGAAGAAAAACATCAGCGGACGCGGGAAAAGCAGTGAGACCAGCAGCACGATGCCAAACAGCGCGGTCGGCGCCGAGTCCTTCAGGATGGCGATCCGTGGACTGTTGAAGGCCAGCGAGCTGACGACGCCGATGGCCAGCAACACCAGCACAAACAGGCTCAGCTCGTCGAGCCGGCGCTGTTTGGCGTAGACGATGGCGATCTCGACGACCGGCCAGACGCCGCTGACCGCCAGCGCGGCGACCTCGTTGACGCCGTACGCCGTGAGGATGAAATACGTGGCGGTGGTGAGCACCACGTTGAAGATGATCGTCGGCAACAGGCCCTTGATTATTCCGGCTGGTTTGACCGTTTCGGTGGTCGTCATCGGCGTGCTCCTGCTCGCGGGACCAATGTGTGACGTTTACGATGACGATCGTGAGCGATAGCGTCAAGTACGGCTCGGGTGGCTCGGTCTCGCTCGTGCCGTTTCTCTACGGCGTCTGTGCGCGAGACGAGATGCCTGGCACGATCCTGACCGCGCTGCTGGGCGATCTCGGTCTGACCACTGCCGCGGCTCGTGCGCTGATCGCGCGGATGCGGCGTGACGGCCAGCTGGCCGGCCGGCGGCGTGGCCGCACCGTCGACTATCGGATGATCGGTGAGTTTCGCCGGCAATATGACCGGATCCGTACGTCCGACAGCCGGCAACCGGTGCCGTGGCGCGGCCATTTCCACGCGCTGCTTTTTCAGGTGCCGGAGGAACACCGCGCATTTCGCGACGCGTTGCGCCGGCACGCGGTCTTCACCGGCTATGGCACCATGCAGCCTGGCGTCTTGATTTCGTTGACAGACAGGCGATCCGCGCTGCTCGACCAGCTGCCACCGCTGCCAAGCGGTGCGCGCGTCGTTTCCGCCACACTCGGGATGTCCACAGTGGACGCGGCCGCCGCGGCTCACCGGGCCTGGGACCTCGGCGCGTTGGCCGAGCGTTATCGTGCGCACATCCTCACACTCACACCGGAAACGCGCCGCGACGAGCCGCTGCCGGCCGACGGTCGTACGCTGCGCCGCTGGTCGGACCTGACCACCACGATGTGGCGCGACATCGGCATGCAGCCTGACCTGTCACCGGAGTTGTTGCCGGACGACTGGCCGGGCAAGCGGTTGCTGGAGCTGCTGATCGCGATGGACCGGCGTTATTATCCGGCCGTACGCACGTATGTGGACGAGCTGTTCAGCGCTTCTTCCGCGCCAGCAACAGATCCGTGACGAGCAGGATCCAGGCGGCCAGCAGGATGCCGGCGGCGATCCACAACGCGCGGTCGCCGATCCACATCGTGCACAGCGCGCCGATCGCCGCGCCGGCCAGGAAAGACAGGCAGACCAGGCCAAACCAGAGCGTCAGCCGGCGGTTGCGCGAGTCCGGCTCGCGGATGGCCGCGAACGCGTGTCCGACGAACGACCGGAGGTTGTTGGTCGTCACGATCGTGCTGTATGACTGACCGCCCACGCGCCGGAAGGACGTCGACTGAATCGCCGCCACGAAAGAGATTCCCAGCGCCAGCCAGCTGGATGTGAAAGCCCGCGGCAGGCCGGCGACAATGCCGAGAAAGACGATTTCCAGGCCGAGGGTGCTGGCCGACGGCCAGGGCACGAACCGGCGCGCCGCCGGCAGCATCAGGCATTCGCCGACCAGGCCGCCGACGACGAACGCGGCCACCGGCAACAAATGTCCTACGGTGTCACCCCAGTGTGTGGCGGCGGCGGACACGCCGGCCAGGATGATGTTGCCGGTCATCGCGTTCGCGAACACGCCGCCGTGGTCGAGATAGGTGAGCGCGTCCAGAAAACCGCTGGCGATCGCGAGAAGTCCCGCGATGACCAGCGACTCCTGTCCGTCCCGGACCCGCCGCACCGGCACATGTGTCATCCCGCCTGGACCTTACCCGATCGACTACGGTCACATCCGTGACGACGGTCGCGATCTCTTCGTCAGGAAATGCTGGCGACCGCGAGTGCGGCCGCCTGGCCGATCGCGTGGTTCATCGGTGTTTCCATGCCGTCGCGTTCGGTGCGGGTGAAGACGGCCACCGCGTACGTGCGACCGTCCGGAAACTCCACGACGCCGGCCTCGTTGCGTACGGTGCCGGCCAGGCCACCGCTTTTCGCGGAAACCGTTGCCGGATAAGGAAATCCGCTGGCCAGTCGGTTTTTGGTGAGCTGCTTGGCCATCAGCTCGCGGACCCGCCGGCAGGCGGCGGCCGGGCCGGCCTGGTCGGTCCAGATCAGCCGCAGCAGCGTGGTCATTTCCCGCGCGGTCGTACGCGTCGCGGTCGCCGGCCGCAACTCGCGGCCTTGCCGCATCCGTGTCGTCGCCGCCGCGTTTTCCGCATCCGACGGCGGCCGCCATCGGGTGAGGTCGTCCCATCCGGCGAAGCCGGCGTCCTGTCCGATCCGGTCGATGACCGTCCGGATGTCGCCGGTCATCACGGTTTCGGTGAGTCCGAGCTTGCGCAGTGACGCGTTGATGCTGTCGAGACCGGCGGCGCGTACCAACGCGTCCGTGGCGACGTTGTCGCTGATCGTCAGCATTGGCGCCACAAGGTCGCGCAGCGACACCTCGATGTCGTCCTGGAACAGCGAAAACCCGACCGTGCCGGGCGTGCGGTCGGCGGCCGTCAACCGTACGCGCCGAGCCGGGTCGAGCCGGCCGTCGGCGAACTGGCGCTCGGCCTCCAGTGCGACACAGATCTTGATGACCGAGCCGGCCACCATCGGCTCGTCGGCGCCGAAGCCGGCCTCGCCGGAGCCGTCGAGCGCCACTGCCGAGACCGTCCCCGTGCAGTTGGCCGCCAGGAACAGCTCGGTCAGTTCCTCGTCGATCATGGCCCCATTATGTCAGCGGAAAAACGCCAACAGCTCGGAGGCGACGACATCCGGCTGCTCGTCGACGATGAAATGTCCGCTGTTCTCGACGCGGCGGATGGTCGGATCAACCGCTTTTTTCGGCAGTCCCGCGGCCATGAAGCCATAGCTCGGGCCGGAGACCAGGCCGAGCACCGGTGTGCGCAGCCGCGGATATGCCCGCTGGTCCTCGATATCCTGGCTGAACGTCTGATACCAGCCGTTGCCTGCCCTGATCGCTTCCGGCGTCGAGTACGCATGCGCGTAGATCGCGCGGTCGCGCTCGTCGATGGCCGTCGGATTGACCAGCATCATCCCGAAAACGGCGTCGGCCATCAGCCGGAACCGGCCGGTGAGCAGCCGCTCCGGCAGGCCGTGCACCTGGTTGAAGGCAAACCACCAGAGATAGAACGACTCGCCAGGCCGCGGGACCAGCGTCATGCCATACCAGCTCTGGTCCGGATGCATCACGTCCAGCAGCGCGATTTTCGTGACGGACTCCGGAAAATTGGCGGCGAGGCTCTGCGCGACCATGGCCCCGATGTCATGGCCGGCCACGGCGGCCCGCTGGTATCCCAACGCCCGGACGAGGTCGCGGATGTCGCGAGCCATCGTCTTCTTGTCATAGCCGGTGGCCGGCTTCGCCGACCTGTTCATGCCGCGCAGGTCCACGGCGATGACCCGATAGTGCTTCGCCAGCAGCGGCATGATCCGGTGGAACTGCCACCACGTCTGCGGCCAGCCAGGCAAGAGGATGAGTGGCGCTCCTCTTCCGCCGGCCACGTAATGCAGCCGCGTGCCGTTCACCTCCGCCATGGCACTGCGAAAGCCCGGCAACGAGACGTCAGCGGGGACGGTTGGTGCGCCGGTCGCCGCCAGCGCCAGCGCCGACGTGGCGGCGAGCATCTTGCGCCTCTCCATAGCGACTCCGTTCTTGATCGAGCGTTCCAATATGAGGTCAAAAAATTAGTCGAGCAGGGACAGCGCCTGCGCCACCGCGGCCTCCAGTCGGCGACGGTCCGGCCGCTTGGCGATCACCCGTACGCCTTGCAGAAACGTCACCAGAAACCGGGCCAGCGCGTACGGATCCTTGTCGGCGCCCAGTTCTCCCTGGTCGGCCGCGCGCATCAGGCTCCCCAGCAACGCCGATTCCAGTCCGGTCAGGCCCTCGTCGACGCGGCGCGCCACGTCGTGGTCGGCCGGTGCCAGCTCGACCGCCGCGTTGGTCACGAAACAGCCTTTGCGGTCGGGGTCGGTCAGCGCCTTGTCGGCAAACGCCTTGACCAGCGCGCGTACGCCCGGGAGAGCCGGACCGGACTGCGCCAGCATGTGTGTGTAAATGCCGGCGATGTCCGTGCAGTAACGGTCGAGTGCCAGCAGATAGAGATCGTGTTTGCTGCCGAAGGTGGCATAGATGCTGGCCCGTCCGATGCCGAGGTGGTCGACCAGGTCCTGCATCGAGGTCGCCTCGTAACCGCGCCGCCAGAACAGCTCGATCGCCGCCTGCAGTGCGACATCCGGGTCGAACTCCTTGGTCCTCGGCACCTCCCGGACGCTACGGCATATCAGAACGATCAGTCAAGAAGGTCGCCGCTGCCGGCACTGGTCCGCGGAGATTTTCGGCGTTCGCGCGGTTTGGCCTTGACTGTCGCGGCCGGAATGGCGATATTGCGCTGGGACCGAGGCAGGGGAGCTGTGCCGTGCGTGTTTTGGCTGCTGGTAAGTGGTTTCTATGCGCCGCCGTCGCGCTGGCGTTGGCCGCGAGCGGCCAGCCGGCATCGCGGCCGGCCGCGGCCGCGACGACCTTCAGTAATCCGGTCGCCACCAACCGCTCCGATCCGCACATCATCTCCTACGGCGGAAAGTATTACTACACCTCAACGGACGGCTGCGTCGGCGGTTACATCTGCGTGTGGCAGTCGGCGACGCTGACCGGCCTCGGCTCGGCGACCCGCTTTCCGGTCTTCCAGATCCCGGCCTGTCCCGCGGTCAACTGCGCCGAGGTGTGGGCTCCGGAAATCCACGCGATCGACGGCACTTTCTACATCTATTACACGGCCGGAGCCGGTGACGCGCACCGGATTTTCGCACTGCGAGCCACCACCGGCAGTCCGACCGGTGCGTACGCTGAGGCCAACACCGGCGCGCCACACGGCCAGATCACCGAGTCCAGCAACACCTGGGCCATCGACCCCGACGTGTTCCAGATCGGCGGCACGCTCTACCTGACCTGGTCCGGCTGGCCGAGCGCGTCCGGCGGTGAGCAGGACATCTTCCTCGCGTCGATGAGCGATCCGTTGCACGTCAACAGCAAGCGTGTCATGCTGTCACGACCGGACCGGGCGTGGGAGAAGGACGGTCTCGCGGTCAACGAAGGTCCGGTCGGATTTCAGCACGGCGGCAGGACTTTCCTCACCTACTCCGGGAGTTTCTGCGACACCGTCAGCTATGCGGTCGGTCTGCTGACGTTCGCCGGCGGCGACCCGCTCAACGCGAGCGCCTGGCAGAAGACCGGTCCGATCTTCAAATACCACAGCGGGGTCAAAGGCTCGGCGTCGTTCGTGCCGATCCGTACGCTCGACGGCACCGAGGACTGGTTTTTGGTGCACTCCAACACCAAAGGCTGCGACCCCGGTCGCGAGCTGAGGCTGCAGCGGCTGCTCTGGGACACCGACGGCAGCCCGCTGCTCGGCTATCCGGTCGGCGACGGTGTCGCGCTGACACCGCCGTCCGGCGAGCTCGGCTCGGCCGGCAGCCCGAACCCGTACAACCAGGGCTGGGGCAATGCCTTCGGCGATCTCGCCGAAGGCGTCGACGACGGCGAAGTCGCCGGCAGTTGGACGGTGAACAGCCCGACCGGTGCCACCCTCACGTCCTTCGGCGGCGTGCCGTGGACGCGGCTTTTCCGTGCGTCCAACCCGAATTACGAGACCTATCGCGTCACGGTCGACGCGCGGTGGACCGGCACCGGCACGACCTCGAACTATCCGAAATACGGGATCTACGCCTCCTACGACGACCGCAACAACCACGTCGAGGTGTTCATCGACCGGAAGAACCTGGTGCTCGCGACACACGCGGTCGTGCAGGGTGCCGAGCAACCGTGGCAAAACGCGGCGCTGCCGGCCGGTTTCGATCCGGCCGTGGCGCACCGGCTGAGCGTGCTGAAGACCGGCGCCACCTACGCGTTTTCCTTGGACGGCGCGGTGCTGCAGACGCGTACGTTCCCCGGCACCTTTCCGGTGCTGCTCAACGGCCAGGTCGGCCTGGTGACCGAGGACAGCACCGCCGCCTACACCAACCTCGCGGTCACCGAGACCCGCTAGCCGATGGCTTTGGCCAGGGCCAAGATCCGCTCGGCGTTGCGTACGTGCAGGTTTTCGATCATCCGGCCGTCGACCGTCACCACACCGCGGCCGGCGGCCTGTGCCTCGGCGAAGGCCTCGATGATCCGCCGCGACTTTTCCACCTCCGCGTCGGAAGGCGCGAAGATCCGGTTGCACGGCTCGATCTGCGACGGGTGGATCAGCGTCTTGCCGTCGAAACCAAACTCGCGTCCCTGTTGGCATTCGGCCGCGAATCCGTCGGCGTCCTTGACGTCGTTGTAGACGCCGTCCAGGATCACCTTGCCGGCGGCCCGAGCGGCCAGCAGGCACAAGGAAAGTCCGGTCAGCAGCGGCGCACGCCCTGGTACGTGCTCGGCGTGCAGCTCATTGGCGAGGTCGTTGGTCCCCATCACCAGTACGGTCAACCGCTCGGACGCCGACGCGATCGCCGACGCGTTCAGCATCGCCTCCGGCGTCTCGACCATGGCCCACAGGGCCGTACGCGCCGATCCCAGCGACCGCGCCAAAGTGCGGACGGCGTCGGCCGAGTTCACCTTCGGCACCAGGATCGCGTCGGGTTCGGCGGCGACGGCGGCCGCGATGTCGTCGGCGTGCCACTCGGTGTCGGCCGCGTTGACGCGGATGGCGATCTCGCGACTGCCGTAGTCACCGGAAGAAGCCGCCGCGCAGACGCGTTTTCTGGCCTCTTCCTTGGCATCCGGTGCGACGGCGTCCTCCAGGTCGAGGATCAGCGCGTCGGCAGGCAGTGTTTTGGCTTTCTCCAAGGCACGTTCGTTGGCGCCGGGCATGTAGAGCACGGACCGTCGCGGCCGGGTCATGACTCGTACGCCTTCGCCAGCTCCGGATCGCGCTGCGCCAACGCATCGGCGAGCTCGGCGACCACGCGACACTGTTTGACGCTCGCGTCGTCCTGCATCTTGCCGTCGATCATCACCGCGCCGGTGCCGTCGCCCATCTCGGCGATCACCCGCCGGGCCCACCGCACTTCCTCGGGATCGGGCGAAAAAACCTTGCGTGCGATCGGGATCTGCGCCGGATGCAGGCTCCACGCGCCGACACAGCCGAGCAGATAAGCGTTGCGAAACTGGTCCTCGCACGCGACGACATCGCGGATGTCACCGAAAGGCCCGTAATAAGGCAAAATCCCGTGTGCCACACACGCGTCGACCATCCGCGCGACCGTGTAATGCCACAGATCCTGTTGATACGTCGTACGTCCGGCGGTCAGGTCGTCGCCGGTCGGGTCGGACCGTACGAGATAACCGGGGTGGCCGCCGCCGACGCGGGTCGTCTTCATCCGCCGGCTGGCGGCGAGGTCGGCCGGCCCGAGCGACATTCCCTGCATCCGCGGACTGGCGCCGGCGATTTCCTCCACATTGGCCACGCCGGTGGCGGTTTCCAGGATGGCGTGCACCAGGATCGGCCGCGACACACCGGCTTTTGCCTCCAGCTGAGCCAACAACCGGTCGACGTAATGGATGTCCTCGGGGCCTTCGACCTTCGGCACCATGACGACGTCGAGCTTGTCGCCGATCGCCGGCACGAGTGTCAGCAGGTCGTCCAGGGCCCACGGCGAGTCGAGGCTGTTGATCCGCGTCCACAGCTGCGTCTCGCCGAAGTCGGTCGCCTTCGCGATGTCGACCAGGCCGTTGCGCGCCGCTTCCTTGTTGCTCGCCTGGATCGCGTCTTCCAGGTTGCCGAGCAGCACGTCGACCTTCGGCGCCAGGTCCGGCACCTTGGCCGCCATCTTGGCGTTGCTGGGATCGAAAAAGTGGATCATCCGGGACGGCCGGAACGGGATGTCCCGCACCGGCGCCGGAGCACCGACGGCCAACGGCCGGAAGAAGTCCTTAGCCGAACGCATGCCGCAGACCTTAACGGCTGTTCGGCCAGCCGGCCGGATCCGGTGAGAAATGCAACGCTTGACGATGAAACCATTCGACGTCATATATGATTTCGTACACGAAGCGAGGAGGGCTGCAGATGGATCCGGTCAGCGCGGCGCTGGGTACGCGGCCCGGCGTGATCGTCGCGGTTCACGTCAACTACCGCGGCCGAGCCGCGCAGCGCGGCCGTACGCCGACGCAACCGTCGTACTTCCTGAAGCCGACATCGTCACTCAGCGCGACCGACCAGCCGCTCGTACGTCCGAAAGGCTGCGAGCTGCTCGGCTTCGAGGGCGAGATCGCGCTGGTCATCGGCTCGGAAGTGCATCGAGCGACGCCGGAGGAGGCTTGGCAGGCCGTACGGTGGGTCACCGCCGGCAACGACGCCGGCGTCTACGACATGCGCTATGCCGACCGCGGCTCCAACGTACGGTCCAAAGGCGGCGACGGCTTCACCCCGCTCGGCGTCGACCTGCTGCCGGCCGACGGGCTCGACCCCGGCCGGCTGTGGATCCGGACATATCTCAACGGCGAGATCGTCCAGGACGACACGACCGAAGGCATCTTCTTCAGCTTCGGCCAGTTGGTCGCCGACCTGTCCGAGATGCTGACGCTGCGGCCCGGCGACGTGATTCTCACCGGTACGCCGGCCGGCGCGAGCGTGGCGCAGCCCGGCGACGTGATCGAGGTCGAGGTCGGCAGCCTCGACGATCCGTCGCTGACGACCGGCCGGCTGCGCAATCCGGTCGTCGCGGGCGACGAGCCGATCGGCCGCTACGGCGCGCCGCCGAAGGCCGATGACGCGACGCGCGCCGAGGCATACGGACAGCCGAAACGCGCGCTCTCGGCGGACGTACGCGAGCAGCTGGCGTCGGTCAGCGTCGCGACTTTGAGTTCTCAGCTGCGAAAACGCGGCCTCAATGCGGTGTCGATCGACGGCGTACACCCGCTCAGGCCGGGCAGCAAGGTCGTCGGCACCGCTCGTACGCTGCGCTATCTGCCGGTGCGCGAGGACGTGTTCGAGTCGCGCGGCGCCGGTTTCAACGCGCAAAAGCAGGCGATCGAGGCGGTCGGACCCGGCGACGTGCTGGTCATGGAGGCGCGCGGCGAGCATGGATCCGGCACGATCGGCGACATTCTGGCGTTGCGGGCGCACGTACGCGGCGCGGTCGGCATCGTGACCGACGGCGGTGCGCGCGACGTGGCGACTCTGTCCACATTGGACATTCCAGTTTTCGCCGGCGTGGCGCATCCGGCGGTGCTGGGACGGAAGCACGTGCCGTGGGAGAGCGACGTGGCGATCGGCTGCGGCGGCGCGCTGGTCGAGCCGGGCGACGTGATCGTCGGCGACGACGACGGGGTTTTGGTGATACCGCTGGCGATCGCCGCCGAGGTGGCCGCCGACGCGGTCGAGCAGGAGCGGCAGGAGCGGTTCATCGTCGAGCAGGTGCGTGCCGGCCATCCGATCAACGGCCTCTATCCACTCGGCAAGGAGTGGAAGCCGGCGTACGAGAAGTGGGTGGAAAAGTGAAGTTTCGCAGCGATCCCGGTCAGATCCGGGGTTCGATCGCGCCGGTGGTGACGCCGTTCGCCGCCGACGGTTCGTTGGACACCGACAGCCTGCGCCGGCTCATCCGCTGGCAGTTGGCCAGCGGCTCGCACGGCATCTCGCTCGGCGGCTCGACCGGTGAGCCGAGTGCGCAGACGATCGCCGAGCGCGCGACCGGGATCCGTGTCGCCGCCGAGGAAATCGGCGACGCGGTGCCGTTCGTGCCGGGCACCGGATCGGCCAAGCTGGACGAGACGCTTGAGCTGACCGGCATCGCACGCGACGCGGGCGCGGACGCCGTTTTGATCATCACGCCGTACTATGCGCGGCCGACGCAACAAGCGCTCTACGAGTGGTATGGCACCGTGGCGCGCGAATATCCGGACCTGCCGGTGATCGTCTACAACGTGCCGTCGCGTACGGCCGTCGACATCGCGCCGGAGACGGTCGCTCGGTTGTTCAAGGATTTCGACAACGTGGTCGGCATCAAGGAGACCACCAAGGATTTCGAGCATTTCTCCAGGGTTTTGTACGCCGCCGGTCCGGAACTGCTTGTCTGGTCCGGCATCGAGCTGTTGTCGTTGCCGCTGCTCAGCCTCGGTGGCGTCGGTTTCGTTTCGGCGGTGGCAAATCTGGCGCCAGCCGCGGTCTCGCGGATGTATCAGGCCTGGGTCGACGGCGACCTGGCGACCGCGCGCGACCTGCACTATCGCCTGCATCCGCTGGTGGATTTGCTGTTCGCCGAGACCAATCCGGCGCCGGCCAAATGGGTGCTGGAGCAGCGCGGACTGGTCAGCTCCGGGCACGTACGGCCGCCGCTGATCACGCCGACCGAGGCCGGGCTGGCGAAGATCAGGCAGCTGCTGGCCGCCGGCGAAGACCTGCTGAGTCCGATCGGGGATGTGTGATGACACCGGAAAACCTGCCGAAGTTCCTGCCGCATTTCATCGGTGGCGAGGAGGTCGAGAGCCTGTCCGGTGAGACCTTCGACGTGGCCGATCCGGTCAGCAACCAGCCCTACGCGACGGCCGCCGCCGGCCAGAAAGCAGACATCGACCGAGCCGTACGTGCCGCGCGCGACGCCTTCGTCGGCGGTCCTTGGCCGTCGATGACGGCACGCGCCCGTGCGCGGGTTCTCAACAACATCGCCGACGCCGTCGAGGCACAGGGTGACCGGCTGGCCGCGCTGGAGACCTTCGACACCGGCCTGCCGATCACACAGGCGCTCGGACAGGCCAGGCGTGCCGCGGAAAACTTCCGGTTTTTCGCCGACCTGATCGTCGTACTGGACGAAAACGCCTATCGCGTGCCAGGTGCGCAGCTCAACTACGTCGTACGCAAACCGGTCGGCGTTGCCGGCCTGATCACGCCGTGGAACACGCCGTTCATGTTGGAGAGCTGGAAACTCGCGCCAGCGCTGGCCTCCGGTTGCACGGTCGTGTTGAAGCCGGCGGAGTTCACGCCGCTGTCGGCCAGCCTGTGGGGGAAGATCTTCGCCGACGCCGGCCTGCCGACCGGAGTTTTCAACCTGGTCAACGGCATCGGCGAGCAGGCCGGCCAGGCGCTGGTCGAGCATCCGGGCGTGCCGAGGATCTCCTTCACCGGGGAGACGACGACCGGCCAGGTCATCATGCGTACGGCGGCGGACAACCTCAAAGGCCTGTCGATGGAGCTCGGCGGCAAGTCGCCGGTCGTGGTCTTCGCCGACGCCGACCTCGACGCCGCCATCGACTCGTCGCTGTTCGGAGTTTTCTCGCTGAACGGCGAAAGGTGCACGGCCGGCTCACGGATCCTGGTCGAGCGCTCGATCTACGACGACTTCGTGTCGCGTTATGCCGCTCGCGCCGAGAAAATCGCGGTCGGCTCGCCGGCGGACAGGGCGACCGAGGTCGGCGCGCTCGTGCACCCGGAGCATTACGCGAAGGTGATGTCGTACGTGGAGATCGGCAAGACCGAGGCACGGCTGGTGGCCGGCGGATCGCGGCCGGCGCACCTGCCCGACGGCAACTACCTGTCGCCGACGGTTTTCGCTGACGTGCCGCCGACCGCGCGGATCTTCCAGGAGGAGATCTTCGGCCCGGTGGTGGCGATCACCCCGTTCGACACCGACGAGGAAGCGATTTCGCTGGCCAACGACGTGAAATACGGCCTGGCCGGCTATGTCTGGACCGAGAGCCTGCGCCGCGCACACCGCGTGTCGAGCTCGATCGACGCCGGCATGGTGTGGGTCAACTCGCACAACATCCGCGACCTGCGTACGCCTTTCGGCGGCGTGAAAGCCAGCGGCGTCGGCCATGAAGGCGGTCACCGCAGCATCGACTTCTACACGCACGAACAGATCATCCATCTGGCGACCGGTGACGTGCACACCCCGCGGTTTGGAGGAAAATGATGAATCCGCCGGACGTCATCCGGTCCGCGTACGCCGAGCTGGTCGTCACCGACCTGGTCGCGGCTCGCTGGTTCTACGTCGACATCCTGGGCCTGGTCGTCACGGCCGAGACCGACGACGCGCTCTATCTGCGCGCGTACGAGGAATACACCCACCACAGCCTGATCCTGCGGCTCGGACAGACGCCGGCGCTGGCGCGTTTGTCCTACCGGGTAAGGAGTGCGGCCGAGGTCGACGTCGCCGAGGCGTACTTCCGCCAGCTCGGCGTCCGGGTCGAGCGCGTGCCGGCTGGCACGACCCTCGGCATCGGCGAGGCCGTACGCATCGAGGACCCGCTCGGGTTTCCGATCGAGTTTTTCTATGACTGCACGCATGTCGAGCGGCTGACGCAGCGCTATGACCTGCAGCCGGCCAACGCGCTGTCGCGGCTGGACCATTTCAACGTCCTCACGCCGGACGTGCCGGCGGCCGAGGCGTACTATCGCGCCCTTGGTTTCGGTGTCTCGGAAACCATCGAGGACAGCGACAACCTTTACGCCGCCTGGCTTTTCCGCAAGCAGACCGTGCACGACATCGCGCTCACCAACGGTGACGGCCCGCGGCTGCACCATCTCGCGTTTGCCGCGCACGAGCGGGGAAACATCCTGCACACCTGCGATCTGCTTGGTGCGCTGCACAAGGAGGGCCTGATCGAGCGCGGTCCCGGCCGGCACGGCGTCTCGAACGCGTTTTACCTGTACGTAAGGGATCTCGACAAGCACCGGATCGAGATCTACACGACGGATTACTACACCGGAGACCCCGACAATCCGACCGTACGGTGGGACGTACAGGACGACCGGCGGCGCGACTTCTGGGGAAACGCGGTCGTGCACTCCTGGTATGCCGAAGGCACGCCGGTGCTCGACCTGGACGGCAAGATCCGGCCGCAGGTCGCGGCGGCCGCCAGCGAGGAGAAGGTGCGCGTCGGCGCGGACGGTTTCAGCGTTTCCGAAGGCGAAGGCGAAGGAAAACTCGGCAACCAGGTCTGAGGTCGCATGGCCACCATGCTTGCGTCAGACGCAAGCATGGTGGCCATGCGGACTATCGACTGGCGGCCAGCTGGCGCTGCGCGGCATGGCAGAGCCGCGCCGCGACGGCATGCGCGTTAGGCGCCGGTGACCGCAGCAGCTCGCCGGCCAGGCAGGCCAGCTGGTCGGCCAGCAGCAGCCGGCCGTCGTCGGTCGCCAGCTGCACGCGGACCCAGCCACCGCCGTGCCGCACCAGCAGCACGGGTACGGCCCGGCTCAGCCGGCTGAAGTGCAGATCGGTGCGTACGTCCGTGGCCGTGCTGAGGTCGACGCGGCGGGTACGGAAGCCGCGTACGACCAGCACGCTGCCCTGCAGCCAGGCGCCGCGGCGCAGCCGCCAGAAGGCGAGCGGCAACAGCAGAAGTGCCGCGGCGGCGAGAGGCACCGCGAGGAAGCCCGCGTCGAGGGTCCAGTGGTTCATCTGTGCCGCCATCAGCAGCACGCCGGCCGGCACGACGACGACGCAGCTGGCCAGCAACAGCCACAGCCGCGGACGCGTGTGGGTGACGGCGCCGGCGCCGAGCGAGACCTGGTTCAGATGAGCCATGTCTCCAACGTAGGGTGCCGGCCGCCGGCTGGCACGACCCCTTCGTGCCAATCTCGGTGGTTCGCACGCGATGGGACACCCAACGGGGTCCGTTGGGGCAACGCGCGCCTGGCCGTACGGGCCGGTGGCCGGACATTTGTCGCAGCGGACACACGCTAGCCGGCCCGTCTTTGGGTTTCCTGAAAGTCCAGGTCAGGACGCGTGGCTTGACGCCGTACGCGACAACCTCTAGGACAGAGGACGTCCTATGTCATATGTCCTGGAGGCCCGATGCATCGTAGGTTATGGCCGGTGATCGCCACCTTTGCCGGAGTTGTCGCCGTCGTCGGCGCGGCAACCGCTTTTCCGGCCGTACTCACAGCCGCAACGCCCCGGTGCACCTCCTCAGTGCCGTTCAAGAAGGGCGACGGCGGCTACGACACCTTCCGCATCCCGGCCGTGGTCAAGGCACGCAACGGGATGCTGCTGGCCTTCGCCGAAGGGCGACACGACTCCGGCGGCGACAGCGGCAACATCGACATCGTGCTGCGCCGGTCGGCCGACGGCGGTTGTACGTGGGGACCGCTGCAGCTGGTCGCCGACCAAGGCCCGGACACGATCGGCAACCCGGCGCCGATCGTCACCAGCGGCGGCCGGATCGTGCTGGTGTCGGTACGCAACGGCGGCTCGGTGACCGAGGCGCAGATCATCCGCGGCCAGGTCTCCGCGGTCGACACGCGGCGTCCGTTCGTGCAGGTCAGCGACGACAACGGCGCCACCTGGTCGCCGCTGCGCGAGATCACCGCCGAGGCGAAGAAGGCCGACTGGCGGTGGTATGCGACGACGCCGGGCCACGCGATCCAGCTCCGCAGCGGCCGGTTGGTCGTGGCCGCCAACCACACCACACCGCCGACACCCGGCACGCCGGACACCGGTGCCGAAGGCAAATACAACAGCGGCCACGACATCTTCAGCGACGACCTCGGCCAGACCTGGCACATCGGCTACGTCGACGAAAATCCCGACGGCTATGTCAATGTGAACGAGACGACCGCAACCGAGCTGCCGGACGGCCGCGTCTACTTCAACACGCGCAACGACGCGACCTCGCCGGGCCACCGCGCCGACGCGTACTCGGCCGACGGCGGCCGGACGCTGGTCAAGCCGTTCCGGCCGAACGACACGCTGGTCACGCCGATCTGCGAGGGCAGTGCGCTGCAGACCAGCCGGCGCGACCTGCTGCTGTTCTCCGGGCCGTACGACTGGACCAACAAGCGCGCGGCGATGACGATCTGGTCGAGCCGGGACTCCGGCGTCACCTTCCAGGCCGCGCTCACGCTGACCGGCCTGCCGGCGGCCTACTCCGACCTCGTCCAGCTCGACCAGGACAACGTCGGTGTCCTCTACGAGACCGGCGACTTCAGCGCGTACGAGACGGTCACCTTCACCCGCGTACCGCTGTCGAAACTCCTGAAATGACAACGAGGCCGTCCCCTCCGCGGAGGGGACGGCCGATCTATGTTGTGGTGCTTACCGTTTGACGACCATCCGATAGAAGGCGACGGTGTGCGGCCAGCGGCCCCACGCCACCAGACCGACCAGGATGGCCAGCACGATCGTCACCGGAGCGGCCGAGGCCATGCCGGGGATCAGGAACAGGTTGGCCAGCGTCGCGCAGACCATCAGCGCGGTCAGCGCGATCGAGGCCGGACCGCACAGCCGCGGCACCAGGATCGCGATGCCACCGGCCAGCTCGCAGGCACCGGTCAGATAGCGAAACCAGTCGCCGAGGCCGGTGGAGTCGAAGCTCGCGACGGCGGTCGGGTCGCCGAGCAGTTTCGGCATCGCGACGAAGATGAACAGCGCGGCGAAAAGCACCTGCGCGACCCACAGGACGATGGTCAGGACGCGGCCGCGCTTGACGGGCTGGATGCTGGCGGTGGCGCTCATTGTGGGCTCCTCATGCCTCATTGGATCGTTGTTGTCCATGCAGACCGGAGCCGTCGCGAAAACTCATCGCGACCCATCAAGATTTTTTCAGGCGGCCAAACCGCTGCCGGTGACCGGCTTCGGCGCCGGACCGGAGACCTCGTCCAGCCGTGCGAGTACGTCGGCGCCGACCTCGGTCTCCAGCGCGGCGAGGTTTTGCTCGCACTGCTCGACCGTACGCGGACCGATGATCACCGACGTGACGCCTGGCCGGCTGCGGACCCAGGCCAGAGCGACCGCCGCCGCTGGGACGCCGGCCTCGGCCGCGACCTTGCCGACCTCCTCGGCGATGGCCAGGTTGCGGTCGCTGAGCTGCTGGTCGACCCACGTACGCGCGCGCGGGTCGGCGTTGCGCGCCATCTTCGCCAGCCGCGTGTCCTGCGCCGGCGGCTCGCCGCGGCGGTATTTGCCGGCCAGAATGCCGCCGGCGAGCGGCCCCCAGATCATCGTGCCGAGACCGTACGCCCGGCAGGTGTCCAGGATGTCCGCCTCGATGTCGCGGTTGATCAGCGAATACTGCGGCTGCAGGCTGACAAGACCGGTGCCACCGATCCGCTCAGCGGCCCACTGCGCCGAGACGATCTGCGCGGCGGTGAAGTTGGAGCAGCCCAGATAGCGGACCTTGCCGGCGCGTACGAACCCGTCCAGCGTCGCCATGGTCTCCTCGATCGGCGTCTCCGCGTCGAAGAAGTGGCACTGGTAGAGATCGACGTAGTCGGTGCCGAGCCGTCGCAGGCTTGCGTCCAACGCGCGCGTCAGATGTACGCGCGACAGGCCGCGGTCGTTGGGGCCGGGACCGACTGGCATGAATGCCTTGGTCGCCAGCACCACCGAGTCGCGGCGGCCGGCGATGGCCTTGCCGACGATCTCCTCCGACTGGCCGCCGTTGTAGTTGCCGGAGGTGTCGATGAAGTTGTGGCCGGCGTCCAGATACGCGTCGACAACTGCGCGACCGGCGTCCTCGTCCACACCGAAGCCCCACGAGGGGCCGAAGTTCATCGCGCCGAGGCAGGTCGGGGACACCTTGAGACCGGAGCGGCCCATCCGTACGAAGTCCATGTCGGTTCTCCTATAATCGGAATGAAGCTTCCGGATACGAACATACGGAATCCAGATTCCGGTTGTCAAGGAGGGGTGGTGTCCGTTGCGTGCTGATGCGCGGCGCAACCGCGCGCTGGTGCTCGAGGCCGCCGAGGCGACCTTCGCCGAGCACGGCGTGGCGGCGTCCATGGAGCAGATCGCTCGGCACGCCGGCGTCGGCGTCGGCACGATCTATCGGCACTTTCCGACCAAGGAGGCGTTGTACGAGGCGATCATCGTCGACCGTTATGAACGGATGGCCGCCGAAGCCGCCGACTTGTTGACGGCCGCCGACGCCGGCGAGGCGTTTTTCGCTTTCTTCTCGCGGATGGTGGCCGAGTCGGCGGGGAAGAAGGCTTTCGCCGACTCGCTCGGCCGGCACGATCTCAAGACCGCCACCGCTGATGTGGGGAAGCGGCTTTTGACGGCGTTTCAGGCTTTGCTGACGCGAGCGCAGGAAGCCGGCGCGGTGCGTACGGACGTGCAACCGGCCGAGGTCGTCGCCGCGCTGACCGGGCTGTGCATGGGCGCCGAGCAAGGCAGCTGGGACGCCGACCTGCAGGCCCGTACGCTCGCGATCACCTTCGCCGGACTGCGTACGTAGCGGCGTGCCTGGCCGCGCGGTGTGAGCTGATCAGGCTGGCCGACGGTCCATAGCCGACCAGGAAGATCCGTGGGTCCGCGGCGACTTTCGTGTCTTCCACGACGATTCCACCGAGCGGTCCGCGCAGATGCAGTGGTGCCAGGTGTGCGAGCGTCGGCCGGAACCCGGTGCACCACAGGATCGTGTCGGCCGCGAGAGTTTCGCCCTCGTTCCAGGCGATTCCCGCTGGCGTGATGCGGTCGAACATCGGCCTGGCGACCATCACGCCACGTTTTTCGGCCGCCACAACGGCATCCGTACGCCCGATGCCGGTGTAGCTCACGACGCTCTTCAGCGGCAGGCCGGCCCGTACGCGCTCGTCGACCGCGTCGGTCACCGCGACCAGTCCGCTTTCCGTTGTCGGAGCGCCGTTGAGATCCGGCGGACGCCGGGTCACCCAGGTCGTACGCGCCACCGTCGACACCTCGGCGAGGATCTGCGCTGCCGAGTTCCCGCCGCCGACAACGACAACGTGCTGCCCGGCGAAGTCGTCCGGCACGTCGTACGCGGCCGTGTGCAGTTGTCGGCCGCGAAAACTCGCCGCGCCGGGGATCGACGGCACGAACGGATGATCCCAGGTGCCGGTCGCGTTGATGACCGCCCTGGCGGTGAGTTCGCCTTTGTCCGTCTGCAAAAGCAGCTGTCCGTCGCCGCTGACCCTGCGCACCCGCGCCGGCCGCTCGATCGGCAGGTCGAAGCGCTTCTCGTAGTCGGCGAAGTACGCCGCGACCTCGGCGCCGCTCGGCGCATGGTCGTACGGCAGGTCCCAGGCAAGGCCCGGCAGCCGGGTGTAGATCGGTGGCGAGACCAGCCGTACCGACCGCCAGACGTGCCGCCACGCGCCACCCGGCTCGTCCTGCCGGTCCAGCACCACGAAGTCGGCGCCCTGCCTGCGCAGGTAGTACGCGCTGGCCAGGCCAGCCTGGCCAGCGCCGATGACCGCGATGTCGACGTGTCGCACGACCGCAAGTCTAGCGGGAATGATGCGTGCGCATGTATCGTTATGGCCGGCGTCGAGCTCACCTACAGGAGATGCCATGCCAGCCGTGACAGTTGCCAACCCGTTGACCCTTCCGCGGATCCCGGAGGTCCTGCCGGAGGCGCAGGACCGCAAGGTGATCGGTGTGACGACCGCGCCAACCGGCTACGAAGGCGAGGGTTTCCCGGTCCGCCGCGCCTTCGCCGGCGTGAGCATGCGCGCGTTGGACCCGTTCATCCACATGGACCAGATGGGCGAGGTCGAGTACGCGCCGGGTGAGCCGAAGGGCACGCCGTGGCATCCGCACCGCGGTTTCGAGACGGTGACCTACATGATCGACGGGATCATGCAACACCAGGACTCCAACGGAGGCGGTGGCCAGATCACCGACGGCGACACGCAGTGGATGACCGCCGGTGGTGGCATCCTGCACATCGAGACGCCGCCGGAGCACCTGGTCGTCAGCGGTGGCCTGTTCCACGGCATCCAGCTCTGGGTCAACCTGCCGTCGCAGCTGAAGATGACCCCGCCGCGTTATCAGGACATCCGCGGCGGCGAGGTGGCACTGCTGAGCTCGCCGGACGGCGGCGCTCTCGTACGCGTCATCGCCGGTGAGATCGCCGGCCACGCCGGCCCCGGCATCACCCACACGCCGATTTCGTTGGCACACGCCACTTTGTCGCCTGGCGCGCAGCTGCGGCTGCCGTGGCGTAGCGACTTCAACGCGCTGGTCTATGTGTTGGCCGGCAACGGCTCGGTCGGCGCGGACCGGCGGCCTGTCCACATGGGACAGTTGGCGGTGTTCGGCTCCGGCGACGCCTTGACGATCTCCGCCGATGCCGAGCAGGAAAGCCGCAGCCCTTCGCTGGATGTGCTGATCCTCGGTGGCCAGCCGATCCGCGAGCCGGTCGCGGCGTACGGTCCGTTCGTGATGAACACGCGCGAAGAGCTGCAGCAGGCATTCGAGGACTTCCAGGCCGGGCGCCTCGGCACCATCCCCGCCGAGCCGCACCCAGGACACGACGTCCTCTGATGTCCGTACGCGCGAGGGTCGAGGTCTGGCGGTCGCTCCTCCAAGTCTACGTCGCGGTCAGCGAGGAGCTGGCCGCGGCGCTGGAGGCGCGGCACTCGCTGTCGCTGTCCGAGTTCGACGCGCTGGTCAACATGCCGTCCGAGCCGATCCGGATCAACGGCCTGAAGGAACGGATGATCCTCAGCCAGAGCGCGGTCAGCCGGCTGTGCGACCGGCTGGAACGCCGTGGCCTGCTGGAAAAGATCCCCTGCGAGGGCGATCTGCGCGGTGTGCAGGTCGCGCTGACGCCGGCCGGGAAACGGCTGCGGTCGCAGGCGATCCGCACCAACGCGCAGGTCATCGACGAGCATTTCGCCAGCCTGCTCACTCGCGAGCAACTGACCGCGGTCGGCGACGCGCTGGCCGAGATCAAGCGCCAGAAGAAGATCGACTAGGACAGGCCCTAGATTCTGCGGCCGGTCTGCCGACCGGATGTGACCTTCTTGACCATCTGAACCGATCCGCGTGGTCAAGAAGGTGACAACCGGGCGGCCGATCGCGTGTCCGAATGCGACCAGCGGCGGCAGCGACGGGACAGTCCGCCAGCGACTGTAGTGTGGCCTGGTGAGGCGGTGTGTGCGGACTCTGATCGTGGACAATTACGACTCGTTCACATACAACGTTTTCCAACTGGTGGCGCAGATCACTGGCCGCGCGCCGGTCGTGGTGCCGAACGACGCCCCCGGATTCTCGGCCGATGATGTCAGGGGCTTTGACAACGTCATCGTCTCGCCAGGGCCTGGCCGGCCGGAACGTGAGGCCGACCTCGGCATCAGCGAGCAGGTGATCGCCGAGGCGAGGATTCCTTTGCTCGGGATATGCCTGGGACATCAAGCTTTGTGCCATCTCGCCGGTGGGGACGTGGATCTGGCGCCGGAGCCTCGGCATGGTCGCAGGTCCGAGGTGACCCATGACGGAAGCCGTTTGTTCGCCGGCATTCCGTCGCCGTTTTCGGTCGTGCGCTATCACTCTTTGGCCGTACGGTCGGTGCCGGACGGCCTGCGCGCGACCGCGTGGTCCGACGACGGCGTGCTGATGGCGGTCGAGGCGGTGGATCGTGCGGCCTGGGGCGTGCAGTTTCATCCGGAGTCGATCGGCACGTCGTACGGTCGCGAGTTGATCGCCAATTTCCTTGGCGCCCGCGCCAAACCCGCGGCGGTGACAATGAGCGCTCCGCGGACTGGCCGCACGATCCACTCCGAGGTTCTTGATGTCGACGTCGATGCGCAGACCGCGTATGTGCGGCTGTTCTCCGCATCCGCGCACTCGTTTTGGCTCGACTCCAGCATGCCGGACCACGCGCTCGGCCGGTTTTCCATCATTGGCGACGCGACACGGGCGGTCAGCGCCTCGCACGGCGGCTTCTTCGACTGGCTGAAGGGCGATCTGGCGGCCCGTGAGCCGGTCGCGAGCGACCTGCCGTTTTCGTTGGGATGGGTTGGTTATCTCGGTTACGAGCTCAAGGCGGAGTGTGGCGGCGACGCCGCGTACGAGTCGGACCATCCGGACGCGCAGCTGATGTTCGCCGACCGCGCGTTGGTTTTCGACCATCTCACCGGCGACATCCACGCTCTCGCCTTCGAGAAACACCAGATCGCGGAAATGCGCGACGCACTGGCTCGCGATGTCACCGTGCCGGAGTTCTTTCCGGCCGTACGCGCCGAAATGCGGCACACGCCGGAAGCGTATCTCCGGCTCATCGACGACTGTCTCGAGGCGATCCGGCAAGGAGAAAGCTACGAGATCTGCCTGACCAACCAGCTGACCTTTTCCGGCGCAGTCGACCCGCTGCCGGCGTATCTCGCGCTGCGCAAGGCGAGTCCGGCGCCGTACGCGAGCTTCCTGCGCTTCGGTGAGCTGGCCGTGCTCAGCAGCTCGCCGGAGCGGTTCCTGCGGATCAGTCCGGACGGCGTCGCCGAATCGCGGCCGATCAAAGGAACGCGGCCGCGCGGCGCCTCGCCGGAGCGCGACGCCGAGCTGCGTGCCGACCTGGCGACGAACGAGAAGGACCGCGCCGAAAACCTGATGATCGTCGACCTGGTCCGCAACGATCTCGGTCGCTGCGCGGAAATCGGCTCGGTTGAAGTGCCGTCGTTGTTCGCTGTCGAGTCGTACGCGACCGTCCACCAACTGGTCAGCACAGTGCGCGCCCGCCTGCGTCCCGACGTGTCGCCGGTCGACTGCGTACGCGCCGCCTTTCCGGGCGGCTCGATGACCGGCGCGCCGAAAATCCGTACGATGCGGATCATCGACGAGCTGGAAGCCGGTCCGCGCGGCATCTACTCCGGTGCGATCGGCTATTTTTCCTTGAATGGCGCGGTCGATCTGAGCATCGCCATCCGTACGCTCGTCGTCTCCGGCGACCGCGCGACCTACGGCACCGGCGGTGCGATCGTCGCCATGTCCGACCCGGCCGCCGAGTTTCGCGAAACCACCGACAAATCCGCCGCCATCCGCGCGGTCCTCAGCCTATAGTCGCTCGCGCGCAGAGCGCACCCGGCTTCAGATAGCGACCGCCGTTCGCAACAACGCGGCGGTCGGCGACAAACTCGCCCATTCCTGCGGACCGTTACTGGTCGGTGCCGGCCGAGTCGCGCATTGGCAAGGTGGTGTCGACGACCTCAGGATCTTCGAAGGCGCGTTGGAGGAAGATCAGGTCCGGGCGCTGCGTATCAGGTCGCCAGGTTTCTGACTTTCCTATCAGGGCAGCGCTACTGGTGGGTCGACATGGTCGGCGGAGGTCGGCGACAGGCCGTACGGATCCGGCCGGCGGTGGCGGGGGATGACCGCCATCACCGACGGCCGTGAGACGGCGACCTCGGAGCGGCGGGTACGCTCGCGCAGCGGAATGCGAGCCGACACCAGCGACCCGATTCCTGGCGTTGCCTCAAAGGAAAAGTCGCCGCTGAGTGCGGTGCAGCGGTTGCGCATCGACGCGAGCGCACGGCGGCCGATCGCGGTTTCCGAGCCGTTTCCGTTGTCGTTGATGGTCAGTTCGACCCGCGTCTCGTCGGCGCGTACGGCCACCTGCACGCGGTCGGCGCCGCTGTGTTCGACGGCGGCGGCGACGGCTTCCTGGGCGATGCGGAAAAGGCCGAGCCGCAGCGTACGATCCTGTGTCCACTCTGGACGTTCGCCGGCCGAAACGAAGGTGGAGACGGTCTTTCCGGGATATTCGATCTCGGTGTCGCTGGCCAGGTCGGCGAGCGCGCCGGCCAGGCCGAGCCGGTCCAGCACCGCCGGATGCAGATCGTTGACCAGGTCGCGGAGTTTGGTTGCCTGCGCGAAGAAAAGGTCGTCGGCGCGCTCGACCAGCGTCATCGTCTCCGGTGAGGTCGGCGCCAGCCGCGCGGCGGACAGCAGCTGCCGGCCTTCGGTCAGTGGCCGCAGATAATCGTCGTGCAGGTCATGTGCCAGCTGCGACTTGACCGCGTCGGCGGCGTCGATGCCGGCGCGCGACCGCTCGCGTACGAGCAACTGACCGGCGGCGATCCGGCCGCGCCAGACCAAGGCGGCGAAGCTGCTGAACAACAATAATGTGAACGCGCCGCCGAGCCAGGCGTCGATCTGCTGCGCGAGCGGCAGGATCGCCTGCAGCAGGCTGAAACCCGCCGCGCACAGCAGCGGCAGCCGCAACGGCCCGGAAAACGCCGCAGCCAGACCGCAGGCCAGTACGCAGGTCAGAATTGCCAGGCCAATTCGCCACACCGGCGGCACCGCCGTACCGCCCACCACCAGGCTGCCCAGAAAGCAGACGACGAACACTCTGCCAAGAGTGCTGAGATTGACTCGTAAACGGGTCGGCATAGCCAGCATTGAAACTGATCAGCGCGATTACCGCCAGTGTGGCCACTGTGACTGAATGTGCGCAACGCATTAATGCGCCCGATTACTCCCGACAAAACATAACAAAAGATGCTATTACTCTGCGCAACTCCGTCGGCCGCTGACGGTGACGCGGCGGCCCCGGCCCCTGTGCAACCGGACGTGGACGCTAGGTTAGGCGAGTCGGGGGACAGGTGATCCGAAGGCCCGGAAGGGCAACGCCGGCGCACTCCATGGTCTGACCAGCGGGTACGACCGTGCGCCGAACAGTGACAAGAGAGAGGGTTGGTACTCAGGTGGCAGAGACGCTGCACGAGATCCTGCTCACGCCAGGAAAGCGGCCCGAGGTCATCGCTGACTGCAAGCAGCTCCTGGACGAGGAGGTGTCGAGCAAGTCCGGCGCCTCGGGGCTCGCGGTCAAGAGCGCCTACACCATGGTCAAGGCCGTCAAGCCGGGCATCATCGACGAGGCCGTGGACAAGCTGCTGGACGACTTCATCGGCCGCCTGCAGCCGTTCTACGCCGACTACCGCGCGGCCGGCGCCGCGCAGCCGCTGGACGCCTACCTGGTCGGCCGCGGCGACGAGGTGTCCGACGCGCTGCTCGGGGTGACCGACGACCGCGCCGCCAACACCAGCCGCGCGACGGTCAAGAAGGCGTACGAGAAGATCCGTCCGCAAGGCAAGAAGAACGTCGAGCTGGCCCTGCCGCGACTCGGCAAGCTCATCGAGAAGCACGCCAGCTGACCACCGGCCGAAGGCGGCGGAGGACGCCTCCGCCGCCTTTTGCGTGCCCGCGTACGTCCAGAAGATCTTCCGAACCGCTTGGCAACTCGGCCGCCGTCGGGGACTATTCCGTGATCCGGCCGATCCGCGACCGGTGTGACACCAGGTGGAGGCGGAGATGACCAGTGCGGCCAGCGAGCTGCCGGTCGTGCATCCGGACGGCCGGGTCGACCTGGGGGAGACACCGCCGGCCAGCGGCCGGTACGCCAACCCCGAGCTGGCGCCGGTCCCGGTCGGCAAGCGCACCTGGACGACGTACAACTTCGCCGCCCTGTGGATGGGGATGGCGCACAACATCCCCAGCTATCTGCTCGCCTCCGGCCTGATCGCGCTGGGGATGGACTGGCTGCAGGCCTTCGTCACCATCACGCTGGGAAACATCATCGTGCTCATACCGATGTTGTTGAACAGCCACGCGGGCACGAAATACGGCATTCCGTTCCCGATTTTCGCGCGCGCTTTCTACGGCGTACGCGGCGCCAACCTCGCGGCGTTGTTGCGCGCTTTCATCGCCTGTGGCTGGTTTGGCATCCAGACCTGGGTCGGCGGCGAGGCGGTGTACGTCATCGTCGGAAAACTCGCCGGTGGCGGCTGGAGCAACGCGCCGTCGGTCGGCGGCCATCCGTGGACACTTTGGCTGAGCTTCGCGGTTTTCTGGCTGATCCAGATGGCCATCATCTGGCGCGGCATCGACGCGATCCGGCGGTTCGAAAACTGGGCCGCACCGCTGGTCACCGTGGCGTTCGCGGCGTTGCTGGTGTGGATCGTCATCCAGGCCGGCGGCCTCGGCCCGATCCTGACCACGCCGTCGAAACTCGGCTGGGGACCGGCGTTCTGGGCCGTCTTCGCGCCGTCGCTGATGGCGATGATCGCGTTCTGGGCCACGCTCTCGTTGAACATGCCTGACTTCACCAGGTTTGGCCTGAGCCAACGCAAGCAGGCGCTCGGCCAGATCCTCGGCCTGCCGACCACCATGTCGTTCATCTCGCTGGTGTCGATCGTGGTCACCTCCGGCACGGTGGTCATCTACGGCAAGGCGATCTGGGATCCGGTGCAGCTGGCCGGAAACTTCAGCAATCCGGTCGTTGTCGTCATCGGCCTGATCGTGGCCGTGTTGGCGACGATCTCCTGCAACGTCGCCGCCAACGTGGTGAGTCCGTCGTACGACTTTTCCAACGCCGCACCACGATTCGTCAGTTTCCGCACCGGTGGCCTCATCACCGGAATTATCGGCATCCTGATCCAGCCGTGGCAGCTGGTCAGCAATCCGCAGATCTACATCTACAACTGGCTCGGCCTCTACGGTGGCGTGCTCGCCGCCGTCGCCGGTGTCCTGCTGGCCGGCTACTGGGTCCGTGACCGCGCGGAGCTGGTGCTCGGCGACCTTTATCGCTCCGGCGGCCGTTACTGGTATTTTCACGGCTGGAACGTGCAGGCCGTGGTCGCGACGGTCATCGGCGCGGTGCTCGCGGTCGGTGGCGTCAATTCCCAACCGGGCAACGGACCTTTCCCCGCCGAGGGCCTGATTCCGTTCCTGAAGCCGCTTTACGACTACAGCTGGGCGGTCGGGCTGGTCGTCGGCTTCGCCGTCTATCTGCTGCTCACGCTGCCTGGTGCGAGCCAGCGGCGGCCGGTTCCGGCAGTAGCGGCCGCCGACGATTCGGGCTAGGGTCTGTCTCCATATTCCGCGGGGCGATAGCCGAGCCGCTGTCACATCTGTCTCGGGCCGCCTGACGGCGTTTGGATCTCGACTCTCATCCCCCCGGAATATGGAGACAGACCCAGCATCCGAACATCAAACGTATCGGGAGGAGCGCATAGATGGCGGAGATCATCCGGGCCGGCCTGGTCCAGCAGAAGTGGACCGGTGACAAGGAGTCGATGATCCGGGTCGCGGTCGACCACATCGCCACCGCCGCATCGCAAGGTGCGCAGGTGGTGTGTCTGCAGGAGCTGTTCTACGGGCCGTACTTCTGCCAGGTGCAGGACGCCGACTACTACTCCTACACCGAGCGGATCCCGGACGGGCCGACCACCAAGCTCATGCAGGAGGTCGCCAAACAGCACGGTGTCGTGCTGATCGTGCCGATGTACGAGGAAGAACAACCCGGTGTCTACTACAACACCGCCGCGGTCATCGACGCCGACGGCAAATACCTGGGCATGCACCGGAAAAACCACATCCCGCAGGTGAAGGGATTCTGGGAGAAGTTCTATTTCCGCCCCGGCAACCTCGGCTATCCGGTGTTCGACACCGCGGTCGGCCGGATCGGCGTCTACATCTGCTATGAGCGGCATTTCCCGGAAGGCTGGCGCGCTCTGGGCCTGGCCGGTGCCCGGATCGTATTCAACCCGTCGGCGACCAGCCGCGGACTTTCCCAGTATCTGTGGCGGTTGGAGCAGCCGGCGGCCGCGGTCGCCAACGAGTACTTCGTCGGCGCGATCAACCGGGTCGGCACCGAACCGTTGGGAGACAACGACTTCTACGGCCAGACCTACTTCGTCGACCCGCGCGGCCAGCTCGTCGGCGACGCGGCGTCCGACACCGAGGACGAGGTCGTCGTACGCGACCTGGACATGGGGACGCTGGCCGAGGTGCGCGACCTGTGGGCCTTCTATCGCGACCGCCGTCCCGACTCGTACGAAAGCCTGGTCACGCCATGAGTGTGGTGATTCGCGGCGGGCTCGTGGTCAGTCCGAGCGGCGCGACCGCCGGCGACGTCCTCGTGGAAGGCGAGAAAATCGTCGCGGTCGCCTCGCCGGACAGCGACGCCGCGCGGAGCTGGACCGCTGACCGTACGATCGACGCCGCCGGAAAATACGTGCTGCCGGGCGGCATCGACGCGCACACGCACATGGAAATGCCTTTCGGCGGCACGCATTCGGTGGACACCTTCGCGACCGGCACGACCGCCGCCGCGTGGGGTGGCACGACGACGATCATCGACTTCGCCGTGCAGGCCAAAGGTACGTCCCTGCTGTCCACATTGGACAAATGGCACGAGAAGGCCGACGGCAACTGCGCCATCGACTACGGCTTCCACATGATCCTCTCGGACGTCAACGAGGCGAGCCTGAAGGAGATGGACGCCTGCATCGAGGCCGGCGTGAACACCTTCAAGATGTTCATGGCCTATCCCGGCGTCTTCTACTCCACCGACGGCGACATCCTGCTGGCCATGCAGCGAGCCAAGGACAGCGGCTCGATCATCATGATGCACGCGGAAAACGGCATCGCGATCGACCAGCTGGTGGCGCAGTCGATCGCCGCCGGCCGCACGGACCCGGTCCATCACGGCCTGACCCGGCCGCCGGAGCTGGAGGGCGAGGCGACCTCGCGCGCGATCCAGCTGGCGAAGGTCACCGGTGCGCCGCTCTACATCGTGCATCTGTCGGCATCGCAGGCTCTGGCCGCGGTCGCGGAGGCACGCGACACCGGACAGAACGTGTTTGCCGAGACCTGTCCCCAATATCTTTATCTGTCCATTGAGGACTTGGCGCGGCCGGACTTCGAAGGCTCCAAGTTCGTCTGCTCGCCGCCGCTGCGGGAGAAGAGCCATCAGGCGGATTTGTGGCGTGGCCTGCGGACGAACGACCTGTCGGTGGTCTCCACCGACCACTGCCCGTTCTGTTTCAAGGACCAGAAAGAGCTCGGCCGCGGCGACTTCTCCAAGATTCCCAACGGAATGCCCGGTGTCGAGCACCGGATGGACCTGCTGCACCAGGGCGTGGCGGCCGGTGAGCTGTCGCTGACCCGCTGGGTCGAGGTCGCGTCGACGACCCCGGCGCGGATGTTTGGCCTCTATCCGCGTAAAGGCGTCATCGCCGCCGGGTCCGACGCCGACATCGTCGTGTACGACCCGGCCGCGTCGCAAACGCTGTCGGCGGCGACGCACCACATGAACGTGGACTATTCGGCGTACGAAGGCATGCGGCTGACCGGTCGCGTCTCGACCGTGCTGTCCCGTGGCTCGATCATCGTCGACGGCGGCGAGTTCCACGGAAAGACCGGCCACGGAAAGTTCCTGCACCGCGATCACTCGCAATATCTGAACTAGGACGCACCGTGGACTTTGGGATCGTGCTGCAGACCGATCCGCCGGCGAAAGCCGTCGTGGACCGGCTGATCGAGGCGGAGTCGCTGGGATTCCGCTACGGCTGGACGTTCGACTCGCACGTGCTCTGGCAGGAGCCGTTCGTCATCTACTCGCAGATCCTGGCGTCCACCTCGGACCTGGTCGTGGGGCCGCTGGTGACCAACCCGGCGACCCGCGACTGGTCGGTGATCGCGTCACTTTTCGCGACGCTCAACGACATGTACGGCAACCGTACGGTCTGCGGCATCGGCCGCGGCGACTCGGCACGGAGGGTTATCGGCCTGCCGCCGGCAAACCTGGCAACGCTCGGCGAGTCGATGCGTGTCATCAAGGAACTGGCCGAGGGGCGCGAGGTCGAGTACAACGGTGTGGCCGTCCGGATTCCGTGGGTCAGGGACGGAAAACTGGAGATCTGGATGGCCGGCTATGGCCCCAGGGCGCTCCGGCTGGTCGGCGAGCAGGCTGACGGTTTCGTGTTGCAGACCGCGGATCCGGACATCGCGCGCTGGACGATCGGTGCCGTACGCGCTGCGGCGACGGCCGCCGGTCGCGATCCGGCGGAGATCACGATGTGCGTCGCGGCGCCGGCGTACGTCGGCGAGGACATCGCACACCAGCGTGACCAGCTGCGCTGGTTTGGCGGCATGGTGGGAAACCACGTGGCCGACCTGGTCGCGCGCTATGGCGAGTCCGGCGCCGTGCCGCACGCGCTGACCGACTACATCCGCGAACGCGAAGGCTATGACTACGCGCATCACGGCCGCGCCGGCAACCCGTCGACCGACTTCGTGCCGGACAGCATCGTCGACCGGTTTTGTCTGGTGGGGCCGGTTTCCGCGCACCAGGACCGGCTGGCCGAGCTGGCCGAGATCGGCGTGGACAACTTCGCCATCTACCTGATGCACGACCAGCCGGCCGAGACGATGCGCGCGTACGGCGGCAAGATCATCCAAACCTAGACCCTTAGCCTGAGTTTTAGAAGGTGTAGGGGTCTGGTTCACGCGTGAGGTGTCAACCAGACCCGAGGCGAGTAATGCTGTTGTGGTTGCTCGCCAGGCCGGCCCCGATGTCCGGGGGTGCCAGGCCGCCCACCAGGATCACCCGACGCGCCTCACAACACACCCCACAGGAATCGCAATCAGACACAGCCCAAAAGGCCGCCAGGGCCCAACAGGTCAAACAACAAGCTGAAGGGAACCGGAACCGGTCCGGCTGCGTCTCAACGGTATGAACGGTACGAAGCTGCTGATAACTGTCATCGCGGTGTCGACGCTGACTGCTTGCGGTGGCCGCGCCGTCACAACCGGAGACGGTCCGGACCAGCTGGTCGGCCGCACTTTCGTGTCCACCAAGGTGACCGAGAACGGCAAGGCCAAGGAGCTGGCGCCGGGCACCACGGTGAGCTTCCAGTTCACCGACGACGGCCGGCTGAACGTACGCGGCGGCTGCAACGGCCTGTCCGGCAAGGTGGATGCCGCCGGCGGGCACCTGACCGTCGACAACCCGACGAGCACGCTGATGGCCTGCACGCAGCCGGGGCTGGACGCGCAGGAGAAGTGGCTGGCCCGGCTGATCAGCCAGAAACCGGCCTGGCAGCTGACCGGCGACGCGCTGGTCGTGTCCACCTCGACGACCCGGATCGAGATGGCAGACCGGCGCCAGGCCGACCCGGACAAGCCGTTGGCCGGTCCGCGGTGGACGGTCGACACGATCATTTCCGGGACCGTCGCCTCCAGCACGCCGGCCGCGCGGAAGGCATTCCTCAGCTTCAAAGACGGCAAGGTGAGCGGCAACAGCGGGTGCAACGGTTTCGGTGGCGAGGCGAAGATCGACGGCCGGACGATCCACTTCGGCAACGGCCCGATCCACACCGAGATCGCCTGCTCCGACGACATCATGAAGGTGGAACGCGGCGTTTTCGCGGTGTTGCGCGGCGACGTGACGTACAAAATCGAGTCCGACAAGCTGACGCTGACCGGCCAGGGCGGCGCCGGCCTGCAGTTGACCGCCACCGACGTGACCCCGTCGCCGACCAAATAACGCTACGGAAATCAGCCGATCCGTCCCCGGCCCGGCCATTGACATCGGCAGGGCCGGCGGTGGATGCTGCGATCAGTATTAGAGCGTGATTCTAATATCGATCGGAGTGTGGGTATGACCCAGACAGCCGCGCGGGTCGAGGACGGGGACCTCGCCCAGATGCGCGACGTCGACATCGACGACGTGCTCGACTACGTCCATCGCGATCTCAAGAAACTGCCGGGATATCTCGATCTTTACAAGCGCTATCTCAAGCAGCGCTGGGATGTCTACGAGCTGGACTTCGGCCAGGACCGGATTGACTGGCAGCAGAACATGTCCGAGGAGGAGCGCGAGTCGTTCGTCGCGATTTCCTCCGGCTTTCACCATGGCGAGCGCCAGGTGGAGGTGGAGCTGCCGGTGTTCATGCTGGCCGGCAGCGAGGAGTCGAAGATCTACATGTCCAGCCAGATCGAGGACGAGGCCCGGCACACGATCTTCTTCGACCGGTTCTATCGGGAGGTCGTCGGCCTTCCCGGTGACTCGGTGCAGGACGTGCTGGACCTGTCGTTCAAACACGTGTCCGAGACGTTCATCGGACCCTTCGGCCTGCTCGCGTACCAGGCCGACGACCTGCGCAAGGACCCGGCGGATCTGGCCGCGCGGGTACGCTATGGCACCAACTATTTCCTCTGGATCGAGGGCGTGTTGGCACTGACGGTCATGAAGGTGACCCTCAGCTATTGCCGCAACCGCGGGTTTCTGCCGGCCTACTACACCGGTTTCACCGCCACCTGCCGCGACGAGGCCCGGCATGTCCAGTCCGGCATGCGGTTTCTCCGCGAGGCGGTCGAGGAAGATCCGAAGATGTTGTTGGAGATCCACGAAACTCTCCGGGTCATCCTGTCGATGAACGGCGCGGCCAGCCGTGCGCTCGGCCTGGAGGCGCTGGGGTGGACGCCGGAGGAGGTGCGCCGGCTGATGATCCGCCAGCTGAAGATGAAGCTCTCCGACGTCGGCATCAAGCTCGCGCCGGACCTGGTGGAGATGGTGGAGAAAATCGAGCCGGAGCTGGCGGGAGGCTGACGATGACCGTACGGTTTTTCAGCCCGGAATGGGCCGAGTTGGCGCGCGACGCTGTCGACCGCGGTCCGGACGACGCGCTGCGGGCCAGCAAGCTGGAGACATACTGGGACTGGATCGACAACGTACGCACGGATTATTCGGATTCGTGGGCGCTGGGCGTCCGCGACCTGGACGGCGAGCCGGCGTATCTGTGGCTGGTGTGGGAAGCCGGGAAGTGCGTACGAGCCGAGGTGTCGCAGACGCTGCCGGACGCGACGTACGTGCTGGCCGGCGATCTGGACGTGTGGCAGGACCTGCTGTCCGGTGAGGACACCGGGCGGATCGTGATGTATCGCCGGCTGTTGCTGGAAAAAGGCGATGTGTTGCGGTTTTTCCGCGGCATCTATTTCTTCGTCGAGTCGGTCGCGGCGATCGGCCGGATCGCGGCCGCGGTGTGAGGAGCCGAATGCACGGGACGTGTGATCCGGCCTTTGCCGAGGTGCGCGAGGAGTTCGAACGCAACTTCGCCGAGCGCGGCGAGGCCGGCGCGTCGGTGCACGTCACGGTCGAGGGCGAGACCGTCGTCGACCTGGCCGGCGGCGGCTGGGATCCGGACACGCTCGTACACGTGTGGTCCGGCAGCAAAGGCGCCACCGCGCTGTGCGCGCACCTGCTGGCCTCTCGCGGCGAGCTCGACCTGCGCGCTCCGGTCGCCGCGTACTGGCCGGAGTTTGGCCAGAACGGCAAGGAAAACATCCTCGTCGCGCAGTTGTTGAACCATCAGGCGGGATTGCCGGCGGTCCGCAAGCCGTTGCCGCCGGGCGCGTTCTACGACTGGCAGACGATGATCTCGGCGTTGGCCGCCGAGGAGCCGTTCTGGCCGCCTGGCACGCGCAACGGCTATCACGGCCTGACTTTCGGCTTCCTGGTTGGCGAAGTCGTGCGGCGAGTGAGCGGCCGTGGTCTCGGCCAGTTCTTCCGCGAGGAGGTCGCCGAGCCGCTCGGCCTGGACTTCTGGTTCGGCCTGCCAGCCGAGCTGGAGCCGCGTGTGTCGCCGACGATTCCGGCTGATCCGACCGCGCCGGGCGCCCTGGTGCCGACCATGTACGCGACGATTTTCGCCGACCAGACCTCGATCCCGGCGCTCATGATGATGAACAGCGGCGGCTACATGTTGCCGGGCGAGTCGGACTCGAGGTCGGCGCATGCGGCCGTCATGGGTGCGGTCGGCGGCATCACCAACGCGCGTGGCCTGGCCGGCCTCTATCGGCCGCTGGCGCTGGACGGGTCGTACGGTGGCGTGCGGCTGGTCGAACAGAGCCAGCTTGCCGTCATGTCGGCGGTCAGCTCGGCGACCTCGGTGGACGCCTCGATCCTCGTACCGACGCGGTTTTCACTCGGTTTCGTGAAATGCGTGGACAACCGGCATCTTCCGGAAAACGACCGGGAGGGCATCCTGCTGTCCGAGGAGGCTTTTGGGCACAGCGGTTTCGGCGGATCGCTCGGTTTCGCCGATCCGCGTGCGCGGATGTCGTTTGGTTACGCGATGAACCGGCAGGGCATCGGTCTGGGTGTCAACGAGCGCGGACAGTCCCTGGTGGACGCGACCTACCGTGCGCTTGGATATCGGCGAGTTCCGGGAGGGATCTGGTACGCATGACCGGTCTGGTCGAGGACAAGGTCGTCGTCATCACCGGCGCCGCGCGCGGCATCGGGCGTGGCCACGCGCTGGAGTTTGCCAGGCAGGGCGCCAAAGTCGTGGTCAACGACCTTGGCGCACAGGTGGACGGCAGCGGCTCGTCGGACGGTCCGGCCGGTGAGGTGGTCGACCAGATCCGCGCGGCCGGCGGCGAGGCGATCGCCAACGGCGAGGACGTGGCCGACTTCGACGGCGCCGGCCGGCTGATCGGGTCGGCGATCGATCACTTCGGTGGTTTGGACGTGCTGGTCAACAACGCCGGCATTCTCCGCGACCGGATGATCTTCAACATGAGCATCGAGGAATGGGACGCGGTGATCCGCGTACACCTGCGCGGCACCTTCGGTCCGCTGCGGCATGCCGCGGCTTTTTGGCGTGAGCGCTCGAAAGCCGGCAACGCGGTCGAGGCGGCCGTCATCAACACCACGTCGTCGTCCGGCATTTATGGCAATCCAGGCCAGGCAAACTATGGCGCGGCGAAGGCCGGCATCGCCAGCCTGACCGTTATCGCCGCGCGTGAGCTGGAAAGATACGGCGTCACGGTCAACGCGGTCGCGCCGGCCGCGTTGACCAGGATGACCGAAAATCTGGTCAGGTGGCAGCAGGAGAAGCCGGCCGGTTTCGACCCGACCGCGTCGGACAACATCGCGCCTTTGGTGGTGTGGCTGGCAAGCGCGCAGGCCCGCGGGATCACCGGCCGCGTCTTCAACGTACGCGGTGGGTCGATCAGCATCGCCGAGGGATGGCACGCCGGGCCGCCGGTGGACAAAGGCGCGCGGTGGGAGCCGGACGAGCTCGGCGCGGTCATCCCTGATCTGGTGGCGAAAGCACGTGCGAACGCGTTGATGAACGGGCTCGCGCCCGGCGAGGAGGTCTGAGAGGTGCCGCTCAATCTCGACATCGTCGGCGTGGAGTCCGACCCGGTCGAACGTTCCTGGACGTCCAAGGACTCGCTGATCTACGCGCTGGGGATCGGTGCTGGCACGGAGGAGTTGGCGTTCACAACGGAAAACTCCGCCGGCGTCGAGCAGCAGGTGTTTCCGACGTACGCGGTGCTGCTCGCGCAGTCGACCGGCCATCGGCTCGGCGACTTCGATCCGGCGATGCTGGTGCACGCCGAGCAGGCATTCGAGCTGCACCGCCCGCTGACGCCGGCCGGCGCGCTGCGTACGACCGCGACAGTCACCGGCGTCTTTGACAAAGGCGCGGCGGCTTTGGTTGTCATTGAAGCCAAAGCGGTGGACCCGACGACCGGTGAGCCGGTGGTGACCACACGGTCGTCGCTCTACATTCGCGGTGAGGGTGGATTTGGCGGCGACCGCGGGCCGAAGGACCAGTGGACGCTGCCAGACCGCGCGCCGGACCACAAGCTCACGTACGCGACGCGACCGGAGCAGGCGCTGATCTATCGGCTCTCCGGTGACCGCAACCCGCTACACTCCGATCCGACTTTTGCCGCGCGCGCCGGCTTCGACCGGCCGATCCTGCATGGCCTCTGCACATACGGCATCACCGGCCGGGCCTTGCTGCACGGGATCGCCGGCTCGGACCCGGCGCGTTTCGTGCGGATGTCCGGCCGGTTCACCGCGCCGGTTTTTCCAGGCGAGTCACTGACAATCTCGGTGTGGCGCGGCGACGGCATCGACTTTCTGTTCCGTACGACCAAAGACGACGGCACCGTCGTCATCGACCGCGGCGTCGCCGGGATCGCGGAGTAGCAGCGGGCGCCGGGTCGCACACAGCAGGATGCATCGAGCGTGTTACCGATGTGACTACTGCGGCTGACGACTCGGTTGAGGCGCCCCACAGGTGTAATACTTGTCCAACAAGACATCAAACGAGGCCATACAACCATCGCAAAGTCGCGCCGACCGCCACACCCCGCCGCCACGACGAGCTCCCAGCACATGGACCACCCCACAAACAAACCGCACCGCGGCACCCAGCCCTCCACGGAATTGGGGGACCCTCTCAGCAGGTATCAAACAGTCGACGTAAGCATTTAGCGATAGCCCTCTGCGCCAGACGCACGCAAACAATCAGGCCTTGCCGAGCGACGCGGTCGGGTTCGCGACGGCGGCGATGTTGCAGAAGCCGATCGGTCCGGCGGTGTCGTGCATGACGCAGGATCCGACCGCGATGCCGTCCTCGCCGGCGTAACCATTGGCTTCCAGGCCAATTTCCTCGCCGCATGGCAGGCGCCGCAGGTAAAGCGTGTAGTCGGCGTTGATGAACTCCAGGCCGTTGCTGCCGCCGACGGCCAGCGGGCTGGCGAAGTCGGCGGCCAGGCCGAGGCGTACGAACGGCGACAGCGACTCGCCGGCGACCAGTTCGTGCGTGTCACGCAGCCAGGCGCGCCGGCAGTTTTCGCCGCGCCAGTTGGTGGTGACTTTTCCATCGGGGTCGAACATCCACAGGTCCCACGGCACCGACCACTGTCCGGGACGGTCCGTCGACGGCGCCGGGCCGAGCGTGGCCGGCTCCGGAATGTCCCAGGCCGGGGTTGCCGGGATCTCGCCGGTGGGATGCTCAGTGCGCTTCAGTTGTACGGAGCTGGCGCGCGCGATCGGTCCGTCCGGTCCGAGAACGACCGCGTCGGCGACCCGGATGCGGCGGCCGTCGCGTACGCGCGTGGTCTGCACTCGCAGCGGGACGAGCTTGCTGTTCTTGAAAAGATCGACGGTCAGCCGGCTGAAGTGAAAGCCTGGCGCGGCCTGTTCGCGTTCCAGAGCGCGCGCCAGCAGGCCGCCGAGCAGCCGGCCGTGCAACATGTCCGGCGACCAGGCGCTGCGCGCGTGCGGAGCCGGCATCAACTCTTGGCCGGAGAGCTCGAAAAAAGCCGGTAGGTCGCGGTCAGCCATCGTCGTCCTCGTCGTCGCGCAACGGATCCAGCCGGCGGATCAGCCGTACGGTCGCCTCGATCACCCGGTTGGCCTCGCGTTTGTTGGCGCAGGTCGCGATTTCCCTGCTGGCCTCGCCGATGATGCTGGTCAGGATCGACACCGTCATCCGCTCGACCGGATCGGCGCCGGCTTCCAACAGTACGGCGTTTTGGCGTATCCACTCGCGATTGCTGGCCCGCCGCACCAAGGTGAATCCCGGCGGTCCGTCGCCGTCCATGAACAACCGGATCAGATCGCGGCGCAACCACGCGCCTTCCATGAAAGCGCGCGCGCCGACGATGAAGAGCGCGAGGCGGTCCTCTTCTCCGTCGGCACGTGCCTTCGCGACCGCGGTGATCGCGCGCTGCTCCTGACTGGCCTCGTGGTCCTCCCACAGCGCCAGGAAAAGCTCGGTCTTGCCACCGAAATGATGATAGAGACTGCCGACGCTGGAGCTGGCCCGCTCGACCACCTCGGCGACGCTCGCCTCGGCAAACCCGCGCTGCACGAACACGGCGCTGGCCGCCTCCAGCAGGACGCGGCGGGTCTGCGCCGTACGGCTCCACTGCCAGGCGTTGGACGCCTTTCCGGTCGGCTTGCGCGGCATCCCCCGATTCTAGAGCAACGTTCTAGGATCCGGGAGTGAGACTTCCCACCCGTGCCCGTCCCGGCCCTTGACAGGCCACCGCGCCGGCGGCACGCTCATAACCATTACTAGAGGCGCGTTCTAGAAATAGGAGCCCGGCGATGGTCGACTTCTCGTTGAGCGACACCGAGCGGCAGATCCGCGACACGGTGCGCTCGTTCATCACCAAAGAGGTCATGCCGCTGGAGCCGGAGGTGCTGCGCAACGAACGCGCCGGCCGGCCGGCGCTGGAGCCAGGCGTCATCCGCGAGCTGCAACTGAAGGCGCGCAAGTCGGGTTTCTGGGGGATCAACACGCCGGAGGAGTACGGCGGCATGGCGCTCGGTCCGGTGATGTCGGTGATCATCGCGATCGAGACCGGTCGCACCTTCGTGCCGTTCGGTTTCGGCGGCACGGCCGACAACATCCTCTACGCCGGCACCGAGGAGCAGAAAAAGCGTTATCTCATCCCGACGATCGAGGGTGAGCGGCGCTCGTGTTTCGCGATCACCGAGCCTGGCGCCGGATCGGACGCGCGCGCCATCCGTACGCGTGCGGTGAAAGACGGCAGCGACTGGATCATCAACGGCGAGAAGACGTTTATCACCAACGGCAACGAGGCCGACTTCACCATGGTTTTCGCGGTCAACAACCCCGAGCTGGGGGCCGCCGGCGGGGTGACCTGCTTCCTGGTCGATCGCGACATGGGATGGAAGTCCGAACCGATCCCGACCATGGGTGAGTGGGGGCCGGCGTCGCTGATCTTCGAAGATGTACGCGTACCAGAGGAAAACGTGCTCGGCGAGGTCGGCCGCGGCTTCGAGCTGGCGATGAAGTGGATCGGCCAGGGTCGCTACATGATCCCGGCGCGCGCCATCGGCTCGGCCGAGCGGATGCTGCAGATGGCGATCGACTACGCCAAAATTCGCAAGTCCATGGGCAACTTCATCGCCGACTACCAGGCCATCCAGTGGATGATCGCCGATTCGGCGGTGGAGATCGAGTCGGCGAAATGGCTCACGTTGTTCGCGGCCTGGTCGGTCCAACAGGGTCTGGACGCCCGGCAGGCGTCGTCGATTTCCAAGCTGCAAGGCGCGACCATGGCCAACCACGTGGTCGACCGGGTGCTGCAGATCCACGGCGGCATGGGCTACACCAAGGAGCTGCCCATCGAGCGGTGGTATCGCGAGCTGCGGCTGCTGCGGATTTTCGAGGGCACGGACGAGATCCAGCGCCGTACGATCGCACGCAACCTGATCAAGGGCCACGCGCGGCTCGGTGGGATCGGGGAATGAGCCGCCGCGCCGGCATCGTCGGCGTGGCCGAGTCCGACCTCGGCAAGACGCCACACCTGACGGTGCTTTCGCAGCAGGCCACGGCAAGTGTCGCCGCACTGGCCGAAGCCGGCCTCGGTTTCGCCGATGTCGACGGCCTTTTCACGGCCGGCGGGTGGTCGTGGTCGCCGGCCATCGCGCTCGCGGAATATCTTGGGATCCAGCCGAAACACCTCGATGGAACGAACATCGGCGGCTCCTCGTTCGAGGCGCATGTCGGTCATGCGGTGGCGGCGATCGAGGCCGGTCTGATCGATGTCGCGTTGATCGCATATGGCAGCACGCAACGCACCGACCGGTCACGAAACCAGCCGCGTCCGGCGACGCTGGCCGAGCAGTATGAGCGGCCATACGGACTTCCCACGCCGGTTGGTGCGTACGCCCTCGCCGCCAACCGCTACATGTACGAGCACGGCGTCACCAGCGAGCAAATGGCGGAGGTTGCCGTCAGCGCTCGCGACTGGGCCGCGCTCAATCCAAAGGCGTACTATCGCGATCCGATCACCGTTGACGATGTCCTCGCGTCGGAGATGATCTGCGAGCCGCTGCACAAACTCGACTGCTGCCTGGTGACCGACGGCGGTGGCGCGGTCGTGCTGGCCGCCGAGGACCGCTGGCCGGACGTGGCGGCCCGGCCGGTCGTGGTGCTCGGACACGGCGAAACCACGACACACAACGGAATCGCGCAGATGCCGGACCTCACGGTGACCGGTGCGGCGCGGTCGGGTCCGGCGGCGATGACGATGGCCGGCGTGAGTCACACCGACTTCGACGTGGTGGAGATCTACGACTCTTTCACCATCACCGTGCTGCTTACCTTGGAATCGTTGGGTTTCTGCAAGCCCGGCGAGGCCGGTGACTTCGTACGCGCCGGCCGCACCGGTCCTGGTGGCGAGTTTCCGATGAACACCAACGGCGGCGGCCTGTCATACACGCACCCGGGAATGTACGGCATTTTCCTGCTGATCGAGGCGACTCGGCAGCTGCGTGGCGATTTCGCCGGTGCGCGGCAGGTCACGGATGCCGAGTTGGCGCTCGTCCATGGCACCGGCGGCGTGTTGTCGTCCACGTCCACGGTCGTGCTCGGAAGGGGATGAGTCGCGTGGAGATCGCGGTGGACACGGAAAGCAGGGAATTCTGGGACGGTGTCGCCGCCGGCGAGCTGCGAATCCAACGGTGTGAAGCCTGCGGGCACGCGGTTTTCTATCCGCGCGCGCTCTGTCCGTCGTGCCACTGCGACCGGCTGGTGTGGATTGTGGCGAGCGGCCGCGGCGAGGTTTACTCCTACACGGTGGCACATCGCGCGTTCGGTGAGTTCGCCACGGAGGCTCCTTTCACCGTGGCGCTGGTTGATCTGGACGAGGGGGTCAGGATGCTTACCCGGATCGTCGGCGGCACGGTCGCGATCGGCGACCGCGTCGAGCTGGAATTCGCGACTGCCGCGGGCAATCAGCTGCCGTGCTTCCGGCCGGTGGCATGAGCGCCGTCGGGGCGCTCTTCCATCCACGTTCGATCGCTCTGGTCGGCGCCACCGACAAGTCCGGATGGTCGCTGAACACCTACAACAACCTGCTGCTGCACCGGTTTGCCGGTCCGGTGTATTTGGTGAATCCACGTGCGGCGACTGTTCACGGCGCTGAGGCGTACGAAAGCCTGACCGCGATCGGGCTGCCGGTCGACCTCGCCTACGTCATGGTGCCGACGAAGGCTGTGCTTTCCGTGCTGACCGAAGGAGCTCGGCTTGGCATCAAGAACTATGTCATCCTCACCGCCGGTTTCGGCGAGGCCGGGCCGGGCGGTGTCGCGCTGCAGACGGCCTTGACCGAGCTGGTCGCGCGCGAGAATCTGACTGTGTTGGGGCCAAACGGCAACGGCTACATCAACGCCGCCGGTGGTGTGACGCCGTACGGCCTGCCGATCCCGACGCCGCTGCTGACCGGCCCGGTCGGCGTGGTGTTGCAGAGCGGCGCGCTCGCCAGTGCGGTGCTTTCCTTTGCTCAGGCCAGAAATATCGGCATCAGCCTGCTCACGTCGATGGGGAACGAGGCGACGGTTTCGGTCGTCGACGTGCTGGACTATCTGGTCGACGATCCGGCGACACGAGTCATCGCACTGTTCCTGGAATCCGTCCGGCGGCCGGATCGGTTCGCCGCGGTCGCACGCAAGGCCCAGGCGGCCGGAAAGCCGATCGTGGCACTGAAAATCGGGTCGAGCCAGCTCGCCTCGCAGACCGCACGTGCGCACACCGGTGCGCTCGTCGGCGACGACGATGTGACGAGTGCGGCGTTCCGGCAGCTCGGCGTGATCCGCGTACGATCGCTGGAAGATCTCATCATCACCGCCGGTCTGTTGGCCAGCTCCGGCTCGCTGCGAGGTCCGCGGATCGGTGTCGTGACGCCGTCCGGCGGTGCGTCGGAGATCATCGCCGACCGAGCCGAGGCCGAAGGTTTGCGACTTCCGTCGTACGCGCCGGAAACCGTGCGCCGGCTGACCGAGATCCTGCCGGATTTCGGCCAGGTGGCCAATCCGCTCGACATCACCGGCTACGTGGTCGTCGACCGGACATTGCTCGGTCGCGCGATGGAGGTCGTCGCCGACGACCCCGGCATCGACGTCGTCTTGCTGCTCAACGAGCTTCCGCGGGTACGTCCACCGGATCCGGCGCAGTTGCTGGAAATGTTTGGCCTTACCGCCAAGCGCATCCACAGCGCGCCGAAGCCGGTGGTGGTCGTCAGCAATGCGCTCACCGACATCACCGAGTTTGGCCGCGAGGTCGCCGCGGCGACCGGTTTCCCTTACGTGACAGGCGGCATCGAGCATGGCCTGACGGCGATCGGTGCCGCCGTACGCTGGTCGACCGCGCGACCGCCGCAGCCGAGCGTGCCATCGACACCGGTGCTGCGCGGCTCGCCGTCAGGTCTGTGGGTCGAGCGTGAAGCGGCCACATTGCTGGCCGACAACGGCATTCCGGTCGTGCCGTCGACCTATGCGTCCAATGTGGACACCGCGGTCACGGCGGCAGAGTCGTACGGCTATCCGGTCGTGCTCAAAGCGGCGGCCGAAGGTCTTGGTCACAAGAGCGATGTCGGTGGCGTGCGGCTTGGACTGTCCACTGTGGACCACGTACGCTCGGCGTACGAGGAGATTCTGGCCAGGACCAGGGCCACTGGCGTGCTCGTCCAGCCACAGCGCGTCGGTGGCGTCGAGCTGCTGGTCGGCGTCGTACGCGATGCCGCCTGGGGACTGACGATGGCCGTTGGTCTTGGCGGCATCTGGGTCGAGGTGCTGCGTGACTCGTCGTTGCGGCTGCTGCCGGTCGACCGCGCCGAGGCTTTGGCCGCGTTGAACGAATTGCGCGGTGTCGAGCTGCTGCGTGGCGCTCGCGGCACGGAGCCGGCCGACCTCGAGGCGGTCGCGGATGTTGTCGCTCGGGTGAGCGATCTCGCGGTCGGTCTCGGCGACCGGCTGGAGTCGTTGGAAATCAACCCGCTGCTGGTGCGCGGATCGACGGTCGAGGCGCTAGACGCTCTGGTCACCTGGCGATAGAGCCGCGCCGTAGATGCGCACCGGCCAGTTTTTGTAGGTGAGCGCGCGCTCGTAGCTGAGGCCGATCTTTTCGGCCACCCGCTGCGAAGGAACGTTGTCGGGATGGATGATCGCGACCAACCGGCGTACGCCCAATGCTTTCGCCGCGTGGTCGCGACAGGCGGCCGCTGCCTCCGTCGCGTAGCCGTTGCCTTGTAGGTCGGCGCGTACGTGATAGCCGACCTCGATCTCGCGCACGCCTTCCACCACCTGGACGGTCAGCCCGCAGTCGCCGATGAACTCGCCGGAGCGCAGGGTCAGGATCCACAGGCCGAAACCCTCGTCGCGATAAAGCCGTTTGCTCCAGTCGATCCAGCCCTGCGCTTCCTCGCGTGTCTTGGTGCGGGGGTAATAGCGCATCACGGCCGGGTCGGCGAAAAGCGTGGCCATGTCGTCCAGGTCGGCGTCGGTCATCTGCCGGAACGAGAGCCGGTCGGTTGGGTCTGGAGTCACCTGGTCTCCCCTCGTCGCGTGCCAACCGGTCGCGTGAATTCTACCGGCCAAGGCAAGGTCTTTTCGGAACGCCCCTTTCCGTGCACACAGGGGTCGGCTGGGTTTCGCCTGTGTGGCGGGTGCTCCTGCGCGGAGGGCGACCTCAAGGGAGAGGAGGCGGGGGCGCCATCACAGCCTCCGTAGCGCTATGCGTAATAGTTGTTTAACAAGACATCAAACCGGACATCTGCTGCGAGTCGCCAGTCACAACTGCCTTGCCTGCCTCGAAGTCGAGCACCCGCGATGCCGGATTTTCATTGACAAGAGCCAGAAAGAACGCTGACTCGCTCAGACCGGCCTGTCGCCGAGAAAAGCTCGGCCGGCGACCCGCAGCCGGGTGGCCAGCGGCACCGAGACACGCCGATCGAAAACCTGGTAGTCGGCCTTCTCCACCTCGTCGAGAATTCCACGATAGAGCACCAAAGCGGTGCCGATGCACAGCCGGCTGGAGTCGGCCAGCAGCGGAATGCCGCCGGCCGCATACGCGTAGATGTCGCGCGTACGCTCGATTTCGAAAGCCAGCAGCTCGCGGATCTGCGGCGTCACCACCCGCCGTTGCCACGCATGCCGCGTCACGCCAAACTTTTCCAGGTCTTCCAACGGAAGATAGATCCGGTCGCGGTCCAGGTCCTCGGCGATGTCGCGGATGAAGTTGGTCAGCTGGAACGCCTCGCCGAGCGCGTGCGCACGCGGATATGCCTCGTCGCTGACCGGCTCCAGAATCGGCGTCATCTGCAGGCCGATCACCGCGGCCGAGCCGTACATGTATCGCTGGAGATCGGCGTAGGTCCGGTAGGCGGTGACGGTCAGGTCCATCCGCATCGACTGCAGGAATGCCTTGATGTGGCCGACCGGAATGTCCCAGGTGCGGATGGTGTGCAGCAGCGCCCGGCAGACCGGGTCGGCGGAGCTGCCGGCGTCGAGGTCGCCGAGCACTCGCTCGCTCCACCTGTCAAACTCGGCCGCTTTGCTGGCCGGGTCGCCGTTGTCGACGATTTCGTCGGCGTGGCGGGCAAAACCGTAGAGACTGTGGACGTACGGACGTTTCGCCGCCGGCAGCAGAAGCGTCGCCAGATAATACGTGCGGCCGAAGGTCGCGTGCAGTTGGCGGCAGCGCTCGTACGACGCGCGCAGGCTCGGCTCGGTGATGCCGGCCGCGTCCAGCCAGCGCGCATGCCTCCGCTTCACCTGGTTGAGCCCGTCCGCGCACCGATGGAGGCACGCGCTCGTGCGGTTTTCACCGCTGCCGTCAGCGTCTGGATGTCGAACGCGCCATAGTGCCGGCGGCCGTTGATGAAAAACGTCGGCGTGCCGGAAACTCCGGACAGGTCGGCGGATTCCACGTCCTGTGCGACGCGGCCGGAGTGTACGTGCCGGAGCAGCTCGTCGTGGAAGCGGTCGCCGTCCAGACCGAGCTGTTCGGCGTATGCCACCAGCTCCTTCGGCCGCAGGTTTTCCTGTCGTTCCAACAACAGGTCGTGCATGTCCCAGAAGCGGCCCTGCGCGGCGGCGGCCTCGGCCGCCTCGGCGGCGAGCTCGGCCTGCGGATGTACGTCGGTCAGCGGCAGATGCCGCCAAACATACCGTAAATCGTTGTCAGCCAGCAGATCGCGGACCACCGGCTCGGCGCGTCCACAGTAGGGACACTGGAAATCGCCGTATTCGACGATGGTCACCGACGCCTGCGCCGGACCGCGGATGTGGTCGCGCTCCGGGTCGACCGGCTCGGTCAGGTCGATGATGTCCTCGGTGTCACCGTGCAAAGCGAGCGCTCGGCGCTCCGGAGAGAGCAGCCTGGTGGCGCGATAGACGATCCAGGTGATCGCCGAGCTGAGGACCGCGGCGGTCAGTACGCCGAGTTTCGCCTCGTCCAGTTGGCGTCCCTGGAAGGCCAGCGTCGCGATCAGGAACGACACGGTGAAACCGATGCCGGCGATCGTGCCGCTGCCGCCGACCGCGGCCCAGCCGACCTGCGGCCGCAGCCGGCCGCGGGTCATCCGTGAGATGACCCAGGACGTGCCGATGATGCCGATCGGTTTGCCAATGACAAAGCCGAAAATAATGCCGAGCGTGACCGGTGTCGTGTACGCGCGCGCCAGGAACCCTCCGTCGATCACGATTCCGGCATTTGCCAGGGCGAAAAGCGGCACGATGACATAGCTCGTCCACGGATGGAAGCGGTTTTGCAGGCGTGCGTTGGGGGACAGGCTCGCGGTCAGGCCGGCGACCGCCTCGCGCGCCAGCTGCGCGGTCGGTTGTTCGCGGAACAGCCGGAAAAGCCCGGTCGCGCGCTCGAGCGCGTCGCGCGCCGGCGTGTACGCCGTCGTGACCAGACCGATCGCCAGGCCGGACACCACCGGATCGACGCCACTTTCCAGCAGCGCGGCCCAGACGATCATGCCGAGCGCGGCGTAGACGAATCCTGATCGTACGTGCGCCGCGCGAATGCCAAGCAATATCGCGAAAACCGCGACCGCGACGAGCAGCGGCAACAGCTGGATGTCTTTGCTGTAGACAAAAGCGATGACAATCAGCGACACGACATCATCGACGACGAAGACGGTCAGCAGGAACACGCGAATCCGGTCCGGCACGTCTTTCCCGAGCAGGGCGAGCATTCCGAGCGCCAGCGCGGTGTCGGTGGACATCGCCACGGCCCAGCCGTGCGCCGCGTCGCCGGTGGCGTTGAAGGCGAGATAGATCAGCGACGGGACCGCCAGGCCGGCGACGCCGGCGGCGGCCGGCAGCACGAAACGGCTGCGCTCGCGCAGGTCGCCGAGGTCGAACTCGCGCCTCGCCTCCAGGCCGACGACCAGGAAGAACAGCGCCATCAGCCCGCTGTTGACGCAGCCGCGCAGGTCGAGGCCGAGGCTGGCGCCGGCCATCCGGACCGACAGCGGCAGGTGCCAGAGGCCTTCGTACGTGCTCGGCGAGACATTGGCCCAGATCAGTGCGGCGGCGATGGCGCCGACCAGGACGCCGGAGCTGCCCGCCTCGGTGCGCAGGAACGCGCGTACCGGTGCCGCGATCGCCCTCGTCCACAGCGTACGGTCGTCGGTCACCACTGGCGGAGGAGCGGCAGGAAGTAGCGGCGGGCCGTGGCGCGTACGTCGTCGTCTGTCTCCAGCGGCAGGCAGGTCTCGGGCGTGAGCACCAGCGACATCGACAGCCGCACCAGGATCTCGGCGAACTGGTCCGGGTCGACGCCGGTGTCCGGCCGGTATTCCGGCGACTGCCGGTATTGGTCGGCCATGAACTGCCGCATGATGGCGATCGCCGGACCGCCATGAATCGTCAGGAACGGCAACAAAAACTCCGGCTCGCTCTGCAGCAGGCGGCCGAGCAGCGGTTGTTTGCGCGCGTTGCGAAGGCCGACCACGAAGCCTTCCACCAGCCGGTCGGCGAGCGTCGGCTGCGACTGTACGGCGTCGTTGATCTCGGTGAAGAAGCGGCGCGACTCGCGTACCAGCACGGCTTGGATGAGCTCGTCGCGGCTGGCGAACCGGCGATAGAGCGTGGCGCGGCCGAGGCCGGCGCGGCGGGCTACGTCGTCCACGCTGGTGCGCCGCAGGCCGTGGTCGAGATATTCGGCCAGCGCCGCGTCCAGGATCCGTACGCTGACCTCGTCGACCTGCGGTTCGGGAAGCAGCGCGTCAAGCGAGGTTGCCATCGGTCCCACGATAGCGGCGTGCCGGCCAGCCTTCCCGCCGGAACGCCGCTTTGGCTCGCGGCATGAAGCGCAGCTGGCGCGGCACCAGCGGCCACGACCGGCGGATCACCGCGGCGAGCCGCTCCAACTTTCGCTGGTCGCGGCGGGTCCAGGACAGGCCGAGCGTCTCGCGGGTCGACGGCGCCAGCAGCCCGACGCCGAGCAGCCACATGGGGTTGCTGACGACCGGCGACACCAGCCGCCACAACGGTTGCGGGATCCACGGCTGCGTCATCGTCGCCGGTTTGTGCGCCATCTCGATGAAAGCCTCGACGGCCGGCGTCTTCTCCAGCACGTGTGCGTACGTGTTTTCCAGATATCGCTCGAAACCGTCGCGATCGTCCGGCGCGGGCCGGTCACTGACGCCGTAACGCGCGTAGACCACCTGCTGCTCACGAAACAGCGTCTCGCGCTCGTGCCGTGTCGTCGGATGGTCGAGCAGGTCGACCATCTTGATGACCGCCTCGCTCATCGTCGCGTGCGCCCAGTAGAAAACCTCCGGATCGAGCGCGTGATAGCGGCGGCCTCGGTTGTCTGTGCCCTTGATCTGGTGGTGCAGGTCGCGAATGCCGTGGCCGGTCTCGGCCGGCCGGGAGTCGTAGATGACGCCGGCGATCTGCGGCACCGACCGGAGAAACCGGTCCCACGGCTCGGTGTAGAAGGCCGAGTGCTGCTCGACGCCGGCGCCCAGGCCCGGCAGCGACAGCTGGACCAGGCCGACCCACGGACCGATCAGGATCATCCGCTGGTCGCCGGCGTAGCGCCAGCTCAGCGACGCCGGACCGACCAGCGAGTCGTCGAGTGTGGGTACGCTCATCGCGGCCTCCTGAGACATTGAGACGATTCTTTCATGGATGTCTCACGTGTCAAGACCGATAGGCTGTTTCCCATCTCCGACAGCGAAAGCGAGGACGCATGACCGCCGCCGAGCAAGTCACCGATCCGATCTGCGCGCACGGTGAGGGACCCGTGTGGCATCCGGGGTGGGGCGGCCTGCGCTGGGTCGACATGCTCGCCGGCGACGTGCTGACGCTCGGCGACACGGTGACCCGGCGTAACTTCGGCAAGGTCGCCGCGGTCATGCGGCCGCGTACGTCGGGCGGCGCGGTGCTCGCGGTCGAGCGCGGATTTGTGTTGCTGGACAACGGATCCGACGGCTTCGGCGCCGGCACCGAGCCGCGCTTTCTCGGCGAGCTGTGGTCGTCGCAGGACGTACGGATGAACGAGGGTGGCTGCGATCCGGACGGCCGGTTCTATTGCGGCAGCATGCCCTACGACGAGACCTCACCGGTCGGCAAGGTCTATCGGCTCGACCCGTCCGGCGAGGTCAGCGTCGTGCTGGAAGGCGTGACGATCTCCAACGGCTTCGCGTTCAGCCCGGACAACAGCGTCGCGTACTACGTGGACACGCCGACGCATCGCATCGACGCCTTCGACTATGACCCGGTGAACGGGCTGACCAACCGGCGCGTGGCGGTGGCGGTGCCGGAGGAGGCCGGCGGGCCGGACGGCCTGACCGTCGATGCGGAAGGCTACATCTGGCTGGCGCTCTTCGGCGGCTCGGCGGTGCACCGGTATGCGCCGGACGGCCGGCTGGACGGCAGGATCGAGCTGCCGACCAGCCAGATCACCGCTTGCACATTTGGCGGCGCCGACCTCGACAAGCTCTACATCACCACGTCGCAGCTGGCGCTGGAGCCCGGCTCGCAGGCGCTGGCCGGCGCGCTGTTCGTCGCCGACGTGGGTGTACGGGGCCTGCCCGCGCACCCCTTCGCCGGCTGAGGCCGCATGGCCACCATGCTTGCATCCAACGCAAGCATGGTGGCCATGCGAACTCACCACTCGGCGAAGGAGCCGTCGTTGTGGCGCCACACAGGCGTACGCCAGACGGGCGCTGAGGTGGCGGCGCGGCGTACGGCGGCCTCGTCGACCTCGATGCCGAGGCCGGGCCGCTCGGTGCGTACGGCGTGGCCGTCGACGAACCGGAAGACCGACGGGTCGACCAGATAGTCGAGCAGCTCGGCGCCGGCGTTGTAATGGATGCCCAGACTTTGTTCCTGGATAAGGAAGTTCGGCGTCGCGAAGGCGACCTGCAGGCTGGCGGCCAGCGAGATCGGACCGAGCGGGCAGTGCGGTGCGAGATGCGCGCCGAAGACCTCGGCAAGCGCGGCGATCCGGCGTACCTCCGAGATGCCGCCGGCGTGCGAGAGGTCCGGTTGTACGACCGCGATGCCGGCCTGCAGCGCCGGCAGGAAGTCGGTGCGGGAGAACAGCCGCTCGCCGGTCGCGATCGGGATCTGGCTGGCGTCGACGACCGACCGCAGTGCGCTGACGTGCTCCGGCAGCACCGGCTCCTCGACGAACAACGGATGTGTGTCGGTCAGCATCGGCAACAGCCGGCGCGCGTTGGCGGCGGTGACGCGGCCGTGGAAGTCGATCGCGAAGTCGCGCGCGTCGCCGAGCACCGACCGCGCGATCTCGGCACGCTCCACGACGGCGGCGGTGTCGGCGCGCGAGGCGATCGGTGCGAGCCGGCCGGTGGCGTTCATCTTGACCGCGGTGAAACCGGCTTCCACCTGTGCTTTCACCGACTCGGCGAGCTGTGACGGCTCGTCGCCGCCGACCCAGCCGTAGACGCGTACGCGGTCGCGGACCGGTCCGCCGAGCAGCGCGTGCACCGGCGCCTCCCGGGCCTTGCCGGCGATGTCCCACAATGCCTGGTCGAGCCCGGCGACCGCACTGGAGCGTACGGGTCCGCCGCGATAGAAGCCGGCCTTGGACAGCACCTGCCAGTGGTCCTCGATACGCAGCGGATCGGTGCCGACGATCAGCTCGGCAAGCTCGTCGACCGCCGCGCGTACGACCTCCACGCTGCCTTCCAGCGTCGGCTCACCCCAGCCGACCAGGCCGTCGTCGGTCTCGACACGGCAGAACAGCCAGCGTGGCGCGACCGGAAACGTCTCGACTCTGGTGATCTTCACTGGCGTTCGTCCTGGTTGGCGACCTGCAGCAGCGTACGCATCGCGTCCTCCGCCGCGTCGGCGTCGCCGGCTCGGATGGCCTCCACGACGGCCTGGTGCACCGGCACGGGTGACGGCGCTTCGCCGCTGTGTACGAGCCGGTCGCGCTGCGCCAGACCGGTGGCGATAACCGCTTCCAGTCGCCGCATCATGTCGTTGTGCGTGGCCGCGAACAGCGCCTGGTGATAGTCGAGGTCTGCTCGTACGGGGTCCTGGTCGTCGGCCATCGCGCTGAGCGCGTTTTCGAGTTTCTCGAGGTCTTCATCGGTGCGTCGTTGTGCTGCGAGGCGCGCCGCTGCTGGCTCGAGCGCCGCGCGCACCTCACCGAGCTCGGCCAGGAACTCGTCGGTCACCACCGGCGCCTGCCAGTGCAGCACGTCGCCGTCGAGCAGGTTCCAGTCGGCGCGTGGCCGTACGAAGGTGCCGCGTTTGGGCCGCGAGTCGACCAGGCCCTTGGCCGAGAGCACCTTCAGGGCCTCGCGAAACGCGGTCAGGCTCACGTCCAGCTCGGCCTGCAGGCCGGCGGTGTCGATGATGGTGCCAGGCGGCATGCCGCCGCCGACGATGCGGCGGGCGATGGCCTCCACCGTCTGGCCGTGCACGCCTCTGGTGGAGTACGCCACCGCCACCTCCTCGATAATTAATTATGAATATATAGTGACCGCCGTGAGCCTGTCCGAGCGGATCGTGGTGGTCACCGGTGGAGCCAACGGCATCGGCCGCGCGGTCGCCGAGGTCGCTGCTCGGGACGGCGCTCGGGTGGTGGTCGTCGACATCGATGTTTCCGCTGGTCAGTATCGGTGTGACGTGGCCGACGGCGAGGCCGTCGCCGAGGTCTTCGGCCGGATCGTGCAGGCGTACGGCCGGATCGACGTGCTGGTCAACAACGCCGGCCGCAACGCCTACTTCGACCCGGTCGAGATGACCGAGGCCGACTGGGACGAGGTCTTCGCCGTCGATCTGAAGGCCGCCTGGCTGTGCGCCAAGCACGCGCTGCCGTCGATGCTCGCGCAGGGCCGTGGGTCGATCGTCAACGTGGCGTCGCTGCACTCGCGGCTGACCGCCGCCGGCATGTTTCCGTACGCGGCGGCCAAGTCCGGCCTGGTCGGCCTGACCCGCAGCCTGGCGCTGGAGGTGGCCGGCCGCGGCGTACGCGTCAACGCCGTCAGCCCCGGTTACACGCGTACGGCCATCGTGCAGGACTATCTCGACCGGTCCGACGATCCGTCGCTGGAGCGGCGGATCCTGGACGTACATCCGCTCGGCCGGATCGCCGAGCCGGCCGAGATCGCCGAGGTCGTCTGCTTCCTCGCCTCGGACGCCGCGTCCTTCGTCACCGGCGCCGAATGGCGCGTCGACGGCGGCCTTGGCGCCCGCTTCGCCTGACGCTAGATGGCCGCATGGCCACCATGCGTGCGTTGGGCGAGCGCATGGCCACCATGCGTGCATCCCGCTTCGATCTGACAACATGCGTGTGCAGATTTGGCTCCCCCCGAACAGGCCCATGTTGTCGCGGCCGGCGGACAGTTTTGGGGTGGGTGGATTCGCCGCCGGTGTGGTGCGTGGTCGGCTACGGTCGGGGGATCGACGGCAGGAGGATTCGCCATGGGGTGGTCGGTACGCGACATTCCGCCGCAGGACGGTCGCGTTGCGGTGGTGACCGGCGCCAACAGCGGCCTCGGCTTCGTCACGGCGCGCGAGCTGGCGATGGCGGGTGCGACGGTCGTGCTCGCCTGCCGCGACACCGACCGCGGTGACCAGGCGGCGGCGAAGATGACCAGGGCGGGCGTGCCGGCCGAGCGGCTGCCGGTGCGCCGGCTCGACCTCGCCGCGCTCGGGTCCGTACGTGACTTCGCGGCCGGCATCGGCAAGGAACACAAAGCCATCGACCTGCTGATCAACAACGCCGGCGTGATGGCGATCCCGCTGCGGCAAACGGCCGACGGCTTCGAGATGCAGTTTGGCACCAACCATCTCGGCCATTTCGCGTTGACCGGCCTGCTGCTGCCGGCGCTGACCGCCGCCGCGCAGCCGCGCGTGGTGACGCTGACCAGCATCGTCGGTTACAGCGGCCGGATCGACTTCGCGGATCTCAATGGCAGCAGGAAATATCGCAAGTGGCCGGCGTACGCGCAGTCCAAGCTCGCCAACCTGCTCTTCGCCGAGGAGCTGCAGCGGCGAGCCGGCGGCGCGCTGCTCAGCCTGGCCGCGCATCCGGGTTATTCCTCGACAAACCTGCAAAACGTCGGTCCGCGGATGAGCGGCAACAAGCTCATGGGCTCGTTGATGGACATCGGTACGAAGCTGGTCGCCCAGAGCGCCGAAGGTGGCGCGTTGCCCAGCCTGTACGCGGCGACCGTCGCTGGTCTGCCCGGCGGCACGCTCTACGGTCCCGGCCTGGCGCAGTGGCGCGGCGCGCCCACGCGCGTACGTCCGCCGTTCCGGATCAAGGACCACACACCGGAGGTCGCGCAGCGGCTCTGGACGACCTCGGAGTCGTTGACGGACGTGACGTACGATTTCAGCTGATCGGCCGACCGGGTTCTGACCGCCGATATCTGGAACTAATTCGATTTTTGTGCTATGATGCAAGGAAAGTCGCAATAGTGTGAGCGGGTCCCAAGGAAAGGATCCGCTGATGTGTTACGAACGCGACGCCAAGCCGCCGTCCGCCGGCCGGCCGCAAACCGGCATCACCGCCGAGCCTGTCGTGCTGACCTCGTCCGACGGTGCCAGCTTCGCCGCGTATTTGGCTCAGCCGCTGGAAAATCCAGCCGCCGGCGTGCTCGTCCAGACCGACAACAAAGGCCTCTCCGGTTTCTACGAGCAGCTCTGCCAGCGGCTCGCCGAGCAGGGACATCCGGCATTGGCGATCGACTTCTTCGGTCGTACGGCCGGCGTCGACTATCCGCATCACGGCGACATCTGGCCACACCTGCGCGCGCTCACCCGCGACGGCATCTTCGCCGACATGCGTGCCGGCATCGCGAAACTCCGCGAGATCGGCTGCCAAACCGTTGTGTCACTTGGGTTCTGCATGGGGGGACGATTCGCCTTCTACACCGCGCTGCCGGAGTTTGGCGTCGCCGGCGTCATCGGCCTGTACGGTTTTCCCGGCGAGCTCAACGGAAAACCCGGTCCGACTCAGGAGGCGGCCGGCTTCCGCGTGCCGATCCTCGGGTTGTTCGGCGGGGCCGACGACGGCATCGGTCCGGACGTGATCGCCGCATTCGACCAGGCACTGGAAACCGAGCACGAGTTCATCGTCTATCCCGGCGCGCCGCACGGCTTCTTCGAGCTCGACCAGGCCGAGTTCGCGGACGCTCAGCAGGACGCGTGGCGGCGCATCCTCGATTTCCTCAGGCGTCGTATTCGGCCAGTTTCCGCTTGAGCACCTTGCCGGTCGTGTTGCGCGGCAGCTCCTCCAGGAAGACCACCTCGCGTGGCACCTTGTGCCGCGCGAGGTTGGCCTTCACGTACGACCGCAGCACCTCGGCATCGACCTTCGCGGTCACCACGACAAAGGCGCGCAGCCGCTGGCCGAAATCCTCGTCGGGCACGCCGATCACCGCGGCGTCGATGACGTTTTCGTGGTCGAGCAACAGGTTTTCGACCTCGATCGGATAGACGTTCTCGCCGCCGGAGACGATCATGTCGTCGTCGCGACCGTCCACGAACAGCAGCCCCGACTCGTCGAAATGGCCGACGTCACCGCTGGAGAGCAGGCCGTCGATCACCGCCTTGTTGCCGCCGTCGGTGTAGCCGGAAAAGCTCAGGTCGCTGCCGGCGAAGATGCGGCCGGTCACGTGCGGCTCGGTGATCTGGTTGTTTTCGGTGTCATACAACCGCACCTCGCAGCCGTGCGGCGCCCTGCCGACCGTGCCGGGAGCCTGCTGCCAGTCATGCGGCGTGGCCACCGTGCACACCGCGACCTCGGTCGAACCGTAGAGATTGTAAAGCACCGGGCCAAAACTCTTGATGACCCGGTTGCCGAGATCCGGCGACAACGCCGAGCCGGCGGCGAAAACGATCCGCAGGGCCGACGTGTCATAACGGCGTAACACGTCAGGGCCGAGATCCATGATGCGGCTCAGCATGGTCGGTACGACGACCAGCGCCGTACATCGATATTCCTCGACCGCCTGCAGCGTCGCCTCCGGATCGAAGCGGCGGCGCAGCACGATCGTCGAGCCGAGCGCCAGGTTGAGCACGAACTGGGAGAAGCCGGTGCCGTGGAAGAGCGGCGCGGCGATCATCGTGCATTCACCCGTACGGTAAGGAATCCGCTCGAGGAAATGCGCGGCTGCGAACGGCGACCTGATCTGCCGGGGCGCGCCTTTCGGCGTGCCGGTGGTGCCGCTGGTGAGCAACACGAGACCACCGGGAGCCGGCGGCACCGGCACCGGTTTGTCACTGCTGTTAGCAATGAGGTCGTCGAGGGTTGTCACGCGTACGGCCAGTTCGTCGTCGTCGGCCCACGCGAGAAACCGCCTTACGCCACCGGGAAGGTGATCGATGACGCCGGCGAACTCCTGGTCGTAGACGGCCGCGCTGACGTTTTCCCGCTCGGCCACGTCGGCCAGTTGCGGCGCCGCGAAGCCGGTGTTCATCAGCAGCAGCCGTGCGCCGAGCTTGCCGGCCGCGAGCATCGCCAGCACCAGCCAGCGGTGGTCGCGGCACAGCACCGCGATGACGTCCTTTTCCGCGAGTCCGGCGTCGTGCCAGCCGCGCGCCAGCGAGTTGGCCTGCCGGTCGAGCTGGCTGTAGGTCAGCTGGCCGCGCTCGTCGACGATGGCCAGCGCGTGCGGCGTACGCTCCATCCCGATCGTCGCGGCGCCGACGATCGGACCCCAGCGGCGGGTCAGGATCATCGACCGTACGCCGTTGTCCGGCCGGGTCAGCTCGACCAGGCCCGCGCGGCGCATCACGTCGATGCTGTGCAGCGCGTTCGGCACTCGCGCCGCCATCGACGGGATGGCACGTAAGCGCGTCGGCAATCCGGAAAGGTGCGTCAACACAGGCACTCCCCGCCCTCGGCTTCGCCTTGACATTACCGGCTGTACCGTCAACACAGGCAGCCGGTTTGCAGACTTGTGGAGAGCCCGATGACGATGATCCCGACGCCGGATCAACTGCTGAAGGCGACCGGCAACCTGTCGGCGATGGTCTCCGGCAGCGGCCTGGCCGACACCCGGCCGGTGCCGCGGATGCTGATCGACTCCGGCCCCAAGCGCTCGGTCTATCGGCTGGCCCCCGGCCGCGAGCCGGTCGACACCGATCCGGTGCTGCTCGTGCCGCCGCTGGCCGTGCCGGCCTTCTGCTTCGACCTGCGCCGCGGCTGCAGCCTCGCCGAGCACCTGGTCGACGGCGGCCGCCGCGCGTACCAGCTGGACTACGGCAGCATCGCGTTCTCCGACCGCCGCCTGGGGATCGAGCACTGGATCGACGAGGTGCTGCCGCGCGCGATCAGCGCGGTGAGCGCCGACGCCGGCGGCCGGCCCGTGCACCTCGTGTCGTGGTGCCTCGGCGGGATCTTCTCGCTGCTGACCGCCGCTGACCAGCCGAAGCTGCCGATCGCCTCGATCACCGCCGTGGCCAGTCCGATCGACTTCACCGCGATCCCGCTGGTCGCGCCGGCCCGTCCGCTCATCGACGTGGCCAACGGCCACGCCTTCACCGCGCTCTACCGGCTGCTCGGCGGCGCGCCGGCGCCGCTGGTCAGGCGGGTCTTCCAGCTGACCGGCATCGACAAGTACGTGACCAAGCCGCTGGCCATCCTGACCCACCTCGACGACACCGAATACCTCGCCCAGATCGAGGCGGTCGACCGGTTCACCGCCAACATGGCCGCCTATCCGGGCCGTACGTTCGGCCAGATGTATCACCGGTTCTTCCGGTCCAACGACCTCGCCGACGGCGTGCTCGACCTGGAGGGCCGGCTGATCTCGCTGGCCGAGGTGCGCGTGCCGGTGCTGGTGGTCGCCGGAGCGGCCGACACGATCGCGCCGCAGCTGGCCGTGCACCGGATCGTCGACGTGCTGACCGGCGCGGCGGACGTACGCTTCGAGGTCGCGCCGGGCGGCCACCTCGGCGTCCTCACCGGCCGGCGCTCGCGCGAGACCACCTGGAAGCTGATCGACGCGTTCGTCGACGAGCTGATGGCCGCACCACCACCTCCGAAGAAAGCCGCCGTCGCGAAGAAGACCATGGCGAAGAAGGCCAGTGTCGCGAAGAAGACTCCGGCGAAGAAAACCGCGGCTGCCAAGAAAACCACGGCGCCCCGCAAACGGACACCACCGCGAGGGTGATGGTTTACGGCCGTCGAATGTCACTCTCGGCGCGGTCCGGTCCGCCGGAAGACGGAGACGGGGCCGTCTGGTGGCGGTCGGTGGTGCGCTTGGCGAGCGGTGTGACCGGTGTTGTGATGGCATAGCCTCCGGGTGAGAGGAGGCCGCGTGATCCGGGTCGTGGTGGTGGATGACGAGGCGCTGGTACGGACCGGGTTCAGCCACATCCTGTCCGCGGCCGGCGACATCGAGGTGGTCGGCGCGGTCGGCGGCGCGGAGGCGCTGGCCGAGGTCCGCGAGCGGCGGCCCGACCTGGTGTTGCTCGACATCCGGATGCCGGACGTCGACGGCCTGACCGTGTTGCGGCAGATCCGCGCGCTGCCGGAGCCGCCGGTGGTGGCGATGCTGACGACCTTCGACGCCGACGAATACGTGGCGACCGCGCTGCGTACCGGCGCCAGCGGCTTCCTGCTCAAGGACACCGAGCCGACGCAGATCGCGCACCTGGTGCGCACGCTCGCCGGCGGCGAGGTCGTACTTTCCAGCAAAGTCACCAAAACCGTGGTCGACGGCTTTCTCGGCACCGAGGTCGACGCGCAGACCGCCGGCCGGCTGCGCCGGCTCAGCGAACGCGAACACGACGTGTTGCTGCTGATCGCCGAAGGCCTGCCAAACGCCGACATCGGCGCGCGGATGCACCTCAGCGTCGGTACGGTCAAGGACCACGTGAGCGCGATTCTCACCAAGCTGGAGGTCGGCAACCGCGTGCAGGCCGCGCTGGTCGCCGAGCGCGCCGGACTTCTGCGGCAGGCCAGGGAGAAGCCGTGAAGCGGATCCCGCCGGCGATCTGGGCCGACGCGGTCTTCCTGCTGATCGCCATCGCGGACGCCGCGATCAACCTCGACCCGGACGACCCCGGCGGCAACCTCAGCATGGCACTGGCCTGCGCCGCGCTGATCGTGCGCCGCCGCTGGTCGTTCGTCGTTTTCCTGCTGACATTGCCGGCCGCGCTGTTCTCCGCTGGCACGGCCGCGCCGCTGATCGCGCTCTACACCTTCGCGTCGCTGACCCGCCGCCGGCCGATGCTGGTTGGCTGCGTGATCGCTTTCGCGGTCTGCAACGCACTTCCGTGGCCACCACCACCTTTCCTCGCCTCCGAAGGATTCGAGACGGTCGTGACGCTCGCGTACGCGGCCGCCTTCGCCGTCGCGCCGGCGCTGCTCGGCCAGTTTGTCCAGGCCAGACGCGATCTTTCCGCGCAGCTGGCGGAGATCTCGCAGGCGCAGGAACACCAGCGGATGCTGACCACGCAGACCGTACTGGCAAAGGAACGCGCGCAGCTCGCGCGCGAAATGCACGACGTGGTGTCGCATCAGGTGAGCCTGATCGCCGTACGCGCCGGCGCGTTGCAGGTGCGTACGCGTGACGAGGAAACAAAAGAAGCCGCCACCACGATCCGCCAGCTCGCCGTCAACACGCTCGACGAGCTGCGCCACATGGTGACGGTTTTGCGTGCGTCGGGCAGCCTGCAGACCGAGCTGACGCCGCAGCCGACGCTCGGCGAGCTCCGACAGCTGATCGCCAACAGTGGCATCGAAACCGCGCTGAACGCCGATCTTCCCGACGACGTCAGCAAACCGGTGCAGCGGGCGATCTATCGTACGGTCCAGGAAGCGTTGACCAACGTACGCAAACACGCACCTGGTGCGAGCGCCACCGTCGACATCCGCGCCGAAGACGGCGACATTCGGTTGACCGTAACGAATTCCGCGCCGACGCGGCCGACGCTGTCGCTTCCCGGCGCCGGCCACGGCCTGCTCGGCCTGCGCGAGCGAGCGGAGCTGCTCGGCGGCGAGATCAGCTCCGGCCCGACCGCGGCCGACGGATTCCAGGTGCGGCTCCGCCTGCCCTACCAATAGGGCTTACTGGTCGATGGGTCCTCGCTTGTTGCACAGATCACCGGTGTACCAGGCATTCCGGATCACCTCAGGAGCACCGAGCGCGGTCAGCCCGGGACCAACGCACAGGAACTCGTCGGAAACGAACCGCTTGTCGATGTGGATCACGATCAACGATCCGTCGCTGGTGCAGTGGTTGTACCAGGCCCATCCGTCGGACGAGGAGAAGCCGCACGGCTTGGACTTCGACTCGGCCGCCGCGGCGGCTGTGGCGGTGACGCCGGTGGTCGCGCTGACCGCGAACGCCGTCGCGGCCAGCAACGCAAGGGCGCGCCGGCGCGCATTCGACTTGATTCTCATGTCCTTGCCGCTTTCTGCTCGGTTTGACGTACGCAGCTATGCGTGATTGCAAAGATCGCCGGTGTAGTACGCGTTGCGGATGAGCGAACTCGAACCCAGGATCGTCAGGCCCGGACCGACGCAGTCGTAGCGGTCCTGGAGGACGGGATAGTCGATCTTGATCCAGATCCACGAGCCGTCGCTGGTGCAGTGGTTGTACCAGGCGTGGCCTTCGGATTCGGAATAGCCACACGGCTTGGCCGCCGACGCCGCGGAGACGTTGCCGGTGGCCATCGCCACGGCCAGCAGCGCGACCGCGCCGATTCTGACCAGGATGCCTCTTCTCATGGCCCTCGCTTCCCTCGGTCCTGCCCTGAGGCGGACAACCATAGGCAAAGGCACTAATTTTTCGCTAAGTGTATGTAAGGCCTCTCTTGCCGGGGCGGCGCAGCAGCCACCCCGCACCGATGACCGCGAGCGCGCTCAGCGAGACCGATGGCGGCGCTCGTCGCCGTGCATTGGTTGCGGCTGCTACGCGACGAGGCCGTTTTCCCAGGCCCAGGCGGCGACGGCGGTGCGGTTACGCACGTCCAGCTTGCGTTGCAGGCTGGCGACGTGTGTTTTCACCGTACCGAGCGCGATGAACAGCTCGGCGGCGATGTCGGCGTTGGTCTTGCCGCGCGCCACCAGCCGCAACACGTCGGTCTCGCGCTCGGTCAGGCTTTCCGGCAGCGACGGCGGCCGGCCGGACGGCTTGGTGATGTGCTTCAGCAGTCGTACGGTCACCGACGGGCTGATCAGCGTGTCGCCGCTGACCGCGGCGCGTACGGCCTCGACCAGCAGGGCCGGTCCGGCGTCTTTCAGCAGGAATCCGCAGGCACCGTTGCGCAGCGCGGCATAGACGTATTCGTCGAGGTCGAAGGTCGTCACGACGACCACTCGCATCGTGTCGGCGAGCAGCCTGGTCACCTCCAGGCCGTCGAGGCGTGGCATGCGGATGTCGGCGAGCACGACATCCGGCTGCAACCGGCGTGCCAGCTCGACCGCCTCGGCGCCGTCCGATGCCTCGCCGACCACCTCGATATCGGCCTGAGCGTTGAGAATCATGGCGAAACCGCTGCGTACCATCTCCTGGTCGTCGGCGACCACCACACGGATGTTCATGCGTCCTCCACCGGCAGTGTCGCGGCCACGCGCCAGCCGATCGCCGACGGACCGGCGGCGAGCGTGCCGCCGACCGCCTCGACCCGCTCGGTCAACCCGATCAGGCCGAAGCCACCGCGTGCCGGCTCGGCGGCGCGTACGCCGTCGTTTTCCACCGCCACCTCCAGATCGCCGCCAGATCTGGCCAGCCGAATGTCCACAGTGGACGCTTCCGGCGCGTGCCGGCGTACGTTTGTCAGCGCTTCCAACACGATCCGGTATGCGGACGTGGTGACCTCCGGCGGCAGCCGATCGTCCACATCGGGCTCGACGGTCAGGACGGCGACGGTTTTTCCGGTGCTGGAAAAGCGTTCGACCATCTCCGGCAGGTCGGACAGGCCGTGCGGCAGCGTCGCCTCCTCCGGCGCCTCGCGCAGCATGCCGACCGTACGCCGCAGGGAGGCCAGCGCGGCGGTGCCGGCCTCCTCGATCTTTTGCAGCGCCTGCACGGCAAGCGCCGGGTCGGTCTGCGCGACGACCTGCGATGCCTGTGCCTGCACCACGATCCCGCTGACGTGATGCGCGACGAAGTCGTGCAGGTCGCGCGCCAGCTCCAGCCGTTGCGCGTGCCGGAGGGCGGCCAGTGACCGTACGCGCTGATTGTCCTGCGTACGCAGGTAAAGCCCGACCAGCGCGGCGATGATCGCGCCGAGCAGCCACATCATCATGCTGCTGAGGATCGAGATCAGATCGGTCTGCGGCGTCATCGTCAGCACGCGCGGCGGCAGCAGCACGGCGGCGAGCGTCGTCAGGCCGACGCATACGACACGTATCCAGCCGCTCAGCCAGCGCATGCCGCAGAGGAGGTATGCGAGCAGGCCGGCGGTCTCCGCGAACGGCGCCGCGTTGACCGACGGCCGGAGCGTGAGGATGACCGCGCTCACCGCGATCGAGAAGCCGGCGGCGACCGCGGTCAGGGCCGGCAGCCAGCGCCGGCTGTCCGGCCAGCCGAGCGCCAGGCCGACCAGGCTGGCCGCCGCGACCAGCGTCGACACCAGCGGCAGCCCGTACGGCCGGCCGGCGAACGGCGCCGAGGTGTACGCGCTGTCGAAGGCCACCAGGACCACCAGCGCGACACAGATCCCGCCGGCCAGCCGCCACGTCCGTCCCACGCGCCGAGCCTACGGTCCCACCGGCGCCGCGCACCTCAGCCAAAAGACAGACGCCGCCTTTGGTCCCCTTTCCCATAGCCCCCAGCCACCCACGCCAAAACCGCGCCGACGCAATCGGATTCCGATTGCGTCGTCGGCCGCGCCGGGTCAGAGCGCGTCGTGGCCGACGAAGGTGAACATCCGCTCGCCGGTCACCAGCGGCCGCGGCGTGCCGGTGAACCGGTGCATCGCGACGCCATAGCCACCGGCCGGACCGCTGACCCAGCGCAGCTCGAAGCCGGCCTCCTCGAACCACCGGCAGATCGTCGGCACCAGGTCCGGCTCGCGGCGGTGGCGTGTCCAGATCACCGAGCCGCCGGTGCGGCACAGCTGGTCGAGGCAGCCGACCGCCTGCCGGATGTCGTCCTCGGTGATGTTGCCGAAGATGCCGCAGGCGATGACCAGGTCGGCCGGTGCGAAACCGGCGTACTGGTCGAGCAGCGACGCGTCGCCGGTCACCACCTCGACGGCGGGCGGCGCCTTCCGTCCCGCGTACGCGGCAAGCTCCGGATCGAGCTCGACGAGCCGGGCACGTACGTCCTCGCGCCGCGGATGGTGCGCCAACACCTCCAGGAGATCACGGCCCTGGCCAGCGCAAATGCTGACCGCGGTAAGTGGGCCGGGTGGCGCGGTGTCCAGCACCTCGCGGATCCGCTCCCGCACGATCCGCAGCCGCTGCGAGAGGTGTGAGTCGGGCTCGTCGTACGCGCGATGCCACTCGCTCCAATCCATGCCCGCACCATAGCCGCTTGACACATGGACAGTGTCGCTATCTAATAATGGACAGCGACACTATCCATTGGAGGCGAGTGTGGTGGCGGATATCAACGAGGGCCGGTGGACGGCGCAGGTGGACGAGGAGATCGTCGTCTTCCTCATCGGCATGCGGTTCAACAAGCTGCGCGCGGTCACCAAGTGGTGGCCGGTGTTCACCGCGATGCCAGGCATGCTGAAGGAGCTGATGTCCGATCCGGAGAGCGGCCTGCTCAACTACCACATGCACGTCGGTTGGCGCAGCATCACGCTCGTCCAGTACTGGCGCGGTGTCGACGACCTGACCGCGTACGCCAGCGACCAGGACAGAAAACACCGGCCGGCCTGGCTCGACTTCTTCCGCAACCGGTTCAAGGGCGCTCCGGTCGGCTTCTGGCACGAGACATACGTCGTCAAGCCGGGCACCACCGAGCAGGTCTACGGCAACATGCCGGCCTACGGGATGGCCAAGGCGACCAAGGCCGTACGCGTCGGCAAGCAGCACGACTCGGCCCGCCAGCGGCTGGCCGCCTGAGAGACTGTTGGGGAACTGACGCACGGCTATCGCGCACCTCAGTTCCCCGACAGTCTGACAGTCGAAACGTCACCCTCGCGCCGGTTAACAGGGTTTCCGCGCGGCGGGTCGGACGGCTCGGCTAGCGTAAGCGCCATGGCCTTCTCGTTCCGCGGAATCACCGACCGGGTCAAGCGCGTGCTGCAGCGTCCCGGCACGGTCAACCTCGCTCCCTACCGCGCACTGTTGTCCGAGGTCGAGGAACGCGCCGAGGAGATCAAGGATCTCTCCGACGAGAAGCTGGCCGACGCGTTCGCCGACCTCAAGGGTTACATCGACGAGGGCCTGGACGTACGAGCCGATGTCTGCGCGCTCGGTCGTGAGGCGGCTGAGCGCGGCATCGGCGAGCGGCCATACGACGTGCAGCTGATCGGCGCGCTGGCGATGATGGACGGCAACGTGGCCGAGATGGCCACCGGTGAGGGCAAGACGCTCACCGCCGTGCTCGCCGCCGCCGGCTTCCACGTGCAGGGCAAGCGCGTGCACGTCCTCACCGTCAACGACTACCTGGCGCGCCGCGACGCCGAGTGGATGGGCCCGATCTACCAGCTGCTCGGCATGTCCGTCGCGTACGTCATCGCCGGCTCCAGTCCGGAGCAGCGGCGCGAGGCCTACAAGTGCGACGTCACGTACGTCACCGCCACCGAGGCCGGCTTCGACTACCTGCGCGACCACCTGGTGACCAGCGTCGACGACATCGTGCAGCAGCCGTTTGACACCGCGATCGTGGACGAGGCCGACTCGCTGTTGGTCGACGAGGCCCGGGTGCCGCTGGTGCTCGGTGGCTCGGTCGCGCACACCGACGACACGCTCGCCTCCACCGCCGAGCTGGTACGCGGCCTCAAACCCGGCCTGCACTACCGGATCGAGGACGACGGTCGCAACGTCCAGCTGACCGACGCCGGCGCCGCGGTCGTCGAGGAGATCCTCGGTGCCGAGCACGAGGCCAATGCCGAGGTGGCCGAGAAGCTCGCCGAGACCGACGAGAAGCTGCTCGAGGCAGCGGAGAAGGTCGCCGAGGAGAGCGTACGGTCAGCCAACGACGAGGATGACGACGCCAAGGCCGAAGCCGAGGCCGACGCCGATGCTGATGACGACGCTGACGACGAGGTCGAGGCCGAGGCCGACGAGGAGCCGGAGCCGAAGCGCTTCAACCTGTACGCGCCGGAAAACCTGCCGCGGCTGACCGCGATCAACCTCGCGCTGCACGCCGAGGCGCTGCTGCGCCGCGATGTCGACTACATCGTGCGCGACGGAAAAGTGCGGCTGGTCAACGAGTTCCGCGGCCGGATCGCCGAGCTGCAGCGCTGGCCCGACGGCCTGCAGGCGGCCGTCGAGGCCAAGGAGGCGCTGGCCTCCACCGACGCCGGCGAGGTGCTGTCCAACATCACCATGCAGGCCTTGCTGAAGCTCTACGGCACGGTCTGCGGCATGACCGGCACCGCCGTACCAGCCGCCGAGGAGCTGCGCGAGTTCTACAACCTCGAGGTCGCGGTCATCCCGCTGCACCGGGAAAACGTACGCATCGACGAGCCCGACCGCGTGTACGCATCGTTGGCGGAGAAGGAAACCGCGGCGATCGACGAGGTCAAGAAGGCGCACGAAGACGGCCGGCCGGTGCTGATCGGCACGCTGGACGTGGCCGAGTCCGAGCGGCTCGGCCAGGCGCTGGCCGACGCCGGCCTGGAATGTTCGGTGCTCAACGCGAAAAACGACGCCGAGGAGGCGCGGATCATCGCCGAGGCCGGCACGTACGGCGCGATCACCGTGTCGACGCAGATCGCCGGCCGCGGTGTCGACATCCGGCTGGGCGGCAGCGACCAGACCGACCGTGACCGGATCGTCGAGCTCGGCGGCCTCTACATCATCGGCGTCGGCCGGCACGAGAGCCGCCGCGTCGACAACCAGCTGCGTGGCCGCGCCGGCCGGCAGGGTGACCCCGGCGAGTCGGTGTTTTTCGTCAGTGTCAACGACAATCTCGTGCAGAGCTATGGCCGCGACGCGCTGCCGCCGCCGCAGCTGCCGGACGAGGACGGCCAGCTGCGCGACCCCGCGCTGCAGCGCGCGATCGAGCACGCGCAGCGGGTCAGTGAAGGTGTTTTCCTGCAGATCCACCGAAACACCTGGCGTTACAACTACCTGATCGAGCAGCAGCGCCAAGTGGTGCACAGCCGCCGCGACGACGTGCTGCGTACGCCCGCCACCATCGAACGCCTCGAGGACCGCTGCGGCGAGCGCTATGACGAGCTCGTCAAGGAGTTTGACCTGGAGCGCGTCACCGAGGCGGCCCGGCAGATCGAGCTGTATCACCTCGACCGCGCCTGGGCCGACCATCTCGCCACGCTGTCCGACATCCGCGAAGGCGTCCACCTGCGCGCTCTCGGCCGGCTCGACCCGCTGGACGAGTTTCACCGCGAGGCGATCCCGGCTTTCGAGCAGATGCTCGCCGAGGTCGAGGAGAAGGTGGAGAAGACCTTCACCGAGGTGCCGTTCGACTCCGACGGCAAGCCGGAGCTGGAGGAGGTCGGTCTGACCCGCGCGACCACCACCTGGACGTACGTCATCAAGGAAAACCCGTTCGGCTCGGAGTGGGAGCGCGCACTGCAGACCTTCCGCCGCCGCGCCTAGTCTCCGTTTGGCCGCAGGGACCCCTTACGTGCGCCTGGCGCCAATGCCAGTGTCGGCGCCCCATGTTTGTTGCGTTGGGTGGGTGGTTGGGTTTTCGCCTGCGCGGCGGGCGCGCCTGCGCGGCGGGCGGCCTCAAGGGAGGGGCGCCTTGATGGTGTCTGCTTGTGTGAGGGTGCGCCCGCCGACGGGGAGAACGAGCAAGCCAGCCACATTGAAAGCAACCCGTTGGCCGGGACGCCAAATGATCTTTTGCTGTAGCGCTAAATGCACGTCTTGTCTGTTTCTGGTGTGGTGACAGGGCCTCCCTGTGTGCGTCTGACGCACGTAAGGGGTCCATGCGAACATCACACCGGCGCCGGGCTGTTACTGGTGTGGCTAGTGTGACTCACAATGCAGGAGAGACGGCAAATCGGCGTAATACGTGTTGATCATGATATACAAAACGGACATACGCTCGATTGACATCTCGTGCGATGTTCATTATTTACCTGGTTCTGCGTTGACCGGTGGGTAGGCGACCCCTTACTGTGCGGGCCGGAAATCGATTACGCGTGTCTGCGCCGCAAAGGTGGTCCGCATGGCTCGGTCTCGTACGTCCCGATTCCTGGTGCTTCTCGGCGCCGCCGTGTTGCTCGTCGCCGGCTTGCTGCCAGCGGCTGGCAACGCGGCGGTCGCGCCGCGTGCTCTGCCCAACGGCGGGAAGGGGCCGGTCGGCTGGCAGAGCTATCGCGACCTCAACCAGCTGCCATCCGTGCCGGTCGGCGTACAGACCAGGCAGTTCTCCTCCTTCGACCGCGACGGCGGCAACGACGACTGGATGCCGGGTCCGTCGGTGTGCCTGCGCCAGACGAGTACGGGATGCGTCATCGCCGAGGACTCCGGCGCGGGGGAGATCTCCTCGATCTGGTTCACCCAGAACAGCGGCGACGTGTCGGCGACCGGCATCATCACGATCGAGCTGGACGGCACCACGGTTTTGCGTGACTCGCTGCAAAATGTGGTCAATGGTGGCCGCGGCGCGCCGTTCGTCTATCCGTTGGTTGCCAATGCCGACAAAAGTTCCGGCGGCGTCTACATCAAGGTGCCGATGCCTTATCGCACAACGATGCGCGTGACAACGCAGAACGTGCCCAACTACTACCACGTCGACTACCGGCATTTCAACGACGCGGTCGGGGTCACGACCTTCGATCCGAGCGACCAGGCGCAGGACGTGCTGAGCATGCTCAACGGTGTCGGTACGAAGGACCCGAAGCCGCCGGTTTCCGGTGCCGTCACGGCAACCAACACCGTCAACGTGCCGGCCGGCGGCACCGCGACGGTCGCGAGCCTGACCGGTCCGGGCACCGTACGCGCGTTGCGGCTCAACGTGCCCAACCGCACGCCGGCCCTGCTTTCGGCTCTGCACCTGCGGATCACCTTCGACAACCGGCAGACGGTCGACTCGCCGGTGTCCGAGTTCTTCGGCGCCGGCCTGGTGGAGTTCAACGTACGCGCGTTGATGTACGGCATCGACACCTCGACCGGTTGGTATTCGGCATGGTGGCCGATGCCCTATTGGCAGTCGGCGCGGATCGACCTGGTCAACACCTCGTCGGCGGCGGTGAACGGCATTCAAACCGAGGTCACCTCGGTCGCGCAGGTGGCGGGCACGCAGACCGATCTTGGCTATTTCACCACGCAGTCGCGGCGCGGTGACACCACCGACGGCCAGGACTGGATCTTCGCCGACGCCGCCGGCAGCGGCAAGTTCGTTGGCGTTTCGCAGACTTTCCGCGCTCATTACAACGGCCGTGACTATCTCGAAGGTGACGAGCGCGGGTACGTCGACTCCGCCCTGTCGCCGAACCTCTACGGCACCGGCACCGAGGATTTCTACGAGAGCGGCTGGTATTTCAACCGCGGCATCTTCTCCAACCCGTTCAACGCAAACACCGCTCACCTGCTGGCCGGCGCCAACTGTGCCAACGAATGCGACGCGGCGTACCGGCTGATGATCGCCGACGCCGTGCCATACACCAGCTCGCTGCGCTTCGGCATCGAGCACGGACCGCACAATGACCGGTTCGCCGACTATGGTTCCACGGCCTTCCTTTACACACAGCCAACAGTGAGCGCAGCGCGTACCGACTCGATAGAGGTCGGCGACGCGACGAGCCGCGGCGCGCATTCCTACACCGACTCCGGTGCCACGCAGTATTCGCTGACCGGCGCGTACGACGGTGACTTCGACAATGAGACGGGTCCGGAGGTTTTCCGTTCCGCGACCGGAAATGTCTCCTTCACCGTCGCGGTCGATCCGGCCAACACCGGTGTCGTCCTGAGGCGTACGGCCGATCAGCGGTCGTCGCTGCAGAGCGTGGACGTACAGGTGGATGGCACGGCGGCTGGCCGGTGGACCCAGATGCTGGGGAACGGCTACAAAAACCTGCTGGCCGACACGTACGCGCTGCCGGCGGCATTGACGACCGGAAAGTCGTCGATCACGGTGACCCTGGTGGCGACCGGCGGTCCGGCCTGGACGGCGGCGCGTTATGCCGTCGATTCCCTGGTCGGTCCGCGGATGGACACGCAGGCGCCGGCCGCGCCGGCGGTGGTCGCCAGCCCACCGCGTGCGCACGCCGTACAGCTGACCTGGGCACCGCCGGCGGACAATGTTGGAGCGGCCCTGTATCGCATCTATGGCGCGAAATCCGGTGCCACACCCGCACTGCTCGGCACCTCGCGGCTGGCGTCTTTCACCTATGGTCCGGTGCCGCCAGGCGAGCAGTGGCGCTTCCAGGTCGTCGCGGTGGACGCCGCCGGCAACGCTTCCGCGATGTCCAGCGCGGTCACCGGGACCACGAAGGTCGCGACACACAGCGACTTCAACGGTGACGGCAAGGACGACATCGTCACCTTCACCGCCGGTGGCGCGGCGTACGTCTCTTTCTCCGACCCTGCCAACAAAAAGTTCGCGCAGGACGGCTGGCTGTGGTCCACCTCGATCCCGGCCGGCATTTCGCTGACCGGGGATGTCGATGGCGACGGAAAAGCCGACGTCATCACGTTCACCAGAGGAGACGCGGCCGACGTCTACGTCTCGCTCTCGACCGGCACCGGTTTCGCGGCGCCGAAGAAGTGGCACGATCATTTCTGTGTTGGCACGGAAATCCCGGCGGTCGGTGACGTCGACGGCGACGGCAAGGACGACGTCATCACCTTCACTCGCGGCACGGCGGCGGACGTTTACGTTTCGCTTTCCGACGGCACGAAATTCGTCCAGGACGGGTGGAAATGGCACGACCATTTCGCCGTGGACAACGAATTTCCAGCGGTCGGCGACGTGAACGGTGACGGCAAGGCGGACATCGTCACCTTCACGCGCAACGCCAGCGGTCAGGTCTACACCGCGCTGTCCGACGGCACGTCCTTCGTGCAGGACGGCTGGCTGTGGAGCAGCGGCACCGTACTCGCCGGCGAGGTCGCCACCGTCGCCGACGCCAACGGTGACGGCCGCGACGACGTGGTGACCTTCACCCGCGGCACGACGGCCGACGTGTTCGTATCAGCGTCCAATGGCACCAGCTTCGCCGGTCGCGCGAAGTGGCACGACTGGTTTGGCGCGAACGACGAACAGGTCGGCACAGGCGACTTCAACGGCGACGGCGTCAGCGACGTGGTCACGTTCACGCGCGGCGACACGGCGGACGTGTATGTGGCGTTGTCCGACCGTACGCAGTTCCTCGGCACCGGCGAGAAATGGCACGACCACTTCGCCGTCGGCACCGAGACGCCCCGACCAACCATCCTCATCCCCTGACCCCGCCGCGTCGGGTGCATCCTGACCAGGGCAAATGCGTCGCGAGGTGACATTCGGTCAGCCGTCGCGGCGCCCGAATGCCACCTCCTTGACCTACCGGATCGATTCAGGAGGTCAACAAGGCTACATCTGGACACTCTGGGACCCTGCCGCTCCGGCTGGCCGCGATTCTCCGGGCGGCCGCGACAATGCTGGCCGGATCATTGCGACAAGTGGCCTGCCGGCCACTGGAGCGACGGCCGGCGGCTCCGGATCATGAGGACGTGACGACCACATCAACGCGTACGCGCCGCCGTACGCTGATCCATCCTGCCTGGCTCGTCGCCGGTGTCGCCTTCCTGGCGGTCATCGGCGCGGCCGGCTTCCGCTCCACGCCTGGCGTGATGGTGACGCCGCTCCAGCAGGAGTTTGGCTGGTCCACCGGCGCGATCTCGGCAGCCGTCTCGGTCAACCTCGTCCTCTACGGTGTGACCTCGCCGTTCGCGACCGCGCTGATGGAGCGCTTCGGACCACGGCGCGTCGTCGCGATGGCCCTGCTGACCGTGGCGATCGGCAGCGGCGCGACGGTGTTCATGACCGCCACCTGGCAGCTCGTCCTGTGCTGGGGGATCCTGGTCGGCCTCGGCACCGGCTCGATGGCGCTCGGCTTCGCCGCACTGGTCACCGACCGCTGGTTCGTCGCGCGCCGCGGCCTGGTGATCGGCCTGCTCACCGCCGCCGGCGCGACCGGCCAGCTCGTCTTCCTGCCACTGCTGTCCACGCTCGCTGTCAACAGCGGCTGGCGCGCGGCGGCGCTCGCCGTCACCGCGATCGCGCTCATCGCCGTGCCGCTCGTCTGGTGGCGGCTCCGCGACCGTCCGGAGGACATCGGCGTGCTGCCGTACGGCGCGACCGAGCCGATCGAGGCCAAGCCGGCCGGCGGCGGCGCGCTCCGCGCGGTCACGGCACTCGGCATGGCCGCGAAGAAGCCGGTGTTCTGGCTGCTCGCGGCCAGCTTCGCGATCTGCGGCGCGACCACCAACGGACTCGTCCAGATCCACTTCATCCCGGCCGCGCACGACCACGGAATGGGGGAGACCACGTCGGCCAGCCTGCTCGCGGTGATCGGCATCTTCGACATCGTCGGTACGGTCCTGTCCGGCTGGCTCACCGACCGCTTCGACTCGCGCCTGCTGCTGATCGTCTACTACACCGGCCGCGGCCTGTCGCTGCTCGTACTGCCGGCGCTGTTCGCCGCGACGATACGGCCGGACATGGTCGTTTTCATCGTGTTCTACGGCCTGGACTGGGTCGCCACTGTGCCGCCGACGGTCGCGTTGTGCCGCCGTTTCTTCGGCACCGACGGGCCGGTCGTCTTCGCCTGGGTCCTCGCCTCGCACCAGGTCGGCGCCGGCATCGCGTCGGTGACGGCCGGATACGTACGCGACGCGCTCGGCAACTACGACCTGGTCTGGTACGTCGCCGGCATGCTCAGCATCCTCGCGGCGATAATCGTGCTCGCCATCCAACGCCGGCCGCGTACGGCCGTAGTGGCTGGGTGAGGACCCGACCCCTGCACGTGCTCTACAGACTGTCGAGGACTATTCTCCTCGCGGAGGGGCAAGTGCTCCTCGCATGCTCGCGAACACGCTGGAGGGGTTTGGTGAGCACGGCCGACAAGCGGGTTGCCCCGACACCCATCGTCACTCGGCCCTGGCCGGTCCGGGAGTCGGTCAAGGGCAGCGCGATGCTGAGCCTGATCCGGACGACGGACGCGAAGACCATCGGCATCCTCTACATGGTCACGTCGTTCCTCTTCTTCGCGATCGGCGGCCTGCTGGCCCTGCTGATGCGCGCGGAGCTGGCTCGGCCGGGGCTGCAGTTCCTCACCAACGAGCAGTACAACCAGCTGTTCACCATGCACGGCACGATCATGCTGTTGCTGTTCGCGACGCCGATGGTGTTCGCGTTCGCCAACTACATCGTGCCGCTGCAGATCGGGTCGCCGGACGTGGCGTTCCCGCGGCTGAACGCGTTCTCGTTCTGGCTGTTCGCCTTCGGCGGCACGATCGTGGTGCTCGGCTTCATCACGCCGGGCGGCGCCGCCGACTTCGGCTGGTTCGCGTACGCGCCGCTCAACTCCGCGGTCAACTCGCCGGGCGCCGGCGCCGACATGTGGATCGTCGGCCTGATGATCTCCGGTCTGGGGACCATCCTCGGCTCGGTCAACATGGTCACCACGATCATGACGCTGCGCGCTCCTGGCATGACGATGTTCCGGATGCCGATCTTCACCTGGAACATCCTGATCACCGCGCTGCTCGCGCTGATGGTCTTCCCGGTGCTGGCCGCCATGCTCGCCGCGCTGACCGCCGACCGGCACCTCGGTGCGCGGGTCTTCGACGCGGACAACGGAGGTGCGCTGCTCTGGCAGCATCTGTTCTGGTTCTTCGGCCATCCCGAGGTCTATATCGTGGCGTTGCCGTTCTTCGGCATCATCACCGAGGTCATCCCGACCTTCAGCCGTAAGCCGGTGTTCGGCTACAAGCCGCTGGTCGGCGCCACGCTGGCGATCGGCGCGCTGTCGCTGACCGTGTGGGCCCACCACATGTTCGCCACCGGCGCCGTGCTGCTGCCGTTCTTCAGCTTCCTGTCGTTCCTGATCGCCGTACCGACCGGCATCAAGTTCTTCAACTGGATCGGCACGATGTGGCGCGGGTCGATCACCTTCCAGACACCGATGCTGTTCGCGATCGGCTTCCTGGTGACGTTCCTGTTCGGTGGCCTGTCCGGCGTACTGCTGGCCTCGCCGCCGATCGACTTCCACGTCTCCGACTCGTACTTCGTGGTCGCGCACTTCCACTACGTGCTCTTCGGCACCATCGTGTTCGCCGTGTACGCCGGCGTCTACTACTGGTTCCCCAAGATGACCGGCCGGATGATGGACGAGCGGCTCGGCAAGGTGCACTTCTGGCTGACCTTCATCGGCTTCAACACCACGTTCCTGGTGCAGCACTGGCTCGGCGCCGAAGGCATGCCGCGCCGCTACGCCGACTATCTCGCGACCGACGGCTTCGCCACCCTGAACACCGTGTCCACCATCGGCGCCTTCATCCTCGGCGCGTCGACGCTGCCGTTCGCCTGGAACGTCTGGAAGTCGTACAAGCTCGGCCGCGTGGTCACCGTGGACGACCCGTGGGGCTACGGCGGCTCGCTGGAGTGGGCCACCTCGTGCCCGCCTCCTCGGCACAACTTCCTTGAGCTGCCGCGGATCCGTTCCGAGCGGCCGGCCTTCGACCTGAAGTTCCCCGACTACGCACCAGGCGCCAAGCCAGTCGCCCGCGCGTCCCAGAAGGAAGTAAGCAGCTCCAAGTAGCCCTTCCGTACGCACGCGCTGACTCGCCGGCGGCCCTGTCAGGTCCCGGCGAGTTTCGCGTCTTCTCCGGCTTTCAGCACGTAGCGCCGCACATTCCCCGGCACTCGCGAGGCCTCGCTGCGGTCCAGTCGCCCTTCGCCGAGTGCCGTGTTTTGTCCGGCTTTCATTGGCTGGCGCGGTTTTGGTGGCGTTGGGTGTCGGCTGGCGTTTTTTTGTGTGTCGGTCGGCGTTCTTTGTGTGTCGGTCGCCGAGTGCCGGGTTCTTGGCGGCGTTCGCCGAGTGCCGGGCTTGTTGCGTCGTTTGTCGAGTGCCGGACTTCTGGTGACGTTGAGCGTCGAGCGGCGAGTTTCCTGTGGCGCTCAGCGAGTGGCGGGGTTTGTGTGGCGCTCGGCGACCGCCGTCTTTTGCTCGGCTTTCGTTGACTGGCGGGGTTTTGGTGGCGTTGGGTGTCGGCTGGCGTTCTTTATGTGTCACTCGGCGAGTGCCGGGTTCTTGGCGGCGTTCGCCGAGTGGCGGGTTTCGGATGGCGTTGAGCGTCGAGTAGCGGGTTTTCTGTGTCGCTCGGCGAGTGGCGGGGTTTTGGCGGCGCTGGCGAGCGGTCGGCGCTGCCGGCATGCTGGCGGACTGCCAGCGCTGGCGGTGCGCGGGACGTGCAGAGGCCTGGCGAGGCCCGGACGAGCGGAGGCCTGGCGATGCAGGGGACGTGCCGAGGTCGGCGCGCCGATTTTTGAGATGGAAAGTATGTGGATGATGTTGAATCTGTGGATAACTCTGCGGCTACCGCACGCCAAACGCGCATGCTGGCGACATGACTATTCCGTATCGACAGATTCGCGGCCTCACCGCGGACGACGGGCTGATCAGCTCAGCTGACCTCACCCGTGTGATGTCCAGCAGAGAGATCCAGCGACTAATCACCCTCGGTGCACTCACCAGGGTCGTTCAGGGTGTGTACGCTCCGGCGCAGACGAGCGTCGACATCGCGGTGAAACTGCGCGCACTCGACCGCAACGAGCCCGGCCGGTTGATCGGCTGTTTCGCCACCGCAGCAGAGATCCTTGGAGTCGGCGTCATCGTTGACGAGACGGTACACGTCATTCCGCGCAGCGGCAGGCCGGACCACTACGAAGGCGTACGCGCGCATCGCATGCATCTGCAGGACGACGATGTCGCGCAGTGCGGTGCCGTTCATGTCACGGCGCCGGCGCGTACGGCGGCCGATCTGGCGCGACTGTCCGATCGGCTGGATGCGATCGCGGTTCTTGACGCGGCGATGCGAAAATGGCCAACCTTGCCGGCACAGATCTCGGCGGTCCTCGAGCGTGCCGATGGCCTGCGTGGTGTCAGGCAGGCACGTGAGCTGCTTCGACTCGCTGACCCCGGAGCCGAGTCACCGATGGAGAGCCGCGCGAGGCTCCGGTTCCATGATGGCGGACTGCCGCCTCCTCAGACCCAGGTGATCGTGCGGGACGAGTACGGCGAGATGCGGCTGGATTGCGGCTGGCCGGAGGAGCAGGTGGCGGCCGAGTACGACGGAGCCGCCCACGACGACGCTGTCAGCCGGCGTGCCGATCGTCACCGCCACAACAGGCTGCGTGCGCTCGGCTGGGAAGTCTTCGTCTTCACCGACATCGACGTCTACCAGCAACCTCAGCGCATGTGCGCACTGATCAAGACCGCCTTGGCAGTGCGTGGCGCCGTTCGGCGGGCCAGTTAGGCTGGTGGGGTGGCTGAACCGATCCGGGTGGTGTGTACGGTCACCGGCACGGACCGGCCGGGAGTGTCGGCGGCGCTGTTCGAGGCGTTGACGGCGTACGAGAGTGACTCCGCCGTACGCGTCGAGGTGCGTGACGTCGAGCAGGTGACCATCAGAGGCAAGCTCACGCTCGGCGTCAGCCTCGCGGTGCACGGCGACGCCGGAGCGCTCGCCAGCCAGCTCAACAAGACCTGCGCGCGGCTCGGTCTGACCGCCGAGGTGGTGATCGGCGCGACCAAGCCGGCGAAAGCCAGGAAAACCAGGAAACAACACGTCATTCTGCTGGGCCGGCCGCTCACCGCGACCGCGTTGGCGGAGGCGGCGGCGAGGATCGCCGAGCTCGGCGGCAACATCGACCGGATCACCAGGCTGTCCAAATATCCGGTCACCAGCCTGGAGCTGATCGTCTCCAGCACCGACGGCGTCGAGTTGCGCAAAGCGTTGGCGGAGGCGGCGAAAGCGACCAACACCGACCTCGCGGTCGAGCCGGCCGGGCTGGCGCGCCGCGCGACCAGGCTGGTGGTTTTCGACGTGGATTCCACGCTGATCACCGGCGAGGTCATCGAAATGCTCGCCGAGCACGCCGGCCGTGGACCGGAGGTGGCCAGGGTCACCGAGCAGGCGATGCGCGGCGAGTTGGATTTCGCCGAAAGCCTGAGGGCGCGGGTCCAGCAGCTGAAAGGTCTCGACGCGGGCGTCATCCAGGCCGTACGCGCCGACCTGCGGCTGACACCAGGCGCGCGCACTTTGGTGCGTACGCTCAAAAGGATGGGTTATCTCTGCGGCGTCGTCTCCGGCGGCTTCACTCAGATCACCGACCAACTCGTCAACGACCTCCACCTCGACTTCTCCGCGGCCAACACGCTGGAAATCAGGGACGGAAAACTCACCGGAGAGGTCGTCGGCGAGCTCGTCGACCGGCCGGGGAAAGCCAAAGCGCTGCGGAATTTCGCCGCGGCGGCGAGGATTCCGATGAGCCAGACCGTCGCGGTCGGCGACGGCGCCAACGACATCGACATGATCACGGCCGCCGGACTGGGCATTGCTTTCAACGCGAAGCCAGCGCTCAGAGCGGTCGCCGACACCTCGCTCAACCAGCCCTACCTGGACGCCATCCTGTTCTTCCTCGGCATCAGCCGCGACGAAGTGGAAGAGGCCGATGCCGGCAGCTGACCAGTTGACCGCGCTGCTCGCGCCGATGGTCGAGCGCCACCAGAAGCTGGTACGCGGCGAGGCCGAGCCGGAGACGGACGTACGCGCGCAGCCTTTGGTGTTGCGCCTGGAAAAAGCCGATCCACCGACGCACACCGACGCGCTCACCGCGGCGGCTCGGGCGGTCATCAGGCTGCTCGCCGATCCGCGTGCGAACGAGGAATGGCACGAGGAAGTCAGCGCCTGGATAGGCAACCGCATCCGCAAGGTCGTACGCCGAGCGCGTGGTGCGCACTGGCGCGCGGCGGAGGATTTGCCTGGTGTGACGGTGAAAGTGGGCTCGGCGGAGGTACGCGCGTTTCCGCCCGGCCTGGTGACCGAGCTGCCGAAGGAGCTGTCCCGCCTGCAGGTCAGCGGCATCGAACTCGAAGACGAGCCAAGAGAGCCAACAGAAGGCCCGACTCTGTGGCTCACGCCAGAGGCGACGATGACCACCGGCAAGGCGATGGCGCAGGTCGGCCACGCGGTGATGCTGCTCGCCGCGTACGCCCAACCGGCCTGGTTGACGACCTGGACCGAGCAGGATTTTCCGCTCAACGTAAGGAAAGCGACCAAGCGGGAGTGGGTCGACCTGACCGCTGACGACGACGCGGTGGCCGTACGCGACGCCGGTTTCACCGAGGTCGAGCCGGGCACGATCACCGTTCTCGCGAAGCCCTGATGCTCATCGCGAAGCCGTCGAGCAATCGGTCCAGGCCGTGCCGGAAGCTGCGGTCGGTGCGGTCCGCGGCGTGCGGCTCCTCGGCGTCCAGCCAGGCTCGCACGACCAGCGGAAAGCGGCCGCTCTCGATCACGGTCCGCGCGTATGCGGCATGCGCGTCCATCCACGCCTCCACGTCCTGGCCGGAGCGCTGCGTGGCCGCGCGGTCGGACAGCTCACGTACGGCGTGGCCCTGCACGTACGCGTTGAGCGCGTCGACCAGGATGACCATCTCGTCGATCGACAGGCCCCAGCCGTCGAGCGCGCGCAGGCCGCGCTCCTGGACGGCCAGGCCGTGCGGACCGACCGCCGGCCGACCGGACAGCTCGGCCATCCACGGATGGCGCAGGATCCGCTCGCGCTGCCAGGACGCGAGCGCGCGCAGGTCGTCCGGCCAGTAGCCGGTCGGTTCCGGCAGCGGCGCCGAGCCGAGCACCAGGTCGACCATCAGGTCGAACAGGTCCTCTTTCGAGGCCACGTAACGATAGACCGAGGTCGTGCCGGTCCCCAGCTCGGCCGCGACGCGCCGCATCGACACGGCGTCGAGGCCGTCGGCGTCGGCGACGTGTACGCACACGTGCGCGATCTCCGCGCGGCTGTGTGCCGGCTTCGGACCGCGCGCGGCTCGTTCGGGCCGCATCCAGATGACATCCACTGCGAACAGTGTAACCTGGTTTCGAAAACTGCGAACACTGTGCCCTGGAGGTCATCGTGAACGTCATAGTCGTGGGAGCGGGTCCGGTCGGCCTGCTGCTGGCTGCCGAGCTGAAGCTGGCCGGCGCCAACCCGCTCGTACTGGAGAAACGCACCGAGCCGACCACGGAGCCGCGTGCGCGCGGCATCGGACCGCTGGCGACCGAGGCCCTCGTGCGCCGTGGCCTCGGCGCTGAGCTGGCCAAATACGACGAGAAGGGTCGCGCTGACAAGCTTCGTGATCACGGCAGCGCCAACGGCCACTTCGCCTCGATCTTCAAGATCGCCCAGGACGCTCAGGAGGAGCCGGACCGGCGTGCCACCCTGATCTGGCAGCCGGACCTGGAGAAGATCCTGCTCGACCACGCACGCAGCCTCGACGTGGAGATCCGCTATGGCACCGAGCTGACCGCGCTCGACCAGGACTTCGGCGGCTTCGAGGCCGACTTTCTGGTCGGCTGCGACGGCGGCCGCAGCACCGTGCGCAAGCTGGCCGGCTTCGACTTCCCCGGCACACCGCCGCTGATGACCGTACGGCGCGTGAACGCGCAGGTCAGCGGCGATCTGCCGGCGCCAGGCCGGCTCGACAGGGGGATGTTCTACTACGGCCCCGGCCTGGTCGCGACCTTCGACTTCGAGGATCTGGAGCGGCACGACGGACCGATCACCGCCGCCGAGATGGAGGCCAGCATCAAGCGCGTGGCCGGCGTCGACGCCACGGTGACCGGGGTCGGCGACGGCATCCGCTTCACCGACCAGGCGCGCCAGGTCACCAACTATCGCAACGGCCGCGTGTTCCTGGCCGGCGACGCCGCGCACGTACACTCGCCGAGCGGCGGCCAGGGACTCAACCTCGGCCTTATGGACGCGGTCAACCTCGGCTGGAAACTGGCGACCGGCGATGACGCGCTCCTGGAGACGTACAACGCCGAGCGCCATCCCGTCGGCGCCGCCGTGCTGCACAACACCCGTGCGCAATCGGCGCTGCTGCGGCCAGGTCCACACACCGACGCGCTGCGTGAGGTGATCTCGGACCTGATGGACATCCCGGAGGTCGTACGGTATTTCGGCCTGATGATCTCCGGCCTGGACATCCGCCACGAGCTGCCGTATGAGGTGGACCATCCGCTGGCCGGCGCGTACTGTCCCGACCTGCACCTCACGTACGCGGACGACAGCTGTGGACGGCTCTCCGACCTGACGCGTAAGGGGGTTTCGTCCGGATGGGTCCGCCGGAGGTCGTCTCGACTGGCCGCGCCGACCTGGCCGCGGCGCTGATCCGGCCGGACGGTGTGGTGGCCTGGGCCGCACAATCGGATTCCGATTGCCCGGAGCTGGTGCGGCGGACCTGGGGGTTGACTTAGAGCGCGCTCCAACTCCTACTTTGGACAGGTGAGTTACTCCATCGCTCAGGCGGCGCAGATCACCGGGCTGTCCGCCGACACGCTGCGCTATTACGAGCGGATCGGACTGGTCGAGGCGCCGGCCAGAGACACCGGCGGCCGTCGCACGTACACCGACGAAAACCTCAACTGGCTGGAGTTTCTCACCAAGCTACGGACCACCGGCATGCCGATCCGACTGATGCTGGAATACGCGTCGCTGGTGCATGGCGGCATCGGCACCTCCGTGCGGCGGCGGCAGATCCTGCAGCGGCACCAGGCGGACGTACGCGCGCGGCTGGCCGAGCTGGAGCAGTGCCTCAAGGTCATCGACTACAAGGTCGAGCACTATCAGGACGTGGAACGCCGGCTCGGCCTCGACCCCGAGGTCGCCGCCGAGTCGGCGTAGAAAGGTAGGGTCTGTTTCGAAGTCCCACCTGGCGCTAGCCGAGCCGCTGTCACATCTGTCTCGGGCCGCCTGACGGCACGGCGAAACCGCCCACGTGGCGTTGCCACGCCGGGCGGTCCCGCCGCACCGCCAGACGACGTTTGGAGCTCGACTCTCATCCACGTGAGACTTCGAAACAGACCCTAGTCGTGCAGCGCGGCTAGCTCCTTTCGGACGAGCCGCTCGTGTTCCTCGGCGTCTTCGCGCGCCCTGCGCGGCGACCAGCGGCCGGCCATCACGAAGATCAGCGGGATGAACAGCGCCTCGCCGGCCACGCAGACCCACCACCAGATCTGCCACTGGCCACGCGTCGCGGCGGCGGCTTGCTGCACCTGTGGACCGTACGTCTGCAGGAATGCCAGGTCTGTCTTCGGAACGGCGGCCACCGCGCGCAGTTTTTCGGCCGCGGTGGCGGCATCCACGTGCTGAGCCGTCGAGATCTCGCCGAGTGCCTTGGTCAATGCCGCGGTGTCGCGCGGATTGGTGCCGAGTGTCTTCAGCGTCGCCGGGTCGATCACCTTGATGGTGGCCAGCTGCGACTCGTATTTCGTCGACAATGTCTGCACTTCGGTGCCGTACTGGACAAGCGGCGTCATCGAGCTGACCACGAACGGCAGTGCGCCGATGCTGATCGCGACCACCATCCGGACGATCCAGCCCCACACCGCCAGGCCGGTGGCGGTCAACGCCGGATTGCGCCGCTCGACCGTCTCGGTGAAACTCGCCATCCATGGCGCGTACGCGATCGCCAGGCAGACCGCCATCAGGCTGATGATCCACACGAAGGTCGCATAGCTGGTCTCCGGATGGTTGACCCGCTCGGCGAAGACAATCGTCATGATGACGGAGCCGACCGCGCCGCCGACCATGAACGGTTTTCGCACCTTCGTGCGGTCCGAGACGATGCCGACCACGATCAGCGCGGCGGCGTCGATGGCCCAGAACCAGTTGCCGAGACTGTTTGCCTCGGCCAGCGAATAACCGAAAATCGTCGTGAAATAGATCGTGAAGAAACCGACCGCGGTGTAGTAGATGATCAGGAAGACAGCGATGGCAAACGCAGATCCGACGATGTCCAGGTGCAGCATCTGCCGCCACGGATGTTTGAGACTTTCGCTGACGTCGATGCCTTTCGCGCGCGCCTCGACGAGCTGCCGGTCGCGGATGCTGACCATCAGCTGGTCGCGCAGCTGTGGTGACAGCTCACGTAGACCGAACAACGCGACGACGAAGACGACCAGTCCGATCGCGCCGCAGATCACGAACTGGGTCTGCCAGGCCGGCAGGAAACCGATGGTGTTGCTGGAAATCACCGCGAGCGCGAGGCTGCCGACCACCGGACCGAGCGTCCAGAACCCCATCGCCGACGCGCGTCCGAGCTGCGGGGAGAAGTCGCGTACGAGTGCCGGCGTGGCGACCAGGATGATGCCTTCCACGAAGGACAAAATCGCCACCAGGACGGCAAAACTCCATTTGTCCGGCGCGTTTGGCAGCGCGAAGAGCGTCAGCACGCCGGTGAGCGCGAGGCCGTACGCGACCATGTTGGCGCGCCCCCACCGGTCGGCCAGTCCGGCGACGATCGAGGAAAACGCGCCGACCAGGTTGCCGACCACCGAAATGTAGACATAGTAAGGAAAGGACATGTGGTAGTGCGCGATGATCTCGGTCGCCACCGCGCCGGCGACATAGAGCTCGTAATAGAGCACCACGGTCGCGGCCACCACGATGCCGAGGTTGAGCAACCGCTTGCCGGTGCTCGGATAGTGGTCGAGCTGGCGGAACCAGAGCCCGCGCAGCCAGCCGTTTGGCTGGATTTTCCCCGCTGTGTCCGCGATCGCGGTCATCCGACCTCCCGACGCTGTGGGAGACTGTGGGTTCACAAGTACGCGGACGTACTCTAGAACTGGATGTGTGATGCGGCAAGAGGGGTCGCTCGCCCGTACGCACGAGGGCGAGCCGGGGCTGCCGCGCGGCCGGGCGCGGTTGCCGGAGGCGGACGTACGCGCGGCGCAGCGCGACCGGATCATCCGCGCGATCATCGGCAGCGTCGCGAAAAACGGTTACGCCGGCGCGACGATCGCGGATGTCGTGCGCCGCGCGAAGGTCTCGCGTGCGGCTTTTTACGTCCATTTCAGCGATCGAGAGGACTGTTTCCTGGCGGCCTGCCAGGCCGGCGGACGGTTGATGGTCGGTCACATCGTCGAGGCGACCAAGGCGCTGGCGGTGGATGCGAGTCCGGAACAGGCCATCCGGGTCGCCTGCCGAGCGCTGCTGGACTTCATCGTCACCGAGCCGGAGTTCGCCCGGGTTTTCTACGTCGAGATGGCCGGTGCCGGCCAGCGCGCGGTGGACCGGATCGACGCGTCGCGGCGGCGTTTCGCGCAGATGAACCGGATCTGGCACCAGCGTGCCATGGCGACCGATCCGACCGTGCCACCCGTGCCGGAAGACGCGTACGCCGCCGCCGTCGGTGCCACCACGGAGCTGGTACGCGCCGCCGTCCACGGTGGACGGTTTGACCGGATTCGCGAGATGGAGGACTCACTGGTGGCCCTCCACCTCGCCCTGCTCGGCGGAAAGCCCTGGGGCCCCGCGGCGAACGCCACCTAAGATCCGCCACTCGGCGAGCGACGCATGAATGGCGTCGCTCGGCGTTTGATGCCGCTGAAAACGCGGCGCTCGGCGAGCGTCGGCAATGTCCCGGCACTCGGCGAGTGTCGACAGAGTCCCGGCACTCGCCGAGCGACGCAAGAAACCCGGCACTCGGCAAGCGACGCAAGAAACCCGGCGCTCGGCGAGCGACGCGTGAATGGTGTCGCTTGGCGTTTGATGCCGCTGAAAACGCGGCGGTCGGCGAGTGTCGGCAATGTCTCGGCACTCGGCACTCGGCATTCGGCGATCGGCGCTGGGAACGCGGCGCTGGGCGAGCGCCGCCTAAGGTCCGGCGGTCGGCGAGCGACGCATGAATGGCGTCGCTCGGCGTTTGATGCCGCTGAAAACGTGGCAGTCGCTAAGCGTCGGAGAAGTCTCGGCAGTCGGCGAGCGTCGGCAATGTCTCGGCGCTCGGCGAGGGGCGCGAGAAACGCGGCGCTGGGCGTACGCCGCGAGAAAGTCCGGCGGTCGGCGTGTGACGCATGAATGGCGTCGCTCGGCGTTTGATGCCGCTGAAAACGCGGCGGTCGGCGAGTGTCGGCAGAGTCCCGGCGCTCGGCGAGCGACGCAAGAGACCCGGCGCTCGGCGAGCGACGCAAGAGACCCGGCGCTCGGCGAGCGACGCAAGAGACCCGGCGCTCGGCGAGCGACGCAAGAAACCCGGCGCTCGGCGAGCGACGCAAGAAACCCGGCGCTCGGCGAAACGGCCAGCGTACGTTGAATGCCGCAACGTCTGCGCGGCGAGCGCGAACTCGCGCCCGGGCGGCGCCTAGATTTGCCCAGCGAGCGTACGAGCGCGATCCGCTCGTCCCTGCTCGAATCGATCACTCGACCACGTCGATGCCGGCGGCGCGCATTTCCTCGACGGCGCGCGCATCATCGCCAGGCTGGAGGTTGACGAAACGCGTGGCGGCGACCGGCACGGTCACCGAATAGCCGAGCCGTTTCGCGTCCAATGCCGTTGCCTTCACACAAACATCGCCGGCGAGGCCGGTGACGACGACGTGACGCACCGACCTGGCTTTCAGCAGGCTGTCCAGCTCGGTGGCCGTCACGTCGTCGGAAACCGGGTCACGCACCGAAAAACCGGAATAGCCGTCCTCGCCGCCAACGCCTTTGCGTACGACCGGACCATCGACGGTCAGCTCTGGATGTAGCTCGGCGCCCCAAGTGCCGGCCACGCAGTGCACCGGCCACACCCCGCCGTCCTTGGCGAAATGCGGCGTGACCGGCGGATGCCAGTCCTGCGTGTAGAAAACCGGCGCCTGGGCGGCTTGCGCGGCGGCGATCTCGGCGTTCACCACCGGCACGGTTTCCTCCCCGTCGGCCACATAGAGGCCGCCTTTCGGGTCGGCGAAGTCGTTTTGTACGTCGACGACGATCAGAGCCGTATCGGTGCGGTAGGTCATTTTGGTTTGGCTTCCTCGAAGACGGTCGGGATCGCCGGCTCGCCCCTGGACAGTTTCAGGCCGTCCCACGGCAGCGTCACCATTCGCTCGCGCAGGTCGCGCCGGGCGGCCGCCAGGTCCGGCTGGCGGACGAGTTTTCCGTTGCGCACCAACGGCACCTGCAATGCGCGCTCGCCTGGACCAGGCTCGACCTCGCGAGCGCCGGCGATGACCACCTCTTCGATCGCGGTGCCGCTGGGTTTGTGCCGGCGCAGCGCGGCTTTCGCACCACCGCGGGACGGTTTTCCCTCGCTGCGCTTGGCAACCGGCCGGCCGTCGACCTCGACCAGCTTGTAGACCATGCCGGCGGTCGGCGCGCCGGAGCCGGTGACCAGCGACGTACCGACACCGTAAACGTCGACCGGTGCGGCGCCGAGCGCGGCGATGGCAAACTCGTCGAGGTCGCCGGAGAGCACGATTTTGGTGTCTTTGGCGCCAAGTTCGTCGAGCTGGCGGCGGGTTTGCATGGCGAGTACGCCCAGGTCGCCGGAGTCGATGCGGACCGCGCCGAGCTGCGGGCCGGCCGCCTCGATGGCCGCCTTCACGCCGGCGTTGATGTCGTACGTGTCGACCAGCAACGTGGTGCCGGCGCCGAGAGTCTTGATCTGTGCGGCGAAAGCCTCACCCTCGCGGTCGTGCAACAGGGTGAAGGCGTGCGCCGCGGTGCCCGCGGTCGGCACACCGTATCGGCGGCCGGCCTCCAGGTTGCTGGTCGCCGAGAAACCGGCCAGGTAGGCAGCACGAGCGGCGGCCACGGCCGAATGCTCGCCGGTGCGCCGCGACCCCATCTCGATCAGCGCGCGGTCGCTGGCCGCGTTGACCATCCGCGCCGCCGCCGATGCGACCGCGGAGTCGTAGTTGAGCACCGACAACGCGAGCGTCTCCAGGATGACCGCCTCGGCGAACGTGCCGCGTACGGTCAGGATCGGCGAGCCGGGGAAGTAGAGCTCACCTTCGGCGTAGCCGTCGATGTCGCCGCTGAACTCGTAGCTGGCCAGCCAGTCCAGCATCGGCTGCGCCACGATGCCGCACCGCTCCAGAAACTCCAGCTCCGCCGCGCCGAACCGGAAGCGTTGCAGCTCCTCCAGCAGCCGTCCGGTGCCGGCGACCACGCCAAACCGGCGGCTCTCGGGCAGCCGCCTGGCGAACACCTCGAAAACGCAGTCCCGGTCGGCCGTGCCGTCGGCCAGCGCGGCGGCCACCATGGTCAGCTCGTACTGGTCGGTCAGCAGCGCGGACGTGCTCGGATCGGTCACGTCGCACAGACTAGCGAGCGGTCCGGTCCCCGCGCTGGTCATGTGGCCAGCGGCATGTCAGCGTGGTCGCCATGTACGAGCCGATGGCGACGCATCTGGAGACCGAGCGGCTGACCCTGCGTCCCTGGTCGGAGAGGGACGCCGGCGACTACCGCGCGTTGGTCGCCGAACGGGGTGACGGGGTGCCCACGGTCGAGGCGATCCGGGAACGCATCGCGACCCTTCTCGCGACATCGGCGCGCAACGGGATCTCGCTGTTGCCGGTGTGCCGCCGCATCGAAGGCGATGTCATCGGCTATTGCGGCTTGACTGTCGGCCGAGCGACCGTCGAGGAACCAGAGATCGCCTACGAGCTGGTCCGCCGCGCGCATGGTCGTGGCTATGCGACGGAGGCGGCTCGCGTCGTGCTCGACGCCGCGAGCGCCACCGGTCGCGGGCGGTTGTGGGCGACCGTACGCCCGTGGAACGCGCCTTCGCTCCGTGTGCTGGAGAAGCTCGGATTCCAACGCGATCACGTCGACACGGATGAGAAAGGTGAGGTGGTCTGGCTGACGCGTACGCTCAGTCGTGGCTGATGCCGCCGCCGCGGTTCATGACGACGACGCCGAGCACGATGAGGACGATGGCGATCGCCAGCATCACATATGGCATCAAGGCGCTCCTTCGATCGGCTCGCCGCAGGATGCACGCATGGTGGCCATGCGTGCATTCCTACCCGGCGGGACTGGCGGGGGACCGGGCCTCGCGTACGAAGGACAGCACGGCGAAGGAGCCGAAGATGATCAGCGCGTCGAGCAGCACGGCCTGTGTCCAGGATCCGGTCAGGTCACGCAGATAGCCACCGACGGCCGGCGACAGTACGGCGCCCATCTCGCCGATCAGGTTCTGCATGCCGAAAGCCGACCCGCGGTATTTCTCCGGCGCCAGCTCCGCGAGCATGGCGTGGCCGATCGGCTGCAGTGCGTTGAAGAACAGGCTGGCGACGAAAATCAGGACGCCGGCGACGATCGGGTTCGGCTTTGGGCTGAACAGCAGGTATATCCCGAAAACCAGCGTCAACACGCCTTGGATCGCGGTGAAGGCTAGCAACATCGGCTTGCGGCCCCAGCCGCGGCGTGCGGCGTAGTCGGACAACCATCCGCCGGTGGGAAAGCCGAGGATGCCCGCGCCGGCATTGAAAGCCGCGACGACCGCCGCGTAGAGAAACGAGGTTTTCGAGACGTCGGCGATGATCGCGACCGACCAGAAGCTGAAGAACCAGAGATTCCACAGTACGGCGAAATAGGACAGATAGATCATCACCATGCTGCGGTTACGCAACACCGGGCCGATGTCGATGCGGCGAGCGCGCAGGATGACGACGACGAGTACGAGCGCCAGCAGCACCTCAAGGCCAGCGATCGGCAGCTCGGTCAGGCCGATGCCCGTACCGATGAAATACACCGCCATCACCGCGACCAGGCCGACGCCGGCGTTGGCGAGCAGGGCGAGCGTGGCGCGGCCGAGCGGCATCGGCCCTTGGCGGCGGAAATAAAGGAAAAGTCCGAGGCCGACGCCGAGCGTGACGATGCCGAGCAGGAGGAACGGCATCCGCCACGCCTGCGCCTTGCCGAGCGCCGCGATGCCGGCCGCGATCATGCCGGGCGCGAGCAGGATGGCCAGCGTGATGCCGATCGCCAGGCCGGTGATCACCAGTCCCAGCGCGAAACTCAGCCGCCGTGGCGGCACCTGCTTGGCGAGCAGGCTGCGGTCGTTGGAATAGTACGCACCTTCGCCGAGGCCGGTGAGCACCCGCATCGCGACGAACACGGCCAGGCCGGTGATCACGCCGTTGAGCAGGGTCGCCACGCCGGCCCAGACGATGCTGACGACGATGATCGTACGGTGGCCATAACGGTCGCCGAGATAGCCGCCGGGAAACTGGGTGAGCATGTATCCGGCGAAAAACAGGCCACCGATCAGGCCGCCGAGGGTGAACGGCAACCGCGCCTCGGCCATGAATCCGATGTGGTTGTTGATCATCCAGGTGACCACCGGGCCGGTCAGCGACCGGTCGGCGGCACTGAACGTCCAGCCGAGCAGCAGCCAGCACGCGAGGACGTACCAGGACCGGTGGCGGGTCTGCGGCAGTGCGGTCATCGGGCCTCCGCGGTCGTACGAGCCCCGATGGTAAGCGCTTTCGACAGCTGTTTCCCAGTGCCGCAACCGATCCTGGCCAAACGTCCTGCGTTTGCCTGAGCCTCTTACGTCTGGCCGCCGTCCTTGGCGTCCGAGCTGCGGACGAACCCCTTGTCGACCATCCACTGCAACGCGGTCAGCGTCGGGTCCTGCCCCTGCACGGTCACCTTGGTGGTCAGCTTCAGGCTTTCCTCACTGGTCAACGCCTTGGAGATCGGCGCGAACAGGTCGGCGATCTGCGGGTATTTCTGGAAAACCTCGGTGCGTACGACGATGGCCGCGTTGTAGATGGGGAAAAACTGACGGTCGTCGTCGAGCAGTTTCAGTCCGAGGCCGCCGATCCGGCCATCGGTGGTGAAAACCTCGCCGAAGGTGCAGGCCCCCTGGTCCGTACGGTTGTAGACCAGGCCGGTCGCCATCGTCTGGATGTTCTGCGACGGGTTGGGCACCTTGAAGCCGTACGTCTTCTCCACGCCCGGGATGCCGTCCGGCCGCGCGGCGAACTCGCTCTCCACACAGAAAGTCGCCGCCTGCGGGTTTTCCTTGATCAGTCGGCCGATGTCGGAGATCTTGTGCAGGTTGTATTTCTTCTGGTTCTCCGGTGTCACGGCGAAGGCGTACGTGTTGTCCAACGGCGCCGGTGGCAGCCAGGTGATGCCGTTCTTGGCGTCCGCTTTCTTGACCGCCAGCCACTGCTGGTGAGAGTCCTGGATCGGCTTTGCCTGCTGCAGATAGGAAAGCCAGCCGGTGCCGGTGTATTCCCATTCCAGGTCCACGCCACCGGCCAGCAGCGCGCGCCGCTGGCTGTCCGACCCCTTGATGTTCGTACGGTCGATGACGCCGGCGCCGGCGGCCTTCAACGCGATCACCGCGATGGCGCCGATGACGAGCTGCTCGTCGAAGTCCTTCGAACCTACGACGATCGGCTGGCCCTTCAGCGCCGGGATTTCCTTGATGGAGGCCGGCTGTACGTTGGCCACGTACGCCGATCCGGTCTGCAGACCGCAACCGGTCAGCGCCAGGGTCGCGGCCAGCACCAGTGCGACCGGTGCCGCGAGGACGCGCAAAGCCGGTGATCGCAGTCCGGTGACAGGTCGCATGTCACAGCCCCTTCGGTGTCAGGAAACGCTCGACGATGCCGCCGATCCAGTCGATGAACAGCGCCAGCAACACCGCCAGCACGCCACCGGTGAACAGCAGGATCGGCCGTTGCAACGTGATGCCGACGCTGATCAGGTCGCCGAGGCCGCCGGCGCTGACGAAGGTGCCGAGGGTCGCCACGCCGACGACCAGCACCAGCGTCGTACGCAGGCCGGCCAGGATGTACGGCACGGCCAGCGGCAGCTCGACCCGGGTCAGCACGCGCCACGGCGTCATGCCGATGCCGCGGGCCGCCTCGATCAGAGCGGGGTCCAGCGCGTCGATGCCGGTGATGGTGTTGCGCAGCACCGGCAGGATGCCGTAGAGGACGCAGGCTGTGACGGTGAGCCAGAAGCCGAAGAAGCCGGCCTGCACGAACAGCACGGCCAGCAGCACCAGCAGGCCGATCACCGGGATGGCCTGGCCGAGGTTGGCGATCAGCGTGATCGGCGCGGCCAGGAAACGCAGCGGCCGGCGGGTCAGGAGGATGCCGAGCGGGATGCCGATCACGATGACCAGCGCCGCCGAGGTGATGGTCAGCAGGACGTGCTGCCAGGTCAGCCAGCCGATCTTGGCGCCGGTGATGTACTGCAGCTCGATGGCGTCCTTCGGGATGGCGAAGGCGTACACCAGATACGCCACACCGAGCACCAGCAGCGCGACCGGCGTGAACAGCAGCCGCCGGCCGCTCTGCCGGCGCGGCTCCTCGCCTCTGGCGACCTCGGCCGAGACGTCGGATGGGTCGAGAGTGGTGACAGCCATCAGCTCTCGCCTTCTCCGCTGTGGTTCTCCTGCGCCTCGCGGATCTCGGTGATCTTGTTCATGATCTGGTCGATCCGTACGATCCCGACGTACTCGCCGCGCTCGCCGGTGACCGCCGCATAGCCGCCGCCTTCGGTGAGGATCGCGTCGAGCGCGTCGACCAGCGTCGAGCGCCGCGCGACCGTGTCGCCGACGTGGTGGCCGCCGGAGCGGATGCTGCCGGTGGCGTTGGCGAGGTTACGCGCGTGCACCCACTCGGCCGGACGCTTGTTCTTGTCCAGCAACAAAAGATAGCGCTCGGAGCCGATCAGTTTGCGTGCCTCGGCGGCATCGACGCCGACCTGCGCGGTCGGCACCGTACCGAGCTCCAGGTCGCTGACCCGGCGCAGGCCGAGCTGCCGGATCGTCGCGCCACCGCCGACGAAACCGGCGACGGTGTCGTCGGCCGGCGCGGCCAGGATCGCCTCCGGCGTGTCGTACTGCAGGATCTTGGACTGGTTGCCGAGCACCGCGATCCGGTCGCCGAGCTTGATGGCCTCGTCGAAGTCGTGCGTGACGAACACGATCGTCTTGCCCAGCTGGCTCTGCAGGTTGAGCAGCTCGTCCTGCAGGTTGCCGCGGGTGATCGGGTCGACCGCGCCGAACGGCTCGTCCATCAGCAGCACCGGCGGGTCGGCGGCGAGCGCGCGCGCCACGCCGACGCGCTGCTGCTGACCACCGGAGAGCTGACGCGGATAGCGGTGCCGGAAGGTGTCCGGGTCCAGGCCGGTCAGGTCGAGCATCTCGTCGACCCTGGCCCTGATCCGCTGCTTGTCCCAGCGCAGCATCGTCGGCACCTGCGCGACGTTTTGCGCGATGGTCATGTGCGGGAACAGGCCGACCTGCTGGATCGCGTATCCGATCCGGCGGCGCAGCTCGGCGGCCTCCAGGCGGGTCACGTCCTGGTCCCCGAGCATGATCTTGCCGGAGGTCGGCTCGATCAGCCGGTTGATCATCTTCATGGTGGTCGTCTTGCCGCAGCCGGACGGCCCGACGAAGACGACGATCTCACCGGCGTTGACGTGCATGGAGAAGTCGTCGACGGCCGGTTGTTGCTGACCGGCGTACCGCTTCGTGACGTGCTCGAGCTCGATCGGCGCGCCGTGTACGGCACGGCCGCCGTCGTTCTTGCGCTCCACGACGGTGGACTCAGACACGGATCCCCCTTGAGATGGTCAGCCGGCCGATGATGATCAGCACGATGTCGAACAGGATGGCCAGGATGGCGACGCCGAGCGTGCCGGCGAGCGCCTCGCTGACCGCGTTGGTGGCGCCGATCCGGTTCAGGCCGCCGAGGATCTGGTTTCCCAGGCCGGGACCGGCGGCGAAGGCGGCCAGCGCGGCGATCCCCATGGTCATCTGCGTGCTCACCCGGATGCCGGCGAGGATCGCCGGCCAGGCCAGCGGCAGCTCGACCAGCGCCAGTACGCGCCACCGCGGCATGCCGATGCCCTGTGCGGCCTCGGTCATCGCCGGGTCGACACCGCGCAGGCCGACGACCGTGTTGCGGACGATCGGCAGCAGCGCGTAGAGCACCAACGCGGTGACCGTCGGCCGTACGCCCAACCCGAGGAACGGGATCAGCAGGCCGAGCAACGCGAACGAGGGGAAGGTCAGGATCGTGCTGGTGCTGGCCACCGCGATGTTGGTCAGCCGCTCGCTGCGGTAGACCAGGATGCCGATCGCGACGGCGATGACGATGGCCAGCAGCATGCTCTGCGCGACCGCGCTGGCATGCATGGTGCTGTCGAAGATGAGCTGTTGGGAGCGGGATGTCAGATAACCCCAGAATTCCCCCAGAAAACCGCTCATCGGAGTTTTTCCATTGTCCGTATGCGCATATGCACCACCTCTGCTCGGTCGGGGGGTGTTTCGCACCCTAACGGCGTTGGTCCACCTTGTCGTGTCGAGTTGACCGCAAAACCAGTCGTAACCGGACATAGCAGGTGGCGAACCGGCGCTGCCGCACCGAGCGGCGGGTGGCACGATGGATCCGATGGCTACGTTTCCGCGGACAACCGCAACCGTTCCCGGCGCGCCGGCCGGTGCCACCGCGACCGCCGAGCCGGACGCCGTGGTCTTCGAGGACACCACCGCCGAGGCCGACCCGCCGTGGCTCACCATCGTGTGGAACGATCCGGTCAACCTGATGTCCTACGTGACGTACGTGTTCCAGAAGGTTTTCGGCTATTCCAAGCAGAAAGCGACCCGGTTGATGCTGGACGTCCACCAGAAGGGACGCGCCGTCGTGTCGCGCGGCAGCCACGACGAGATGGAGGCCGACGTGGCGAAGCTGCACGCGTACGGCCTGTGGGCCACCGTCTCGCGGGACAGCTGAGTGCTGGGTTTCCACCGCTCCGGTGAGCGGATCGTCGCGTACTTCGACGGCATCGAGGCCGAGGTGTTCCGGCACTTCGCCGGCCAGATGCTGATGCTGCTCGGCGCCGACCCGGACGACCCGGCGGCCAGTGGGGTGCCGGACCCGTTCGAGCAGCTGGCCGGGCTCGGCGAGGTGACCGAGCCGCCGGAGGACCCGGCGCTGCACCGGCTGCTGCCGGACGCGTACAAGGACGACCCGGAGGCCTCCGGCCGCGCGCGTGCCTTCACCGAGGACGCGCTGCGCGCCGGCAAGGTCGAGCGGATGCGGATGTTGTACGACGGCCTGCCCGAGGACGGCGGCGAGGTGTCGCTGACCGACGAGCAGGCCGACGGCTGGCTGCGTGCGCTGACCGACCTGCGGCTGGTGTTGGCCGTACGCCTGGAGATCGAGGACGACGAGACGGCCGAGGAACGGCTGGAGGACGCCTTCGCCTCCGCCGACCAGGCAGTCGCCGGCACCGCCGCCATGTACCAGTACGCCGGCCTGCTGTCCGAGACGCTGGTGTCGGCCCTGATGGGGACGACTCCCGACTTCTCCGACGACGACCTCTGACCCTCTGTCACGTACGGCGTGGTCGCATGGCCACCATGCGTGCGTCCAGCGCACGCATGGTGGCCATGCGACCAACCCGTACGTGACGGTGTGTGTCACACGAGGGAGAGGGAGCAGGGGTGGGCCTGTAGCCTTGCGTGTTGTGCTGAAGCTGACGCGGCAGGTGTACGACGCGATCGTCGCGCACGCTCGTAAGGACCACCCCGACGAGGCGTGTGGGCTGGTCACCGGGCCGGCCGGCAGCGACCTGGCCGAGCGGGTGATCCCGATGCTCAACGCCGAGCGGTCGCCGACCTTCTACCGGTTCGACGACAACGAGTGGAACAGGGTCTATCAGCAGATCGACGACCGCGACGACGAGATCACCGTGGTCTACCACTCGCACACGGCGACCGAGGCCTATCCGTCGCGTACGGACGTGAGCTATGCCGACGGCTATGCGCAGCTGCTGCCCAACCCGCACTATGTGCTGGTCAGCACGCGTGACGCGGAGACCGTCGAGTTCCGCTCGTACCGGATCGTGGCCGGCGAGGTCACCGAGGAAGACGTCGAGATCACGGAATCATCCGACACCTGAGTGTTGTTGCCGCCTGTTAAGTAGTCCGAAAACCGAGGAGAACGACCGGCCATGGCCATCGAGGTACGCATCCCGACCATCCTGCGCACGTACACCGGCGGCGCGAAGACCGTCAGCGGCTCGGGCGACACGCTCGACGCGCTGCTGACCGACCTCGACGGCCAGCACGCCGGCCTGCGCGGCCGGCTGATCACCGAGTCCGGTGACCTGCACCGCTTCGTCAACATCTACGTCAACGACGAGGACGTACGGTTCACCGGCGCGCTGGAGACCAAGCTCAGCGACGGCGACTCGGTCACCATCCTGCCGGCCGTCGCCGGCGGCTGAGCTCGCGATGGCGCGCTACGAGTCGCTGATCGCGGCCCTCGGCGACACGCCGCTGGTCGGCCTGCCGCGGCTGTCGCCGAGCGCGGACGTACGACTGTGGGCCAAGCTCGAGGACCGCAACCCGACCGGCTCGATCAAGGACCGCGCGGCGCTGTTCATGATCGAGGCCGCCGAGCGCGACGGCCGGCTCCGCCCCGGTGCGACGATCCTGGAGCCGACCAGCGGAAACACCGGCATCGCGCTGGCCATGGTGGCGCGACTGAAGGGTTACCGGCTGGTCTGCGTGATGCCGGAGAACACCTCCGAGGAGCGCCGGCAGCTGCTCACCATGTACGGAGCGGAGATCATCGCGTCGCCGGCCGCCGGTGGCTCCAACCAGGCCGTCGCGATGGCCAAGGAGATCGCCGGCGACCATCCGGACTGGGTGATGCTCTACCAGTACGGCAACGAGGCCAACGCGCGCGCTCACTATGAGACGACGGGTCCGGAGCTGCTGCGTGACCTGCCGACGCTCACGCATTTCGTGGCCGGTCTGGGGACGACCGGCACGCTGATGGGCACCGGCCGGTTCCTGCGCGAGAAGCTCCCGGACGTGCAGATCATCGCCGCCGAGCCGCGCTATGGCGAGGCCGTCTACGGCCTGCGCAACGTCGACGAGGGGTTCGTCCCCGAGTTGTACGACGCGTCCGTACTCACCAGGCGGTTCTCCGTCGGTGGCCGGGACGCGCTGCTGCGTACGCGGCAGTTGATCGAGGTCGAGGGCATCTTCGCCGGCATCTCGACCGGCTGCGTGCTGCATGCCGCCCTGTCGATCGCATACCAGGCGGCGAAGGAGGGCCAGAAGGCCGACATCGCCTTCGTGGTGGCCGACGCCGGCTGGAAATACTTGTCCACTGGCGCGTACGCCGGGACGATCGCCGAGGCCGAGGCCGCCCTCGAAGGCCAACTCTGGGCCTAGCTTTTGCCGCAACGCCGCGTTACTGGCGCCAGCTGCCGGTAACGAGGCGTTGCGGCATTTTTCAGCAGGTGGTGCCGCGCGGTGGAAGGTGCCCGGTGGTGAGGTAGCTGTCGACATGCGCGATCACGCAGGTGTTACCGGTCGCGTAGAGCTCGTGACCCGCGCCGTCGTATCGGACGGTGGAGCTGCCGGGCACGCGTCCGACGATGCGTGCGGCCACCGCGTAATCGCTCCAACTTCCGACGCCGAGCAGCGGCGCCAGACCGGCCGGCAGCGGCGCCGGCGGTGCGCTGACGCCGACCGGCCAGCCGCTGCAGTACACCTGCCAGGTCAGCTGCGCCGCGCCTGCGAAGTTCGGGTCGATCCGGTTCAGCCGCGCCCTTTCGCTGGCATACCGCGCATAGTCCGGCCGCGGCCAGTCGCGGCATTCCGAGGTCGGATAGCCGTTCGGATACGGGTGTGCCGGATCGACGACGAAGCCGGACGGATCGCCGGCCGTGGTCCGCTGGATGGCGGTGGCCAGCCTCGTCCAGTCTGCCGGGCCGGCGGCGAACTTGACCGCGTCGCTGGCCAGTTCCTGAAGCGTGCTGCCGTCGAAGTGCGACCCGTTGGGGCCTGGCAACGGCTTGCGGTCGGCGTCGCGTACGGCTCGCTGCCACTGGCCCGCGATGTCCTGGCCGTGCATGGCGCAGGTCGCGGTTTTCCCGCACCAGCCGGTGAACCGCTGCCACGCCGGCAGGATGTCGGCGGTCGCCGCCTCTGTCGAGCGCCAGTAGTCGGCGCTGTGGTCGAGCGGTCCGTCGAGCACCATCGTGCGTACGCGGTTGGGAAACTTTTGCGCGTACACCTGGCCGTAGACGCTGCCGTACGAGCCCATGTAAAGGTTCAACTGGCCGGCCCCGAGCGCTGTCCGGATCGCTTCCATGTCGTGGACGTTGCTCGCGCTGTCCATGTGGTCGAGGATGTCCGGGTCCTGCGCGCGGCAGGCGTCGGCGACGGTGCGACTGTTGGCCTGTGCTTGGCGGAATTCCTTCGCGTCGCGAGGAAGTGGCGGCGTTCGGCGCAGCTCGACGGGGACCTTGGACAGGCAGCTGAGATCGAGCGACGGTTTGCTCAGCCCGGGATAGCCGCGTGGATCCCAGGTGACGACGTTCATTTTGTGTCGCAGTTTCTCGAACGGGAACGGGTCGATGGTCGTCTCGTAGTCACGCATGAACGAGATGCCGGCTGCGCCGGGGCCGCCGAAGTTGACCAGTACGGTGCCGGCGTCGGGGTCGTCGGCTTTGAGTCGTCCGAGCATGAGGGTGACCTTGCGGCCGTTGGGGTTGGACCAGTCCAGCGGTACGGTCAGCGGCGCGCATTGCATGCCGATCTTGCCGCCACCGCCAGGACAGTCGCCCCAGTCCAGCGACTGGTTCCGTACGGGTGTCACGAGTGCCGCGGCGAGCGCGGCGATGGCGAGGATTGTCTTCATGCGATGGCCTCAGCAGGTTGTCGTCGCTGGTGGCAGCGAGCCGGTGATGAAATAGGTGTCGACGTGGTCGATCACGCAGGCGTTGCCCGTCGCGTAGAGCTCGTGGCCGTAGCCGTCGTGATAGATCATCCGGCTGCCGGGCAGTTGCCGGATGATCCGATTGGTGGCCGGAAAGTCGCCCCAGGCGCCGACGCCGAGCACCGGTGGCAGGCCGGCTGGCAGCGGCCGCGGCGGATTGACCACCGATCCCGGCCAGCCGACGCAGCTCAGCGCGAACGGGATCATCGTGCCGGCCGCGCCGAGGTTGGGGTCGATCCGGTCCAGCCGTGCCGAGAGCGTGGCGTACTGCCGATAGTCGAGCCTGGGCCACTCATGGCATTCCGACACCGGATAACTGCTGATCGGGTACGGATGCGCCGGATCGGCCGCGAAGCCGGAGCCGTCGCCGGCCGTGCCATCCTTGATCGCCTTGGCGAATGGTGCCCATTCGGCGGGGCCGCCGCCGCGGATCATGACACCGGTGGCGACCTCCTGGAGCGTGGAGCCGTCGAAGGCAGCGGTCGGTGACACCGGCAGCGCGTGGCGGTTGGCCCGCGCGATCAGACTCCGCCAGGTGGCCGACACGTTCCGCCCATGCAGCGCGCATGCCGTGTCGGCGGCGCACCAGTCGGCGAACCGATTCCAGCGGACCAGGTTGTCACCGGCGATTCGCTGCTGGGTCGACGCGTAGTCGGTGGTGTGGTCGCCCGTGCTGTCCAGCACCATCCGGCGGACTCGCATCGGATATTCGCGCGCGTACGACTGGCCGTAGACGCCGCCGTACGACCCCATGTAGAGGTCGATGTTGTCAATATGCAAGGCGTCGCGGATCGCGTCCATGTCACGAACGTTGGCCGCGGTGTGCATGTTGTCGAACAGTCCTGGGTCCTGCGGCCGACATGCGTCGGCGAGCGCCCGGCTGGTGGCCTGCTGCTTGCCGAATTCGGCCTGGTTGCGTGGCAAAGCCGGCATGCGCCGCGTCGTGTCTGGCAGTCGGGTGACGCACGACGAATCGAGCGACGGTTTGCTCAGCCCGGGATAGCCGCGTGGATCCCAGGTGACGACGTTCATTTTGTGTCGCAGTTTCTCGAACGGGAACGGGTCGATGGTCGTCTCGTAGTCACGCATGAACGAGATGCCGGCTGCGCCGGGGCCGCCGAAGTTGACCAGTACGGTGCCGGCGTCGGGGTCGTCGGCTTTGAGTCGTCCGAGCATGAGGGTGACCTTGCGGCCGTTGGGGTTGGACCAGTCCAGCGGTACGGTCAGCGGCGCGCATTGCATGCCGATCTTGCCGTCACCGCCAGGACAGTCGCCCCAGTCCAGCGACGAAACGCTCGTCGTCGGCGTCAAGACCGCCGCGGTGAGCGCCGCGGCGGCGAGAAGTTTGATTATCACGGCAACCAAGCTGCCGCACCGATCGTCGGGGCACATCGGAGCGCGAGCGGACGTCCGCCTCTGACCGTGGTCGGAGAAACCTCCGCCCCACGTCAGAGGCGGCAGCTGACCTCGGCGGATATCGTCGCCTGGTGACCGAACCGACCGGCCGCTCGCTGCGGATGCGCGAGCTGGTTGCTATCGACGCCGCGGTCGCGCTGGCGTACGCGCTGCTTTCGCCACTGTCGCCTGGCCCGCGGCCGGCCAGCTGGCTGACCTGGGTGGTGGTCGCCGCCCTGGCCGTCGCGATGGCGGCGCGGCGGCTCGCGCCGGTGCCGGTTTTCCTTGCCACCTTTACGGTTTCCATCGGCGCCCACTTGGTCGGCGCGATCACCGACCCGTTCTTGGCGGCGGCGTACGTGCTCTATCTGGTGGCCGTGAATCGTCCTGGTCGGCACCGATGGCTGACCGTGACGGTTGCCGCGCTCAGCTTCGTCGGTCTGGTGTTGGCGCTGATCAGCGGGGGTAGGGCGGTCGTCATCCAGATCGCCTGGGTGGTGCTCGGCGGGGTCGCGCTGGGGATGGCGTGGACGCTCGGCCGGCTGGTACGCGACCGGCGGCTGGCTCGGCGGCGCGCGGCCGAGCAGCTGGCTGAGCACGCGGTCGTGGACGAGCGACTGCGGATCGCGCGAGAGCTGCACGACATCGTGGCGCACAGCATCGGCGTGATCGCGGTGAAGGCCGGTGTCGCCAACCACGTGATGCGCGTACGACCGGAGGAGGCCGAACACGCGTTGCGGGACATCGAGACGACCAGCCGCAGCGCGTTGACCGAGATGCGGCAGCTGCTCGGCCTGCTCCGCGGCCCCGATCCGGTGGAGCTGCCGAAGCTGTCCGCGCTGCCGGCGCTGGTCGAGCGTGCCGAGGCGGCCGGCGTACGCGTGCGGCTGGCGGTCGACGGCGTGGCGGAGCTGCCGGAGGGGTTGGAGCTGACCGTCTATCGGATCGTGCAGGAGGCGCTGACCAACGTCGCCAAGCACGCGGCGCCGACGTCATGCCAGGTCACGGTGGCTGGCGACGGCCGGCAGGTGCGGGTTTCGGTGACCGATGACGGCGTACGTGCCGGGCTCGGCGAGGATGGCCACGGGTTGGTGGGGATGCGTGAGCGCGTACTCATGTATGGCGGCACGTTCGCGGCCGGTCCACGTCCGGAAGGCGGCTTCTCGGTGAGCGCGCGGCTGCCGGTGCCGGCATGATCCGGGTCCTCGTGGCCGACGACCAGGCCCTGTTGCGCGGCAGTTTTCGCGTACTCATCGACACAGCGGGGGATCTGGTCTCGGTCGGCGAGGCGGTGACCGGCGCGGAGGCGGTGGCGCTCGCGCGGCAGGACCGGCCGGACGTCGTACTGATGGACGTACGCATGCCGGAGATGGACGGCATCGAGGCGACCAGGCTGATCTGCGCCGAGCTGCCGGACGTGCGCGTGCTGATCCTGACGATGTTCGACCTGGACGCGTCGGTGTTCGCGGCGCTGCACGCCGGCGCGAGCGGCTTTCTGCTCAAGGACACGCCGCCGGCCGAGCTGCTGGAGGCCATCCGCGTGGTCGCCGCCGGCGACTGCCTGCTGGCACCGAGCGTCACGCGGCGCTTGATCGCCGAGTTCGTACGGATGCCCGCCCGGCAGGTCGCTGGTCTGTCCGGTGTCACCGACCGCGAACGCGAGGTCTTGGCGCTGATCGCACGCGGCCTGTCCAACACCGAGATCGCCACCCAACTGGGCGTCGGCATCGGCACGGTGAAGACGCACGTCGGCCACCTCCTGGCCAAGCTCGCCGCCCGCGACCGAGCCCAACTCGTCATCACCGCGTACGAAACCGGCCTGGTCACCCCCAAGGCGCGCCACTAACTACCCGCTACAGCTCGAAACTGTCGTACCCTCCTGCCAATCTGGGCCCCCACCCAGATCGGGCGGGGGGTGGGTTCGCGTGGCAACTTACCTAAGTTCGGAGTTGATCTTGAGCGGCGCCGCGTAGCGCGGATGTAGCGCTAAATGTCACTTTTGCGCGGTTGGTTTTTGGTCGCATGGCCACCATGCGTGCGTCAAACGCACGCATGGTGGCCATGCGACCATCCGGTCGGCGGCCGGCTGGGGGAGTTATGCGGCGAAGACGAAGCCGAAGTAGATGAGCAGGATGAGGCTCGAGGCGCCGAGCAGGATGTAGGGCACCTTGTCGCGGGTGATGGTGACCAGGGCGGCGATCGCCAGGGCGATGCCGAGGAGCCCGCAGATCGGGGTCATGACGAGTACGGCCGTCATGCCGCCGCGGCCGCTGAGCTGCAGCATGACCATCGCGGCAGCGGTCACCAGGCCGACGAGGGTCACCGCGAGGGCCCACAACGTGACGCCGATCAGCTTGAGCGGCTCCGGTCGTACGTCGTCGTCACCGAGCAGAGGATGGACGGCCGGTGGTGTGATCGGCGCCGGCGTGACCCGAGCGGTGCCGGCGGCTGGAGCGGCGAACTTCTCGGCTCTGTCCGGCTTGACCAGACTGACCTTCGACTCGGCGTCCTGTGTGCTGTCGAGGGGCGCAGAAGGGGAACTTTCGGTCGAGAGGTACGTCATAGTCCTCATTGTGCCTGTGTTCGGGCTGAACACCAGTTAGGCACACATGACGGCGGTCACGACGGATAGCCAGCGGGTGGTGGCCGTCGCGTACGCTCGCCAGGTGGCGTCATCCGACCTGCCGATCGGAGTGTTCGACTCCGGTGTCGGCGGACTCACCGTTGCGCGTGCCGTGCTGGACCAGTTGCCGCACGAGCAGATCACCTACGTCGGCGACACCGCCCACGGGCCGTACGGTCCGCGCAAGATCGCCGAGGTCCGCGCGTACGCGCTGTCCGCGATGGACGCACTGGTCGAGTCCGGCGTGAAGACGCTGGTGATCGCCTGCAACTCGGCGAGCGCGGCCTGCCTGGCCGACGCGCGCGAGCGCTACGACGTGCCGGTCGTCGAGGTCGTGCTGCCGGCGGTACGCCGCGCGGTCGCCGCGACGCGAAGCGGCCGGGTCGGCCTGATCGCGACCAGGATGACCGTCGCCAGCGGCGCATACCAGGACATGTTCGCCGCCGCGCCCAACGTCACGCTGACCAGCGCGGCCTGCCCGGCGTTCGTCGACTTCGTCGAGCGCGGGGTGACCAGCGGCCGGCAGATCCTCGGCATGGCACAGTCGTATCTGGAGCCGCTGCAGCGCGCCGAGGTCGACACGCTGGTCCTCGGCTGTACGCACTATCCGCTGCTCGCCGGCGTGGTCGGCCTGGTGATGGGAGACGGCGTCACGCTGGTCTCCAGCGCCGAGGAGAGCGCCAAGGACGTCTATCGCGTGCTGACCGAGCGCGACCTGCTGCGGCCCGAGTCGGCGCCGGCGCCACGCCACCGGTTCCTCGCGACCGGCGACGTCGAGCTGTTCCACCGCGTCGGCCGGCGCTTCCTCGGCCCGGCGATCGGCTCGGTCGGCCACTTCGACGCGCTCGCGAAGGCCGCCTCGTGAGGCTCACCGTGCTCGGATGCGCCGGCAGCTATCCCGGCCCCGACTCGCCGTGCTCCTCCTACCTCCTGCAGGCCGACGGCTTCTCGCTGCTGGTCGACCTCGGCAACGGCGCGCTCACCAACCTGCAGCGGCTGCACGGACTCTTCGACGTCGACGCGGTCATCGTCAGCCACCTGCATCCGGACCACTGGGTCGACCTGTGTCCCTACATGGTGGTCCGCAAGTACGCGCGCCGCCACGACCAGCCGACGCTGGAGCCGCTGCCGGTGTACGGACCGGCCGGCACGCAGGAGCGGCTCGGCGCGACCTGGGGTGACCCGACCGCGAGCAGCGGCGTCTTCGACCACCACGTGCTGACGCCCGGCACGGTCAAGATCGGGCCGTTCGAGGTGACCGCCGCGCTGATGAACCATCCGGTCGAGACGTACGGCCTGCGGATCGAGCACGACGGCCACGCGCTCGCATACTCCGCCGACACCGGACCGACCGACGCGCTGGTCGACCTCGCCTCCGGCGCCGACACGCTGCTGTCCGAGGCGGCCTTCCTCGATGAGCCTGGCAACACGCCGGACCTGCATCTTTCCGGCCGGCAGGCGGCCGAGCACGCGACCGCCGCCGGCGTACGGCGGCTGCTGCTGACCCACCTGGTCGCGTGGAACGACACCCAGCGCACATACGCGGAGGCACGCGCGTCCTTCGACGGCGCGTTGGACGTCGTACGCTGCGGCTCAATCTACGACATCTAGGACACGAGGCGGCGGCGAAGGCCGCGTGGCAGGATCGTCGTCATGTCAATCAGTGGCGAGGACATCGAAGTCGAGGAGACCAAGCTTCCCGGCATCGGCCTCCGGCACGATTTCATGACCCGCCGGGGCCGCCGGGTCGGTGTCGTGTCGCACCGCAACGGCCGCCGCGACCTGGTGCTCTATGACCCCGACGACCCGGACGCCTGCATCTCGACGCTGGTGCTCAGCAGCGACGAGGCCGACACGCTGGCCGAGTTTCTCGGCGCGCGGCGGATCACCGAGCGGCTGGCCAACCTCAACGAGCAGGTGTCCAGCCTGCACACCGACCGGCTGCGCGTGGCCAACGGTTCGCGTTACGACGGCCTGCGGCTCGGTGACACCCACGCGCGTACGCGCACCGGCTCCTCGATCGTCGCGGTGGTGCGCAAACCGGAGGCGTTCCCGTCACCGGATCCCGACTTCGTGCTGCACGGCGGTGACGTGCTGATCGTGGTCGGTACGGCAGAAGGCATCGCCGGCCTGGCCGAAATCCTCGCGGAGTAACCGCGTGCACGACGGCATAATCCTGGTCGAACTGGGAGCGGTGATCTTCGGCCTTGCCGTGCTCGGCAGGGTCGCCGGCCGGTTCGGACTGTCCCCGATCCCGCTCTATCTGCTCGCCGGCCTGGCCTTCGGCAAGGGCGGCATCGCGCCGCTGTCCACCAGCGAGTCGTTCGTGGAGGTCGGCGCGCAGATCGGCGTCATCCTGCTGCTTTTGTTGCTGGGCTTGGAATACACCGCCAGCGAGCTGGTCACCAACCTGCGCCAGCAGGCACCGGCCGGCGTGATGGACATCGTGCTCAACGCCGCGCCAGGCGTGGCCATCGGCCTCATTCTCGGCTGGTCGGTGCCGGCCGTGGTGGCGATGGGTGGTGTCACGTACGCGACCTCCTCCGGCATCACCGCGAAGCTGCTGACCGACCTCGGCCGGCTCGGCAACCGCGAGACGCCGATCGTCCTTTCGCTGCTGGTGCTGGAAGATCTCACGATGGCGGCGTATCTGCCGATCCTCGCCGCGGTGGTCGCCGGCGCCGGCCTGGTCAGCGGCGCGATCTCGCTCGGCATCGCGCTGCTCGCGGTCGGCGCGGCGTTGGTGATCGCGTTGCGTTTCGGCCGGGTGATCAACAAGCTGGTTTTCTCGGGTGACAACGAGGTCCTGCTGCTCGGCGTCTTCGGCCTGGCGCTGCTGGTGGCCGGTTTCGCCACCGAGCTGCAGATTTCCGACGCGGTCGGCGCTTTCCTGGTCGGCATCGCGCTGTCCGGCAAGGTGGCCGAAAACGCCCGCGCGTTGCTGACTCCGCTGCGCGACCTGTTCGCCGCGGTGTTCTTCGTGTTCTTCGGCCTGAGTACGGACCCGACCAAGATCCCGGCCGTGCTGCCGGCGGCGATCGCGCTCGCCGTCGTCACCGTGCTCACCAAGGTCGTGGTCGGCTGGTGGGCCGCGCGCCGCGCCGGCGTCGGTCCGCGCGGCCGCGTACGCGCCGGCACGATCATCGTCTCGCGCGGCGAGTTCAACATCGTCGTCGCCGGCCTGGCCGGTGGCGCCGCTGTCGAGCCAGGTCTCGCGCCGCTGGCCGCGGCGTACGTGATGCTGATGGCCGTCATCGGTCCGCTGATCGCACGGCTCGGTGACCCGCTCGCGAAAGCCGCCGGCCGGATGGTCGAGCGGCGCGAGGCGCGTACGAAGGCGGAAGCGGCCGTGGAGACCAACTGACCCGCTGTTCGCCCCTGTTCGTCTGGGGGCCACCGGCATGACACGCCAAACATGACTCCGCGTCACCAGTCGCCAAGCGTTCAACAGCGTGTCGAGGACGCGACACGCGTACGTGGCCGGATTTGCGACATTCGCCGTCACCGTTGGACACATGCGAGTGGCGATCGTGACCGAGTCCTACCTGCCGGATGCCAACGGTGTCTCGCACTCGGTGCAACGAGTGGTGGAGCACCTGAACCGGCAGGGCCACCAGCCGCTGGTCGTCGCTCCGGAGCCGGCGAGCAACGAGCCGATCCAGCAGCAGTGCGTGGTCGTACGCGTCCCGTCGGTGCCGATGCCGGGCTACGCGTCTTTCCGCATTGGCCTGCCAAGCCGCAAGCTCGAGGCCGCGCTGGTCGCACACCGCACGGACGTCGTCCACCTCGCCTCGCCGTTCGCGCTCGGCGCGCATGGCGCGTTCGTCGCCGAGCGGCTCGGCCTGCCGTCGGTGGCGGTCTACCAGACCGACGTTGCCGGTTTCGCCGGCTTCTATCGGCTTGGCGTCGGCCGCGCGGCTGCCTGGCGCTGGCTGCGCCGCGTACACGCCGCCGCCGGCCGCACGCTCGCGCCGTCCACGCCGGCGGTCAAAGACCTGCGCGACCACGGTGTGCCGCGCGTACACCTGTGGCCGCGAGGCGTCGACGGCGAGCGGTTCGCGCCGAGGCATCGCAGCGAGCCGCTGCACGACACGTATGCGCCCGGCGGTGAGCTGCTGGTCGGCTATGTCGGCCGGCTCGCGCCGGAGAAGCACCTGGAGCTGCTCGAACCGGTCACGCGGATGCCCGGCGTACGGGTCGTGATCGTCGGCGACGGGCCGGCGCGCAAGGCGCTGGAAAACCGGATGCCAACCGCGGTCTTCCGCGGCGAGCTGCATGGTGCCGAGCTGTCGGCGGCGTACGCGAGCCTCGATCTTTTCGTGCACACCGGTGCGTACGAGACGTTCTGCCAGTCGGTCCAGGAAGCGCTCGCGTCCGGCGTTCCGACCGTCGCGCCGGCCGCCGGCGGACCGCTCGACCTGGTCAGGCCGGGTCAGACCGGTCTGCTCGTACGGCCGGATGACGCGACCGCGATCGAGGAGGCGGTCGGCCACCTGCTGCACCACCGCGATCAGCTGACCGAGTTTGCCGCTGCTGCGCGCGAGTCCGTGCTCCATCGCACCTGGTCGTCGATCAATGCCGCGCTGATCGAGCACTACGACGCGGTGCGCTTTGGTGATCAGGAAGTGCGTGCGGCATGACGGCGGAGGAGCCCGACGGGCATCGGCCGGCCCGGATCGTACGGCTGGCGAGCTTCGTCGGTCCGGCGTCCGGGGGACTGCGGACGGCCTTGCGAGAGTGCGGTCGCGGCTACATCGCCGCTGGTCACGAGCCGGTCCTGATCGTGCCGGCCGGCCGCGCGAGCGACACCGAGACCGACTATGGCCGAGTGATCACCGTGCCGTCGCCGGTGGTGCCGGGGACCGGTGGCTGCCGGCTGATGGTCTCGCGTGGGCGCATACGTCGGCGGCTTGCGGCGCTGCGGCCTGACCGCGTCGAGGTGCACGATCGCGTGGCGCTGCGCTGGGTTGGTGCGTGGGCTCGCGCGCGCGGCATTCGGTCGGTTGTCGTGTCGCATGAGCGGTTGGACGCGGCGCTGAAGCCATGGATTGCCAACCGGTCCGTACGCCTCGCCGACCGGCTCAACCGGCGGACGGCGCGCGCCTTCGACACGGTCGTCACCACTACGAGCTGGTGCGATGCCGAGTTTTCGCGGCTCGGCGTCACCAACCTGCGGCGCGTACCACTTGGCGTCGACCTCACGCACTTCCACCCAAGCCACTACGACGCGGCGCTGCGCGATCGGCTGGCCAGTCACGGTGAGCTGTTGGTGGTGCAGTGCGCGCAGCGTGCGGCCTACGCGATTGAGGCGCTGCGCAACCGAGGCGTACGCGTGGCGCCTGTTGCCGCTGGCGGCGACCTCGCTCGGCTGTTGGCGACCGCGGATGTGGTGATGGCACCCGCGTACGCGTCGGCCGCGCTGGAGGCACTGGCCTGCGGCACGCCGGTCGTCGCGCCGGACGACGGTGCGCTCCGCGAGGTGCTCGGCGACGCCGGCGTGGTCGTACGCGGACTGGACGACGTCATCGCCGAGGGCGAGGCCTTCGCGGACGGGTTGTTGCAGATCGCCGCCTTGCCGCCGGCCGCGCGGAGACTGGCGGCGCGCCGGCAGGCCGAGCGGTTCGGCTGGCCGGCGGCGGTGCGCGCGATGTTGCGGGCACACGGGTTGTCGATCGACGTGGAAGTTTCGTAGGAGGAACAATGCGGTTTGTGGCCCTCGGAGACAGCACCACCGTGGGGCTCGGCGACCCGCTGCCTGGCGGTGGCTGGCGCGGCTGGGCCAACCTGCTGGCCACGGCGATGGACGCGACCTTCGTCAACGTCGCCGTCAACGGCGCCACCTGCGCCGATGTCAGCGGCCGGCAGCTGGAGAGCGCGCTCGTCCAGCGGCCGCAGATCGCGTCGGTGCTGGTCGGAGTGAACGACACGCTGCGCGGCAACTTCCGTCCGGAGGTGTCCGCGCGGCACCTGGAGCGTACGGTCGCCGAGCTGCGCCGCGCCGGTGCCGTCGTACTCACCGCTCGGATGCCGGACCCCGGCAAAATGCTGTCGCTGCCGTCCGCCCTCGCCCGCCCCCTCGCCCGCCGGATCGCCGAGGTCAACGCCGCCGTCGACGAAATCGCGCGCCGCTATGGCACCGTACATTTGGACCTCGCCGGCGACCCGCGCGCGTACAAGCGCCCGCTCTGGAGCGTCGACCGCCTGCATCCGTCGGAAGTCGGCCACCGCCACATCGCCGTCGAATACGCCACCGCCCTGACCGCCCGCGGCATCGCCGTACCCGGCCACCTCACCACCGACCCTTCCGGCGGCGCCCTGGTCACCCGCCGCGGCCAGATCTGGTGGCTGGCGACCCGGGGGACCGCCTGGATCATCGCGCGTAGCCACGACCTCGTGCCACAGCTGGCCGGGTTGGCCGTCCGCGAGATCTGGTCCGACGTACGGCTGCGGTTTGGTGGCCGGCCGAGTCCGGCCGCTCCCAGCTGCGTGGCTGAGTGGCTGTCGCCGATGCCTACGGAGTTGGCTCCCGGCGATGACGACCTGGCGGCCTCTCCGAATGCGGCTTGACTTGGTGTTGGTCGGGTCGAGGTGGTCGGGTTTCTGTTTGTTGGGTTTTTTTTTTGGGGGGTGTCCCTATGAATTTGTCAAGCCGCCGTAGCGACTGTGGCTGGTTGGGGGTGCCGGAACTGGGTTTTGTTGCGGAGCATGGCGTAGAGGACGTCGCAGCGTCGGCGGGCGAGGCAGATGAGGGCGGCGTTGTGTTTCTTGCCTTCGGCGCGTTTGCGGTCGTAGTAGGCGCGGCTGATGGGGTCGTGCAGGGCGGCGAACGCGGAAAGGAAGAACGCGCGCTTGAGCTTGCGGTTACCGCTTCGAGCGGGGTGTTCGCCCTTGATAGAGGAGCCCGAGGCGCGGGTGACTGGGGCGATGCCGGCGTAGGCGGCCAGGTGCGCGGAGGAGGCGAACGCCGAGGCGTCACCGATTTCCAGGAGGATGCGGGCGGCGGTCCTGACCGCGATGCCAGGCATCGAGGTCAGGACCGCGGCAAGAGGGTGTGCATCGAGAATCTCCTCGACCTCGTGTTTGACCTGTTCGCGTTGCGCCAGAACGGTTTTCAGGCTGTCAGCCAGGCGGGGCAGCACGGTGTCGGCGGCGGTGGTGCCGGGAACAATGACGGTCTGTTCGTCCAGCGCGGCCCAGATCGCGGTGACGAGTTTCTCGCCGATGCGGGGCGCGTGGGTGGTGGCGATCGCGGTCAGCGTGCGTCGTCCGGCCCTGCGAATGCCGGTGGGGCCGCCGCACCGGGACAGGATTTCCAGGACCGCCGGGTGCGCGATCTTCGGTCCGATCGCGCCTTCCAGGGCGGGGTGGATGCCGGTCAGCAGGCCGCGGATGCGGTTGCCGATGCGGGTGGCCTCGCCGGCCAGATCGTCATCGAATCCGACCAGGACTTCCAGTTCGGCCAGCGTGTCGTCGCCGACGTCGACCTGTCGCAGCGTGTGCGGCAGGGATCGGGCGGCGTCGGCGATGATGAACGCGTCGCGGGCGTCGGTCTTGGCGTGGCCGGGATACAGATCCGCGATACGGCGCATGGCCAGGCCGGGCAGATACGCCACCTGGTGCCCGCAGGCGCGGGCGACCGCCACCGGCAGGGCGCCGATGGTGGCGGGCTGATCCACCACGACCAGCAACCGGCCATGTCGGGCGAGTTTGTCGAACACCGCCCGCAGCTTGGGTTCACTGTTGGGCAGCGGCGCATCGTGCAGCCGCTTACCAGCCGGGTCCAGACCAACGGCGTGGTGTTCTCCTTTGCCGACGTCCAAGCCGAGGAACACGCCATATTCGCTGTTCATCCACCGTGTCTTTCGTCGCGTCGCAGGCGGTCGCCAGTCAGGCATCGACGGCCGGCACCCACGTTACGACGAGACCTACCCGACGGCGGCCGTGTCCCTATCAGCGGTCCCTCGATGCCACCAGGCTCGGTGACACCACCCCCCGGATCATGCGAACGACTGGGGACGTTAGTCATGCCGAACCTGGCGACCACAACTCCCTTGATCAGGAGCCACGAAAAAGGTAACGGGGGGTCGCCTTCGCGGCGGGCGCTCCTGCGCGGAGGGCGACCTCAAGGGGAGGGGCGCGCGGGGTTTCGCTGTTGGTCCGGTTGGGTGCCGCGGGTGCGGTTGTGTTTGTGGTGTGGACCAGGAGTGTGGCTGGTCGCCGGAGCTGCGGTGGCGTCTCGGTGGGTGGCGTGAAGGTCCAGTATGCGGGACGCGACGGCGTGTGGAGCGCTAAATGTCCGGCTTGTGAGGGTCGCGGATGGCATGAATGTCGAGTTACTTGCGTTGGACGCAAGGAACAAGGCTTTCACGCCACAGTGATCCCCGGACGCTGTGACGGGTGTGACTACTGAGGCTAGTAGTGCTGTTGTGGCTACCAGGCTGCACCAAATGTCTATTTCGATGTCTTGTTAAACAAGTGTTACGCAGCCGATCCGCCTCACCCGCATTGCCAGCCACAGTAGCCACATCAGCACCACCCGGACGCTGTGACGGCGTCCATGCCGACGGTTGCTTCCCACACGTGACCGAGCAAGCCCAGGAGACCCAGCCCCGCACGAAATCGCAACAAACAGGAGACGCACCACCTCCCCAACGCAACAACCAGAAATCCCACCCTCCAGACACAACAGTCAGACGCACCTGTGATTCAGGCGATGAGGACATCCCGACCACGCCCGCACATTGATACGTTCGACCGGTGACGCAGCCGCATCCGGTGGATGAGCATTTTCGGACCGTCGTGCGTACGTTGCCGGCCACGCCGGCGGTTGGGCGCAGCCAGCCGATACGTGACGACACCGGGCTGACTGGTGACCAACTGCTGCAGCTCTTCGACGCGCAGTTGGCCAGTCGCCACCTTGACCTCGCCGCGCGGGAGCTTGGCGCGAGCCGGAACGGGTTCTATTCGATCGGCTCGTCCGGTCACGAGGCCAATGCCGGTGTCGCGGCGGCGCTGCGGGTGACGGATCCGGCGCTGCTGCACTATCGTTCCGGCGCCTTCTATCTTGCCCGCAACCAGCAGAAACGCAAACTTGAAGACGGCATCCGCGACGTGCTGCTCGGCGTCGTCGCGGCGGCGGATGAGCCGATTGCCGGTGGTCGGCACAAGGTGTTTGGCAATGCGGAGCTGGCGATCATTCCGCAGACGTCGACGATCGGCTCGCATCCGCCGCGGGCGCTTGGGGTCGCGCTGGCGATCGAGCGCGCGCGCAAGCTCGGCGTCGATTCGCCGTGGCCGGCGGATGCGATCGCCGTGTGCAGCATCGGTGACGCGTCGTCCAACCACTCGACAACGGTCGGCGCGCTCAACGCGGTCGCGTACACCCGCCATCAAGGCATGCCGGTGCCGCTGCTGATCGTCTGCGAGGACAACGGCATCGGCATCAGCGTGCGTACGCCGGCCGGCTGGGTCGAGGCGGCCAACGCCGGCCGGCCGAGTGTCCGGTACGTCTGCGCCGACGGACTCGACGTGGTCGCAACGCACCAGGCCGCCGCGGAAGCGGCCGACTGGATACGCACGCGCCGCGCGCCGGTTTTCCTGCATCTGAAGACGATCCGGCTGATGGGTCACGCCGGCTCGGACGTGGAGTCGGGCTATCGTACGTCCGCCGAGCTGGCCGCCGACCTCGACCGCGACCCGCTGCTTTCCACCGCTCGCACGCTTTCCGCCGCCGGTGTGCTGTCGCCGGAGGAGATCGTCCAGCGATACGAGGATATTCGCGCGATCGTACGCGACATCGCCAGCGAGGCGGTGAAAAAGCCGAAGCTGACGACCGCCGCCGCGGTGATCGCGCCACTCGCGCCGCGCCATCCGTCGTGGGTCGCGGCCGAGGCAGCACAACCGTCGCAGCCGGAGTCGGACGAGCCGCTGACGCTCGCGCAGTCGATCAACCGCGCGCTGGCGGATGTCCTTGCGACACGCCAAAACACGCTCGTCTTCGGTGAGGACGTGGGACGCAAGGGTGGCGTCTACGGAGTCACGCGCGGCCTGCAGAAGCAGTTTGGCTCGGCGCGGGTTTTCGACACATTGCTGGACGAGCAGTCGATCCTCGGCTTGGCGCTCGGCGCCGGCATCTCCGGTTTCGTTGGCATTCCAGAGATCCAGTATCTGGCCTATCTGCACAACGCCGCCGACCAGATCCGTGGCGAGGCCGCCACCCTGCAGTTTTTCTCCAATGGACAGTACAAAAACCCGATGGTCGTGCGGATCGCCGGCTATGGATACCAGAAAGGCTTCGGCGGTCATTTCCACAACGACAACGGCGTCGCCGCATTGCGCGACATCCCGGGTCTGGTGATCGCCTCGCCGAGCCGCGGCGACGACGCGGCGGCGATGCTGCGTACGTGTGTCGCGTCGGCGGCGGTCGACGGCTCGGTCAGTGTTTTCCTTGAGCCGATCGCGCTTTACCACACGCGAGACCTGCATGTCGAAGGCGACGGCGAGTGGATGACGGCCTATCCATCGGCCGGCAGCCACGTGCCGCTCGGCAGCGCGCGGACGTACGGCGACGGCACCGACCTGACGATCATCACCTTCGGCAACGGCGCGCCGATGAGCCTGCGCGTCGCCAAAAAGCTTGCCGATAGCGGCAAAAACGCGCGCGTGGTCGACCTGCGGTGGCTCGCGCCGCTGCCGGTCGGCGACATCGTCGCGGCGGCCGAAGCCACCGGTCGCGTGCTCGTCGTGGACGAGACGCGCCGCACCGGCGGTGTCTCCGAGAGCGTCGTGACGGCCCTGGTGGACGCCGGTTTCACCGGCCGGATCGGCCGCGTGGCCAGCGAGGACAGCTTCATCCCGCTCGGCGCCGCGGCCAACCTCGTGCTGCTGTCGGAGGACACCATCGAGCGGGCCGCGGCGCGGCTGGTCAGCTGACCCGCACGCGTACGTCGTTGACGATCTGCTGGTCCTGGCCCGCTCGGTCGGCGCCGCCGGAGGCGGTCATCACCAGCTGCCGGTCCAGCGGACCGCCCTGTTTGCTGTGGAAAAACCGGCTGACCGCCAGCACATAGCGGCCGGTGCCGATCGACGTGGTGACGTTTTTCGCCTCCGCGAAGGTCGACTGGCTGTCCGGCGCGATCCAGCGCTGGCCGAAGGTCTCGATGTCGGCGCGCTGCTGCCGCTGCTGCGCCGCCGCGCAACCGCTCGGACACGCGCGGAACGTCAGCCGTACTCGCGGCCGCTGGTCGCCCTGGAACTGGTCGTCGATGCACGACACGACCGTCGTCGTCGCGTCGCTGGAGAGCAGCAGGCAACCCCATGAATCCGGTACGCGGAAGGAAAACGGCACGCCGCGCAAGCTGATCGTGCGGGTCTTGTCGGCGCTGGTGAACTTCTTCCACGACGCCGGCCAGCCGCCCTTGGTCGGCGGCTCCGGCGCCGGCGACACACTCGGCGCCGGCTGGCTCGGCGTCGCCGACGGCGTGCCTGACGGCATCGGATGATCCATCGGCGCACCCCAGCGCGCGTCGCTCGGATCGGTGCTTGGGTCGCCGGAGCCGCTTTGCGTGAGCAGGACCGCGCCAAACGCGCCACCGGCCAGGCAAAGTACGACGACCAGGCCGATGATGATCATCAGTGGCAGCACCGGCCGGCTGGCCGGCTTGTCGGTCGCAATCCCGGCGAACGGATCGGGTGGCACCAGGTCGGCCTCCGACATCGGCACCGGCGCGGCCAGCTTGATCGTCGGGTCGAAGTCGCGTACGAGCTGGTCGGCGCCGGTCGGGTTGCCCAGCGCGGTGGCGACCCAGGGCCGGTCGGCCTTCGGCTCGGCGGCGAGTACGCCGACGCCGTCCTCCTCGCCGGTCGCCACGATCCGGACCAGCTCGGCGAACCGCTTCCGGTCCTCCGGCAGCGCCTTCTCGGTCAGCCGCGCCACGATGGCGTGCCGGCCGCCGGCGTCCTTGGCCAGGAAGATCTCGCCGAGGTCGCCGGCACCGAGGCGGTTGGTCAGCTGGTATGACCCGACGCGCAGGTCGGAGCTCCGGTTCGTCGTCACGAAGGCGACCGTACGGCCGAGCCGCCGCGGCCGCCGCCCGGGGCCGGACATCTGGCATGAATCCAGGATGGTCAGAGCTTGAGCGCGAAGTGGTGCAGGTCCTTGGGCCGGCTGCCGTAGGTGCCACCCCACTCCAGGCCGGCCTGCAGCGTGAGCGCCTTGATCAGCGCGAGCATCGGATCGCCGGCGACACCCGCCGTGTGCGCGAAGAACCCCTTGGTCGGATCGCGGTGGCTGCCCTCGCTCAACGCATGCGCCTTGTTGACCGCGGCTCGCTCGGCCTGCCGCTTCTTCATCTCGGCCTGCCCGGCCGCGTCCAGCCGGCCGGCGGCGTTGGCGGCCTCCATCTCTGCCAGCTCGGAGAAATACCGCCCGAGCGCGTCGGAGGCGTGTGCGTACGTCCGATAAGCACGCTCGATGTCGGCCTCGGTCGACTTGCGGCCGACGCCGGACGTGGTCTTCCAGAACGACGGCTTGCCGGCCTCGGCGGCCACTCGTTCGATGAGGTCGGCGACCTTGTTGTTCCTTCCGATATAAGGATTTCGCGCGTAGTTCAGGTGCAACGCGAGTCCGAGCGCGTGATCGCTCAGCCTGCCCGGCTTGCCGGTCACCGCGCGTGGCTGGAACTTTCCTTCGAAGACAACGGGTACGTTCGCCGCCAACACGGCGTCGATCAGCGGCTGGCAGACATCCTGGATGGCGGTGAGTGTGGCGCTCAACCGGGGATCCATGCCCTGCAATGTGAAGCCGCAGAACGGCACGCCAAACTGCAGGGTGTTGAGCCAGTCGACCGGACTGGCATGCAGCCGCTTCTCGTAGAGCCCGCGTACGGCCACATACTGCTTGAAACCGCGGCCGAAGGCCTTTTGCACCTTCGCGTCGAGCTTTCCCCACTCCGCGGCCATGTCCGGGTGCGAGACCGCCGGCCCAACCGCCGCCGAGCCACCGACCGGTTTCGCCGGCGCGGTGGACGGATTGCCGCCGCTTCTCGCTTTGAGCGCGTCGGTGATCGGGTTGAACAGCACGTCGGCGGGATTGGCCAGGCCGTCTTTTGGCTTGGCTGAAGCCTTCTGGCCGCCGACGATGCTCTCGTGGTTGGTGCCGTCGAGCTCGATGACGAGGAACAGGTCGCGTGCTTTGGCGTCCCACGGTCCAAGGCTCGGCGCCTTGTCGAACCATCCTTTGATCGCGTCGCGCAGGACACCGTAGCGCGTCGCGTACAAGCCGTTTTTGCTGTAGTACGCGCGAATTTTCGGCACGCCATCGAGTGCCGCCTGCTTGTCCGCGTCGGCCGCGGAGCCGGTGAGGATCGGCCGCAGCCGGTCGAGCTGCGTCTTGACCCAGGTCGTCCACCAGGTCAGCGACCGCGGACCGATCGCCTCCAACAGCACGACCTCGGCGACGTGGTGATGGCCTTTGGCCGCCATCGCCTTGGACAACAGGTTTTTCACCGACGTGCCACCGCCGCTGTGCCCGGACAACACGATTTTTCCCAACGCCGTGCCCTTTTTCAGCTCACCCTCGGTTTGCAGCCGGGTCAGGATGTCGTTGACGTACGCGTCCGCGTTGTACGTCGCGTTGAAGGAGGACTCGCCGACGCCGACCGGCAGGATGCCGATGAGCTGCGGATCGGCGGCCGCGTCCAACTGCTGTGCGACCCGGTCCAGCGCGACATCGCGCACGGTCGCGTCTTTCTTGCTCTGCCGCCACGACGCGTAGGGCCGAGCGGCCAGGTCGCCGGTGTTTCCGTGGAAATGCAACAGAACGTCGACGGTCGTCGGTTTGACGGCGGCTGGTACGAGCGCGATCGCCTTGCCAGCTGTGCCCTGCTCGTCGGTCTTCCTGTTCTCGACCTCGGTGCCGGCGGCCTTGTTGCCGAGCGCCAGGCCCTCGAGCGGGATGCGCCGGACGCCGGTGCCTTTCACCGCCTGCGGCCCGGCGTTCCAGGCCTTGCCGTCGGTCGTACCGGCGCCGGCGGTGGCGCTCGCGTCGGTCCAGCCGAGCCGCCGTTGCACGGCCGCCAGCCGCATGAGCTGGCCGACCGCGCGGTTGCCGGCCGTACGCTGCAGCCGCGCGAGCCCGCTCGGCTGCCGGGCGGCCGGCAGCTCGATCCGCCGCGGGCCGCCCGATCTCGTTGCCCTTGTCCGCATGGTTGCTCCTCCAGGTCTCGTCTGATCTGGAGGCGTGACATCGCCGTGCCATCTGCCCGATCGGGCCGTCACGAACAGGCCACTGACCAATCGCGGCGATCTGACAGATGTCAGTTGTGGTGGCCGAAGTCGCTCATTATCGTGCGTTTCCTTCCAAGAAAAGCTAAACCGGCTGGACGGAGTGGGGCGATGACCGGAATCTCGCGGCGTGGTGTGCTCGCCGGACTGACGGCCGCTCCACTGGCCGGTGTGCTGCGCGGGTTGCCGGCGGCGACGGTGACGGTGTGGGTGCCGGCGGCGCTGGACAAGGTGCGGCGGGAACGTGTGCAGCCAGGCACTCCGCCGGCCGCGTTGCGGTTCAGCAGTGCCGGCAACGAGCGCCATTTCGGCCAGCTCGTCGTACGGACCGATGCCGCGGCGACCGTGACGGCGACGGCCTCCGACCTCACCGGACCTGGCGGCGCCACGCTGCCGGCGTCCGCGGTCGCGTTCTTCCAACAGCGCTATGTCAACGTCACTATCAGGCAAAACAGCAAGTACACGACCGGTTGGTGGCCGGACGCGGTGGTGCCGGGGAACGCCGTCGCGGCCGGGCCGGACGGCAATGCCGCGTTCCTGGTGACCGTCACCGTGCCGGCCGGTCAGCCGGCTGGCGCGTACTCCGGCTCGATCACGCTCAACGGCGTGACCGTGCCCGTCGAGCTGACCGTGTGGGGCTTCGCGATCCCGGTCGCGCCGACGACGACCGGCGCCTTCGCGCCGTGGTATCAGCAGGCCGCGCTGGCCGAGGGTGTGCGGTGGGGGACGCCGGAGTTCAAGGCCAGGATGGACGCCTACTACGACTACCAGCTCGATCACCGGCTGGTCCCCAACGGTCCGCCGCTGATCGGCGACCCCGGCCCCGGACCGGCCTACACACCGGGACCCGGACCGGATCCTGACCCGGACGCCTATATCGCGCAGATCGCCGCGTACGTCCGTGACCCGCGCGTCAGCTCGTTCCAGGTCCCCGGATATGCCAGCGGCGACCAGAACAGCAGCATCCACATCGACACCGACAAGCTCGGCAAGGTCATCGCGTACCTGCGCCAGCAGGGCCTGTTGAGCAAGGCCTACTTCTATGTCGGCGACGAGCCCGGCAGCGACCAGGCCGAGGACACCCTGATCGGCGCTTACCGGACACTGCACCAGGTCGCGCCGGAGGTGCCGACGATCATGACGCTGACGCACCGGCCGCGGCAGTCGCTGATCGACGAGAACAACGCCTGGGTCTTCGAGCAGCACACCGTGCCGATGCTCGACGAGCCGAGGGCTGTCGACACACTGAAGGCACGCGGCGACCTGCTGTGGACGTATGTCTGCATCGGCGACACCTGGCCGTATCCAGGCGTCATGATCGACGACTCGCTGGTCGGCTCGCGGCTGCTGCCGTGGTTTCAGCATTCGCAGGGCTACACCGGCCTGCTCTACTGGTCGACCACGGCGTTTGGCAGCTGGGACGGGCAGCATTACAACCCGCGTGAGGTGTACGCGGTGCCGTACTCGTGCAACGAGTCCGCCGGCGACGGTTTCCTGCTGTATCCCGGAAAACCGGCCGGTGTGGCCGGGCCGGTCGGGTCGCTGCGGCTGCACGCGGTCGAGGCCGGCATGCAGGACCGCGAGCATCTTTTCCTGTTCGAGCGGCGAAGCATGGCCATCGCGCAGCAGCTCGGTGTGGCCGGCCGGGTCGCTGTCGGCGATCTGCTCAAGCCGTATTTCGACGTGCTTTATCAGTGGCTGGAACGATATCAGGACGACCCCGCCCTGTTCGACGACATCCGCACCGAGGTCGGTGTGCAGGTCGACCGGCTGGTCAATGGCGAGCCGGCGGTCGTCATCGTTGGTCCGGCGCCGCGTGCGTACCACGTGCCGGTCACGGTGTATGTCCGCAGTGGCGTTGCTGTGACGATCGCCGGTGTGGCATCGACGCCGGTGGAGCGTACGGCCAAGGCCGACGTCCACCGCACGCTGTTGCCTTTGCCTGCCGGCTATCAGAAAGTCGTCGTCACGGCCGGCGCGGACACGTTGACGCGCTCTGTCCAGGTCGCGCCGATCGGTTTGCCGCACGCTGTACGGATCAACTCCTTCGAGACCGACGCCGACGCGGCGCGATATGTCGATGGTGGTGCGGTGGTCGCGCGCTCGACCGCGCATCCGGCGACCGGAAAGTCGAGCCTGCGGATCACTTTTCCGGCCGGCGTCGACTGGCCCGGCCTCTATTTCCGCGGCGAGGAGAACGTCGGCCGGCGGGACTGGAGCCGGTTTCGCGAGGTCGCTTTCGAGGCGTACAACGACTCCGACCAGGTGCTCGCGCTGAACGGCAAGTTCTACAACCCGGTCGAGGCCGACGACAATCACGCCGTCTACCTCGCGCCGCGGCAGTGGCAGACCGTACGGTTCAAGCTGTGGCACGTGCCGCGCAACATCTATGACCCGACGCAGGGAAACTTCGACCTCAGCACGCTGACCTCGTTTCAGATCTACACCGGCCGGCGGCAGACGCCGGTGTCGCTCTACATCGACGACCTGCGGCTGGAGTCGGACAGCGTCGTGCTGGAAAACCCTGGCACGTCGATGCGGCTGGAAGACGACGGCGTGCTCACGTACGCGCTGCGGAAGGCCGACGGGTCGATCGGTTTTGGCTGGCGCGACGGCGACACCTGGACGCAGTCGGTCGTCCCGGGATCGGTGGCCGGTGCGGTGGCGACGGTGCTGGACCTGCGCGGCCGCCTGAACGTGCTCGGCCAGGACGTTTGGCGTCGGTCGACGGGGACCGGCTGGCAGAGCCTCGCCGCACCGGACGTACGCCTGGCCGGTGCGCCGGCGGCCGCGATCGACGCCACCGGGCGGCTGACTTTTCTGGCTCGTACGCCGGAAAACGGCCTGGTCGTCGGGTGGCTGGACAGCCCGGTGTCCGATAGCTGGCACACCGCGCTGGTGCCCGGCGCGGCCGCGCTCGGCGATCCGGGTGTCGGCCTGGACATCAGCGGCAAGCTGTGTTTTTTCGTCCAGACGACCGGAAACCAGCTCCTGCACGGCTGGCAGGACACGCCGGGATCGGCGCTCTGGCACACCGCGATCATCCAGCAGAACGGCACCGGCGCCGCCGTACCGGTCGCCGGCCGCATCGGCGTCGGGCAGGCCGCGCCGGGTCGCCTTTGTTTCGTCGCGCGCGACCCGTCCGGCAAGCTCTCGCACGGCTGGCAGAGCGCGCCGGGCCAGGGACCGTGGCTGTGGACGACGATCGAACCGGTCACCGATGTCGACGATGACGGCAACCACGTCACGTCCACCGTCGCCGGCAACCCGGTGTGCTCGCTGGACTCCGGTGGCCGGCTGACCTACTTCGTGCGTACGTCCGACGGTCGCGTCCTGCACGGCTGGCAGGACCACCCCGACAATGGCCCGTGGCATGCGACGCTGATCCGTACCGCCGGCACATACGCGCACGTATCCGACGATGTCGCCGTCTCACAGGACGCCGACGGCCGGCTGGTCTTCACCGGCCTGGCGTCGGATGGCTCCGTCACCACCGGCTGGCAGGACGCCCCAGGCACCGGCCCCTGGCACCTGTCCAGCACCTGACCATCTACCCGCTACGGCGAGAAACTGTCGTACCCCCGTGTCAATCTGGGCCCCCACCCAAATCGGGCGGGGGGTGGGTTCGCGTGGAAACTTACATAAGTTAGAAGTTGATCTTGGTCGCGACGCTTCGGGGACCCTGCGGGCCTGATCGGGTAATACTTGGTTGATAAGACATCAAGCCGGGCAATTGGCACCCCCTGACGTCGAGCCCGGCCTGGCGAGCAGTCACAACGGCATTACTGGCCTCAGCAGTCACACCCACCGCAGGGGCTGGCGGTCACGCAGGCGTGAAAGCCTTGCTTCGTGCATCTAGCGCCAATAACTCGACATCCACGCCTCCGATAAACCCCACAACACAGACATTTAGCGTTACGCGCGCCTGTGGATTCCATCTAATGGACCCTTTCGCCATCTACCGGGACGCCATGACACCTTCCGAGCCGGTCCGCGCAGCCGATGGCCGGAAAGACATCACCCGGTCGCTGCGCCACCAGCCGATGACCTGGATGGGCAGCTCACGGAGCAGGGCCAGCCGTCGGGCGTCCAGTGGCGCGGAACACCAACCCAGAGGTCAAAACTCAAGTCCAGCGCACGTAGCGAGTCCCCGCGGCCAGCCTCACGCACGTAAGGGGTCCCTGCGGCATCCCGTCGCGCGGACCCACGCCGCGGGACGTCGGACGGGTGCGGAAATGGCCGGTAACGGCATCATCTAGGCTCCGTGAGCATGACGCCAGCCGCTGGTCGTCCGGATGGACGGCGTGCCGACCAACTCCGTCCCGTCACCATCACCAGACACTGGCTGGACCACGCCGAAGGCTCGGTGCTGGTGGAGTTCGGCCGCACCCGCGTGCTCTGCGCGGCGAGCGTGACAGAAGGCGTGCCGAGGTGGCGCAAAGGCAGCGGTCTGGGGTGGGTGACCGCCGAGTACGCGATGCTGCCGCGCTCCACGCACACCCGCGGCGACCGGGAGAGCGTCAAGGGCCGGGTCGGCGGGCGTACGCACGAGATCAGCCGGCTGGTCGGCCGCAGCCTGCGCGCCGCGATCGACCTGGCCGCGCTCGGCGAGAACACCATCCAGCTCGACTGTGACGTGCTGCAGGCGGACGGCGGCACGCGTACGGCGGCGATCACCGGCGCGTACGTGGCGCTGGCCGACGCCGTCGACTGGCTCGCCAACCGCGGCGCGCTGGCCAGCGAGCCGGCCAAGGCCCTGCCCAATTCGGTGGCGGCGGTCAGCGTCGGCGTGATCGACGGCGAGCCGCGGCTGGATCTCAACTACGACGAGGACGTGACCGCCGAGGTCGACATGAACGTGGTGTGCACCGGCGCCGGCGAGTTCGTCGAGGTGCAGGGCACCGCCGAGCACGGCGTCTTCGACCGCGCCAGGCTGGACGCGCTGCTCGACCTCGCGGTGGTGGGTACGACCGAGCTGACCCGGCTGCAACGAGAGGCGCGCGCGTGACCCGGCTGCTGGTGGCCACTCGCAACCGCAAGAAGCTGGACGAGCTGCACCGCATCCTGGTCTCCATCGATCTCGGCGCCGTCGAGTTGCTGACGCTTGCCGACGTACCGGAGTATGAGGAGGTCCCGGAGACCGGCGCGACCTTCGAGGAGAACGCTCTGCTCAAGGCTCGCGAAGGTGCCAGGCACACCGGGTTGGTCACCGTTGCCGACGACTCCGGCTTGGCGGTCGACGCGCTCAACGGCATGCCGGGCGTGCTGTCGGCACGCTGGTCCGGCGGCCACGGCGACGACGCGGCCAACCTCGACCTGCTGCTGGCGCAGATCTCCGACGTACCGGCTGAGCGGCGCGGAGCGGCGTTCGTCTGCGCTGCGGCGTTGGTCACACCGGACGGGGGTGAGGAGGTCGTGGTGGGCCGCGTGGACGGTACGCTCACCTCCGAGCCACGGGGGGACGGCGGGTTCGGGTACGATCCGATCTTCGTGCCGACCGGACACAGCCGCACCACCGCCGAGATGCCGGCGGAGGAGAAAGACCAGCTGAGCCACCGGGGCCGCGCGCTGCGAGCGCTCGCCGGTCCGCTGACAACGGCGTTAGCGACATCTACGGGAGCCAACTGACTCATGAGCAACAAAGTCCTCGGCGACACCGAGCTGCAGTCCGACGTACTGGAGGACCTGAACGCGGCCGGCAACTACCGGCGCTGGCTCTGCTCGCTCGGCCTGCCGTACTTCGGCGACGACGTGCTGGAGATCGGCTCCGGGATGGGCTATTACGCCTCCGACTGGGCCGACATGGGCGTGCCGAAGCTGACCGCCAGCGAGGCCGACCCGGCTCGGCTGCGCGACCTGCACAGCCGCTTCGACGGCGACCCGCGGGTGCAGGTGCGCGAGCTCACCGTGCCGATCGACGAGACCGGCGACTACTCCGCGGTCGTCGCGTACAACGTGCTGGAGCACATCCCCGAGCAGGTCGAGGCACTGAAGGCCTTCTCCGGCCTGGTGCGGCCCGGCGGCGCGGTCGTGCTGGTGGTGCCGGCGTTCCAGTTCGCGATGAGCAGGTTCGACCTGGAGATCGGCCACCAGCGCCGCTACACCAAGCGCAGCATGGCCGAGGCGCTGACCGCGGCCGGCCTGGAGATCGAGCGCTGCCACTACATCAACATGTGGGGCCTGCTGGCCTGGTACGGAGCGGTCAAGCTGCTCAACCGGCGTCCACAGGAGAGCGCGATGCTCACCGCCTACGACAAGCTCTACGTGCCGGTCGAGCGCCGGATCGAGTCCAAGGTCCGGGTGCCGTTCGGCCAGTCCGTCTTCGCGGTCGCACGCGCTCGTTAGGGCGCGGGTCTCTCCTTACGCTCGTTAGCCGCAGGGCCTCCCTACTTGCGCCAGCCGCGCGCGGGGAGGCCCTGCGGCGTCTCAGTCTCAGCGCACGCGAGGCGTACGACCGCGCCGATAGCGCCGCCTGGTGTTGCGCCGCCGCGGCGCGGCGACCCACCGGCTGTTGCTGATCTGGGTCCGCCGGCGCTGGCGCATCTGCAGCGGATAATCGCCTGGCGTGGAGCCGTGCTGCTCGCTGGAAAACCGGGTCATCAGCAGCACCGACGTGAGCGTCACGACGAAGCCGAGGACGGCCAGCCAGGTCAGGCCGGGACGGATCTTGTCGCCGAGCAGCACGACGCCGAAGAAGGCCGCGGGGACGGCGGTCGCCGCCTCCATGGAGGCCACCGCGGCGGTCGTCGCGCCGCGTTGCATGGCGGCCGCCAGCAGCACCTGTCCGATGATCGAGTTGACGACGACGATGTAGAGCAGCGGGTCGCCGACGAACTGCAGGATGGTGTCGTGGCCGGCCAGCGGCCGTGAGGCGATGGCGGCGGCGCTGAAGCCGAGGCCGGACAGCGAGCCGAGCGCGACCGCGCCCTCGGATCCGCGCAGCCGCGACGCCGGCCGGCCGAGCAGCGCGATGCCGACCGCCGTACCGGCGAGCAGGACCACCTCGAAGACGTTGAGCGGCTCGGACGGCGACGGGCCGGCGGAGATGACCAGCGCGACCAGCCCGAAGGCCAGGCCACCGAGCAGCACGACCTCGACGCTGGGCAGCCGCCACTTGAGGATCATCACGCCGAGCAGCGTGGTCAGGCCGAGGCCACCGGCCGCCGCCGACTGTACGAGGAACAGCGGCAGGTCCGCGCGCGCGAAGAAGGCGAAGACGAAGCCGAGAAACTGGCAGAGGATGCCGGCGAGGTAGGTGCGGTGGGTCGCCAGCCGGAACAGCATTCGCGCCCCGACCCTGGTGCTGCCGCGCTCGCTGGTCGCGGCGATCGCCTGGAGGAAGTTGGCGAAGCCGTAGAAGACGACGGCCAGCGCCAGAAACCCCCATCCCGCGGACACCCCGTGCACCCTACTTGGCCACCGTCTTTCCCGCTGGACGACCCCGCTGGCGTGGCGTACGCCGTTCGGCTGGAGTCCTCGGCCATACGGCCATAACCTCGCGGTCGGCGCAACCCGGGACGGACCGGGCGCGTCTGTCAGGTATGCGGCACGGATTCGGCCCGGGACGGGGTCAGGCTCGCGAGCACCTCGGCATGCAACGGGCCGTTGGTGGCGACCGCGCTGCCGCCGGCCGGTCCGGAGTTGCCGGCCAGGTCGGTGAACCGGCCGCCGGCCTCGGTGACGATCGGCACCAGCGCGGCCAGGTCCCACAGCGAGACGTCCGGCTCGGCGGCGATGTCCACCGCGCCTTCGGCGAGCAGCACGTACGAGTAGAAGTCGCCGTAGGCGCGCGTCCGCCACACCCGCCGGGTGAGCCCGAGGAAGGCGTCCTCGCGGTCCGACCAGTCGCCGATGCTGGAATAGGACAGCGACGCGTCGGAGAGTTTCGTCACCCCGGAGACCGCGATCGCGGTGGCCGACGACCGCTGGCGGCCGGCGTACGCGCCGCCACCCTTGGCGGCCCACCAGCGCTGCTTCAGCGCCGGAGCCGACACCAGGCCGACGACCGGCTCGTCACCTTCCAGCAGCGCGATCAGCGTGGCCCACACCGGCACGCCGCGTACGTAGTTGGCGGTGCCGTCGATCGGGTCGACGACCCACCGGCGCAGGCCGCCGCTGCCGCTCGCTTTTCCTCTACGTTCCCCGAATTCCTCGCCGAGCAGCGCGTCCCGAGGGCGGGTCCGGGAGAGCGTGCCGGCGATCGCCTGCTCGACCGCGGTGTCCGCGTCGGACACCGGCGTCATGTCCGGCTTGCTGTCGACTCGTAAGTCCAACGCCTTGAACCGGCTCATGGAGATCGAGTCGGCCGTGTCGGCCAGCACATGAGCCAACGCGAGGTCGTCGGTAAAAGTCGCCATGTCCGCACCGTACCGGTTTCTTAAGGGCAATCTGGGTGGAACCTGAGAGCTTGCTTAAGCGTCTCTAGCACAGGTATGGCCACCGCAGGCCATTGGGGATCAGGAGTTCACACACCGTGGGATTGATGTCGCGTTCGTTGCTCGTGGTGCTGGCAGTGCTGTTTGTCGGCATAACCGCGGTGACGGTGATCACCTGGGATCGGGGCCGGCTGAAGCTGCCACGACGGATTATCGGCCTGGCGCTGGCGCAGGTGATGCTGATCGGCCTGGCGGCGGCCTGGATCAACCGGCAGGAATACTTCTTCACCTCCTGGGAGGACCTGCTCGGCATTTCCTCCGGCGAGCAGGGGCCGAGCGTTGCGCAGCAAGGCAAACCGGTGCCGTCGCCGGGTAAAAACCAGCTCAGCGCGCCGGCGGCATTTGCCAAGAAAATGGCCAGCCTGTCCGACAACGGCACCCACAGTGTGGTGCAGAACACCTATGTGCCAGGCGAAAAGTCACACATCTCGCTGCCGATGGCGGTGTACGTGCCGGCCGCGTACTTCCAGAAGGCAAACGAGCACCGTGCGTTTCCGGTGGTGCAGCTTTTCTCCGGATATCCGGGATCGCTGCAGACCTGGCTGATCGGCATGAAGTTGCAGTCCACATTGGACTCGCTGATCGCGGAGGGAAAGATCCCGCCGGTGATCGCCGAGGTCGCCGGCCAGTATCCGTCGCCGCCGCGGGACAGTGAGTGTGTCAACGCGGCCGGTGGCGACCAGGTCGACACGTTTCTCACCACCGACGTGCCGGCCTATCTCAAACAGGCGTTCCGTACCGCACCCAACCGGGCCGGCTGGGCCACCATGGGGGTGTCCACCGGCGGCTTCTGCTCGGCCAACCTGGCGTTGCGGCATCCGACCGAGTACGCGGCGTCGGTCAGCATCGGCGGCTATTTCGACGCGATCATCGACGACACCACCGGCGACCTCTACGGCGGCTCGGCGGCGTTGCGGGCGGCCAACTCGCCGGTGCACACGGCGCAGCTGCACAACCGGCCGGCGATGAGTTTCTATTTGTTTGCCATCAAAGACGACCCGAGCTCATACCCGTCGACGAAGCGGTTCATCGCGGCGGTCCACGCACCTGACGGCCTGACGTACGTGATCCAGCCAAAAGGTGGACACAACGACGACGTGTGGCACAACGCGTCGTTGCCGGCGTGGGAATGGCTCGGGAAGATATTGAGAGCCTGAGGACAGGCGAATAATGCAGCCAAACGACATGATATTCGTCGCCTTGCTCGCGCTGGTGACGATCGCGATAATCGTGCTCGCGGTGTTGACCTGGAAACGCGGGAAATGGCAGCTGGGCCGCCGGCTCGGCCTGGTTTTCCTGGCGCAGATCATGGTCCTGCTGACGCTGGCCGGATATGTCAACGCCGACCAGGGTTTCTACACCACCTGGGGTGACCTTTTCGGCGTACCGTCGACGGACAACCAGGCGCACGAGGTGTTCAACCGGCCGGTGCAGAGCACCGAGAACGGCACCGGCCCGGACAAGCTGCGGCGCGAGGTGACCGGGCTCGGCGGCCGGATCCTCACCAGTCTGGTGGACCGCAACGAGGCGACCAAGAGCCGGATCGTGGAGACGATGCTGCGCGGCAAGCGCACCCGCTATGACCTCAGCGCGCTGGTCTATCTGCCGGGCTCCTACTTCAACAAGTCCGAGCGCAAACGCAAGTATCCGGTGGTCGAGTTGTTGGCCGGATATCCTGGTTCGCCGTACGCGTGGGTCAACACGCTCGGGATGAAGCAGTATCTGGACGCCGAGATCAAGGCCGGTCGCGCGCCGGCGATGATCGTCGTGATGCCGCGGCAGGACCCGAACTATCCGCAGGACAGCGAATGTGTCAACGCGGTCGGCGGCGCGCAGGCGGCGACCTACCTCGGTGAGGACGTGCCGGACGCGGTCGCCAAGCTCTATCGCGCGCGGACCGACCGGCACAGCTGGGCCCTGATGGGTTACTCCACCGGCGGTTTCTGCGCGGCCAACCTGGCTTTGCTCTTTCCGAAGCGGTTTTCCGCGGCGGCCAGCCTGTCCGGCTATTTCACCGCCATCACCGACAACACGACCGGCGACCTGTATCGCGGCAACGCGGCCGCGCAGCAGGCCAACAGCCCGCTGTGGTCGGTGGCCAACCGGCCGCATCCGCCGCTGTCGTTCTTCCTCTTCGCGGCCGTGGACAGCGTCGACGACACCAACCAGGCGGTCACCTTCTCCAAGGCGGTGAAGGCGCCGGACGGCGTACGGCTGACCCAGGCGGCCAGTGGCGGACACACGCGGATCGGCTGGAACGCGGTGCAGCCACAGGCCTGGGACTGGCTGGGAAACGCGATCGCATAGGCTCAGGCATCGTGCGATGGCAGGTGCGTGGTGAGCGGACGGTTTATGCCGGTGGTTGGCTCGATGTCACCATCGCCGACGTACGGTTGCCGGACGGCCGGCAGATCGACCACCACGTCATCGTCTATCCGTATCCGGCCGTCGGTGTGGTCGTGACGCGGCCGTCCGACGGTGCCGTGCTGCTGCTGTGGCGGCATCGCTTCACCACCGACTCGTGGAGCTGGGAAGTGCCGGCCGGCCGGATGGAGGAAGGCGAGACGCCGGAGCAGGCCGGTGAGCGCGAGACGCTGGAGGAGACCGGCTGGCGGCCGGGTCCGCTGCGGTCGCTGATCACCTACCACCCCTTCAACGGCACCGCGCGGCAGACGTTCCACATCCTGCGCGCCGATGAGGCCGACTATGTCGGTGAGCCGGTGGACGCGTACGAGTCGGACCGGATCGAGTGGGTGCCGGCGGCCGACCTGGCGCGGCACATCCACGAGGGCCGGGTCAACAACGGCCTGTCGCTGACGGCGTTGCTGCACCATCTCGCGTTTCCGGAGTCGTGATGTCCGAGCCGCTGACGGCGTTGTCGGTGATCCGCCTGCTCGCCGAGCCCAACCGGCTGCGCGCACTGTCCGCGGTCGCGCTCGGCGCCACCCGCGTCACCGCCGTCGCCGATGCCGCCGGACTGACCGCCAAGGAGGCGTCACGCGCGGTCGGAGCTCTGGTCGCCGGCGGCCTGCTGTCCACTGTGGACGGTGAGCTGGCGGTCGCCGCCGGCGCGCTGCGCCAACTCGCGCAGGACGCCACCGAGGTCTCCGAAGCCGACGACTTCGGCGCCACCGACCCCGCCGTCGTCTCCGCGTTGCGCACCTTCATCGTCAACGGCCGCCTGGTCTCCATGCCGGCCGCTCGCGCCAAGCGGTTGGCCGTACTGGAGCACATCGCGCTCGCCTTCGAACCCGGCGTGCGCTATCCCGAACGCGAGGTCGACGCGATCCTGCGCGCCTGGCACGACGACCACGCGGCCCTGCGCCGCTACCTGGTCGACGAGTCCCTGCTCGCCCGCGAAGCCGGCGTCTACTGGCGCATCGGCGGCCACCACCCTGTCTAACCGTTTACCCGCTACAGCCCGAAACTGTCGTACCCACCTGCCAATCTGGGCCCCCACCCAGACGGGTGGGGGGTGGGTTGAGAGGTTTTTTTAGAACGGCAGAAGTCGATCTTGAAATCCTGGCGACGGTGCCGCTTATCGTGCGTCCAATGCGCGCATGGTGGCCATGCGTGCATCTGACGGGTGGAGGGGGAGGTGGTTGGGGTTTCTCGTTGTTGCGTTGGGTAAGTGGTTGCGTCTCTCGTTTGTTGCGTAGGTGGGTGGGTGGTTTTTCGCCTGCGCGGCGGGCGCGCCTACGCGGCGAGCGACCTCAAGGGAGGGGCGCGGGAACGCCAATCGGTGTGCATAGGGGTGCGGGTGGCGGTTTGCGGGCGGGGTCGGGTCTTCCGAGCAAGCCAGCCGCATTAGTAACAACAGTATTGTTCGCCTCATTAGTCACGCCAGTCACAGCCTCTGGTGATCGCGAGGGCATGAAAGCCTTGTTTCTTGCGTCTGACGCTAGTAACTCGGCACTCATGCCATCGGCGAACTTCTCAAGGCGGACTTTTAGCGCCACATCTGCCATGCATCTCACATAGTGGGCTCTCTCGCCACGTACCGGGACGCCATGGCCGCTCCGGCTGCGGATCACCCACAAACAAGCCGCATCGCGGCGTGCGGCCCAACCTACGCGGCGCGGGATGCCAGTAGGCGCCGGTACGACGCGAGGCGCCGCGGCTGAGCGCCACCGGCATCCACGTACGCGTCCAGAGCACAGCCATCAGCCGCCGACAGATGAGCGCATCCCGGCGGACAGTCGGCGGCCCCCGGTTCCAGATCGGAAAACGCCGCCAACAGGCTGGCCGCCGACACATGCGCGAGACCGAAGGACCGGACGCCAGGCGTGTCGATCACCCAGCCGCCGGCTGGCAGCGCCAGCGCGACCGCGGAGGTGGACGTGTGCCGGCCCTTGCCGACCCCGCTCACCACGCCGATCGCCCGGTCCGTGCCAGGCACCAGAGCGTTCACCAGAGTCGACTTGCCGACGCCGGAATGGCCCATAAGTACGCTCATCCGGTCGGTCAGCTCGGCGGCCAGCGCATCCGGCGGCTGGTCGTGGCGGCACGTGACGACCGGCAGCTCCAGGTCGGAGTAGACGCCGACGATCTCGTCAGGCGAGGCCAGATCCGCCTTCGTGAGACACAGCAACGGGTCGATGCCGGCGTCGTACGCGGCGGCGAGGCAGCGGTCGATGAAGCCGGTACGTGGCGGCGGATCGGCAAGCGCGCTGACGATCACCAGCTGGTCGGCGTTGGCGACCACGACCCGCTCGTACGGATCGTCGTCGTCCGCCGTACGCCGCAGGACCGACGACCGCGGCTCGATCCGTACGATGCGCGCCAACGCGTCGGGATTGCCGGTCACGTCGCCGACGACGCCGACGCGGTCGCCGACGACGACAGACTTGCGTCCGAGCTCACGTGCTCGCATGGCGATGACGGTGGCGCCGTCGACGCGCAGCGTGTAGCGGCCGCGGTCGACGCCGATCACCAGGCCGCTGGCAGCGTCGGCATGCGCCGGACGCGTGCGCGTACGCGGTCGCGAGGAGCGGCCGGGGCGGGTGCGGACGTCGTCTTCGTCCAGGTATCGCGCACCCCGGCTGCGTCCGGTCACGACGCGAGCATCCCGGTCCAGAGCTCGGTGAATTCCGGCAATGTCTTGGAGGTCGTGGCGACGTTCTCGATCCGTATCCCCTCAACGGCCAGACCGATGATCGCCGCAGCGGTCGCCACCCGGTGGTCGGCGTACGTGCCGAAAACGCCTCCGTGCAGCGGTTTCGGCGTGATCTTCAGGCCGTCGGCGGTCTCCTCGACGCCGCCGCCGAGGTTGTTGATCTCCACGCGCAGCGCGGCGAGGCGGTCCGTCTCGTGGCCGCGGATGTGCGCGACTCCGCGCAGCGTCGAAGGCCCGTCGGCAAGCGCCGCCAGCGCCGCGATCGCCGGCGTCAGCTCGCTGACGTCGTGCAGGTCGGCGTCGATGCCGTGGATCGGTCCGCCGGTCACCGTCAACCCGGTCGAGTCGAGCGAGACGGTGGCCCCCATCTCGGTGAGCAGACCGCGCAGCGCGTCGCCAGGCTGGTCGGTCGTTGTCGGCCAGCCGGCCACGCGTACGGTCCCGCCGGTCACCAGCGCTGCGGCCAGGAACGGCGCGGCGTTGGACAGGTCCGGCTCGATGTCCACGGCGCCGACCTCCAGCGGCCCTGGCGCGACCTCCCAGACGTTTGGCTGGCTGTCGTCGACCTGAGCGCCGGCGGAGCGCAGCATTTGTACGGTCATCGCGATGTGCGGCGCCGACGGCAGGATCTGGCCGGTGTGCCGCAGCAGGATGCCTTTCTCGTACCGCGGCGCCGCCAACAGCAGGCCCGACAGGAACTGGCTCGAGTCGCTCGCGTCGATCGCCACCTCGCGGCCGGTCACCGCGCCGCGTCCGGTCACGGTGAGCGGCAACGCGCCGAGGCAGCCGTCGTCGATGTCGACGCCGAGCTGGCGCAGGCCGTCGATGAGCATCCCCATCGGCCGCTTCTCGACGCCTTGGTCGCCGAAGAACCGGACCGGGCCGGTGCCGAGCGCGGCCACCGGCGGCAGGAAGCGCATGACCGTGCCCGACAGGCCGACGTCGACCCGTCCGCCGCCGCTGATCGGGCCGCCGGTCACGCGCCAGTCGGCGCCTGTGTCGTCGACCTCGACGCCGAGCGTACGCAGGCCGCCGACCATCAGAGCCGAGTCGCGTGCTCGCATGGCGCCACGTAGCACCGCCGGACGCTCTGAGAGCGCCGCCAGGACCAGGGCCCGGTTGGTCGCGGACTTGGAGCCCGGCAGCCGTACGTCGGCGTCCACGGGGCCGCTCGCGGTCGGCGCCGGCCAGGGGTCGGTGAGTGCGCTCGTCACGCCGCTCAGTCTGCCAGCTTCCTGCCGGGTCGACCCCTGCCAGGCCGTGTTGCTGCCTGTGGCGCGCGGGTCGTCCAAATGATCACCATTGTCCGGTCGGCCAGCCGCCGTGGAGTCGAGGCTGCCTCCAACCGGAGGATGCACGCATGGCCACCATGCGTGCGTTCAGCGTCCGCATGGCCACCATGCGTGCGTTCAGCGTCCGCATGGCCACCATGCGTGCGTTCAGCGTCCGCATGGCCACCATGCGTGCATCCGGCGCCTCGCCGACGACAATTTTTGTCACGCGCGCGGCCTCTCAACCCACCCCCCACCCGACTCTGGGTGGGGGTTGAGATTGGCAGGTGGGTACGACAGTTTCTCGCCGTAGCGGGTAGTTCGGTGACGTGGTCGTGTCGGTCGGGGACCGTAGGGTGGGGTCATGTGCGGGAGATACGCGACGACGCGGTCGGCGGACGAGTTGAGCACGCTTTTCGATGCGGCGTTGGCCGACATGGCTCGCGAGCGGCTCCGGGTCTCCTACAACGTGGCCCCGACCGATCCGGTGCCGATCGTGCGGATGTCACATCGCGACCGCGACAACCCCAAGCGGGTGCTCGACGTCGTGCGGTGGGGTCTGGTGCCGGGGTGGGCCAAGGACCTGCGTACGGGTGCCAAGTTCATCAACGCGCGCGCCGACTCGCTCGACAACAAGCCGGCGTTTCGCACCGCGTACGCGCGACGGCGCGCAATCGTGCCGGCGGACGGCTGGTACGAGTGGAAGCCGCTGGAGGACCAGCCGGGCAAGCAGGCCTTCTACATGACGCCGAAGGACGGCTCGGTGCTCGCCTTCGCCGGCCTGTGGGAGGTCTGGGGGAGCGGCGACGAGCGCGTGCTGAGCTGCAGCGTCGTCACCACCGACGCGGTCGGTCACCTCGCCCAGGTGCACGACCGGATGCCGCTGATCCTCACGCCGGACCGGTGGAGCGGCTGGCTCGCCGCCGAGGACGGCCTGCTGACCCCGCCGCCGGCGAAGGTCCTCGACGCGATCGAGCTGCGGCCGGTCGGCTCGGCGGTCGGCAACGTGAAGAACAACTATCCGGAGCTGCGCGACGAGGTGCCGCAGGAGCCGGAGCAGCTGACGCTGGGGTCGTGATCACAGCGGGAAGATAGCTGCCGGGCGCGGCGTTCTGCTCACCGTAAGGACCGAGCAGGAGGAGGACGTACGCGCATGATGGCAGCCCCAGAGCGCACGACGGACAACTTGCTGTTGGACACCGTCGAGTGGCCGGTCGTCGTGCCGGCCGGTCCGGGCAGGGCCGCGCCTGGCAGCGTATCCTCAGCGGGACATGGTGTGCGACAGCCCGGAGATGCCCTGGTGACCGACGAAACCGCTGTGGAGCGCAATGCTCGCTTCGAGCGGGACGCACTTCCGTTCCTGGACCAGCTCTACGCGGCCGCGATGCGGATGACCCGCAACCCGGCCGACGCCGAGGACCTGGTCCAGGAGACGTACGTGAAGGCGTTCGCCGCGTTCCACCAGTTCCAGGAAGGTACGAACCTCAAGGCCTGGCTCTACCGGATCCTGACCAACACCTTCATCAACTCCTACCGCAAGCGCCAGCGGCAGCCCCAGCAGTCGCCGACCGAGCAGATCGAGGACTGGCAGCTGGCCGCCGCCGAGGCGCACAGCTCCTCCGGCCTGCGCTCGGCCGAGACCGAGGCGCTGGACCACCTCCCCGACTCGGACGTGAAGGAAGCGCTGCAGGCGCTGCCGGAGGAGTTCCGGCTCGCCGTCTACCTGGCCGACGTCGAGGGCTTCTCGTACAAGGAGATTGCCGACATCATGGAGACCCCGATCGGGACCGTGATGTCGCGCCTGCACCGCGGTCGCCGCAACCTGCGCCGGATGCTTGAGCGGTACGCCGCCGAGCGCGGCATCCAGGGCTCCGAGGCCGGTGCCGACCGGGTCGCGTCCGGAGAGGTGTCGTGATGGACAGCGAAAGTTCGCGGGGCCGCGCCGACCGGCTGGTCCAGAAGCTGGACGACATCTGCGGCGGCGACCCGAGTTTCGACGGCATCAAGCCGGAGTGCCGGTCGGTGCTGGAAGAGGTTTATCTCTACCTTGACGCCGAGACCGACGACGCCTCGCGGTCGCGGATCCGCGAGCACCTGGATGACTGCTCGCCGTGCCTGCGCGAGTTCGGCATCGAGCAGGAGGTCAAGGCGCTGGTGTCGCGCTGCTGCGGCGGCGACCGCGCGCCGGAAAGCCTGAAAGTGCGGTTGAAACTCAAGCTGCGCGAGGTCGTGATCGAGGCCGACCGCCGCGAATACCGCGCGGAATAACGAAAACCCGGGCAAGGCCCGGGTTTTCGGCTAGATTGTCGGAGCCTGTACGCCCGGCGGAGTCGGCACCTGCTTCCAGCTGATGCCGTCCTGCGACACCATCCAGATGTTCTTCGGACTTCCCACGTCGCTCCAGCGAAACGAGACGTACGTTCCGGTCGCCGTACGCACCGGAAGCTCGGTGGGACACGGTGCTGCCAGTGGCGTGAACGTCTTTCCGTTGTCTGTGCTGCGGGCCAAGGGCAGCGTGTTCGTCGTACCACCACCGGTCAGAAACGAACCGTCGGCCAGGGCCAGGGCGTTGGACAGTTCGCCGTTCTGCGCCGGGATCATCCGGGCCACGGCCGTCGCCTTCTGCCAGGTCGCACCACCGTCCGCAGTGTGGAACAGCATCGACTTGCCCTTCGGGCCGACCGTGATGCCGACCGCGTAGCCGTTGCGTCCGTCGTCGCTGTCCACCGAGACGAGCGGCTCGGTGTCGGACATCTCGGTGAAGTCGGTGCCCTTGCCGGCGTCCTGGGGCAGCACGTGGAACGGCACCCACGTCACACCGCGGTCATGGCTGACCACCGTGCCGCCGCGGCACTCCAACCAGATCGAGCCGTCCGCGGGTTGACCGGTGTACGTTGTGTAACAGTTCTTCGGCGCGGATGACATGCCGTGCATGCCACCGTCGGCGGGATTGATGACGATCGGCACTGGTTCGGTCGTATTGGAATGCTCTCTGGCGACCTGTGGGATCTGGTTTGCTGAAAGCACCACCCAGCCGTCCGGAACTTTCTCCACTGGCGCACCAAAATCCGGCCGCTGTGTCCAACTGCTGCCGCCGTCATGACTGATCAGAGACTCGACGACGATCGTGTCCTGATCCAGGACCAGGAGGCTCATCTGCAGTGTGGCCACCCCGGTCGTCGGATCCGTCGGCACCGTGATCGGCAGCCCGTGGGTCGTCCAGGTCTGTCCGCCGTCGGACGTGCGAGCCAACAGAAGCTTTCCGCTCCCGGCCTGAGCCTGAATCAGCGCGTAGCTGATCGTATTGTCGACCGGAGCGGTTTGCAGGGCTCTGGATCCGGCGGGAAACGGTTGGTCGTACTCGGGGCCGGTCAGCGGGTCGTGCTTGTTTTCGTTGTGCGTCAAGGCATACGCACCGCTGGAAACCAACGCGATGACAGCCACGACCGCGGCAGCGCCGACCGCGGCCTGCGTACGGTTGCGCCGCCGCGCGTTGCGCGCGATTTCCTCGATCGGCATGGGCGGCGCCATCCGCTGGTCGATTTCCGCGCGTACGTTGGCGAAGTCGAGGTCATTCATCCGTCTCTCCAAGAATCTCGGCCAGGGCCGCGCGTCCTCTCGACAGCCGCGCTTTCACGGTGCCGGTGGGAATCCCGAGGGTTTTGCTGATGTCTTCGACGGAGAGGTCAGCCAGATAGAACATGCCGAGCGTCTCGCGACTCGCTGGCGGCAGCTGTTTCATCGCGGCGAGTACGGCAATCCGGTCGAGGCCCGGCGCGGCGACCGCCTCCGGCGGTCTTTCCTTGCGCAGAAACCGGTCCATCCACACACGCCGGCGAAACCGCCGTCTGGCGAGGTTGAGCGCGACGGTACGCAGCCAGGCTTCCGGGTCGTCGGCGTCGCGCACCTTGTGCGGCCGGGACATCGCGATGGTGAACGCGTCGTGCACGATGTCCTGCGCCTCGCCGAGGTGGCCGGTCAGGCCGTACACGCTGCGGACCAGCCGCTGGTAGGCGACCCGATAGAGCTCCTCCACCGCCGCCCGGCCGCTGTTCACTCGCACAGTGTCGGCTATCGGCAGGTCCGCCGCGGTTGCTTCCATGCGGGGACAGAGACCTGGCTCCGCGACGGGGTTGCGTCGAAACGCCGCAGGGCCTCCCTACGTGCACCCCATGCACGTAGGGAGGCCCTGCGGACCGAAGGTCAGGAGTTGGGCCTGCGGCCGTGGTTGGCCTTCTTGTTCTTGCGCGCCTTCTTCTTGCGGGCCTTCTTCGCCACGTCGTCCTCCCTTCTCCGAGCGTTCCCACCAGGGTCCCATGCCGGCCGTACGGCGTGTATCGGGCCGGCCATGCCGGGACGCATGATTGGATGCAAGCCGGGTGAGCACGAGTAGGAGTGGTGCGATGGCTGAGCAGATCCGGGCCGGGATGGGCGACCACCTTCAGGATGGCGGCCCGATCGCCGTGCTGTCCTGACGTGTCCACCCTCCGCGAGCTGGTCAAGCAGCACTCCACGCTGACCGACGACGACATCGACCACCTGCACCGGCTGGCGGCCGACTGGCAGCTGCTGGCCGACCTGTCCTTCGCCGACCTGCTGCTGTGGGTCTCCACGACGGACGCCTACCTGGAGCCGGCGTACCTCTGCGTCGCGCACATCCGGCCGACCACCGGTCCCACCGCGTACCTGCACGACCAGGTCGGCCGGCTGCTGTCGGTGGAGGCCTCCGCGCATCTGGTGACCGCGGCGACCGCCGGCCGGATCTGGCGGGAGGGCGATCCGGAGTGGATCGACGACATCCCGGCCCGGCACGAGGCGATCCCGGTACGCAACGGCGACAAGGTCGTCGCGGTGCTCGGCCGCGACACCAACCTGGCCGCCACGCGCGCGCCCAGCCAGCTGGAGCTGGCCTACCTGCGCAGCGCCGACGACCTGTGCCGGATGGTCGCCGACGGCTCGTTCCCGCCGCGGCAGCCGGTGCTGGCCGAGGACACGTCCCTGCCACGCGCCGGCGACGGCGTGATCCGGCTCGGCCCGGACGGCCGGGTCGACTACGCCAGTCCCAACGCGCAGTCCGCGTATCGCCGGCTCGGCTTCTCCGGCGACCTGCAGGGGATGGAGCTCGGCCCGCTCACCCACGACCTCGCCGACGACCCGCTGGAAGGCGCTGAGGCCAACGAGCGCATCCTCGCCGCGCTGGCCGGCGCCTCACCCGACCGGATGGAGGTCGAGGCACACAGCGCCGTCGTGCTGCTGCGTGCGCTGCCGCTGCGGCCGGACGGCGAGAACATCGGCGCGCTCGTGCTGGCCTGTGAGGTCACCGAGGTACGCCGTCGCGACCGCGCCCTGCTGACCAAGGACGCGACCATCCGGGAGATCCACCACCGGGTGAAGAACAACCTGCAGACCGTCGCCGCGCTGCTGCGGCTGCAGTCCCGCCGGGTTACCTCGCCGGACGCGCGGGTGGCGCTGCAGGAGTCGGTACGCCGGGTGTCGTCGATCGCGTTGGTGCACGAGACGCTGTCGCTGTCGCTGGACGAGACCGTCGACTTCGACAGCATCGTCAACAAGATCTCCGCGATGGTCGGCGAGGTCGCCGGCACCGAGACGACCGTACGGCTGCGCAAGGAAGGCACCTTCGGCGTGCTCGCCTCGCCGATCGCGACACCGCTGGCGATGGTCGTGACCGAGTTGCTGCAAAACGCGCTCGAGCACGCGTATCTGCCCGGCCAGAGCGGCGACGTCACGCTGGTCGCCGAACGCGAGGGGGAGACGCTGCGGGTCCAGGTGCTGGACTCCGGCCGCGGCCTGCCGGAGGGGTTCAGCCTGCAGGCGTCCACCCGGCTGGGGCTGCAGATCGTCCGCACGCTGGTGACCAGTGAGCTCGGCGGGTCGATCGAACTGCGGCCGCGGCCGACCGGCGGCACCGAGGCCGCGGTCGTCGTGCCGTTCACCAACAAGGCGGCGCAGACCGAAGTCGAAGTTCTTTGAGAAAATCGTCAAATGTGACGCTGAGTGAGCGAAATTATCGCTGGTCATAACGTAAATGCGCGGCACACATAGGCGTTTCGGCGTACCGACAAAGCGAACGACCCGGACCGCCATTGGTCCGGGTCGTTCGATCTGTTCTTGTCGAGCCGGGAAACTCGATGCGCGCTCAGGCGGAGTGCACGCGGGGACGGGCTCCGCGCCGCTTCAGCGCGCGCCTCTCGTCCTCGCTCATGCCGCCCCACACACCCGCGTCCTGACCGGACTCCAATGCCCACTCCAGGCACATCTCGGTCACCGGGCAGCGCCGACACACTGCTTTAGCTTCTTCGACCTGCAGCAACGCAGGACCGCTGGTGCCAATCGGGAAGAAAAGCTCGGGGTCCTCGTCACGGCAGAGGGCGCGGTGGCGCCAGTCCATTGCCTTCTCTCCTCAACGTCATTGTTGGGCGGTATGTCACGCACGTGGCCGTGCGTAGGTCCTTCGGGTAGTGCATGGAGCCTTGCCGGCTGACCGGAAAGGCCGTACCGCCTTGCTTGTGAATGCTTTCACGAAGCCAGGCGATGTCAAGGGCCTTGACGCACCCAATTCGGCTCGTGACCGAATTCACCGGTGCTTCCCCAGTAGTCATACCAGGGACCCTGCCCATTACGCCATACTTCGTCATGCATTGGTAGCAGTGCGTTATCGGACTTTCGGTCAACGCATAGGTCGTACGTTTGCACACCGACTGTCGTTCTGCAGATCGCCAGAAAGTGCGCGAGGGTTACACCACGACGTTGAGCGCGTGCGGATGAGCCTCGAACGCGACCTCGTCGGACTCGCCAAGGTAGTCGCCATCCAGCTGAAACGCCAGAGGCCGGCGTGAGATAATCCTGAAACTCTCCTGATCGCGCAGCCGGTAGGTGCTGCGGCCGGTGGGCTTGCGGTGCATGAGCAGCAGTTGCGCGGCGGCGACCGCGGTACGGCCGGGATGCAGGCCACGCATAGCGAAGATGTCCAGGCCGGTGTCGAAGGACGCGGTGTCGGTGAAGCTGACGGGATACGGGCCGAAGTAGGTCCACGGCACGGTGTTCTGCACGACGACCATGGACAACCCCTCGACCACCGCGCCGCCGGGCCGGACCAGGCTGATCATCGGCTCTGAGCGGTCGGTGGCGGTCAGATACTGCGAGAAGGTCGACCGCACATAGAGCGCGACGCTCGCCGTCTCACCGCGTACGCGGGCCCGCTCGACCCGCCGGATGATCTCCGCGTCCAGGCCGAGGCCGGCGCAGAAGGTGAACCACCGGTCGTTGGCTTTGCCGAGGCCGATCGACCTGCTCCGCCGCTCGCGCAGCGCCTCCAACACGATCGAGGTCGCCTCGACCGGGTCGTTGGGCAGGCCGAGCGCGCGGGCGAAGACGTTGCCGGAGCCACCCGGTACGACCGCGAGCGCCGGCACCTTGTCGCTGACGCCGTCGGCCAGCAGACCGTTGACGAGCTCGTTGACCGTGCCGTCGCCGCCGAGCGCGATGACGACCTCGACGCCGTCCAGCCGGGCCTGCTTGGCCAGCTCCGCGCCGTGGCCGCGGCGGCTGGTCGTCGCCACCTCGAGGTCGACCTCGGAACGCAGTGCGCGGATGAGTACGTCACGAGTGCCGGACGTCGTGGTGGTGGCACCTGGATTCGCCACCAACAACGCGCGCACGATCGGATTTTACCCGTCGGTAGGCTGGTTACCGTGGTGGAACGGATCACGTTGACGGAGCATCTGCGTACGCTGCCGGGAACGCTCATCGCGGTCATCGCCCTGCTGGAGCTGGAGGCGGTCGCGCTGGTCGGCGTCGCCGTCTGGTCGGTGATCGACACGTTCACGCTGCCGGCGCAGTCGCTGGCCTGGGCCGTCACGATGGACGTCGTGTTGGTCGCCGCCGCGGCGCTCTGCGCGTGGCTCGGCTGGCTGCTGCTCAACCTGCGCGCCGGCGCGCGTAATCCGTCGGTCGCGTTGCATTTGTTGGCGTTGCCGATCGGCTATTACATGGTGACCGGTGGCCTACCGGTTATCGGCGCGATTCTTTTCGCATTGTGTGTCGCCGGCGTCGTTTTGTTGGTCTGGCCGTCGACCACGAAAGCATTGGGGATCAAGTAAAAATCAGTCCGCGAGGCCGGCGCGGAGCATGCTGAGCGTACGCGTCAACAACCGCGACACGTGCATTTGCGAAATGCCGATCTCGGCGGCGATCTCCGACTGTGTCATGCCGCGGAAGAACCGCAGGACGACGATGCGGCGCTCGCGGTCAGGAAGCTGGTCGAGCAGCGGTCGCAGTGCCTCGCGGCGCTCGACCTCCTCCAGCGCCTCGTCGGTCGTACGGATCGCGGCGAAGACCGCGGAGCTCTCCAGGCTCGGCGAGGTGACGACGGCGTCCAGCGAGACGGTCGAGTACGCGTGTGCGCATTCCAGGCAGTCGAGGGCCTGCTCCTCGGTGAGGCCGGTGGCCGCGGAGAGCTCGGCGACCGTCGGCGAGCGACCGAGCCGTTGGAACAGCTCCGTACTCGCGCGGGACAGCGCGGCCTGTTGCTCCTGCAGTCGGCGCGGCACGCGGATCGTGGACGCGCGGTCGCGGAAGTGCCGCTTGAGCTCGCCGATGATCGTCGGCGTCGCGAAGGTGGTGAACTCGACCTCGCGGGTCGGGTCGAACCGGTCGATCGCCTTGATCAGGCCGATGGTGGCGACCTGGACGAGGTCGGCCGGCGACTCGCCGCGGTGCCGGAACCGGCGGGTCAGGAACTGCACCAGCGCCATATGCCGGTGGACGAGCTCGTCGCGCGCCCGGCGGTGCTCGGCGCTGCCCGCAGGCGCCGCCTGCAACGCGGCGAACAGTGCCGACGCGTCATGCGCGCCGACCCGGGACTCGGCGCGGCGCTGGCGGGGCGGTCCGGCCGGTGGCGCACCGGCGGCGGTCTGGCTCGGCGTCGGCGCGGTCATCGGCGGGCCTGCCGGCGCTTGAGCAGCCGGATGCTGAGCTGGCCGTCGGCCAGCGCGGAGTCGACGTCGCCGGCCAGCGCGGACAGCACCATCCAGGCGAAGGTGTCGCGGCTCGGCTCGCGGGTCGCGGAGCTGGCCACCGAGACCTGCACGCCGATGGCCTCCGCGGACAGCTCGAAGACACACTGCAGGTCGCTGCCGTGCTGGGCCTCCGGCAGCAGCATCGCGCAGGCCTCGTCGACGGCGATCCGCAGGTCTTCGATGTCGTCGAGGGTGAAGTCCAGCCGGGCCGCGAGGCCCGCGGTGGCCGTACGCAGCACCGAGAGATAGGCGCCGGAGGCCGGCAGCCGCAGGGAAACAATGTCCGTCCCGCCTGACCCCGCCGCGTCCGCCACGCTGCCAGGTCCCCCCTTCTGAGCCGGGATGCCGCCGTATCCGTTGGCGCGGCCCAGCAGTGGCTGTGCCGGGGACGGCGTCGTCGGATCCTCGGCCGGCGTGTCGATGGCGTTTCCACCTGACATCGGGTTCACCGGCCGGTCGTCGGGGTCGTGCTGGACGGCGTCACAGGCCAGAGCGTAGTGGTCACGATGCCGTCCGTCAGCTTCCCGACCAGATCGCCAGAAAAACCCCAGGTCAGCATATTTGACCGCATATCGCTCACCACCTCAGTCGTCCGCCGCCAGCAGGTTCCAGTGTCGCAAAGCCGGACGACCGTGCTCGTCGCCGAGTACGCAGACCGCCGCCGTGCCGAGCATCAGCGAGCCGCCGCAGGCCGGCTCCAGGCCGATCCAGCGCGCGCCGAGCACGCGGAGGAGGTGTCCGTGCGCGACCGCGACCGCCACGCCGTCGGCCGCGGCGAGCCGGGCCAGCACCGCGTCGGCGCGCGCGCCGACCTGTTCCAGTGTCTCGCCGTCCGGCAGCGGATGGGTCCACACGGTGAAGCCGGGCACGTCGGCGGCGATCTGCGGTGTCGTGAGCCCTTCGTACGCGCCGTAGTCCATCTCCCGGAGGTCGTCGTCCACCCGCGGCGCCGGCAGGCCGGCGAGCTCCGCCGTCCGCCGGGCACGGGCCATCGGACTGGACAGCACCAGCGCCGGTTGGCGGCCGTCGAGCAGCCGGTCGAGCAGTGGCCGCAGCCGCGCCGCCTGCCGCTCGCCGGCGGCGGCGAGCGGCACGTCCGTACGGCCGGTGTGCCGGCCGGTGGCCGACCACTCGGTCTGGCCGTGCCGGATCAGCAGCGCTTGCTCCACGCGGCGAACCTACCCGCAAAAAACCGCACCCGACCAAGTGGGTCGGGTGCGGCCGAAAGTTGCGCGGTGGATCAGGCTTTCTTCGTCTCCGCGAAGATTTCCGCGATCTGGTCGATCTTGGCCAGCAGTTCGTCGGCGACCTTGGCGTCCAGCGCACCCTTGGTGCCGGTGGCGCCGGCCAGTTTGGTGGCCTCGTTGAACAGCTGGTGCAGCTGCGGGTATTTCTCGAAGTGCGGCGGCTTGAAGTAGTCGGTCCAGAGCACCCAGAGGTGGTGCTTGACCAGCTCGGACCGCTGCTCCTTGATGATGATCGCGCGGGTGCGGAAGTCGGGGTCGTCGTTGTCGGCGACCTTGCCGATGATCGCCTTGATCGACTCGGCCTCGATCCGGGCCTGCGCCGGGTCGTACACACCGCATGGCAGGTCGCAGTGCGCCGACGCCGTGATGCTTGGGGTAAACCAGCGGAACAACCGCATTACTAGCCCTCCCAGAAAGGCTGCCTGAACAAAGCAGCGAAAATGCTGCGTCAATTGACCTCGAAAACGACCCTACTCCGGTCTGTTCCAGCCGGCTGATCCGGAAGGTTAAAGGAAAAGTTCTCGTAGGAGCCTATATATTGCTACTGCAACTAGTTCGCATTAAAGGCCCGTCGATGGCGCCGACGTTGCGGGACGGCGACGCCGTCGTCGTACGCCTCGGCGCCCGCGTCCGGCCGGGACAGGTGGTGGTCGGCCGGTTCGACGGCGTGGCCGGTCTGGTGGTGAAACGGGCCGTACGCGCGGTCGGCGAACGCTGGTGGCTGGAGTCCGACAACGAGTTCGTCACCGACGACTCGCGGCGCTATGGACCGGCGGTGGTCGAGGGTCGCGTACTCGTCCGCTATCTGCCGCTGCGGTCGTTGCGCCGCGTCCGATGAGTCGGTGGGCCCTGTGAAGTGGCACACCTGGCGCGATTCCGCTCGGTCGGCGCGGGTACGCGTGTGTCACAATTTGAGACAGCACCTCGGGTGACCCCCGGCAGCAGGTGGAGTTCGCGCACGACAGCGCTGGAGCACCGCCGACGCCTTACCGCCGCGCACCGCGCTTTCCCCGCACGAGGTAACCCCCGGCACCGTGGCTGCTGTGGCGCATTTGTCCACTCGACTGCCAAGGAGACCCGCATGGTCGCCGAACCGCTCACCTCACCGTCCACACTGGACGACGACCCGATTTTCGCCTTGCACCGGGGCGGAAAGATGGCCGTCACGCTGACCGCTCCGCTGACCGACCGGGACGACCTGTCGATGGCGTACACGCCAGGCGTCGCGCAGGTCTGCCGCGCCATCGCCGCCGAGCCGAGCCTTTTCGACTCCTACACCTGGGCCACCCGCGCGGTCGCGGTGGTCACCGACGGCACCGCCGTGCTGGGGCTGGGCGACATCGGACCGCAGGCCGCGATGCCGGTGATGGAAGGCAAAGCCGTGCTGTTCAAGCGGTTCGGCGGGGTGGACGCGGTGCCGCTGTGCCTGGCCACCAGCGACCCGGACGAGATCGTGGCGGCGGTGAAGGCGGTCGCGCCGTCTTTCGGCGGCATCAACCTGGAGGACATCAGCGCTCCGCGGTGCTTCGACATCGAGGAACGGCTCACTGCGGAGCTGGACATCCCGGTGTTCCACGACGACCAGCACGGCACGGCGATCGTGGTGCTGGCCGCGCTGCGCGGCGCGTCGCGGCTGACCAACCGGTCGCTGGACAGCCTGCGGATCGTCATCGCCGGTGCCGGTGCGGCCGGTGTCGCGGTGGCGCGGATCCTGCTGGCCGCCGGCGCGCACCACGTGGTGGTGACCGACTCCAAAGGCATCCTGCACACCAGCCGGCCCGACCTGAACCCGGTGAAGGCGGCGCTGGCCGAGGACACCAACCCGGACGGCATGGAAGGCGAGCTGTCCGACGCGCTGGCCGGCGCCGACGTGTTCCTCGGGCTGTCCGGTGGCACCGTGCCGGAGGAGGACGTGGCGCGGATGGCTCCCGGCGCGTACATCTTCGCGATGGCCAACCCCGACCCGGAGATCCAGCCGGACATCGCCTACCGGTACGCCAGCGTGGTCGCCACCGGTCGCAGCGACTATCCCAACCAGATCAACAACGTGCTCGCCTTCCCCGGCGTCTTCCGCGGCGCGCTGGCCTGCCGCGCGAGCCGTATCACCGAGGCGATGAAACTGGCCGCCGCCGAGGCGCTGGCCGGCCTGGTCGCCGACGAGCTGCGGCCCGACTACATCATCCCGTCGGTCTTCGACGAGCGCGTCGGCCCGGCGGTCGCGGCCGCCGTGGCCGCCGCCGCCCGCGCCGAAGGCGTCGCGCGCGCCTGACCGACGACGCAATCGGATTCCGATTGCGTCGTCTGCGGCGCTCTGACCAGCGCAAACTGTTTCTCCGGTCGCAATCGGACACCGGTTTCGGCGTCCGATTGCGACTTTGTTGACGCCTACCGGCGAGTAGCTGGGTAACAAAGTCACAATCGGACAGCGGTGACAGGGCCAGCACCGGAAACTAGGGTCAGAGACCATGCTTGCCGCCTACGCAGCCAGGATCGACGCAGACAACCCACTGTCCGGACTGGAGGTCGGCGAGATCGCCGACCCGAAGCCGCCGGCCGACGACTGGGTTGTGGTGGACGTACGCGCGACAGCGCTCAACCACCACGATCTCTGGTCGCTCAAAGGCGTCGGTCTCGGCGCCGACCAGCTGCCGATGGTCCTCGGTTGCGACGCGGCCGGCCTCGACCCGGACGGCAACGAGGTGGTCGTACACGCGGTCATCGGTGACCCGGCCGCCGGCGGCGGTGACGAGACGATGGACCCCAAACGCAACCTGTTGTCCGAGCGTTATCCGGGGACCATCGCCGAGCAGGTCGCGGTGCCGCGCCGCAACCTGGTCGCCAAGCCAGCCGAGCTCAGTTTCGAGCAGGCCGCCTGCCTGCCGACCGCGTGGCTCACCGCCTATCGGATGCTGGTCACCCGCGGCCAGCTGCCCGACGGCGGCAGCGTGCTCGTGCAGGGCGCGGGCGGCGGTGTGGCGACGGCGGCCATCGCGTTGGCGAAGGCACTCGGCGCCACCGTGTACGCGACGAGTCGCGACAAGGCCAAGCTGGAGCGCGCGGAGGAACTCGGCGCGACCGCGGTCGAGTCCGGCGGCCGGCTGCCGCAGCGCGTCGACGTGGTGATCGAGACGGTCGGCAAGGCCACGCTCAGCCACTCGATCAAGTCGTTGAAACCGGGCGGCCGCTGCGTGATCGCCGGGTCGACCAGCGGTCATCTGCCGGAGGTCGATCTGCGCCAGGTGTTCTTCAAGCAGCTGTCGCTGGTCGGTTCGACGATGGGTACGCGCGACGAGCTGGAGGCGCTGCTGCGGTTGGTGGCCGACACCGGCGTACGTCCAGTCGTCGACTCGACCTTCGCGCTGGCCGACGCTCGTGCCGCGTTCGAGCGGCTGGAACACGGCGACGTATTCGGAAAAATCGTCCTCACCGCGGGGTGACCTGCGGCAATCCTGGTGACACGGCCGACGAATCCGTCCACCCGGCTGCATAAGCGTGCGTCGCTGTGACACGATGGCTGCCGACAACCGCGTGACACGGGGGTGACGCTCGGCAGTTTGCCGAGCTGAAGCCGCTGTGTTCGGAGGACTTGTCCTGCTATTCTGCTTCCCGCTGAAAGGGGCAAGATGCGCGTTATGACCGTTTCAAAGAAGAATCGTCGACGCCTCGCCGGAGCTGGACTGCTGGTGTCCGGCCTGGTGCTCGCGGCGGTGGCGCTGACCGGTACGTCCGCCGCGGCCGATGACGCGCCGACCGGCACGAAGGCCGGCACCCTCGTACTTGGCCAGCCGAAGGCCGCCGCCAACGACAACGGCGGCTTGGTCGACGGTCTGGTGACCGTCGGCGGCAGCGACGACTCCGGTGGCCCCGGCTCCGGCGGCAGCTCGTCCGGCAACACCTCGTCGTCATCCAGCAGCTCCTCATCCAGCAGCTCGTCTTCCAGCAGCTCGTCGTCCGGCACTTCGGACACCGAGACCGGCGTGACGACGAACACGACGCAGACCGACCAGGGCACGACCGACCAGGGCACCACTGACCAGACGTCGCAGAGCACGACGCAGACCAGTCAGGGCACCACCGACCAGACGTCGCAGAGCACCACGCAGACGACGCAGAGCACGACCCAGACCACGCAGAGCACGACCCAGACGACCCAGAGCACCACCCAGACCACGCAGAGCACGACGCAGGGCACCACCAACAGCAGCACCACCAACTCGAGCACCACCAACTCCAGCACCAGCGGCTCGAGCAGTGGCTCGTCCGGCAACACGCCGGCGAGCACGACCGGCGCGGAGACCCCGGCCAACCAGCAGCAGGCCGGTGGCTCGCTGCCGGTGACCGGCTCGCCGGTAACCTCCATGCTGTGGTTGTCCGCGTTGATCCTCGGCCTCGGCGGTCTGTTCCTGCTGCTGGGTCGCCGGCCGGAGGTGGCGGCCGCGCTGGCCGCGCCGACGGTGTCGCTGATCAAGCCGGTCTCGCTGGTGAAGCGGTCGGCCAGGAAGTGACGCTCGCGGGAGCAGGTCGGCATGCCTGATCCCGCTGGTACGAGCAAGCTGCGCGCGGCCCGGGCCTGGATGGGCGACCTTCCGGCCCGGGCCGAGCGCACTCCGCTGGGACAGGGCGTGATCAGCGCGATCGTGATCTTCGTCGTGCTGTCCGGCATCGTGTGGAACCTGCCCGACTCGCCGCTGCGGACGCTCTTCCAAAACAACATGCAGCCGGCCGTCAACGCCGCGACCCTCGACCAGAACTGGGGTGTCTTCGCTCCGAACCCGCCGCGTCAGCTGACCTTCCTGACGGTCTCGGTGACCACCAGCAGCGGCCGCCAGCTGGTCTGGAAACGTCCGGCGTCCGACCCGGTGATCAGCCACTACTGGGTCTATCGCTGGCGCAAGCTGGACGAGAACCTGACGCGCACGGAGGACATCCGCAAACCGTTCGCACACTGGGTCATCGGCCAGCTGACGACACCGGCCGACCCGGCCGTACGCGTGAAGATCACCGCGAGATACGTGCCGATGCCGCCGCCCGGCGGTGGCCAGGTCGGTAAGGAACAGACGGCCGTCCTCTACGACGAGGTGTTGAGCGGCGAATGAGCGGTGCGGTGCGCGCGGTCGGCGACCGGCTGGCGAAGGCCGGCTCCGGAGTGCTGGCCGGCTGGGTCAGGTTCTGGTTCCGGCCGATGTCGATGTATCCGCTCGGCGTCCTGCGGATTTTCTTCGGCACCATCGTGTTTCTCTGGGCCTGGTCGCTGCTGCCCGGCCTCAGCTCGCTGATCGGGCCGCACAGCGTGCTGGCCGATCCCAACCGCGGCGGTCCGCTGACCTGGACGCTGTTGTCGGTCTTCAACACCGACACCGCCGTGCTGATCCTGTGGGCCGTGTTGGTGATCGGGTCCGCGGCGCTCGTGCTCGGCTGGCACAGCCGGCTGGCGGCGCTGGTCGTTTTCGTTGCGATCGTGTCCTTCGAGCGCCGGCAGCCGTGGATTTTCAACGCCGGCGACGGAATGCTGCGGATCGAGTCGCTCTTTCTCCTGCTGGCGCCAGCCGGCGCGGCGTTGTCGCTGGACCAGCGCCGCCGGACGGGCGCGTTCTTCAGCGCCGAGGACCGCGCGCCGTGGGCCCTGCGGCTGTTCCAGATCCAGCTGTCGATCGTCTATCTGGCGACCGTGTGGGACAAGGTGCGCGGCGACACCTGGAACGCCGGCACGGCCGTGTCGTACTCGCTGCGGCTGCTCGACCTGCAGAACTTCGTGGCACCCGAGTGGCTGGTGATGAACCCGCTGCTGATGAACCTGGCGGCCTGGGGGACGCTGGCCATCGAGCTGGGGATCGGGATGTTCGTGTGGCACCGCAAGGCCCGGCCGTGGGTCCTCGCGGCCGGAGTGGTGCTGCACCTGACGATTCTGCTGTCGATCGCGGTCGGCTTCTTTTCCTTCGCCGTCTTCGTCCTCTATTTGTCATTCCTGTCACCGGAAACGGCGCGCCGCGGGGCCGAATGGATGCGTGGCAGACTCCGCCGCCGGCCGCCACCGGACCCCGCCGAGGGCGACGTTCTGACGGTCGAGGTGCCCGAGGAGACCGTCAAAACGCCGACCTCGCCGTGACTCAGGCGCGGTCGATGACCGCGTGCAGGAAGTCGCGCGTACGTTGGTGGTCGGGGTCGTTGAACAGCTTGTCCGGTGGCGCGTCCTCCAACACCTGACCGTTGTCGAACATCAGTACGCGGTCGGAAATGTCCCTGGCGAACTGCATTTCGTGGGTGACCAACAGCATCGTGATGTCGGTGTTGGCGGCGATGTCGTGCAGCACGCCGAGCACCCCGGCCACCAGCTCCGGGTCGAGCGCGGAGGTGACCTCGTCCAGTAGCAGGACATCTGGCTGCATCGCCAGTGCCCTGGCGATCGCCACGCGCTGCTGCTGGCCACCGGACAGCTCGGTCGGATGCGCCTTTTCCATGTCCGCGAGGCCGACCAGCTCCAGCAGGTCGCGAGCGCGCTGCTCGGCCTCGGCGCGCGGCAGGCCGAGCGAGCGGATCGGTGCCTCGGTGATGTTCTGCAGCACTCGCATGTTCGGAAACAGGTTGAACTGCTGGAAAACCATGCCGATCCGTTTGCGTACGCGGTGCAGATAACGCTCATTGGCCGGCACCAGCCGGTCGCCGGACGGCATGTGGCTGAGGCAGTCGCCGTCCACGTAGATCCGGCCGCCGTCGACTTTTTCCAGCGTCATCAACAGTCGCAGGATCGTCGTCTTGCCGGAGCCGCTCGGCCCGATCAGCGTGATGCGTTCGCCGGGCTGCACCTGGAAATCCAGCTCGCGCAGCACGACCTTGTCGCCGAACTTCTTGACCACTTTCTCGAAGCGGATCATCGGGCCGTTATCAGCCGATTTCTTGTCAACGGTGACTGACACGGCGCTCCAATCTTCTCACCAGGATCGACGAGGGATAGCTCAGGATCAGGAACAACAGGCCGGCCAGCGTGTACGGCTCCACCACGCGGAAGCTCTCGCCGCCGACCTCCTTGGCCTGGTTGACGATGTCCAGCACGCCGATCGCCAGCAGCAGCGGCACTTCCTTGAACATCGCGATCGTGTAGTTTCCCAGTGCCGGCAGGATCCGCGGAATGGCCTGCGGCAGGATCACCCCGGTCCACACGCGATATCGCGGCAGGCTCAACGAAAGACACGCTTCCCACTGGCCGACCGGGACCGCCTCGATGCCGGCGCGATAGACCTCCGACGCGTAGGTGGCGTAGTGGACACCAAGCGCGATGACGCCGGTCGTCAGCGCCGACAGCCGGATGCCGGTGGTCGGCGGAAGGACGTAATAGAGGAAGAAGACCTGCACCAGCAGCGGCGTGCTGCGGACGAACTCGACGAACAACCACACCGCCTGGCTGAGCACCGGCACGCGGGATCGCCGGACCAGCGCGAAAACCAGGCCGAGCGCGTACGAGACCAGCGAGGCCAGCACGGTGATTTCCAATGTCACCAGCAAACCCTGCAGGAGGGCCGGGATGATCTCGGCGACGTAACTCCAGTCCCACTCCATTACGACAGCCCCGCGACATCCGGCTCGATCGCACGTGCCAGCAGGCCGGTGCGGGGGATCGGACGGCGGCCGATGTTGCGCGCGGTGATCCGCTCCAGCAGCCGCATCGCCGCGGTGATGAGCAACGCGATCAGCAGATAGAGCACCAGCTCGACCAGATATATCAGCAAAAGCTGGCTGCCGAACTGCGGCCGCAGGATCTCACCCTGGTTGGCGATCTCGGTGACCGTGATGAAGGACAGCAGCGCGGTGCTCTTCATCAGCTGGATGAACAGGTTGTTGAACGGCGGGATCATCTCCACCACCGCCTGCGGCAGGATGACCCGCCACATTCGTTGCGTGGCGGTGAGATTCAGCGCGATGGCGCCTTCGTGCTGCGGCTGCGGAACCGACTGCACCGCGCCGCGGACGATTTCCGCACCGTATGCGCCGTGGTTGAGACCCAGCACCAGAATGCCGGCCCACAGTGGCACGAGCTGGAAGCCGATCAGCGCCGGCAGCACGAAATAGATCCAGAACAGCTGCACGACCTCCGAGGTGCCGCGCAGGCCCTCGACGTAGACGCGGCTGATGAACCTTACCCACCGGTGCTTGGACAGCAGCGCCAGGCCGGCCGCGAAGGACAGCGGGATGGTCAGCAGGACACCGCCGACGGTCGCCGCGAGCGTCGCCGGGAGGCCGGCCAGGATGGTCGCGGCGATGTGTCCGAAGTCGTTGAACATGCGACCGTCAGGCCGTGCAGAGCTTCTCGGTGGTCAGGTCCGGCTTGACGAGATTGTCCTGCGTGAAGCCGAAAGGCTGCACGATCGTCAGCCACTGGCCGTTGCCGTGCAGCTTCTTGAGCTCGGTGTTGAATGCGTCGACCAGGTCCTTGTCGGCCTTACGAAACACGAACCCACCGGCCGAGACCTGCGGCTTTCCGCTGATCTCCGGCACGAATCCCTTGGTCACCTCGACGGCCGCGTTGGCGTTTTGCTTGACCAGCCACTTGAACGAGATGTCGGTCAGCGCGGCGCAGTCGACGCGTTTGTCCGTCACCGCGCGCAGCATGTCGTCCTGCGTGGCGAGCGTGGTGATCTGGCCGGCCGCGACACCGGCGCCGGTCGCGAAGTCCTTCTCGACAGCGGCGGAAAGTACGGCGATCTTCGCCTTCTTCGTCGCGACGTCCTGAAAGTTGGTCAGGCCCTTCGGATTTCCCTTGGGCACCAGCAAAGCCGTGAGCGCCGAGTAGTCAGGCAGTGAGAACGTCGCGCTTTTGCAGCGTTTCGGGGTAATGTTCATGCCGGCCGCGACCATGTCGAACTGCTTGGCGTTCAGACCGGGGATCAGCGAGTCGAAGGCGACCTGCTGCGCGTCGACCTTGTCGATGCCGAGTGCCTTGAAGACCGCCTTGGCCACTTCCGGCGCCTCTCCGGTCAGTTTTCCGGAACTGTCGGTGAAACCGTACGGTTGCTCGCCGGCGATGCCGACCTTGATGACCTTGTTCTTTTTGGCATTCTCCAGCGTGTTTCCGCTGCTCGTACTGGTACACGCGGCGAGCAGGCCAGGTCCGGCCACCGCGACCGCCCCGAGCACGGCCGAGCGCTTGAAGAAGGCACGACGCGACCACTGGACGTCTGACATGGGAATGTCCTCTCGTAAGTGACCCGTGCGCCGACCCTAAGACGGCACGCGAATCGCGTCAAAAGATGTTCATCCCGTTTGGCGCTCCAATGGAGATTTGCGCTGGTCAAAAGGTGGCGTAGTGGTGCGAGCGGTTGCGGATGTGGTGAAAACGGTGCTGTGGCGGGAAAAAGTGCGATTGGGAGAGTTCTCGTTTTTGTTGCGTTGGGGAGAGGGTTGGGTTTCATGATTGTTGCGTTGGGTGCGTGGTTGTGGCTTCTGGTTGTTGCGTCTGGGGTGGTTTCGCCTGCGCGGCGGGCGCTCCTGCGCGGAGGGCGACCTCAAGGGGAGGGTGCGCGGGGTTTGGCTGTTGGTCCGGTTGGGTGCGGCGCGTACGGTTGGTTTGTGGGTGGACCAGGAGTGTGGCTGGGGCGCCGGAGTTGCGGTGGCGTCTCGGTGGGTGGCGTGAAGGTCCACTTGTGGGACGAGAAGGCATGTGGAGCGCTAAATGTCCGGATTGCGAGGCTCGCTGATGGCATGAATGTCGAGTTACTTGCGTTGGACGCAAGAAACAAGGCTTTCACGCCGCCGCGACCCCCGAAGGCTGTGACGGGTGTGACCACTGAGGCTGATAATGCTGTTGTGACTGCTCGCCCGCGACAGATGTCCGTTTTGATGTCTTGTTAAACAAGTATTACGCAGTCAGCGGCTACAGCGCGATCGTTTGGCGTCCATCCGGACGGGTTGCTTCCCATACGTGACCCCTATGCACACCGATTGGCATCCACGCGCTCCCTCCCTTGAGGTCGCCCCACTCACCCGCGCAACCACCAAGAGACGCACCACTCACCAACACAACAATCAGCAACCACCCGCGTACTTACTCCTCGGCGTCGTCCAGGCGAGCCAGCCACGACGCCAGCCGCTCGACCGGCACCTCAAACTCCGGATTCAGGTCGACGAAATCCCGCAGCCGCTCGGCGAGCCAGGCCAGCGACACGGTTTCCTCGCCGCGCCGCTGGTCCAGCTCCTCGATCCCTTTGTCGGTGAAATACATCAGTCCGTCTTCGCCGGAGCGGCGTCGGTGGTCGTACGGGCACCGGCCGTCGCGCCGCCGAGGAGCGCGGCGGCGATCAGGTCGGACTGCTGCTTGGCGTGCACCTTGCCGGAGCCGGTGGCTGGCGCGGCCGCCGACTTGCGGGAGACGCGGCGCAGGCGTACGCCTTCCAGGTGCTCCAGCAGGTTGAGCGCGATGAACGACCACGCGCCCTGGTTGGCCGCCTCCTCCTGCACCCAGACGTGGTCTTCGGCGTTGGGGTAACGCGACAGCGCCGCGCGCACCTCGTCGATCGGCAGCGGATAGAGCTGCTCGAGCCGCAGGATCGCGGTGTCGGTGATGCCTTGCTCGTCGCGCGCGGCGACCAGGTCGTAGTAGACCTTGCCGGAGCAGAGCAGTACGCGCTTCACGGCCTTGGCGTCGACGCTGTTGTCGTCGATCACCGGCAGGAACGTGCCGGAGGTGAAGTCCTTCACCTCGCTGACCGCCGCCTTGTGCCGCAGCAGCGACTTCGGCGTGAAGACCACCATCGGCTTGTGCAGCGTGGTCAGCGCCTGCCGGCGCAGCGCGTGGAAGTAGTTGGCCGGGGTCGTGCAGTTGACCACCGTCATGTTGTCTTCCGCGCACAGCTGCAGATAGCGCTCGATCCGGCCGGAGCTGTGGTCGGGGCCCTGGCCCTCCAGGCCGTGCGGCAGCAGCAGCGTGACACCGGAGGTCTGGCCCCACTTGGCCTCGCCGGAGGAGATGAACTCGTCCACTACCGACTGCGCGCCGTCGGCGAAGTCGCCGAACTGCGCCTCCCAGAGCACCAACGCGTCCTTGTTGGCGACCGAATAGCCGTACTCGAAGCCCATCGCGGCGTATTCGCTCAGCAGCGAGTCGTAGACGAAGAACCGGCCCTGGTCCTCGGCCAGGTTGCTCAACGGCGTGTACTCCGTGCCGTTGTGCCGGTCGACCAGCACCGAGTGCCGTTGTACGAACGTGCCGCGCCGCGAGTCCTGGCCGGCCAGCCGTACGTTGACGCCGTCGAGCAGCAGCGCGCCGAAGGCGATCAGCTCACCCATGGCCCAGTCGATGTGACCGTCGCGGGCCATCTCGGCACGGCGCTGCAGCAGCTGCGCGATCCGCTTGTGCGGAGTGAAGCCCTCCGGCAGGTTGAGATGCGCGTCGCCGATCTTGCGCAACACCTCGGCGCTGACCGCGGTGCTCACCGGCTCCGGCCGGTTGGACACCGGCTGGCCGTTGGCCTGGTCGCCGCGCGGCGGCTGCGCGTCCTTGGTGGCGCGGAAGACCCGCTCCATCTGCTCCTGGTAGTCCTTCAGCGCCGCCTCGGCGTCGGCCAGCGAGATGTCGCCGCGGCCGATCAGCGCCTCGGTGTAGAGCTTCCGTACGCTGCGCTTGGTGTCGATGATGTCGTACATCAGCGGCTGCGTCATCGACGGGTCGTCACCCTCGTTGTGGCCGCGCCGGCGATAGCAGACCAGGTCGACCACCACGTCCTTGTTGAACGCCTGGCGATACTGGAAGGCCAGCCGCGCGACGCGTACGACCGACTCCGGGTCGTCGCCGTTGACGTGGAAGATCGGCGCCTGGATCATCCGCGCCACGTCGGTGCAGTAGAAGGACGACCGCGAATACTCCGGAGCGGTGGTGAAACCGACCTGGTTGTTCACGATGACGTGTACGGTGCCGCCGGTGCGATAGCCGCGCAGCTGCGACAGGTTGAGCGTCTCGGCGACCACACCCTGACCGGCGAAGGCCGAGTCACCGTGCACCAGCACCGGCAGGACCGTGTAGCCCAGCAGCCGCTTGTCGATCAGGTCCTGCTTGGCGCGTACGACGCCTTCCAGCACCGGGTCGACGGTCTCCAGGTGGCTGGGGTTGGCGACCACCGAGACGTTGGTGGTGTATGTGCCGTCCGGGGTGGTGAACTTGCCCTCCGCACCGAGGTGGTATTTCACGTCGCCGGAGCCGTGTGAGGAGCCCGGGTCGATGTTTCCCTCGAACTCGGCGAAGATCTTCTCGTACGGCTTGCCGATGATGTTGGCCAGCACGTTGAGCCGGCCGCGGTGCGCCATGCCGATGACGACCTCGTCCAGCTCGGCCTCGGCGGCGGCCTGCAGCACCTCGTCCAGCGCGGCGATCACGCTCTCGCCGCCCTCCAGCGAGAACCGCCGCTGGCCGACGAACTTGGTCTGCAGGAAGGTCTCGAAGGCCTCCGCCGCGTTGAGCCGGCCGAGGATGTGCTTCTGCTTCTCGGTGTCCGGCTTGTCGTTGTGCACCTCGACGTGCTCCTGGATCCAGCGGCGCTCCTCCGGATCCTGGATGTGCATGTATTCCACGCCGACGCGGCGGCAGTAGGAGTTGCGCAGCACGCCGAGGATGTCGCGCAGCTTCATCACCTGCTTGCCGGCGAAACCGCCGACCGGGAACTCCCGGTCGAGGTCCCACAGGGTCAGGCCGTGCTGCAGGATGTCCAGGTCGGGGTGCTTGCGGACCTTGTATTCCAGCGGGTCGGTGTCGGCCATCAGGTGGCCGCGTACCCGGTAGGAGTGGATCAGCTCCAGCACCCGCGCGCTCTTGTCCAGGTCACCCTCGTGCTGGCGGCCCATGTCGCGGACCCAGCGGACCGGCTCGTACGGCAGCCGCAGGCTGGCGAAGATCTCGTCGTAGAAACCCTCCTCGCCGAGCAGCAGCTGGTGGATCTTGCGCAGGTATTCACCGGAGACCGCGCCCTGGATGATCCGGTGGTCGTACGTGCTGGTCAGCGTGATGATCTTGGAGATCGCGCGGTCGGCGAGCGACTCCTCGGCCATGCCGGAGAACTCGGCCGGATATTCCATCGCGCCGACGCCGATGATCGTCCCCTGGCCCGGCATCAGCCGCGGCACCGAGTGCACCGTGCCGATGCCACCGGGGTTGGTCAGACTGATCGTGACGCCCTGGAAGTCCTCGGCGGTCAGCTTGTTGCCGCGGGCCTTGCGGATGATGTCCTCGTACGCCTGCCAGAAACCGCGGAAGTCCATGTCCTCGCAGTTCTTGACCGCGGCGACCACCAGCGAGCGCGAACCGTCCGGCTTCTTCATGTCGATCGCGATGCCGAGGTTGACGTGCTGGGGCTCGACCAGCGTCGGCTTGCCGTCGACCACCGCGTACGAGTTGTTCATCTGCGGATATGCGGCCAGCGCCTTGACCATCGCGTAACCGATGATGTGGGTGAAGCTGGTCTTGCCGCCGGCGCTGCGCGCGAGGTGGTTGTTGATGACGATCCGGTTGTCGGCGATGATCTTCGCCGGCACCGCGCGCACGCTGGTCGCGGTCGGGATCGTCAGCGAGTTGTCCATGTTGCTGACGATCCGCGCGGCGGCACCGCGCAGCTGCTGCAGCTCGGCCTGCGCCGGCACCTTGGTGTCGGCTGGCTTGGGTGCCGCCGGCTTGGTCTGGACCGGCTGGGGCGCGGCCGGCTTGGGCGCCGCCGGTTTGGCGGCGGCCGGCGCCTGCGGTTTCGGCGCCGACGGCGGTGGCCCCGGCTTGGGGATCGGCCGCGCCGGCGGCTCGGTCACCTTGGTGGCGGTCTGGCCGTTGGGCGACTGGGTCGCCTGGCCGCCGCCCTGACCTGCCGACTCGCCGCGGATCGGCTTGTAGTCGGCGAAAAAATCGTGCCAGGCCTCGTCGACCGTTGCTGGATCGTTCAGGTACTTCTCGTACATCTCCTCGACGATCCACTCGTTCGGTCCGAACGAGGTGAGGGATGGGTCCGCGGAACTGCTCTCGGTCGACACGGCCGTAAATTCGCCTTCTTCCATCACGACGACTGCGGTGTCAAGGCTACGCGGTAGGTAAACCCCGAGAGAAACCTGTCCGTACGCACGTACTGGCTGATCTGTCACAGTTTGGTGGCATGGCCCCGCGCGTGCGTCCGACGCACACGTGGGGCCATGCGGTCAGCCGTTGGCGAGCGCCTGCAGCCGGTCGTATGCCCCGTTGAAGGTGTCCTGGTCGCCGGGGAAGGTGCCGCTGTCGGCGTACTGCCAGATCGTCCAGACGCCCCAGTTGTAGGGCAGCGTGCCGGGGGAGCCGTTGTAGTTGGCCACCCACAGCGGGTTGGTGGAGCTGAAGTCGCCGGTGTTGCCGGTGCACGCGCTCCACCACGAGGTGGCCGTGTAGATGACCGGCCAGCGGCTGGTCTTGGCGTGGTACTCGTCGCTGAACGCCTTGATCCAGCTGACCATCTGGCCGGCGCTGAGGTTGTAGCAGGAGTTGCCGGAGGCCGGATACGGGTTCCACTCGATGTCCAGCGCGCCAGGCAGCGTCTTGCCGTCGCCGGACCAGCCGCCGCCGTGCGCGACGAAGTAGTCGGCCTGCGCGGCACCGCCGGACTCGTTTGGCAGCGCGAAGTGGTAGGCGCCGCGGATCATGCCGACGTCGTACGAGCCGTTGTACTGCTGCGCGAAGTACGGGTTGGTGTAGCCGGTGCTCTCGGTCGCTTTCACGTACGCGAACCGGCCACCGTTGTTCCACGCCGTCTGCCAGTCGACGTTTCCCTGGTGCGAGCTCACGTCCATGCCGGCGACCGTCGCGGTGATGGCCGGTCGCGGTGCTTTGCTGGCGGTGCCGGTGAGACTGTGGTTGGCGAGACCGGAGCCGGCGTGGTCGGCGTCCGGGTGGCTGGCTGCCCCGTGCACCGCGGCGAGCGCTGCCGCTTGGGCCGGGATGGCTCCGGCGACCAGCGTCAGCCCCGCCGCGGCACAGACCAGACCGACCGCGGTACGCAGCCCGCCGGTCCGCAGCACCGGAACTCGACACGACAAACCGAACATGTCAGGGCCTCCCTCGTGTACCCCGAAATATTGGGAATCGCGTCCGCGGCGCTGGTAACACTTTGCACCGCTAACCTGATTTGCGGAAGTCTTTCCCTACGAACCGGAAGATTTCGCGGTACGTGCGCGAGGAATGTCCGAATAGACCTTGTTGGTCGATCGGATCGCTGGTGATCGCTTAGGCTCGGCAGGGATGACGAAGACTGGCGCGTTGGCCGGGGTCGTGGTGGCCGACTTTTCCCGCATCCTGGCCGGTCCGCTGGCCGCCGCCGCGCTCGGCGACCTCGGCGCGACGGTCGTGAAGGTCGAGCGGCCGGAGTCCGGCGACGACACCCGGCAGTGGGGTCCGCCGTACGCGAGCGACGGCACCGCCACCTACTACCTGTCGGCCAACCGCAACAAGCGCAGCGTCACCCTCGACCTGGCCGATCCGGCCGGCCTGGCCAAGGCCGTACGGCTGGCGACCAGGGCGGACGTGCTGATCGAGAACTTCCGGCCCGGCGTGGCCGACCGCCTCGGCCTCGGCTACGAGCGGCTGCGGCAGGCCAATCCGCGGCTGGTGTACGCCTCGGTGACCGGTTTCGGCAGCCGCGGCGAAGGCGCCAGGCTCGGCGGATACGACTTCCTGGTGCAGGCGGTTGGCGGCCTGATGAGCATCACCGGCTGGCCGGACGGTGAGCCGACCAAGGTCGGTGTGGCCGTCGTCGACGTGCTCGCGAGCCTCAACCTGCAGGTCGGCATCCTGGCCGCGCTGCAGGCTCGCGAGCGAAGCGGCCGGGGCCAGCACGTCGAGGTCAGCCTGCTGAACGCCGTGTTGGCCGCGCTGGTCAACCAGGCCTCCGGCTATCTCAACGCCGGCAAGGTGCCGGGGCGGCTCGGCAACGAACATCCGAGCATCGTGCCTTACCAGACGTTGCGCGCGGCCGACCGCCCGCTGGCGGTCGCGGTCGGCAACGACGCGCAGTTTTCCAAGCTGTGCCACACGATCGGCGCGCCGGAGCTGGCACGCGATCCGCGGTACGCGGCGAATGCCAGCAGGGAAGCCAATCGCGCGGATCTCGTGGTGGCGCTGGAAAAAGCGCTCGCCGCGAAACCGGCCACTGAGTGGACAGCCGTCCTGCAGGCCGCCGGGCTGCCGGCCGGTGTTGTCAACGACCTCGCGGAAGCCTTCGCGTACGCGGAAAATCTCGGCTGCGAGCCGGTGGTCGAGCTGCCCCGCGGCGTACGCCAGCCGGCCAGTCCGATCCGGCTGTCGGCCTCGCCGGTCAGCTACGAGCTGCCGCCGCCGCGACTCGGCGAGCATTCCGACTGGTTCGACGCCTGGCTGGAGGAAAAGTGAGGCAGTGGTGGCGCGACGCGGTGATCTATCAGGTCTATCTGCGGTCTTTCGCCGACTCAACCGGTGACGGCATCGGCGATCTCGGTGGCCTGCGGCGAAAACTGCGGCACCTGGTCGACCTCGGCGTGGACGGCCTGTGGCTCAACCCGTGCTATCCGTCGCCGCAGCACGACCACGGCTATGACGTCGCCGACTACCGGGACATCGAGCCGGCGTACGGAAATCTCGACGAGCACGCGCGTCTGCTGGACGAGGCACACGACGCCGGCCTGCGCGTGCTCATGGACCTGGTGCCCAACCACTGCTCCACCGACCATCCGTGGTTTCAGGCCGCGCTCAAGGCGGCACCCGGATCGCCGGAGCGCGAGCGTTTCCTTTTCCGTGAGGGCAACGGCGACCTGCCTCCGAACAGCTGGAAGTCGTCGTTTGGCGGACCGGCGTGGACGCGCGTGCCGGACGGCCAGTGGTATCTGAACCTTTTCGACTCCTCGCAGGCCGACTTCAACTGGCGCAACCCGGAAGTCGCCGAGATGTTCGACGACGTCGTACGGTTTTGGTTCGACCGCGGCATCGACGGCTTCCGCATCGACGTGCCCGACTCGATGATCAAGCAGAAGGACTTCCGTGACCACGACGGAAGCCGCCGCGTCAATCCGTACACGCACGGCCAGCCGGAGCTGCACGACATCTATCGGCGGTGGCGGCGGATCGCCGAGTCGTACGACCAGACGCGCGAGCTGAGTTTCGTCGGGGAGATCTGGACCGGCGACATGGACCACCTGGCAGCGAGCCTCACCGACGACGAGCTGCACCAGGCCTTCTATTTCGATCTCCTGCTGCAGCCGTGGGACGCGACCGACGTTCGCAGATCGCTGGAAAACGCCAACGGCGTGCTGCGCGCCGGCCGCAGTTTGGCCTGGGTCCTCAACAATCACGACGTGTGGCGGACGCCGAGCCGCTATGGTGGCGGCGAGCTCGGGCTGCGACGCGCGCACGCGGCGGCGCTGTTGATGCTGGCTTTGCCCGGCACCGCGTACGTCTACCAAGGCGAAGAGCTCGGTCTGCCGGAGGTCGTCGACCTGCCGGACCAGGCACGGCAGGATCCGCGGTGGATCCGGTCCGGTGGCACCGATCTCGGCCGCGACGGCTGCCGCGTACCGTTGCCGTGGACGCCGGATCCACCGACTTTTGGCTTCTCCACGGCGAAATCCAGTTGGCTGCCGCAGCCGGACTGGTTCGGTGCGTACGCTGCCGCCGGCAATCCGACCCTGCGGATCTATCGGGCCGCGCTGGCCGCCAGGCGTACGGTTTTCCCCGCTGGCGGCGAGATCGCGTTTCTGGAGACCGGACGCGACGACGTGCTGGCGTTCAGGCGCGGCAATGCCGTCAGTGTCACGGTTTTCGGCGGCGACGCGTACGAGCTGCCGGCCGAGTGGGGATCGGTGGTGGCCGCTTCCGCCGAGGTGACCGGAGCCGTGCCGGCGGCGACAACCGTCTGGCTGAGTGCCGCGTGAAGCGCGCGCAACCGGAGTGCGTGATAATGCGTGGATCGAGGGGTGAGAACGCAGCGAGTTGCGCATAGAGCAGAGGAGTGCCGATGGCCCGGCATGAGCGGTTGAGTACGTTGTTGAGCCTGCTGGGTCAGCGGGAGACGCTGGACGTGGAGGAGGTCGCCGAGGAGCTGCGGGTCTCGCCGTCGACCATCCGGCGCGACCTCGACCACCTCGCCGAGCAGCAGCTGCTGACGCGTACGCGCGGCGGTGCGGTCGCCAACGATCTCGCGTACGACCTGCCGTTGCGTTACAAGACCGCGCGGCACGCGCCGGAGAAGCAGCGGATCAGCGCCGCGGCCGCCGCGCTCGCGCAGCCTGGCACGGTTGTCGGTCTCAACGGCGGCACGACGACAGCGAGCATCGCGCGCGCGATCGCGATGCGGCCGGATCTCGCCAACCGCGGCGAGGGGCCCGGCCTCACGGTGGTCACCAACGCGCTGAACATCGCCCACGAGCTGGCCGTACGGCCAAACATCAAGATCGTCGTGACCGGCGGCGTGGCGCGGCCGCAGTCCTTCGAGCTGAGCGGACCGCTGGCGACCTGGGTCCTCAACGAGCTGACCCTCGACCTGCTTTTCCTTGGCGTGGACGCGTTCGACGCCGATGCTGGCGCCTTCGCCCACCACGAAGGCGAGGCGAGCATCAACCGGCTGATGGTCGATCGCGCGGAGCGCGTGGTCGCCGCGGCCGACGGCTCCAAGCTCGGCCACCGCGCCTTCGCCCGGATCTGTCCGGCCGACCGCGTCCACACGCTGGTCACCGACACCGACGCCGATCCGGCGCAGATCCGCGCCTTTGAGGCGATCGGCGTGGAGGTCGCCGCCGTCTAGACAGGTCCGCATTGGCGGACTGCCTTTTCCGACATAACCGGCAAGCCGGATCGGCCTGGTGACATCCGCCAGGATCTGCGCTATACACAGTGCGCCATGCTTACGGATGCGCGAAAGGTGCTGTGAGTGAGCAGAGTTGCGCAATCGATGTTGCGTCTCGCCGCCGCGGTCGCACTGGGTCTGCCGGCACCGGCCTACGCCGATCCGGCGCCGCCCGGCCAGCTCGGTGAGCTGGCGAGCGTCGCCACCGACGGCCCGACGACCACGCTGACCTCGGGAAACGCGGCCGTACGGGTGAGCTTTCCGGTGGCCGGCGCGGTGCGGGTCTGGCTGGCGCCGGACGGTGCGTTCACCGATCCGGCCGGCAGCAGGATCGTGCTGCCGCGCGACGGCGCGCCGGTGACGCCGACGCGCGTCGACAAGGGGACTTATTGGGCCGTTTCCACGGCAAAGGCGACTCTGCGCGCGTACAAGCATCCGCTGACGTTCGCGCTCTACGACGGCGCTGACCGCCGGCGGATCTGGTCGGAGAGCGCGCCGATGTCATGGACCGCGACCACGACGACACAGACGCTGGCGCGCGGTGCCTCCGAGCAGTTTGTCGGCGGTGGCGAGCAAAACGGCCGGTCCAGCCATCGCGACCAGACGATCAGGATCTTCGCCGACGACAACTGGAACGACGGTGGTGCACCGAACTCGCAGCCGTTCTACGCGTCGACGGCCGGATACGGCGTGCTGCGCAACACTTTCGCGCCAGGCAGCTATTCCTTCGCCGATCCGGTGCGGACGACCCACGACGAGCGCCGCTTTGACGCCACGTACGTCGTCGGCGATCTGAAGGACACCATCTCCGGCTACACCGATCTGGTCGGAAAGCCATTCCTGCCACCGATCTACGGCCTGGAGACCGGAGATTCGGACTGTTACCTGCACAATGCCAACCGCGGCGAGCGGCACACGCTGGACGCGGTGAAGGTCGCCGAAGGTTACCCGGCCAACGGCATGCCAAACGGTTGGATGCTGGTCAACGACGGATACGGCTGTGGCTACGAAAATCTGCCGGAAGTCGGCGACGGCCTGCGCAAGAACAACATGCAGTTGGGGCTGTGGACCGAAAACGGCCTGCCCAACCAGGGCGCCGAGGTCAAGGCCGGTGTACGCGTGCGCAAGCTGGACGTGGCCTGGGTCGGCGACGGCTACCAGTTCGCACTGGATGCCTGTGACACCGCGAAAAGGGGAATCGAGGACAACAGCGACGCGCGCGGATTCGTGTGGCAGCCGGTGAGCTGGGCCGGCGCGCAGCGGTGTGCGGTGCTGTGGAGCGGCGACCAGTCCGGCTCGTACGACTACATCCGCTGGCAGATCCCCACCTACGCCGGCGCCACGATGTCCGGCATCGCCTACAACACCGGTGACATCGACGGCATTTTCGGTGGCAGCCCTCAGACGTACGTGCGCGACCTGCAGTGGAAGGCGTTCCTGCCGGCGGCGATGACCATGGACGGCTGGGCCGCCTCCGACAAGCAGCCGTGGCGCTACGGCGAGCCGTACACCTCGATCAACCGGAAATACCTGCTGCTCAAGGAAAGGCTGCTGCCTTACACGTACAGCTACGCGTATCAGGCGCATCAGACCGGTGTCGGCCAGGTGCGACCGCTCGCGCTGGAATATCCGAGCGATCCGAATGTGTGGACGGACAAGGCAAAGTACGAGTTCCTGTCCGGCACCGACTTCCTGGTGGCGCCGGTCTACCAGAAGGCGACCACGCGCGGGGGCATCTATCTGCCCAAAGGCACCTGGGTCGACTACTGGACGGGCCGCACGTACACCGGACCGACCACTGTGGACGGTTACGACGCGCCGCTGGACACGCTGCCGCTGTTCGTACGCGCCGGCGCGGTCGTGCCGATGTGGCCGGAAGGCACCAAGTCGTGGTCGACACGCGACAAAGGCGAGCTCGACCTGGACGTTTATCCGCGGGGACACGGCAGTTTCACACTGGCCGAGGACGACGGCATCACGCGGTCGCCGGCGCATGCCACGCAGACTTTCACCGTCGACGCACCGACATCCGGTCCCGGCACGGTGACCGTACGGATCGGCCAGAGCGCCGGCGCGTACGCGGGCAAACCGGTGACCCGGCGCTATCTGCTGACCGTCCACAGTGGATCCAAGCCGGCCGCGGTCCAGGCCGGTGGGTCGATTCTCCGGCAGTACGCGACGAAAGCCGCGCTGGACGCGGCGAACTCGGGCTGGTGGTATGACGACGGCGTCGTACGCGTCAAGACAGCGCCGACGGCCGGTCAGGACGTGCGACTCTTCGGCACCAGTGCGGTCGGCGGATATTTTCTCGCCGACAACGACGCGTTCGTCAAACTGACCGCGCCTTCGCTGGTGTCGCCAGGGAAGACCGCCGACGGCACGCTGAGTTTCACCAACAGCACGCCACTTCCGGTGCGAGACGTGACGTTTTCGGTCGATGGCCTGCATGCGGTGGTTGGCGGCGGCCTACGGTCGGTCAGTCCTGGCCAGACCGTCACCGTGCCGGTGAAGCTGACGCCTGACGCGACACTGAAACCGGAGGATTACAAGGTGACCGCCACTGCGACCTACCGTGCGCGGGTCGCCGATCACCGGGTCGTCGACTCAGCGACCGTGACCGTGCCGTACGCTTCTTTGGCGGCGGCGTACGGAAATGTCGGCGTGACGGACGCGGCACATGTGACTGCCGGCGACATCGACGGTGGCGGCAGCAGCTTCCGGGCAGAGGGACTGACCGATGCCGGCCTGCGCGCCGGCGCCACGTTCACCGCGAATGGCGCACGACTTACCTGGCCTGCGCAAGGAAACGGCAGCGTGGACAACGTCGTCGGCGGTGGCCAGACGATCGCCTTGTCAGGCAGCGGCTCGAAACTCGTACTGGCCGGCACCGGCACCGGCACGGCGAAAGGCTCCGTGACGGTCTGGTATGCCGACGGCTCGACCAGCCAGGCCGACACCGGATTTCCGAACTGGTGTTGCGCCGATCCGGCACAGTACGGCGCGGCGACCCTCGCCACGGTGATGGGGAAGAACACCCAGAGCGGACCGGCCTATCCGACCGTCGCGTATCGCGTCTTCTCCAACACGATTCCACTGACCGCGGGAAAACAGGTCGTCGCGATCACCCTGCCGGCCAACGCGGCACTGCACGTCTTCGCCGCCGGCATCGCGTGAAACCGCGGGGACTCCCTGCGCACGTAGGGAGTCCCCGCGGCCTACAGCATGCCGCGGCGAGCGAGGACATTACGCGTCTGTACGCCGTGGACGAAGTGGACGCCGGCGGCCAGTGCCGAGCTGGTGTGGATCACCTCATGGATCTGCTCGACGGTGATGTCCTTGTCCAGACACGTGTTCGTGAACGAGTCGATGCAGTAGGGACACCGGTGCGCATGCGCCAGCGCCAGGCCGATAAGTGCCTTCTCGCGCGCAGTCAGCGCGTGGTGCGGCAGGTCGGCCACCTCCGGCACCTTCACGTGGACGTGCACCGAGTCGGCGCGGGCCATGGCTCGCGCGTACGCGAAATCGGGCTCGAACATCGCGAGCACCTCGGCTGACTCGTCGGCGGTGACCAGGTCGAGCTCGGTGAAGAAGGCCAGTGTTGCCTGGAACGAGTCGCGGTCGAGCTTGCCGGTCTGCTGGGACAACGTCATCGCACAACCTCCGATAGACCGGCTACTTGTCGCCGCGAAGGATCGCCGCGCCGGAGGTGCCTTTGGCGCGCGTGTACGCGTCATACCACTCGGTGTCGTAGTGGTCGAGGTATGCCTGCGCGCGTTGGCCGCCGAGGTGGCGGACGAGTTGTTCGAGCCGAGCCTCGTCAGTGTGGTCGTTCAGCTGCGACAGGTTGATCAGGTGCGGTTTTCCGTGGTCATAACGGACGAAATCCTTGACGAGCTCCTTGACAGCCGGGTCGTGGCTGTCGTGCAACAGATTCTCGTGCGTGGCGACCCATGCCTCGGCGTAGTCGTGGGCGGCGCGTACGTCGCCGGAACCCTGGCCGTCCGGCGGCTGGAAGGACGCGGCCAGATCCGGATCCGGCGCGGCGATCTGGTTGTGCGTGAAAAGATCGACCAGCTGGCCCAAGGCAAAACTGGACACGCCTTTGTCGCCGACCAGGCCGAGGCCGAACTGAGCCGACGATCGGCCGAGGTTGAGGTAATACTGCGTGTCGCCGTACTTCTTCGCGTCGTGCTCGAATTTCAGCTCCTTGTCGATCAGCTCGACGTTCGCGGGAGTGGCGTCCAGTTCGCCGTTGAGGATGGAAACCGACCGCAGCGCGTCGGCCGAGTCGAGTTTGCCGTGTACGGTGTCCTGCAGCAGATGCGCCTCGTATTCGCCTGCTTTCAACGACAACGCGTTCAAGGCGTTGGGATCGGCGCCGATCAGAGCGAGGAAGTGTTGCCGGTCGACCGACCGGATCGTCAGCGTGCCGTCGTTCTCGATGCCGGTCCGCTCGTTGGCCAGCGCCTTCTCCGCGAAGTCGCCGATGTAGGTGTCGGCGATGTTGGCGAGGCTGCCGGAAAACGCGGGATTCTTGTGGAAGTCGGCGTAGAAGTTCTGGAACGGCGAGCTGCCGCCGTTCGCGGTGGTGTCGTCCAACGCGTGCAGCAGCACTTCCGCCGCCTGGGTCGCGTGCTTGTACGTATCGCTGCCGTGATCGGGATTTCGGCCGTCCTCGGCGATCCAGTTGACCAGTCCGGAGGCCGCGGCACCGCGGTCCGGCCAGTCGAAATGCGTGAGGTTTCCCAGGACGTACGCGCCGTCCGAGCCGGTCAGGACGGCGTAGTCGGCGTCGTGATTACGCGTGGAGACACCAATAAGTCCCTGCGCGATCGTCTTGATGTGGTCGTAGTCGTACAGGTCGGCGTTGGAGACGCCGATCGTCTTGCCGTTCTCGTGGACCGTCTGCGCGGTCGAGGCGATCTCCGATACGCGGAGGGTGAGATTTTCGGAGAACTGCGTGCCGCCGACGAGGCTGGGGTCGGCCTGGCTCAAGGCGGCGGCGAGGTTTCCGAAGGTCCGCAGCTCCGGTATGCCGAGGGTGGGGACCGGTGCCGTTCCTCCAGTCGAGTAGCCGTACTCGACGGCCGACTTGTCCAGGATGTCGCGGAGATACTGGGGCAGGTCACCGTAGGAGCCGCCGAGCTTTTCGCTGGACAGCGCGAGTAATCCACCGCCGAGTGCCTTCAGCTGTGCCTTGTTGCCGGCGCTCGCCTCGATCGCCCTGTTGAGGTCTTTCTTGTCGAGGTTTCCATAGAAAGCCTTCAGATAGGCCAGCTCGCCGGCGGTCAGCTTGTCGCCGTTTTTCTGTGCCTGCACCGAATACGCGGAGAGCAGGCCGAGCAGCGCCAGTGCCTTGCCATAGTCCGGATCGTCCGGACCGCGCCGGACAACGCCCGCGGCCCAGCTGCCGTCCGCAGCCGTGAGCGGCGGCGGCACCTTCGGATCGGCCTGCTTTCCCAGGCTGAGATAGGTCCCCCAGGAAAGGCCACCGGCTCTGGCCAACGCGAGCAGGTCGCTGTCGTCCGGCGTGTGCCGGATCCGGCCGGCCCAGTCGTTGGCCTGGTCGCGCAGCTGGTTGAGCAGCGCGTACGCGCGCAGGCTGAGGTCGTTGGCGGCGGTCTGCCGCGCGCTGTTGAGCTGGCTGTCGTATTTCTGGTTGGCGGCCGTGCGATCGGCGTCGCTGGCGTTGGCCGGGATCGTCGGCTGGTTGACGCCGAAGTTGACGCTGTTGTCGAACTGCCAGTTGGCGAGCAGCTTCTGCCGCTCGGTCTTGAACGTCCGCACGTCCTGCGACCAGCTGTGCGTGATGTCCGCGCCGTAGGCGACCGCGGCGAAGGCGGCCTGGAACGCGGCCAGGTTTTTCGTTGCCAGCGTACGGATCGGTCCGCTGACGACGTCGGAGAACTGCAGCGCCGCGGTGTTGACCGCCGCATTCACATCGTCGCCGTGGCCGGTGAGGACTGCCGCGACCTTGCGCAGATCGGTGGCGCTGGCCTCGATGGTGCCGGGGTCAGCCGGTGTGTCCGGAATATCTGGTTCGATCGCCATGTCCCCGTCTCCCTGCCGTCAGGTCAACTCTCGTGTACGCACCGTAGGCTCCGGTAGCGCCGGCGAGATCCCCGATTCGTGCCACCTTTGGCGCTTTTCGAGACAGGTAAAGGAAATATGGCTATCGGATGGCGGCCGGTGGGAGATCGGCGTACGAACCGGCCGGCCAGCTGCTCGGGTCGGGACCGAGCGCGGCCAGTTGCTCGGCGCACCACGGCGAGATCGGCTGCGCGCCGTCGGCAACCGCGGCGAGGAATCCGGTCCAGTCGACCCAGGCGTACGCCTCGACCTCGGTTGGGTCGGGCACCGGCTCGGTCGCCGTGACGGCACGAAAGACCGGGCACATCTCGTTCTCGGCGATGCCGTCCATCGTTGCCGTGTAACGGAAATCCGGCAGGATCAGGGTCAGCTCGGCGACCGTCAGGCCGAGCTCGGCGGCCAGCCTCCGGCGTACGGCGCCGGTCAGCGGCTCGGCCGGCAGCGGATGGCCACAGCAGGAATTCGTCCACACACCGGGAAAAGTCTTCTTCGTCGACGCTCGCCGCGTGAGCAGGAAGCGGCCGGCCGGATCGAAGACATAGCAGGAAAACGCAAGGTGCAGCGGCGTACGCGCGTTGTGCACACTCGCTTTGTCCGCGGTGCCGATAGCGTTGCCTGCCTCGTCAAGCAACACAACGCTCTCCATCAAGCCCTCCTCAATGAGAGGAAACGAGCTCCCGCGTCTCCTCCTCGGCCGGCTCGTCGGCGGTGGCCAGCAGCCGCCGGCGCGCCAGCAGACCGGCCAGCGCGGTGATGCCAAGGCCGAGCACCAGGCCGCCGACGAAAATCAACCACGAGTACTGATCGAACCAGATCCGGGCCGCCGAGCCCAGCGTGTACATCAGCGCGGTCATGCCGCCGGCCCACACGATGCCGCCGGCGACGTTGGCCGGCAGGAATCGCTTGTACGGCATGCCGAGCGTGCCGGCGATCGGCCCGGCCAGGATCCGCAGCACCACGATGAACCGGCCGAAGAACACGGCCCAGATGTCCGAGGTCGCGAACGCGCGTTCGGCCGTACGGATCTTCGCCGGGCCGAAATGCCGCGGAAAACGCCCGCCGAGCTTGTCCAGCAGCTTGCGGCCGCCGCGTTTGCCGATCAGGTAGCCGAGCGAGTCGCCGACCACCGCGCCGGTGATGCCGGCGGCGGCCACGCCGACCGGGTCGACCGTGCCGGTGGTGGCCAGCAGTGCGGCGCTGATCAGGGTCGCCTCGCCGGGCAGCGGGATCCCCATGCTCTCCAGGCCGATCAGCAGGCCGACCGTGACGTACACCAGCATTGCCGGCGCGTGGCTGAGCCACAGCTCGATGTCGTGCATAGCTCCTGACGTTTTCAGCCAGCCAGTGGATCGGCAACGGGGTTCCCCCTGACCTCATCCCTGATCTTGCGAGATCGAGCCGGAATGATGAGAGGCGTACCACTTTCGGGGTCATCGATGACCCGGCACGTCAACCCAAAGACGTCTTGAACCAGCTCGGCGGTCATGATCTCGCCCGGCTGGCCGGCCGCCACGATCCGGCCGGCGTCCATCACGATCAGGTGTGTCGCATAGCGGCAGGCGTGGTTCAGGTCGTGCAGGACGGCCACGAGCGTGTGGCCGTGATCCGAGTGTAGGTCAGCGCACAGGTCGAGCATCTCGATCTGGTGGCCGATGTCCAGGAACGTGGTCGGCTCGTCCAGCAGCAGGATCGAGGTCTCCTGGGCCAGGATCATCGCCAGCCAGACGCGCTGCCGTTGGCCGCCGGACAGCTCGTCCACATAGCGTGCGGCCAGGTCGGTCACGCCGGTCGCGGCCATCGCGCGCGCGACCGCCGACTCGTCGGCCGGCGACCACTGCTGCAGCAGCCGCTGGTGCGGATAGCGACCACGCGCGACCAGGTCGGCGACCGAGATGGCGTCCGGCGCGATCGAGCTCTGCGGCAGCAGGCCGAGCCGGCGCGCCACCTCCCTGGTCCGGTACGCGGAGATGACCGAGCCGTCCAGATACACCGCGCCGGCGCGCGGTTTGAGCATCCGCGACAGCGCGCGCAGCAGCGTCGACTTGCCGCAGGCGTTGGGACCGACGATCACCGTGAAGGAGCCGTCGGGGATGCCCACCGACAGGTCCTCGACGACGATCCGTGTGTCGTACGCGAGATGCAGGTCCTTTGCGTGGAGTCTCACGCCGTCGTCCTTTCGCGTCGCCACTGGAAAGCGAGCAATCCGATCAGGTAGAGGCCGCCGACCGCGCCGGTCATCACGCCGACCGGCAGTTGGACGCCAGGGATGAGCCGCTCCGCCGCCTGGTCGCTGACCAGCAACAACACGGCTCCCATCAGGCCGGCCGGGACGATGCCGGCACCGGCCGCTTTGGTGAGCCGGCGCGCCAGGTGTGGCGCGGCCAGCGCGACGAAGCCGATCGGTCCGGCGGCCGCCGTCGCCGCCGCGGTGAGGCCGACGCCGACGACGAGCAACCAGCCGCGCGTCGACTCCACGCGTACGCCCAACGCGCGCGCTGCATCGTCACCCATCTCGAGCGCGTCCAGACCGCGGCCCAGCGCCAGCGCTGCTGGCACGAGGAGCAGCAGGCCGATCGCCAGCGGCCACACCTGTGACCAGCTGCGCGCGTTGAGGCTGCCGATCAGCCAGACCGCGGCCTGCTGCGCGTCGTCGACGCGCGCGCGTGTCAGCAGATACGAGTTGACCGAGGTCAGCGCGGCGCCGATGGCGATGCCGACGAGGATGAGCCGATAGCCTTGCGCGCCGCGCTTGAACGCCAGCGCGTACACCAGCAACGCCGTCAACGCGCCGGAGCCGACCGCGCCGAGCGCGATGCCGGTCTGGTCGCTGCCGAAGATCAGGATCATTACCAGCGCGCCGGTCGCCGAGCCGTTGGTGAAGCCGACGATCTCCGGGCTGCCGAGCGGATTCTTCGACAGGCTCTGGAAGATCGCGCCGGCCATGCCAAGGGCGAGGCCGCACATGACCGCCACGATCACGCGCGGCAGCCGCAGGCCGAAGATGATGAAGTCGTTGACGCGGTCGCCGGCGCCGATGAGCGTACGGACGACGTCCAATGGCGCGATGGGGAAGTCGCCGGTGCCGGTTGCCACTACGACAAGCACGAGCGCGACGATGGCGAGCGCCACGCTGACGATGACCGTACGCGGATGGAAGCGCAGCGAGACGCGGCGCGCGCGGCCGCGTGGCAGCGAGAGCACGGTCATAGCTGCGGGATCCGGCGTCGGCGTACCAGCATGATGAACAACGGTGCTCCGATCAGCGGGGTGACGATGCCGACCTGTAGCTCGCCGGGACTGCCGAGCCAACGGCCGGCCACGTCGGCGGCGAGCAGCAGGGCCGGCGAGATGACCAGCGAGTACGGCAGGACCCAGCGCTGGTCAGGGCCGGTGATGGCGCGCGCGATGTGCGGCACCGTGAGGCCGACGAACGCGATCGGACCGACCGCCGCGGTCGCCGCGCCGCACATGAGCGTGATGGCGACCGTGCCGACGCCGCGCGTCAGCTCAACGCGGGCGCCGAGTGCACGAGAGGCATCTTCGCCGAGGGCGATCGCGTTGAGCGGGCGTACGAGCGCCAGCGCCAACAACACGCCGACCAGCAGAAACGGCGTGACCTGCGACAACGTGCCATAGCTGGCGGCGCCGAGCGAGCCGACCGCCCAGAACCGAAACTGGTCGAAGGTCGCGGTGTCCAGCAGAGCGACGCCGGAGACGTACGCGGTGAGGGCGAAGGTGACGGCTGTGCCAGCCAACGCCAGCCGCACCGGTGATGCGCCCCCGCCCCGGTTGGCCAGGGCGTACACGACGATCATCGCGACTGCCGCGCCAGCCAGCGCGAACCAGACGTAGCCGGCGAGCGAGCTGAGGCCGATGAACGCGATCGCCGTGACCACGGCGGCCGACGCGCCGGCGGTGACGCCGAGGATGCCCGGATCGGCCAACGGGTTGCGGGTGAGTGCCTGCATGAGCGCGCCGGCGACGCCGAGCGCGATGCCGACCTCGGCGCCGAGAAGCGTACGCGGGATGCGGAGCGTACGGATGATCTCGGCGTCGCGACCCCGCAGGCCGCCGAAGAGTGCGTCGAGGGTCGTACCAAGGGGGATCGCGCGTGCGCCGATCGCGATGCTGGCGATGAGGACGAGCGCGAGGACGGCGAGGCCGATGAGCAGACCGAGCAGCCGCCACTGTGCCTTGGTCGCCAGCCCTTGTCGCGTCTTCGTCTTTGGTCGCTTCGTCTTTGGTGGCTCAGCGACCGCGACGTTGCTCACAGGGCTCGGCCTCCAGATGGCGAAACAGGGCTTAGGTTAGGCTAACAAAGCTGTCCGGTAGGCCAGTGGTGATGTCAAATCTGTGATGAGCGGCATCCATTTGGCGGATGTTCAGCTGCGACCAATCGACTACGGTGCGTTAAGTGATAGCGATCATGGAAGCCGTCCGGCGAGGCGGCAGACGGCGGGTGAGGCCCGTGGCCGGTAGGACCGACCGGCCGTACGTGCTGTTGAGCTGCGCGATGTCCGTCGATGGCTTCATCGACGACGCGACTCCGGAGCGCCTGCTGTTGTCCAACGCCGCCGACTTCGACCGGGTCGACGGCGAACGCGCCGCCAGTGACGCCATCGTCGTCGGAGCCAACACGATCCGCCGCGAAAACCCCCGCCTGGCCGTACGCTCACCGGCCCGCCGCCAGGCACGCGTACGCTCCGGCCGGCCGGCGACCCCCGCCAAGGTGACCTTGACGGCGTCCGGAGACCTCGACCCCTCCGCCAACTTCTTCGCCGACGACACCCTGACGCTCGTCTATTGCCCCTCGTCCGCACGCGCCGACCTCGCCACCCGCCTGGGCGACCACGCCGAGGTCATCGGCGTCGGTGGTTCCCTGGATCTGTCTGCTGTACTGAAGGATCTCGGTGAGCGGGGGATTCAGCGACTGATGGTCGAAGGCGGATCCTCAGTCCTCACGTCGTTTTTGACCGCCGGCGTCGTCGACGAGCTCCACCTCGCCGTGGCGCCGTTTTTTGTCGGGGATGCCGAAGCGCCCCGCTTCGTTGGGGCGGGCCGGTATCGGTGGACGCCAACGGAAACGATGCGCCTGGTCGACACGACAGCCATCGGAGACGTGGCGTTGTTGCGGTATCGCCTGTCTGATCGCGAGGCGCCAGCCTGAGGCCGTGGCTGGTCGGGCTGCGGGTAGGTGGCTGGGCCGGAGGTAGTTGGGCCTGAGGTTGTTGGTTCTGTTGGGTGCCGCGGGTGCGGTTGTGTTTGTTGTGTGGACCAGGAGCGTGGCTGGGGCGCCAGAGGGTGCCGTGGCGTCTCAGCGGGTGGCGTGAGGGTCCAGTATGTGGGACGCGGACGGCGTGTGGAGCGCTAAATGTCCGACTTGTGAGGGTCGCGGATGGCATGAATGTCGAGTTACTTGCATTGGACGCAAGAAACAAGGCTTTCACACCGCCGCGATCACCGGAGGCTGTGACGGATGTGACTACTGAGGCTAGTAATGCTGTTGTGACTGCTGGGCTGCACCAAATGTCTATTTTGATGTCTTGTTAAACAAGTATTACGCAGCCGATCCGTCTCACCCGCATTGCCAGCCACAGTAGCCACATCAGCACCACCCCGGACGCTGTGATGGCGTCCATGTTGACGGGTTGCTTCCCACACGTGACCGAGCAAGCCCAGGAGACCCAGCCCCGCACGAAACCGCCGCCCCCACCCCCATGCACACCGATTGGCGGCCCAACCACCTCCCCAACGCAACAAACGTGAAGACGTCACCCACTCCCCACACGCAACGTTCGTCCCCGCCCGCCCTGCCCTCGCCCGCCCCCCCGACCACACCGCGTAACCACCACGCCGCGGCGCACAATAGGACTCGTGCCAACCGACCACGACTTCCTCGCCGCCGCCATCGACCTCTCCAAGCAATGTCCGCCCTCGCGCACCGCCTTCTCGGTCGGCGCGTACGTGGTGGACCGGGACGGCACGGTGCTGGCGACCGGATACTCCAGGGAAGGCGACCCTGTCGTCCATGCCGAAGAGTCAGCACTTGGCAAAGTTCGCGAAAAGGACCTCGCGAACGCGACTGTCTACAGTTCGTTGGAGCCGTGTTCGCGGCGTGCGTCGCGGCCGGTGACATGTGCGCGGCTCATTCTGGCGGCTGGCGTGCGGCGGGTGGTGTTCGCGTGGCGAGAGCCGGCGATCTTCACTGACTGTGATGGTGCGGAGATCCTCCGTGCCGGCGGGGTGGAGGTCGTCGAAATTCCTGAGCTGGCCGCCGGCGTACGTGCAATTAATCAGCATTTACTGCCTTCTTGAGCGATCAACAGGACGGGATAAACGCCACCAAAGCTCGCATTTTTCCGTGTTAACTACACAGAAAAGAATGAGACGTCGGTCTCCATCCGCCGGCCGATACGGCCGAATCCGGCAATGGGTTTCGCGGCAGCGGTTACTCTTAGGTGCCGCTTTCCACCCGGCGAGCGGTGATGGGATGCCTATCCGGCGCCATCGGGACTAGACTTTTCCCAGGTGGGGTGCGGTCCGCGATGGGGTCACCCGGTGTCGAGCGACATCGAGAGCCCTGGGAGGCTGTGAGACCAGTCACGGCCAATCGCACTCCAGGGGGTACGTAGACCCTTCTGGGGCAAGGAGAGGTCTACGTGACGAGAGGGACCGGGGGGAAGACATGAGCGTGGACACCGAGCAACGGGTGGTCCCCGGCGGCATGCGCCGCACGGCAGACGATCCGCCGCTGATCGCCGACCGCCTGCAGGAGGCCTACCGGCAGTGGTGGCGCAGCGTCACCCAGGTGCATGCGGTGCTGGAGAAGCTGGAGCCGTCGCCGGCCGAGGTGACCGAGCGGTTCGAGGCCGAGTACGCGGCGCGGCGTGAGTACGCGACGCAGCTGCGCGGCTCCGGTCGCGAGGTGCCGGACTACCTGGCCGCCGACCGGGCCTTCCCGCCGCTCTGGCCAGAGCCCGAGCCACCGTCGGCGCTGTAGCCGCAACACACCGAGCACCGGCCGGGTCACGGACCGATTTGTGACGTCGGACCAGGTCGGGTGCAGTGCGTACGTCGTGGCCCCACGTCCGCTAGAAAGGACATCGTGACCACGACTGCAGACGATGCCGGCCGGCGCAGGTTCAGCTACCTGGACGATCCGGCGCCTGGCTACGGCGGCCTGCCGCCGCGGTCGACCTTCACCTCGACCGCGGCGCGGCTGCCGCTGGACGGCGAGTGGCGGTTTCACCTCGCGCCGACGGTGACCGAGGCACCGGCCGGCTTTCACCTGACCGGGTTCGACGACTCCGGCTGGGACGCGCTTGCGGTGCCGTCGAGCTGGCCGATGCACGGTTACGGCCGGCCGGCGTACACCAACGTCGTCTATCCCTTCCCGGTCGATCCACCGTACGTGCCGACCGAGAATCCGACCGGCAGCTTCCGCCGCGCCTTCGAGGTGCCGGAGACCTGGCAGGACACCGACGCCGTGCTGCGCTTCGAAGGCGTCGACTCGTGCGCGCGCGTCTGGCTCAACGGCACCGAGCTCGGCGTCACCAAGGGCAGCCGGCTGCCGACCGAGTTCCGCGTACGCGAGGCGCTGCGCGTCGGCCGAAACGTGCTCGCGGTGCAGGTGCACCAGTGGTCCTCCGGCAGCTACCTGGAAGACCAGGACATGTGGTGGCTGCCCGGCATCTTCCGCTCGGTCGCGGTGATCCGCCGGCCGGCCGCCGCCATCACCGACTTCTTCGTGCACGCCGACTTCGACCACACCACCGGCCGCGGCACGCTGCGCGTCGAGGTCGACGCCGGTGTCAATGGGGTCGCGCCCGTACGCCTCACGGTCGAGGAGCTCGGCATCATCGACAAGCCGGCCGGAGAGGTCTTCGAGCTCGACGAGATCGAGCCGTGGACGGCCGAGACGCCGCGGTTGTACGACGGCGAGCTGTTCACCTCCGACGAGCGGGTGCCGATCCGGATCGGATTCCGTACGGTCGCGATCGTCGACGGCCAGATCACCGTCAACGGCCGGCCGATCCTGATCCGTGGCGTCAACCGGCACGAGCACCATCCCGACTTCGGCCGTGCGGTGCCGGAGGACGCGATGCGCGAGGACCTGCTGCTGATGAAGCGGCACAACGTCAACGCCATCCGCACCAGCCACTACCCGCCGCATCCGGCGATGCTCGACCTGTGTGACGAGCTCGGGTTCTGGGTCATCGACGAGTGCGACCTGGAGACGCACGGTTTCGGCGTACTGGACTGGAAAAACAACCCTTCCGACGATCCACTGTGGACCGATGCGTATCTGGACCGGATGCGCCGGACCGTCGAGCGCGACAAGAACCATCCGAGCATTTTCCTGTGGTCGCTCGGAAACGAGAGCCACACCGGCGCCAACCTGGCGGCAATGGCCGACTGGGCCAGGGATCGCGATCCGAGCCGGCCGATCCATTACGAAGGCGACGCGGCCTGCGAGTACGTCGACGTCTACAGCAGGATGTACGCCTCGGTGCCGGACGTCGACCTGATCGGCAAGCAGGAAGAGGAAAAACACGAAAACGCCGACGACGCCCTGGACGCGAAGCGGCGCGCGATGCCGTTCATCCTGTGCGAGTACGCGCACGCGATGGGCAACGGTCCCGGCGGACTTTCCGAATACCAGGAGCTGTTCGAGCGCTATCCGCGCTGTCAGGGTGGCTTCGTCTGGGAGTGGATCGACCACGGCATCCGGCAGCACACGGCCGACGGCCGCGAGTTTTTCGCGTACGGCGGCGATTTCGGCGAGCCGCTGCACGACGGCAACTTCGTCATCGACGGCCTGGTTTTCCCTGACCGGCAACCCTCTCCCGGCCTGCTGGAGTTCAAGAAGGTCATCGAGCCGGTCGTTATCCGCGCCGGCGACAACTCGCTGATCGTGGAAAACCATTACGACTTCGTCACCACCGGCCACCTGGCGTTTCGCTGGGCGCTGGAATCGGCCGGTGAGAAGGTGGCCGACGGCGAGTTGGTGGTGCCGCCGGTCGCGCCGGGACAGCGCGCCGAGCTGCCGCTGCCGAAACTTCCGCGCACCGACGCGGAAAGCTGGCTGACCGTACGCGCCGAGCTGGCCGCCGACCAGCCGTGGGCCGCCGCCGGGCACGAGATCGCCTGGGGGCAGCTGCCGGTCAAGCCGGCCGCTCCAGCGCCGGCTTTCGCCGGCCGCCGGCCGCAACTTCGCAGTGACCACATCGTTTTCGGTCCAGGTGTCTTCGACGCCGGCCGGGGAGTGTTGCGAAAGCTGGGAAACCTGGTCGTCGACGGTCCGCGGCTCGACCTGTGGCGTGCGCCGACCGACAACGACCGCGGCGGCGAACATTCCGAAGAGCTGCGGTGGCGCGGAAACGGGCTGCACCGGCTGCAGCACCGCACGATCGACGTGAAGACCGGCAGCACCGAGCTGGTCGTCCGCAGCCGGGTCGCCCCGGCCGGCCTCGGCTTCGGCGCCCACGTCTGGTATCGCTGGCGTGCCGGCGAAAACGGCCTGACGCTGACCGTCAACGTCGACCCGGAAGGCAACTGGCCGGACACCGTGCCGCGGATCGGCCTGCGCATGCGCATCCCGTCCACTGTGGACAACATCGACTTCTTCGGCCTGGGCCCTGGCGAATCGTATCCGGACAGCGTCAAGGCGGTCAGGGTCGGCCGCTATCAGTCCACTGTGGACGACTGGCAGACGCCGTACGTTTTCCCGCAGGAAAACGGGAACCGCTCCGGCGTACGGTGGGCTCAGCTCACCGACGCGGACGGCGTCGGCCTGCGGGTCGACGGCTCGCCGACGATCAACCTGTCCGCCCGCCGCTGGACGAGTGAGGATCTCGACCGCGCCAGGCACACCACCGACCTGCGGCCGAGCGAGTTCGTCTACCTGAACATCGACGCCGCTTTGCACGGTCTCGGCACGGCTTCCTGCGGACCCGGCGTGCTCCCGCCATACCAGCTGCGGCCGGTGTCCACCTCGTTCACGGTCAGTTTTTCGCCGCTGCCAGTGGAAGAGGACGACGAGTGATCACGCCGGAGGAGGCGGCGGCGATCGTCCGGCAGCACGTGCGCGTGTTGCCGGCCGAGCGGTTGCCGCTGGTCGAGCTGGCCGGCCGCGTGCTGGCCGAGCGCGTCGAAGGCACCGAGGACCTGCCGCCGTTCTCCGCGTCCACAATGGACGGTTACGCCGTACGCAGCGCGGACAGTGGCGACCGGCGGCTGGTCGGTGACCGGTTCGCCGGCCGGATGGACGAGCTCACCGTCGGGCCTGGCACCGCCGCGTACATCACCACGGGCGCGCCGATCCCGGACGGCGCCGACGCGGTGGTCAAGGTCGAGCTGACCAGCGAGAGCGACGGCGTCGTCCGCATCGAGGAGGAGCCGCCGGCCGGCCACAACATCCGCGCGCCGGGCTATGACCTGCGCAAAGGCGAGCTGGTCGCGGACGTCGGCACGATCCTCAACCCGGCCTCCATCGGTCTGCTCGCCTCCGCCGGCCGCGTCGACGCGCTGGTCGGCCGGCGGCCGCGGGTGAGCGTGCTGTCGACCGGCGACGAGCTGGTCGAGCCCGGCCGGACGCCGGGGCCCGGCCAGATCCGCGACTCCAACCGCTATGCGCTGCTGGCCGCGCTGGCCGGCCTCAACGTGGACGTACGCTTCGCCGGCCTGGCGCCGGACGAGGAGGACGCTCAGCGTGCCTTCCTGACCGAGCGGATCGCCGACTCCGACGTGCTGATCAGCTCCGGCGGTGTGTCGATGGGGCGCAAGGACCTGATGAAGCGGCTGCTGCCGGAGCTGGCGACCGTCCACTTCCAGCAGGTCAGCATGCGGCCGGGCAAGCCGGTCACGTTCGCGACCGTCGAGGGCGGGCCGCTGATCTTCGCGCTGCCGGGAAATCCGGTGTCGTCGCTGATCGGCTTCGAGCTTTTCGTACGGCCGGCGCTGCTGTCGCTGCAGGGCGCCGGCTGGCCGGAGCGTCACCGCGTACGCGTGCGGCTCACGCACGCCACCAAGCCGACGCCGCGGACCGACTACGTGCGAGCTGTTGTGACGCGCGATCGCGAGGCGCTGGTGGCCACCGCCACCGGCGAGCAGGGCTCGTCGAGGCTGGCGTCGCTGGCCGCCGCCAACGCGCTGCTGGTCCTGCCACCCGAAGGCGCGCCGTACAAGACCGGCTCGATCGTCGACGCCCTCCTCCTGTAGTTATGGTGCGAGGGTCCGCCAAGGAGGGGAGAGCAGCGTGCGTACGTTCGCGTCGATCGATGAGCTGAAGGCCGCGGTCGGAGAGCCGCTCGGGGAGAGCGAGTGGCACACCATCGGACAGCAGCAGGTCAACCTGTTCGCCGACGCCACCGGTGATCACCAGTGGATCCACGTGGACATCGAGAAGGCCAAGGCCGGACCGTTCGGCGGACCGATCGCGCATGGGTTCCTGACGTTGTCGCTGTTGCCGCAGCTCGCGCACGAGGTGTACGCGGTGGAAGGCGCCAAGATGGGCATCAACTACGGCCTCAACAAGGTGCGTTTCCCCAGCCCGGTGCCGGTCGACTCCAAGCTGCGCGGCTCGGTCACGCTGGCCAGCGTCGACGACATCCCCGGCGGCGCGCAGGTCGTCGCCAACATCACCGTCGAGGCCGAGGGCATCGCCAAGCCGGTCTGCGTGGCCGAGTTCGTCACGCGCGTACTCGTCTGAGATTCGGCCAAAAGACAGAGGCCGTGGGCTCCCGCGGCGAGCAGTCTCGGTGGCATGACGAGAAGATGGGGTGGTTACGCGGGGTTCTGGTGGGCCTTGGCGTACGTGCCGATCCATGTTTACTGGGCCTTCGGCGGTTCGGCGGCGTTTCTCGGCCTGACCAGGTCGACGCCGGAGTTCGCGCTCGCCAACTGGGGTGCCTGCGTGGTGATCGTCGGCGCCGCGCTGGTGTCGCTGGCCCTCGTACGCGACTGGGGCCGGCTGGCGCCGCGCTGGGCTCTGCAGGGCACGGCGTGGATCGGCGCGGTCGCCGGCATCCTGCACTGGGCCGCCTCCACCACGGTCGCCCTCACCCGGCTGAGCGGCCCGGACTGGTGGAACCTGCTGGTCTTCGAGCCGTGGTTTCTGCTGATGGGGATTTTCCTCATCGTCGCCGCGATCCAGAACCTGCGACTGTTTCCGCGCGGTGAGCGATCCGGCGGCGTGGTGCCGGCGACTTTCCTGCTCGGCGGCCTGATTGTCGTGCTGTGGGGCGTCTATACGTTCAACGCGTGGCTGTTTCTGTTGTACGGACCGGCAATCATGCTCGCCGGACTCGTCATCGCGTGGGCAGCCAAACGCATTACCGGCGCGAGGAGATCGTCTAGAGTCGCAGGAAGAGCACTATAGCGGCGAGAGTTAGGTAAGGCATGGCTTACCAGAAGGATCGCCCACTGCGGGTCGCGGTGATCGGTGCCGGCCCGGCCGGCATCTACGCGGCCGACGCGCTGACAAGCTCCGACCTGCCGGTCACCGTGGACGTTTACGACAAGCTGCCGGCGCCGTACGGCCTGGTGCGTTACGGCGTGGCGCCGGACCATCCGAAGATCCAGTCCATCTCGGAGAAACTCCGGCTGATCCTGGAGCGCGACGAGGTGCGCTTCTTCGGCAACGTGGCGATCGGCGACGATCTCACGCTCGACGATGTGCGCCGGCATTACGACGCCGTGTTGTTCAGCACCGGCATTCCCGGCCACCGCGACCTCGGCGTGCCGGGTGACAACCTGCCGAGCTGCCAGGCCGCCGCCGACTTCGTGTCCTGGTACAACGGCCATCCCGACGCGCTGCCGGCGCGGCCGCTGGAGTCCGAGCGCGTCGCGGTGATCGGCGCCGGAAACGTGGCGCTCGACGTGGCGCGCATGCTGGTCACCCATGCCGACGACCTGGCCAGCACCGACGTCCCCGACGACGTGCTCGCCGCGCTGCGCACCAACAAGGTCACCGATGTCTACGTCGTCGGCCGCCGTGGTCCGGCGTACGCGAAGTTCACCGCGCCGGAGCTGCGCGAGCTGCCGGAGCTGGACGACGTCGACCTGATCGTGCATCCGGACGACATGGTGCTCGATCCGGCCAGCCAGGAACTCGTCGACGGCAACCGGAAAGTGCGCACCAACGTCAACCTTTTCACCGAGTGGTCGAAAAAACCGCTGACCGGTGCGTCGCGCCGGCTGCACCTGCTGTTTTGGCGCAAGCTCAAGGATGTCACTGGCACCGACGACGTGACCGGCGTACGGTTCGAGCGTACGCATCCGGGATCGGAGCACCTCGGCGAGATCGACGCGATCGAGGTGCAGGCGGTTTTCGCCGCCATCGGCTATGAAGGCCAGCCGCTGCCGGGCCTGCCGTTCGATCCGTTTTCCGGCACGGTGCCGCACGAAACCGGTCGTGTGGTGGAAAACGGCGCCGTGGTGCCGGGGCTTTACGTTGCCGGCTGGGTGAAACGCGGTCCGATCGGCGTGATCGGCAACAACAAAGCCGACGCGGTGGAGACCGTACGCAGCCTGCTCGCCGACGCGGAGTCGTTGCCTGGCGCGGAAAATCCCGATCCGGCGGCGGTGGACGCGCTGTTGGAGTCGCGCGGTGTGCGTTTTGTGACATACGACCACTGGCTGCGGCTGGAGGCGCACGAGTTGGCGGCCGGCGCGGCGCAGGGTCGTACGCGCTCCAAGGTCGCCGAGCGCGCGCGGATGCTCTCCATCTGCCACCCCGACACTCAGTAGGCGCCGCCGAGCTTGCGGTGGTCCCAGCTGACCACGTGCGTCGGCGTGAAACGCAGCAACACGCGTTTGCGCGCCTGTGCCTCGACTCCGGTGCGCGCGGCGTCGGTGAGTGCGCCGCCATAGCGTTGGGCCATCGCCAGGCCGATCCGCGCCACCTCGTCGTACGTGTCGTCGATGACCGTGTCGCATTCCAGCGAAACGCCACGCAGCTGGTCGTACGAGTCGCCGGTCTCGATCAACACCGTCGCGTGCGGATCGCGGCGGAGATTGTGCACTTTCTGGCTTTTTCCGTATGTCCACGTCTCGATCACCTGGCCGGTCGGCCAATACCACAGCGGCACCAGGTGTGGCCGGCCGTTGGGACCAATGCTCGCCACCACGATGGTCCGCTGCTCGGCCAGGAAATCGGCGATTTCCGTCGCTGACATGGTGATCGCAGCGCGTCGCGACATGGTCACACTCCCTTCCTCGACAATCCACAATAGACTCACGAGCATGGTGCTCCGGGTAGGTCTGGTCGGCGCGGGTCCGTGGGCTCGCAACGCACACGCTCCGATGCTCGCCGCCGGTCCGGAGACGACGCTGGCGGCGATCTGGGCTCGCCGGCCGGAGGCGGCGGCGGAGTTGGCCGCACAGCACGGATCCGTGGCCGCCGGCTCGTACGAGGAGCTGCTGGAGCGCTGCGACGCGGTCGCTTTCGCGGTGCCGCCGGCCATCCAGGCGCCGCTGGCGATCACCGCGGCACGCGCCGGAAAGGCTTTGCTGCTCGACAAACCGATCGCCGGCGACCTCGACACGGCCGGCGCGCTGGCCGAGGCGGTGGCCGAGGCGGGGGTCGTCTCGCAGCTCATGCTGAGCTTCCGCTATCACCGGCAGACCGACGATTTTCTCGCTCAGGCCGCGGATTTTCCGGTCGTCGGCGCGCGATCGGCGTTCGTACACGGCAGCCTGATCCCCGGCCACTGGGCCGCGGTCGGCTGGCGGACCGTCGACGGCGTTCTGCTCGATCTGGCGCCGCATCTGTTCGACCTCATCGCCGCCGCGGTCGGTCCGATCGACTCGGTGCACGCGACCGGTGACCCGCTGCGCTGGGTCGAGGTGACCTGCCGGCACGAAAACGGCCTGGTCACCCAGGCGTCTTTCTCCGGCTCGGTCGGTGGTCCGGACGGCGGCATCCGGCTCGACCTGTATGGCGAGCCCGGCGTGCTGTCCTTCGACGGCCGCGACCTCGACGACACCGAACGTTTCGCGCGCGTACGCGCCGAATTCGCGGAATCCGTGCGAAAAGGGGTGTCCGGACCGCTGGACGTGCACCGAGGTTTGATGCTTCAGCGGCTGATCGACCAAGCCACCCGTACGCTCGGGGAAAAGCGATAGTTGGGGGAATGACGTGGAACTGGCTCGCGGCGCGAACACGGCGATTGCCGACGGCAAACTGCATATCGGAGTGGAAGGCAGCAAACCCGGCACGGTCGATCTGCTGGTCCTGCAGCTGACCGAGCAGCGCCGCGTACGCACGGACAACGACCTGGTTTTCTTCAACCAGCCGACCTCGCCGGAAGGCGCCGTGACGGTGTCCAGCAGCGCGGTCGACATCGACCTGGCGCGCGTGCCGGCTGATGTCGCGACGCTCGCCGTGGCCGTGTCGCTCGACGATTCCGTGCCGGGGTCGCTGGCCGCGATCCCTTCTCTTGGCGTGACCGTCTCCACCGGCGTACGCGCGTCGGCGGCAGGATTCACCTCCGAACGTGCCGCGCTGCTGGTGGAGATCTATCGGCGTGGCGGTGCCTGGAAAATCCGCAACGTGTCGCAGGGATGGGCCACCGGCCTCGCCGCCGTGCTGCGCGAACACGGCATCGACGTGGCCGACGAACCGGCCGCCGACCAGCCGCGGACCGTGCCAGGCGAGGAGAAGCTTTCCCTGGAGAAAAAACAGAAACTCGACATGCGCAAGAAGGAGGTCGCCAAGGTCCTGCTGACCAAGCAGGCCGCCGGCGTACGCGCACGGGTCGTGCTGGTGATGGACAAGACCGGCTCGATGTACAAGCAATATCGGCAAAAGGTGGTGCACCGGGTCATCGAGCGGATGGTGCCGGTGGCCGTACAACTCGATGACGACGGCACGCTCGAGGCGTACCTGTACGCCAGGCAGTTCTTCCGGCTGCCTGACCTGCGGGTCGCCGACCTGGAGACCTGGCCGGAGCAATACATTCACCTGAGCGGGAAACACAGCGGCTTCGACTACGACCGGATCGGCGCGGCAAACGACGAGATTCCGATCATCAACGCCGTGTTGGCCACCGCGACCGACCCGACGGTGCCGACGCTCGTCCTTTTCTTCACCGACGGCGGTTTCTCCAAGCGCCGCGAGATCACGCAGCTGATGGTGCAGGCCGCGAGCCGGCCGGTCTTCTGGCAGTTTGTGGGGATCGGCAAGGCAAACTACGGCCTGCTGGAGGCGTTGGACGACATGCCGGGTCGGGTCGTCGACAATGCCGGCTTTTTCGCGCTGGACGACATCGACCGGGTGTCCGACGGCGAGCTTTACCAGCGTCTGCTCAACGAGTTTCCGGACTGGCTGCGCGCCGCCAAAGCCGCCGGCATCCTGCGTTAACTGCCGAGCTATTCTTCACCTGTATGAGGCCGGCGCTGATCGTCCCCTCGTTGGCGATGAGGTTTCTCGGCGCGGCCGAGGGCTCGTTCGCGCTCGCGGCGGGTCGCAACCGAACGTGAGCACCACAGCAGGCCCGTCAACGCGACGTTTTCTGGCGAGGCGCGATCCTCGTCGTGGTGTCACTTCGGTTGGTGGCCCACCTGTTCGGGTTTAGTTGAACAGGTGGTAGGTATTTCGTAGCGGCTTTTGCTCGAAGTCCACGTACTGCGGTGGAATGAATTCTGGTACGCCGTCGACGATCTGGACTTGCCAGTCGCCGTGGTGGATCTGCCGGTGGTGAAATTCGCACAGCAGCACGCAATTGTCGATGGAGGTTTCACCTCCGTCGGCCCAGTGCCGCACGTGGTGTGCTCTCGTCCAGCGTACGGGTCGGGTGCAGCCGATCATCGCGCAGCCGCGGTCACGCGCGATCAACGCTTTGCGCAGCTCGTCGGTGACCAGCCGTTCGGTGCGGCCGACGTCCAATGCTTCGCTTTGGGTGCCGAGCACCAGTGGAGTGATGTCACAGTCGCACGCCAACCGCCGGGCGGCTTCGGGGCTGATGACGGTGTTTTCGTACGCGCGGACCTGCCCGAGCTTGTCCCTGAGCATCTCCCAGGACAGCGTGATCGTCAGATGCGGACGCTCGCGGCCCTGGATCGGCAGCTTCTCACTGTCCGCGATCAAATTCAGCGCATCGGCCAACGCATCACCATTGCGCTCAGCAGCCGAGCGGCGGTCTTTGGTTTTGCCCTTGTTGTCCGTGCGTGGCTTGGCCAGCGGCGAGAGGAGTTCCTGCATCAGGCTGCCCGTCTCGGCATCGAAGCTGCCGCGGAAGGCGAGCCGACCATCGGTGCCGGTGCGCAAATACAGCTCGCGGCGTGGCGTGGCGTTTTCTTCTTCCGAGGGCTGTGTTCCGTCGGGGTCGAGGTGGCCGTGGACGCGGTTGCCGAGCTGGTGCAACTCACGCGCCCGCAACTGCGATGCCGCGTCGACCAACGTTTTCTCGGCGAACCGCCGCTCCTGGATACCGATCCGACGCGGCAACTTGGTGATAATCGTCCGGATCGCGTCCAACTGCGAGTCGGCCAGCTCGCCGCGGCGCATGGCCTCGCCGGCGTATTCCAACTGCGGCGCCAGCTTCTCACCGGTGGCCAACGCGCGGCTGCCGCAGAACGTGCGAGCGCGCTGCACGCATCGGCTGGCCTCGGTGGGGGAGAACTTCAGGAAATCCTCCAGGAACGCGGCCGTGTCGGCGTGTCCGAACTTTGTCGCGATCGTCTGGTCATCGGCGGCTTTCACCACCGCCAGAAGCGCGGCTTTGGCCGTACGCACCGCCTGCTCCGCATACCGCAACGCGGCCGCGAACTCCTCCTTACCGGACAGCAACGACGGATCACCCGCCAGCTGAAATGAAGGAGTGGTCATGCCACCAATAATACCCTAGCGGCCGACAACGCCGCGCCGCCGGGGTCGAGTGTTTCTTTGTCTCACAAGGCAAACCGCGCCGCGGGCCGCTCTCCTCAGGTTTCTTGGGAAGCTTTGGTGTTATCCCGCCAGCAGAGCTAGATGTCAAGCAGCTCCGTGGCGAAGATCTCCTCGATTTTCCACCGACGCGTGGACAACCCCTGCTCGTAGTGATAGCGCAGATACGTCTCCAGAGTCCTACGGTTGGCGGCGATGCCATACGGCCACCAGTCATCCGGAAACTCGGTGGCATTACGCTCTACCAGCGCGTTCATCCACGGCACCATGGTCTGCACCTGATGGAGCCGGCGAGCACCACGATAGCGCTCCAGAGCCGCATCTTTTGCTTCGGCAAAGGCGCGATAGACCTCAGCCGCGAGGCGCAGGAGGTCACGTCGGATGACGATCGTGTGCATGATCGGGAAAATGCCGGTCCGGCGATGATAGTCGCGTTCCAGCGGCTCGAAATCGGCGAACAGGCGAGCGACGTTTGGTGATCTGTCAAGGAAACACTGCGGCACGTTCGCGGAGAACAGCGCGTCGATCTCGCCGTCGTCCAGCATTCTGTTGAGCGTCCGGCCGGCCGGTGCGACGCTGACGTCGACCTGCGGCGGATGTGGATGGGGGATGAAGTCGAACGGCGGCGCGGGATGCTCGAGGCCGCCGATGATCCATCTGTTGTCCTCGGGACGAAATCCGTGCTCGTCCATCAGGATTCCCTTGGCCCACACGCCGGAGTCCTGGCCGTACGTGCCAAACTCACCGATGGTCCGGCCGGTGAGGTCGGCCGGGCCGGTGATGCCGGAGTGGACGTTGACGAAGACGCACGAGTGGCGGAAGACGCGGTTGGGGAAGATCGGCAACGCCACGTACGGCGGGTCCTGCTCCAGCGATCGTAGATAAAACGTCAGTCCGAGCTCGGCGACATCGTACGCACCGCCGCGGACCATTCCCTCGAAGATCTCCGGCAGGGTCGCCGCGGTTTTCATGGTGGCGCCGGTGCTTCCTTCGAATAGCGAACGCGTTGTGTCATATCGGAAACATCCAATGGTGAGGGATTTCATGATTCGATCGTTCGCCGATCCGCGGCTGGTGTCCAAGACTCGTTTCGCACGGTCGATACCCGGTGAGTATCGTGTCGGCGTGGACCTGCGCCAACTGCGCTATTTCGTCGCGGTCGCCGAGGAAGGCCACGTCGGCCGTGCGGCGGGCCGGCTGCACATGACCCAGCCGCCGCTGAGCCGTGCGATCCGCCAGCTCGAGGACGAGCTGGGCATCAGGCTTTTCCACCGTACGGCCAAAGGCGTCACGCTCACGGCGGCGGGTGCGGTGCTGTTGGCAGAAGCCGGTGCCCTGCTCGGCCACGTCGACCGGGTCCGCGACCGGGTGACCGCCGCGGCGGGTGCCGCCACTCTCGCGATCGGCACGCTGGCCGACGCGGCCGAACAGGTGGGCGGCGAGCTGGTCGCACATTTCCGTGCTCGTCATCCGCACGTGAGCGTCAGCGTCCACGAGAGCGACCTCAGCGACCCCACGGCCGGCCTGCGTGCCGGCCTGGTCGACATCGCGATGACCCGCACTCCGTTTGACCAGACCGGAATCGGCACATACGTCCTGCGCTCGGTGCCGGTCGGTGTCGTCGTACGCGACGACGATCCGCTCGCCGGTCGCGCGACGGTGACCGAGGCGGATCTGGCCGGTCGCCGGTGGGTCCGGCTGCCGGATGGCGTCGACGGCGTGTGGAAGGCGTTCTGGACCGGTGGCGTGCCCGACGAGCGTACGCCGGTGCGGCGGACGATCCAGGAATGTCTGCAGGCGGTGATGTGGAACGCGACATCGGCGCTGGCGCCGGTCGACCAGCCGCTGCCGGCCGGGCTGGCCGTCGTTCCGCTGGCCGGGCACGTGCCGAGCCAGCTCGTCCTCGCCTGGCTGGCGTCCGGCCGCAATCCATTGGTCAGTAGTTTCGTGCAGACGGCCAAAAGCGCGTTTCCCGGCCGCGCGTCGTAGTCTGACCGCATGTGGAGCGCTAAGGACGCGGCGGCGGCGCGGAAGAAGGTGGACGCGCTGGCCGCGCGGCTGCCGGAGCTGGTGGCCGAACAGTCACACGGCCACACCGGATATCTGTTGCGGGGCAAGCGGATCGCCTGGCTGGTGGTCGACCACCACGGCGACGGCCGGCTGGCATTGTGGGTCAAGGCACCGAAAGACGAGCAGGAGGCGCTGGTCGGCGGCGACCCCGACCGCTATTTCGTCCCGCCGTACGTCGGAAAGAGCGGGTGGGTCGGCGTGCTGCTCGATCCGGCCAGCGAGCCGGACTGGGGTGAGGTCGACGCGTTGCTCGAACAGGCCTGGCGGATGACCGCGACCAAACGCGCGATCACCGCCTTCGACGCCGGTTGAGCTCATCGGCGGGCCAGCACGGCACTGTCCTTTGTGGACCGAGTGCGCCGCGGCTGGTCCTGCCGTACGACGGCCAGTAGGATCGCGCCGAGTGTGACACCGCAGCCGGCCACCAGGAGGAGTGCGTGCACACCGGCGTCATAGCGAGCAAAACTGCCCAGGACGGTGCCAAGTACGGCGATGCCGAGCGCTCCGCCGACCTGCCGCGCGGTGTTGACGATCGCCGAGCCGACGCCGGCGCGTTCGCGCGGCACGTGCTGCAGGACGGCCGCGATCGCCGGTGAGATCGCCAAACCCTGGCCGATCCCGCAGATCACGAACAGCACCGCGACCAGCGCGTATGATCGCAGGCCGACGATGCCAAGGCCGAGCAGGCTCAGGCTGGTCGCGGTGTAGCCCAGCAGCATCGGCAGCCGTGGACCGTACGCGGCGGTCAGCCGGCCGGCCAGCAGCGACGACGGAATGATCGCCAGACTCATCGGTGCCAACAGAAAACCGGTCACCAGCGCCGAATTGCCATTTGACTGCTGCAAAACCACGGACAACAGCACAAACGCGCCGTTGGCGCCGAAGCCGAGCAGCACCGAGGCGATGTTGACGACCGAGAACCCGCCGTTGCCGAACAGCGAAATCGGCAACATCGGCCGCTTTTTCCGTGATTCGACAACGACGAACGCGATGCCGCACAGCGCGGCGGCTGCGAACAGGCCGAGCGTTTGCGCGGATGTCCAACCGGCCTCGCGCGCGTCGATCACCGCGAACACCAGCGAGCCGAGCGCGCAGACTGCCAGCACCTGGCCGATCGGGTCGAGCGCGGCATGCTCGGGATCGGCGCTTTCGACGATCGTAGGAAGGCCGACGCCGATCGCCACGACGCAGATCGGCAGGTTGACCAGGAAAATCGACGGCCAGCCGAACGCGTCGACCAGCAGCCCGCCGAGGATCGGACCGGCCAGCACCGCGACGCTCGCGGCCAATCCCCAATATCCCAGGAGCCGCGCCCTTTTCGCCGGATCCGGTGCGGCCTGCGCGATGATCGCGAGCGCGCCAGGCACCACCAGCGCGGCCGAGACGCCTTGTAACACACGGCCGGCGACCAGGACGCCGATCGACGGCGCGACCGCGCAGACCAGCGAGCCAGCCAGAAAGCCGGCCAATCCCAGCAGAAAACAACGCTTGCGGCCATAGCGGTCGCCGAGCGCGCCGCCGGACAGCAGGCAGACCGCCAGCGCGATCGAGTACGCGTCGACGATCCACTGCAGTCCGTCCAGGCCGGTCCGCAGGTCGTGCTGAATCCGCGGCAGCGCCACCGCCACGATCGTCAGGTCGAGCAACACCATGAACGTGCCGGCGAACGCCGGCAGCAAGATCCTCGTCCGCACCGATTCCCTCACGATCCATCACATGACTGACCGACAGTCGGTGACTGTAAATGAAAACGCTTGCCATGTACAGCGTGATGTGGGTAACGGCGGCCGGTCCGATACGGTCAGACCGACACGAAGGAGGCCGCGTGCCGCGGACGAAACCGAGCGAGGAGCGCCGTGCGGACCTGCTCGACGCTGCCGAAGAACTGGTGTTACGCGACGGTGTCGACGCGCTGCGCATCGACGACGTGACGCTCGGGGCCGGCGTCGCCAAAGGCACCTTCTACTTGCATTTCAAGACCAAGGACGAGCTGATCGCCGCGTTGGCCGAGCGCTATGTCCAGCGGTTCGTGGCCTGCCAGCGCGAGGCGTCCGACGGTTACGCCGGTGTCGAGCGGATCCAACGCTGGCTGGTCGCGGGCATCGACACCTACACCACCGACAATCGGCTGCACGACGTGCTTTTCCGGCATCCGGCCCACACCGTCTACAGTGGACACAACCTGGCCGCCGGCGACCTGCGCGACCTGCTCGTCGAAACTGTCGACCTGCCGGATCCGGACGCCACCGCGATTTTGCTTTACCACGCCTTGCACGGCGCGGCCGACCACGTCCTGCACACGCCGGCCGACCGCGACCGCATCGTCGCCGAGCTCGTCCGCCTTTGCCAGCTGGTTACTGCGCGGCGATGGTGAAATCGTCGAGCTGGATCCAGGTGTCGGTGCCAGGAGCCACAAAACCGGCGTAGACCGTCACCGTGTGGACGTTTGCCGGGATCGTGACCGTGACCTGCCGTTGCGCATACGCGTCGGTGGCGCCGAAGGTCGTCTGGCCGAGGACAGTGCTGCCATCGGCGCCCAGGCGTACGCCGAAGCGTCCTTCGGTCAGGGCCGACGACGACCTTTCCCAGGTGGAGAAGGTGTACGTCGTGCCTGGCGTCACCGGCACCTGCTGACTCAGCGCGCTCCAACCGGTCCCGGAGGTGCGGATCCAGCCGTTGTTCTGGCCGGAATGCGCGAATCCGAGGCCACGGTCGACGCCATGTCCCGCCGTGCCTTCGAAACTCCACGCCGACGGGCCGCCGGCCGGCGCCTCGAAACCGCCGTCGGCCAGCTGTGAGACATAGCTGGCGGCCAGCTCGGAGACCGAGGTGTACGTGCGCGTACCACCGGGCACGCCGTAGACGCGGATGCCGTCGGCCGCGTCGGGTTTGAAGGTGATCGTGTAGGTCTTGCCGGCGCCGGCGGTGTTGTCGCCCGGATAGGCCGGGCTGATCGACTGCGCGGTCGCGTCGACCCATTCGCCGTTGTGTCGCAGCTGCACGCGCGGCCGGCCGGTGAACCAGCCGCCGGTGTCGGTCACCGGACCGCTGGTGAAGTCGACGCGGTTGACGTTGTATTGCCGCGGCCACGTGTAGCCCCACCAGCTGGCCGTCTTCACCTCGCCGTCGCTGTCGTCCTCGGCGGTGTTTTTGTCGCCGTCATTGAGATAGTCGAGCCGGCCGGCGTGCGTCGACTTGGAGATCGGTACGGTGCCCGGCGCGGTGGCCAGGTTGACCGTGCCGTCGGGCAGGTTGGTCGGTTGGCTCGGTGTGGCCGGTGTCAGCTGCATCTTTCGCAGGCTGAAGTGGTAAACATTGCCGCCACCGCCACACGGGCACACGTTTGCCTGCACGTAGGCCGTACGCCCGTCGGCGCTGAGGAACTTCGACGGGATGGTCGTGCCATAGCCGCCGGCTCGCGCGGCCGACCACGGATAGCCGCCGAAATCCTTGCTGAGGAACCGTTTCCACGGCCCCCACGGCGTCGGCGACTCGTAGAACTCGAAGGTGAACTCGGTCCACGAGGTGTAGAGATAGCGCTTCAGCGGCTTGTCGTACGTGACGCCACCCTGGCTGACGACGCTCAGGTTGCTGACCAGGTTGGGGTTGTAGGTCTGCTGGTAGAGCCGGCGACCGTCGTGCAAAACCGAGACGCGCTTGCTGATGTCCCGGCTCCACCGCGGCCTTTCGGTCGTGCCGCTGAAGAATTCCCACGCCCTGCGGTCCTGCACCTTGGTTTTCGGCACGCGCGCGAGATAAACGTCCTGCGGGTCGGCGACCCGGTCGTCGAACGAGTCACGCCAGTTGTTGTCCAGGCCGTACGCGTAGACGTAGTTGTCCGGAGCCCACGCGCTGTCCTTTCCGAAGTCGGTGAAGAAAATCGTGGTGAACGCGTGGTTGTCGAACATCGGCTTGGAATGGTCCCAGGTCCACGTACGTCCGTGGTCGGTGGACTTCACGATGGTGGCCGCCGGCACTTCGTTGAAATCCAAGGCAAGATCCTGCACGGCGAGGTAGATCGTACCGTTCACGCAGACCATGCCGGTCGGTTTGCGCGTGTAACCAGGTCCGCTCCACACGCTGCTGATCCGCTCGCTGCGGCTGAGCGTCTCGCCGGTCAGCTTGGGCAACGTGCCACGGATCTGGCTGACCGCCACGTCGGCGAACGCGCCGTCGGTCGTGAAACCCTTGCCGTCGCCATTGGCGGCGTAGAGATTATCGTCGTTGGACCAGCACGATGGCCACAAATCGCCGTCGCTCGGCGTCGGCACCGTCTCGTGTTCCTCGATCGCGACGGTGGAAAACGCCGTACTCACCGGCGCGTCGACCGGCGCCGCGACGGCCGGCGTGCCGCCGAACGCGAGCGCGACGACCGTGGCAGCGGCGAGCAGGTTGCGGACCGACGGCATCGTTCCTCCTGGCAGCAATCGATTTCTCGGTAACGTACGGGGTGGCGCGTGGACCGTCAAGAGCCGGCCCGGCCGCGTTCGCTGAGTGTCGTATTTTTGGCACCGTTGGACGTCCGATGTGGTGAAAATACGGCTTGTTCGTTTTCCTTCGGCGGGCGGCGGGTTCTCATGTTTGTTGCGTTGGGTGGGTGGTTGGGTTTTTCGCCTGCGCGGCGGGCGCTCCCGCGGAGGGCGACCTCAAGGGAGGGGGCGCGTGGATGCCAGTTGGTGTGCATTGGGGGTGCGGGTGCTGGGGCGGTTGACTGCGTAATACTTGTTTAACAAGACATCAAAACGGACATCTGTCGCGGGTGAGCAGTCACAGCAGCAATATCAGCCTCAGTAGTCACACCCGTCACAGCCTTCGGTGATCGCGACGGCGTGAAAGCTTTGTCTCTTGCGTCCAGCGCAAGTAACTCGACCTTCATGCCATCCGCGACCCTCGCAAGCCGGACATTTAGCGCTCCACATGCCTTCTCGTACCACAAACCGGACCCACCCACAGACCAACCGCAACGCGCGGCACCCAACCCAACCAACAGCGAAACCCCGCGCACCCTCCCCTTGAGGTCGCCCTCCGCGCAGGAGCGCCCGCCGCGCAGGCGCCACCACCCCCAAAACGCACCAACCAGAAGCCGCAACCACCCACCCAACGCAACAATCATGAAACCCAACCACCCCGCGAAAGGGTCCGCGGAAAATGTCAGGAGGTGCGGTGGAGGTCAGCAGGGGAGAGCGACCCCACCGAGCTGTGCCCGGCCAGAGCCAGGGTCAGCTCGAGCTCGGCGAGGATGCAGCGGATGACGTGCTCGACGCCGGGCTGGCCGTCGATGCCGAGGCCATACATGTACGGCCGGCCGAGCAGTACGCCGCGGGCGCCGAGCGCGAGCGCCTTGGCGATGTCGTCGCCGGTGCGGATGCCGGAGTCGAACAGGATCTCCAGCCGGTCGCCGGCCGCCTCGACGACGCCGGGCAGTGCGTCGGCCGCGCCGATCGCGCCGTTGACCTGCCGGCCGCCGTGGTTGGAGACCACGACTCCGTCGACTCCGGCATCGACGGCTTTCCTTGCGTCGTCAGGATGTTGGATGCCTTTGAGGACGATCGGGCCGTCCCAGTGCTCGCGCAGGAACGGCAGGTTGTCCCAGGTTTTGCTGGCGTCGTTGAACAACTGTACGAAGTGCATGACCGCGGCCCGTGGGTCCTCGTGCACCGGCTTGCCAAGACCGGCTTCGAAAGCCGGATCGGTGAAGTAGTTGGCCGTGCCGACACCGCGTAGAAACGGCAGGTAGGCGGTGTCCAGATCGGTCGGCCGCCAGGCCAGCATGAACGTGTCGAGCGTGACGACGAGTACGCGATAGCCGGAGTTCTTCGCTCTGGCCAGGAAACTCTTCGTGACTTCCGGATCTTTCGGCCAGTAGAGCTGAAACCACCGCTCGGCGTCCCTCATCGCCTCGGCGACCTGCTCCATCGGCGTGCTCGACGCCGACGACAGGATGAACGGGATCGACTGCGCCGCGGCGGCTTTCGCAGCTGCCACCTCGCCGTCCGGATGCATGATCGACTGTACGCCGACCGGCGCCAACGCCAACGGACTGGCGGTTTTCCGGCCGAACAGCTCGACGGACAGGTCGCGTGCGCTGACATCGCGCAGCATCCGCGGCACGATCTCATAGCGGTCCAGCGCCCGCCGGTTGGCTCGTGCCGTCTTGCCGTCGCCGGCCGATCCGGCGACGTATCCGAACGGTCCCGGTCCGAGCCGCTGCCGCGCGACCTCCTCCAGTCGCGTCAGATCCGTCGGCAGCCGTGGCACCGCACCGGTGAACACACCGGCACCGTAGATCTCGTACTGAAAAGCGGCCCAGTCGGTCATCGGCACAGTCTGTCAGGTGATCGCCGTCAGCGCCGTGAGCCACGGCATCCAACGCGGATCGGGGCCCTTGCTGGGATCCCACGACAGGCTGGTGCCGGTGTAGCCGACCGAGAAACCGCTCTCCGGATCGGCGAACGCGAGCCGGCCGCCGGCACCGGCGTGGCCGAAACCGCCGGGACCGAGCATCGGATTTCCCGGTCGTGCCAGCTCAAAGCCGAGGCCGTGCCGCAGTGGATACGGATCCGGCATGGCGTCAAGCGGCGCCGGCGGACGCAGGCCGTCGGTCTGTGGCTTCCGCGCCGCTTCGACAGCTTCCGGCCGGAGTACGCGGATGCCGTCGACCTCGCTCAGCAGGGCCGCGTAGAAACGCGCGAGCGAACGCGCGTTTCCGATTCCGTTGGCCGCCGGCAGCTCGGCGGCGTGGAACTCGGCGGTGTTCAGCGCCGGCAACAGGCCAGAGACCGACCGGAAACCCGCGAGCAGCGCGAGCGTCACCGGATGCTCCAGGTCCACACCGAGGCCGCGCAGGATCTCGGCCATCTGCTCGCTGGAAACCGGCGGGTTCTGCGCGGAAACCGGCCGTACGCGCGACTCTTTGTCAGCGGGCAGGCCGATCCACAGGTCGAGGCCGAGCGGACCGCCGATCTCCTCGGCGAAAAGTCGTCCGACGCTGCGGCCGCTGACTCGCCGGATCACCTCGCCGACCAGGAAGCCGTAGGTGATCGCGTGATAGCGATATGCCGTGCCAGGCTGCCAAAGCGGCGTCATCGACGCGAGTGCCGCGACGCATTGGTCCCAGTCGGTCAGCTGTTGGGTACCGATGTCGAACGAGAAGAATCCGGCCGTGTGGCTCAACAGTTGCGCGACCGTCACGTCCGGCGAAAACTCCGGCCAGTAGGTGCTGACCGGCGCGTCGATCCGCAGCTGGCCGCGCTCGGCGAGCAGATGTGCGAGCGTGGCGGTGAGGCCTTTGGTGGCCGACATGAGCACCGTGAGCGAGTCGCCGTCGTGCGTCCACAGGTCGACGACCGGCTGGCCGTGCCGATAGACGGCGAGCTGCGCCTGTCCCACATCGGTTTTCTGCGCTTCGGCGAAGGCGTCGCGGACGGCTTCGTATCCGGTGGCGACGGTTCCGTTGACATCCATGACATCGACGCTAGCGCTCCACCGGCGTACGGCGAGTGCCTGACGCGCTGGACAGCCCGGGCCGATCGCGCACAGATCTTGGCCCACACAAATGTCACACCGGCACGGACTGGTCTAAAGAATTATCGGACCGGTCCGCGCCGAAGGCGCCGCCGATATTGGCAGTGGCGTGGTCGCGGTCCTATAAACGGCTGTCGCTGCTTTGGGGAGGACCGATGTTCAGGATATTCGCCGTGCTGGTGATGGTGGCTGCCACCATCGGGGTCGCCGCGCCGGCGGCCGCGGCCGGACCTCCGGTCACCAGTGTGTGGACGGAGAACTCGTCGGTCAACGTCTTCCAGGACGCTTTACCCAAACCTGGCTCGTCCAGCGGAATCGACCTGGTGCTGGCGAAAAACGAGTACGAAGCGGCGCAGGTCGTGCTGCGTAAGAACCAGCAGTTCACCATCCAACAGGTGACTTTCGGCAACCTGACCAGTGGTGGCAACACGTTGCCGGCGGCCAATCTGGCCTACCAGTTCGTCGAGTACGAGCACCTGAACCACAACACGCAGTTTGCCAACTGGCCGCTGGACAATCCGATCCGTACGCCCAGCGGCGACTTTCCGGACGCGCTGTCAAATGAGACCAGTCGCACTGTGCCGGCCAACACCTCGCAGCCGATCTGGGTCCGCGCCTACGCCCCGGCGAGCACCGCGGCCGGCGTCTACACCGGCTCGATGACAATTGTCACCGACGCCGGCAACTCGGTCGTGCCGATCAGCGTGGACGTACGAAACGTGACGATCCCGAACGCCAACCAGAGCGGCTTCACCAACGCGATGTGGATGCGGCTGCTCGGACCGCTCGACCTCGGCCAGACCGACCTCGTCTCGCGGACGTACGGGTACGCCAAATACAGCGCCGACTGGTGGACGCTCATGGACAACGTCGCCGCGTCGATGCGTGCCTATCGGCAAAACAGTTTCTCGCTGCCGCTGATCACCCTGATGCTGGACGGAAACTCCTATCTGGACGGCTCGACCTACCACTTCGACTTCACCCATTTCGACGAGGTCATCGACCGGTTCATGAACCGCGACCACGCGGTCAACCAGCTGGAGGGCTTTGGTTGGTTCTATGGCGGCGCCGGCCCCACGACCGACATCATCGGCGGCACGCCGAGCAGTCCGGTGCGCCAGGCCGTGCAGTCCGACACCGCGGCGGCCAGGCAGTGGCAGACGCAGTTCATCACGGCGTTGCGCGACCACGTACGCGCCAAGGGCTGGGAAAGCATTTTCTGGTTGCACGTGTCCGACGAGATCACGACCGACACGACGGCCCGTTATCGGGCGGCATGCGACACGATCCACGGGATCTGGCCGCAGGTCCGGATTTCGGACGCCAACAACAACGAGGACACGCAGGAAGCGGTGGCCGACAAGGAGAACTTCCTGATCCCGAGCCTGATCTCGGCCAACGACCATCCGGACTTCTATGCCGGTGCCGGAAAGCCGTTCTGGCTCTACACCGCCAACATTCCGACCGGCTCGTATCTGAACAGGTTCATCGACCAGCCGGTCTACGCGCAACGCGAAATGATGTGGTATGGCTATCGGCTCGGCGCGACCGGTTATCTGCACTGGGCCTATGACAACTGGGACTACACGATGGACAGCCAGGACACCAAGGGTGACGGCTGGATCGTCAAGCCGGACAAGGACCACCACACCATCAAGCCGACGATCCGGCTGGAGTCGCTGCGCGACGGCATAGAGGACTGGGAGCTGCTGAAGATCGTCGGCCAGACGAAACCGGCGCTGGCAAAGACGATCAGCGAGGCGCTGGTGAGCAGCGCGACCCGCTACAGCCAGGATCCGGCGTTCATCACGCGAATGCACAACGCGTTGGTCGCGGCGGCCGCTGGCGGACGCGTGTTCGACACCACGTTGACGGCGAGTGCGATCGCGTCCGCGTCGAGCGGATCGGCGCCAGGCAACGCGATCGACGGCGATCCGTCATCGAGCTGGCAGTCGGCCGGCGGCTCGCAGTGGTGGCAGGTCGACCTCACCAAACAGGCGCGGGTCGACGCGCTGCGGCTCAACTGGGCGACCGCACCGACCTCGTATCAGGTGCAACTTTCCTACAACAACACCACATGGTCGACCGCGTACGCGTCCACCACCAGCGCGGCCGACGTTTTCGCCGGCATCGACGGAAAGGCGCGATACCTACGCATCGCCGCGACCTGTCCGTCAGGGGGCTGCGCGCTCGCCGACGCGCAGATCGGCGGATCGTTCCTGCCGGCCGAAAACCTGGCCGGTGGCCGGCCATACACCGCTCCGGCGACCGACCCCGCGTACACCGACAGCGGGTTTTCCACCGACGGCGTGCTTGCCGGGCACTTCGACGACCGGCGCTCGTACGGCTATCACATCGGCACCTCCGGCACGTTCACCGCGACCGTACGCATCGACCTGCAGGCAACCAAATCCGTCGGCGACATCCGTGTGCACCGCTATCAGGATTACGAGCAGCATTACGATCCGGACTCGGTCGTCGTGGCGACCAGCGTCGACGGCGCCAACTTCACCCAGAAAGGCACGGCGGGAAAGACGAAGGACCTCTGGTATGACTTCACTTTCCCCGCCACGCAGGCGCACTACCTCCAGGTGACCTTCACCAAGACCGGTGGCGACTTCAAGGACTACCTGTTCCTGGACGAGATCGAGGCGTACGCGCCGCTGGCCGGCCAGGAGGTGAACGTCGCGCAAGGCGCCGCGTACACCAAGTCGGCGGCACCGGACGCCGCCTATCCGGACACCAACGACCGTGAGTCGACCGACGGGGTGATCGCCGGCGGCTACACCGACGGCGCCGGATATGGCTATCAACTGGCCAACACGTCGATGCCGCTGACGATCGACCTGGAGCTGCCGGCACCGAAGGACGTCAACCTGGTGAAATTCGCGAAATTCGACGACGGCGTGCACAACTACGCGCCGGACCTGGTCGACGTCTACACCAGCCTCGACGGCAGTTCGTACCAATATCGCGGATCCGCCGCGTGGCCCACCGGTCACTGGTACGAGATTTCCTTCGCACACACGGTCGCCGGCTATATCCGGTTGGTGCTGAGCAAGACCGGCAGCGCCGCGAATTACTCCGATTATCTGTTCGTCGACGAGATCGTCGCCTTCGGCAACCCGGCCGCGGCACCGGTCAACCTCGCGCTTGGCAAGCCCTACACCAAAACCGACGGCGTCGACCCCAACTATCCGGACAGCGGCACGGAATCCACCGACGGCGTCATCGCCGGCCATTACAGCGACGGCCGGTCGTACGCCTATCACCTGCAGCCGACGACCGTGACCGTCCAGCTCGACCTGGGGACGGCCAAGACGCTGAGCCTGGTCAGATTTTGGCGATACAACGACGGCGTGCACAACTACTGGCCCAGTTCGGTCACGATCCTGACCGGCGCCGACGGCACGACGTACGCGCAGCAGAAGGTCGTCACGACGCCGTCGCCGCACTGGTTCGCGGCGGCGTTGTCGCAGGTCAACGCGCGATTCGTACGCTTTCAGGCGACGAAGACATACGGCGACTTCGCCGACTACGTCTTCATAGACGAGATCGAAGCGTACTAACTCCGACAAGACCTCCTATCCTAAGATCGGCGACGCGCGTCTGAGGATGGGAGAGCTGTGCAGCAGGGCCAGCTGATCGGCGGACGTTATCGGCTGCGGGCCGTCATCGGCAGCGGTGGCATGGGACAGGTGTGGCTGGCGCGCGACGAGCAGACCGGCACCGAGGTGGCGCTGAAATGTGGCGGCACCGGCCGCGCCGCCTATCGCGGCGTGCGCGCCATGGAGGCGGCGAGCAAGCTCAACAACGCCAACGTGGTGCGGCTGCTCGGCGTGGTCGAGGACGACGGCTTCGTCTGGCTGGTGATGGAATACGTACGGTCCGCGAGCCTGGACCGGCTGCTGGAAAAGCAGCATCGGCTGCCGGTGCAGCAGGTCGCCGCGCTCGGCGCTCAGCTCGCGTCGGCGCTGGCCGCCGTCCACACGCTCGGCGTGGTGCACCAGGACGTGAAGCCGGGCAACATCTTGATCACCAGCGACGGCGTCGCCAAGCTCACCGACTTTGGCATCGCGCGCGTCTCGTGGGGCGATCCGACGCTGACCAACGAAGGCGGCGGCATCGGCACGCCGGCATACATGTCGCCGGAGGTCGCCGAGGGCGGCAAGGCGACCGCCGAGTCGGACATCTTCTCGCTCGGCGCCACGCTGTTCGCCGCGGTCGAAGGCGAGCGGATCTATGGCACCGAGGACAATCCGCTCAAGATCCTGCGCACCGCCATGCGGCGCGAGATCGCGCCGCCGCGGCTGGCCGGACCGCTGGCCACCGCGCTCATCGAGATGCTGTCGATCACCCCGAGCGACCGGCCGACGGCGGCGCAGGCCGAGCGGATGCTGGCCGAGGTCGCCGACGGCGCGCCGGCACCGGCCGCGCCGGAAAAGCTGCTGACGGTGGCCGGCGGCGACCGCGCACGGCCACGCGGCTGGCTGTCCAGCCGCACCGGCCGTACGGTCGGCATCGCCGCGGTCGCGCTCGTGGTCGTTGCCGTGCTCGGCCTGGTTTTCCTGCCGCGGCTGTGGCCGCAGCCGGAAACGCCTTCGGCGGCCAGCCCAAAGCCGACCGCGGCCGGCGCCGGCACGGTCGGCGACCAGCGCACCGCCGACCCGTGCAGCCTGCTCAACCGGATGTCGTACGACTCGTACGGCCGGACCGAGCTGAACAACGCGCAGGGCAACTTCAACCGCTGCGACGTGATCGTCCACCCGCCGAACCAGCCCGCCATCGACCTCCACGTCGACCTGGAGAGCGACCCGCCGAGCCAGGTCGCCGGCATGACCGTGGCGAAGGTCGGCAAGGTGACCGCCTATCGCTATGTGATGGACGATGGCGACTGTGAGCGCGCGATCGCGATGGCCGACCACACGACCGCGTTTCTGACCGTCGACGCGAAAGGCAACGCGCGGCCGGACGCGTGCAAGATCGCCGACCTCATGCTGCGGGACGCGCTCGCGGTGATCGATCGCGGTCCGTTGGCGCGCCGGCCGGTGCCGATCCAGCGCGCGTCGCTCGGCAGGCTCGACGCGTGCGCGATCATGCCGACGAGTGCGCTGTCCAACCTGCTCGGCGTGACGTTGCGGCAGGACTACCGCGGTTTCGGCGGCTGGCACTGCGAGTGGATCACCCAGGTCGGCCACGTGACCCTCACGGTGGCCTACGACCACGGCCAGGATCTTGGCGACGGCAAGCCGTACAAGGCCGGGCGCCGCGACGCGGCGGTGCAGCCCAACGCCGACGACGACCACATGTGCCAGGTCAACCTCGGCTATCGCAAGACGACGGACCAGAACGGCGACGACACCCTGGAGATCATGCAGATCAAGCTCTCCAAGGACGACGTCGCGGGTGACAAGCTGTGTCCGGCGGCGCAGCAGGTGGCCACGGCGATCTCGGCGCGGGTGTGAGCCGGGAGGGGTCCCCGGCGGCGGAGCTACCCTGCTCGGCGACCAGGAGGGGTGAGATGGCGAGCAAGCTGCTGGCGGCCGGGATGCGGGAACTGGCGCCCAACCACGAGAGCCTGGCGCTGGGTGTACAGGCACCGCGTACGCGCACGATCTTCGCGCTGGCCATCTCCGGCGGCATCGCCGTGCCGCCGCGCAACGGCCGCGAGGTGCTCTTTGGCCGCAACCGCGACGAGGTGCACGTCTGCCTCGGCGAGGACGACCCGAAAGTGAGCCGCCAGCACGGCAGGCTCACGCATCGCGACGACCAGTGGTGGGTCTCCAACACCGGCCGGCTGCCGATGCGGATGTCCGGCCAGCGGCTGCTCTATCCCGGCGAGGAGGACATCCCGCTCGCCGAGGGTTACACGCCGCTGTTCATCCGCGGCTCGCGGCAGCGCGAGCACCTGCTCGAACTTTTCGTCACCGGCCAGGAAGGCGGCCGTCCCAAGCCGCTGCCGCGCGACCCGACGCAGCCGACGCGCACGTACCGGCTGAGTCAGGAGGAACGGCTCGCGCTGATCGTGCTCGGCCAGCGCTATCTGTGCCACGACCTCTATCCGCAGCCGCAGACCTGGAAGCAGGTCGCCGAGCGGCTCTCCCGGCTGCAGCCCGACCACGGTTGGACGCAGCGCAAGGTCGAGCACCTGATCGGGGACGTACGCGACCGGATGTCCCGCGAGGGCGTGAGCGGCCTGTCGCGCGAGGAGGTGGGCGAGCCGGTCGGCAACTCGCTCAACCACAACCTGATCCAGGAGCTCATGCTGTCGATGACGCTGGTGCCGCGCGATCTCGCTCTCATCGACGACCAGGACTAGGGTTACTAGCCAGTAAGCTGCTGGCATGCGTGACTCGGTGAGCGTACGGATGGCCGCTCCGGCGAGCCGGATCTGGTCGCTGGTCAGCGATGTCACCAGGATCGGCGAGTTCAGTCCGGAGACCTTCGAGGCCGAGTGGCTCGGCGGCGCCACCGGACCGGCACTCGGCGCGCGGTTTCGCGGACACGTCAAGCGAAACGGCCGTGGACCGGTCTACTGGACGACCTGCCGCGTGATCGCCTGCGAGCCGGAGCGCGAGTTCGGGTTTGTCGTCGAGGCCGGGAAGCTGTCGATCAACACGTGGCGCTATCGCATCGAGCCGACCGACGACGGGGCCGTGGTGACCGAGTCTTTTGAGCTCAGCAGTGCGCTGGTGCTGAGGATTTACTGGGGCTTGCTGGGATGGGCCCGCGGACGCACCAACCGCGACGGCATGCGTACGACCCTGGAGCGCATCAAAGCCGCGGTCGAGCAGGGCGCGTGATCGCTGTCGGCGCCGAACAGCGCCGCGCTTTTGGTCGCATGGCCACCATGCGTGCGTCAGGAGTCGTTGTGACATCCAGCGGCGGCTAGGCCCTAGGGCGGTGCTGGTGTGACTGCTGTGGCCAAGCATGCGGGTGAGACGGCCTGACCGGGTAATACTTGGTTAACAAGGCATCAAACCGGGCAATTGGCACGCCCGGGCGTCGAGCCTGGCCCGGCGAGCAGTCACAACGGCATTACTGGCCTCGGTAGTCACACCCACCGCAGGGGCTGGTGGTCACGCCGGTGCGAGAGCCTTGTTTCGTGCATCTAGCGCCAGTAACTCGACATTCACGCCTCCGGTAAACCTCACAGGGCGGACATTTAGCGTTACACGCGCCTATGGATCCCATAGAGTGGACCCCTTTCGCCACCTACCGGGACGCCATGACACCCTTCCGCGCCGGCCCGCGCAGCCGATGGCCGGACGCACATCACCCGGTCGCTGCGCCACCGGCCGATGCCCCACGCATGGTGGCCATGCGACGAAGAACCTAGAGCGACGACAGCGCCGAGGACACCTTGGCGATGTGTTCGTCGGCGCCGCCGATCGAGCGCCACAACCCCAGCGACCGCTCGAGTTTCGTACGCGCGCTGACAACATCACCGAGCCGGGCGTCGAGCTCACCGAGCAGCTGCCAGCACTCCGCCTCCTCCATCCGGTTGTCGTGCTGCGCAAAGTACGCGACCGCGTTTTCCAAAGCAGTCACCGCCGGCTCGCGATTGGCGTTGCGCGTGTGTACGCGACCAGCGCGCAAATAGGTGAACGCGACGCACCGATCGTCTTCCAACTTCTCGAAGATATTCAAGGCCTGCTCAAGAAAATCGACCGCGCGAGCCGTCTCGCCGACTCGGTCGAAGACCTGACTGGCCTCGCGCAACACAACAGCCTCGCGATGCGCGTCGCCGATACGCCGGCAAAGTCGCAGCGCAGCAAGGAAATTCTCCTGCGCCTCGTCGCAACGGTCCTGCGCCAGCAGCACCATGCCAAGGCCATTACGCATCTGCGCTTCCAGTCCGCGATCGTCCCCAGCGGCCGCGATGTCCAAAGCGCTGCGGATATGTTTCTCCGCCTTGTCATAATGACCGAGTACGCGGTCAATGGTCGCCAGGCCACCGGTCGCCAGAAATGCTTCACGATCGTCGCCACACTGCCGCGCCAACTGCAACGCACGCTGAAAATTCGCGGTGGCCTGGTCGTAAACATCGCAATAGAGCAGGATTTGTCCAAGGCCACGCAGAAGCGCCGCCTCACCACGCAGGTTTTTCTTCTCTCGTACGGGTTTGAGCGCCAGCTCGTGCGTGCGCCGCCAGTCCTCGTAATGGCTGATCTGGTCGTAATAAGGCACCGCCGCGACGGTCAGCTGCCAGGCCAGCTCGTCCTCGTCCCAGCGGGCGGCCAGCTCGATGGCGGCGATCAGCGTGGCGTGCTCGGCCTCGAACCACCGCCGCGGCTCGCGCAGCACGGTGGTCACCGTCGACATCGCGATCGGCGGCTCGGCGGCCGGCGGCACCGGCCAGCGGAACAGGCTCGCCTCCAGCTTGTGCGTCGCGCGTACGGTCAGGTCGAGCCAACAGGCCAGCAGTCGGCGTACGGCCGCACGCCGCTCGTCGAGCGCGATCGTCTCCAGCCCTTCGTCGGCGTACGCGCGGAGCAGGTCGTGCAGCCGATAACGCGGCCAGCCGGTGGCGTCGATGCCGGTGAAGCTGAGCAGGTTGGCGTCGACCAGCGTGTCCAGCGTGTCGTCGGCCTCCGGCCGGTCGAGCAGCGGACCGAGCACCCAGCCGGGCACGGTGTGTGGACCCAGCAGCGCCAGCAGCCGAAAGGCGCGCACGGCGTCGGCCGGCAGATTGTCCGTGCTGGCTTCGAAACTCGCGCGTACGCCGAGATCGCCGAGCCGCAGCTCGTTGAGCCGGCGCGACTCGTCGGCCAGTCGCTCGTGCATGAGCCGCAGCGGCCACGCCGGCCGGCCGGCGAGCTTGCCGGCGGCTATCCGGATCGCCAGCGGCAGGTGCGCGCACGCGGCCAGGATGGCGGCGGCGTGCTCCGGCTCTGCCGCGACCCGCTCCGGGCCGACGATGCCGGCGAACAGCTGGTGCGCCTCCGGCTCGGACAACACGTCGAGCTCGACGTGCCGCGCGCCGGCCAGATCGGTGAGCAGCTGGCGGCTGGTCACGAGTACGGCACAGCCGCGCGTCGGCAGCAGCGGCCGCACCTGGTCACTGTTGGCGGCGTCATCGCAGACCAGCAACATCCGGCGATCTGCCAGCAGCGATCGGAACAGCGCGGCACGCGCCGGCAGGCCGTCCGGCAGCGCGCCGCCGACCACACCAAGCGCGTACAGCAGCTCGCCGAGCATCACCGCCGGATCGCGCGGCTGGCCGGACGTGCCGGCCAGATCGAGATAGAACTGTCCGTCCGGAAAGTCGCCGGCGATCCGGTGCGCGACGTGCATGGCCAGCGCCGACTTGCCGATGCCGGGCCCGCCGACCAGGACGGCGACGGGTACGCCGCCGGCCTCGCTGGCGCGCAGGCTGGTCATCAGCCGCTCGACGTGCTCCTCGCGGCCGGTGAAGTCGGGCAGGTCAGACGGCAATTGCGAGATCGGCGCCACCGGCTGGCCGGCCTCGTCCGGCAGCTGCCCCTTACGGCTCTGCGCGGTCGCCGCGAAGTCGGCGCGCTCCTGGCCGGTCAGGCCGAGCGCGTCGGCGAGGCGCAGCACGGTGTCCTGCCGGGGAAACCGCCGGTCACCGCGCTCCAGCGCGCCGATCGCCTGCGTACTGAGCGCGGCCAGCTCGCCAAGCGCCTCCTGCGTCAGCCCTTTGGACCGGCGGTGCCGGCGCAACGTCATTCCGAACGGCTGTCCCAACCTTCACCCCCGTTCTGGGCCAGTCCAGTTTAGTTCCTTTGTGTAGCCGAACTGTAGAGGTTGTCGCTGGTGCCGGACCGCACCGGCCGCGACACTCGGACGTGCCTGGTGGACGTACGAGCCGCGGAGGTCGCGTTTGATCGGTAGCCACTAGAGCCACAGCAAAACAAGTCCTGCCCTGTCCCGAAAACCTGCCCCGGGACAGGGCTTTGCTGTGTGTCAGCCGCGGTACGCGCGTCGATAGTGGCTCGGGCTCGTGCCGGTGTCCCGCCTCAGCAACAGCCGCAGGTTGGCGGCGCTGCCGAGGCCGGTGCGTTCCGCGACCTGCTCGACCGTCAGGTCGCTCGACTCCAGCAGCTGCCGGGCGCGCAGCAGCCGTTGCGCGGTCAGCCAGCGGGCCGGCGTCGTGCCGGTCTCGTCGCGAAACCGGCGTGCGAACGTACGCGGAGCCCAGCCGGCGTGCCGCGCGAGGTCCGCGACCGACAACGGCTCGGCCAGCTGGTCCAGGGCCCACGAGCAGGTGGCGGCCAGGCCAGTGCCGGAGGCGGGCACCGGACGGTGCAGGAACTGCGCCTGTCCGCCCGTACGGTGTGGCGCCACGACCAGCCGCCGCGCGACCTCGGCAGCGACCTCCTCTCCGTGGTCGACGCGCATGACATGGACGCACAGATCGAGGCCGGCGGCGATCCCCGCGCTGGTCAGCACCGGTTCGTCGCTCACGTAGAGCACGTCCGCGTCGACCTTCACGGCCGGATAGCTGGTCGCCAACTCGGCGGCATCTCGCCAGTGGGTCGCCGCGCGTCGGCCGTCGAGCAGCCCGGTTGCCGCCAGCGCGAACGCGCCGGTGCACACCGACATCAGCCTGGCGCCGCGCTCGGCCGCCGCCCGTAACGCCTCGATCACCGCGGTTGGCGGCCGCGTGTGTGGCGAGTAGCCAGGCACGACGACGGTGTCGGCCGTACGCAGTGCCTCCAGGCCGGCCTTGACCGAGATGTCGAAGCCGCTCGTCGTAGGCACCAGGCCTGGTTGCGGCGCGCAGACCGTCAGTCGATAGCGGTCGCGCTCGTCCGGATGGCCGAAGACCTGCGACGGCACGGCCAGGTCGAAGGCCACCACCGCCGGCAGCGCCAGCACGATGACATCATGCACAGGCAGGATTCTTGCACATTGCGGCATTCCTGCCTCTGTTGCGCGTACGCGGTGGCCGGCATCGTTGGAGCATGACTCGTCACCTCGGAATCCTGTTCTTCGACGGCATGGAGGAGCTCGACGCGATCGGTCCGTGGGAGGTTTTCGCGTTCTGGACGCGGCGTTTTCCCGACGACGGCTATGCGGCGACCACGTTCTCCGCGGACGGCCGCGCGGTGACCTGCGCGAAGTCGCTGGCCGTACAGCCGCATCAGAGCGCCGCCGACCTGCCATCACTGGACGTGCTGCTGCATCCTGGCGGCAACGGCACGCGCGCGTTGGTGGAGGATCCGGCGCATTTGCAGTGGATACGCGACCAACGTGAGCAGGTGCCGTTGATGACCAGCGTCTGTACGGGTTCGCTGGTCTTCGCGGCCGCGGGCCTGCTGCGCGACCGGCCGGCGACCACGTACCACAACTCGTTCGCAGAGCTGACAAAGCTCGACCCGACGATCGCGACGAAGCCGGGTGAGCGCTATGTCGATGACGGCGACGTGATCACCTCCGCCGGCATTTCCGCCGGCATCGACATGGCGCTGCACGTCGTCAGCCGGCTGACCAGCCCGGAGCGCGCGCGGCAGGTGCGCGAGGGGATCGAGTACGCGCCGCAGCCTGACAACTGACCGACGACCAAACCGACGACCACAGCCAAGGGTGACGCTCCGAGCGAGCGTCACCCTTGGTCTGTGTCCGGTTCGTACGGCTCGACCTCGTCGCACCAGATCAGCCGCATCAGCTCCGGCCGGCCGGCGGACATCACCATCACCGCCGACTCCGGCGACTGGAAGACGCCGAACGCCGGCTCGTCGATGCTGACCACGACCGCCTGGTCCTCCATCGCGATTCCCCAGCCGGCGAGCCAGCCGTCGAAGCGGTCCTCGGTGACCGTACACAGCGCGAAGAAGCGCGGCATTTGCATCGCGACCAGCTGCTTGAGCAGTTTCTCCAGCAATTCCGGAGAAAAGGCGTAGAGCGTGCGGATGTCTCGGCACGACGTGTCGGTCTCGTGCCGTAGAGTAGCGGCGCCTGGTTCAGATGTCGCAGATGTCTCTCCCATGCACTCAGAGCGTTGTCTATGCAGCATTGACTCGCAAGGTTATGCGTAGCTGAATAATCACGGGAGGGTACGGTGCCGAAGCAACGCCCACGACCGCAGGCCCGCGGCCTCGCCGCTCGCCTGCTGGAGATGCGCAAGGCCACCGGTCTGTCATCGACCGAGGTGGCGGCGAAGCTGGGCTGGTCGCAGTCGACCGTCAGCCGGATCGAGACCGGCAAACGCGTAGTGAAGCCGGAAGAGGTCATCGCGCTGCTGGCCACCTACGGTGTCAGAGGCGACGACCGTGAGCAGCTGCTGGAAATGTCCCGCCACGGCGACCGACCGAACTGGCTCGAAGAACTCCGTGGCAAGGCTGTGCCGGTCCAGGCCTCGATGCTTGCCGAGTACGAGTCGGAAGCGATCGCCATCACGCATGTCGATCTGTTGCTCATCAGCGGACTGCTTCAGACGCGCGCGTACACGAATGCGGTCATGCGCGCGGACGGCGTGCCGGCAACCGAGATCGAGCCGCGAGTGGCGTTGCGCGTGGAGAGGCAGAAGCTCCTGCATCGCCGGCCGCCGATTCGGCTGCTGTCGATCCTCGACGAGGCCGCGCTCCGTCGAGAGGTTGGTGGCCGTCAGGTGATGGCTGACCAGCTCGAACAGCTCATTGCCTCGGCAGAGCGCCCGAATGTCGAGGTGCGCGTGGTGCCGTTCGACCGAGGTGGTCATGCGGCGAGCACCGCTTCGTACGCGTTGATGGAATTCAGCGGCGGACCGCCTCTGGTGCATGTCGAGATGCGTGGCGGAGGCGTCTTTCTGGACGATGGCGGCCACATCGATGCCTACGTCAACGTCACGGCTAACATGAAGGCGATCGCCTTGGAGCAGCATGAGTCGCTTCGGTTGATTGCGGGGATTGCGGCCGGCTATCGAAGAGAGTGAGCTTTGTGAACTCGGCGCGGCTTGTTTGGCGGAAGTCCAGCTTCAGTGGCTCCGAGTCCAACTGCGTCGAGGTCGCGTCGCTTGGCGACGGCCGTTTTGCCATCCGGAACAGCAATTTCCCTTCAGCCGGCTACCTCGCGTACGACCGCGCCGGCCTCGCCGCCTTCGTCGCGGCGATCAAGGCCGGCGCCCTCACTTCTCGCGCCTGAGCTCAGAAACCCTTCGGCAGCACCAGGTCATCGACCGCGAAGCTGATCGGCCATGGCTCGTAGCCATTGTCATGGCCACATCTGCGGGCCGTCCTCAGGCTCGTTGGATGGATCGGCGGCGGTGTGTCCGTCGATGGTGAAGTGGTCGATCTCAAGGTCCAGGGTCGGACGATATGCGTTCGTTGCTTACTTCGGCTCCAGGAGGACGAGCGGGATCACGCGGCTGGTCTTGGCCTGATAGCTCGCGTAGTTCTTGAACTTCGACGCGATCTGCGGCCACATCCGCTCGCGTTCCTCGGCGCTCGCCACTCGCGCGTGCATCGGCCTGGCCGGCTCGCCCTTCCACGACACCTGTACGTCCGGATTGGCGGTCAGGTTGTGATACCACGCCGGCGAGTGATCGTCGCCGCCGCGCGAGGCCACGACAACGATCGCGTCGCCTTCTTGCAGCGGCGAGGTGAGCATCACCGTACGTGGCTGGCCGGACTTGCGGCCGGTCGTGGTCAGCTCCAGCACGGGCATGCCGAGCGCGTCCCAGCCGGCCTTGCCGCCACTGACCTTCAGCAAGCCACGATGGACCGCGTTCATCGACTTGAGCACGAAGTCACTGGGCATGGGAGCTAACTTACCGCCAGTAGGATTCGCTGTCGAATGGTCGCATGGCCACCATGCGTGCGCTCAACGCACGCATGGTGGCCATGCGACCATTCGGTAGGAGGCGACGTGCTGGATTATGACGCCGAGGCGGCGCGCTACGACGAAACGCGCGGCGGCGTGCCACGTGCGCGTGCGGCGGCGGAGGCGATCAAGGAGCTGCTTCCGGCGGGCGCTGCGACCGTAGTGGACATCGCCTGTGGCACCGGTTTGGTGACGAGCCAGCTCGCCGGCGCGATCGGCCTCGATCAAGCCGAGATGATGCTGCGGCTGGCCGCTCCACGGCTCGGTGGCCGGGTCGTACGCGCGGACGCGTCCGCTTTGCCGTTCGCCAACGGCAGCATGGACGCGGTGACGATGATCTGGCTGCTGCACCTGGTCGACGATCCGGCGCCGGTGCTCGGCGAGGCGGCGCGGGTGCTGCGGCCGGGCGGCCGGCTGATCACCACGATCGACAAGAACGCCGCCAACTTCGTGCCGGACACCGACATCGGCCGGCTGCTTCGACCGCTGCGCGACGAGACGGTCAGCGATGGCTTCGACGCGATGGTGGCGACGTTGCGGTCGTACGACCTGCGGCCGGTCACCGAAACGACGTTCGTCGGCGTCGGCCAGGGGAGACCACCAAGCGGGTGGCAGAAGATCGTCGCGGGACGCGAGTTTCGCTGGATGCGCCGGCTGACCGCCGAGCAGATACGCGAGCTGGTCGCGGCGCTGGCCGAGTTGCCTGGTCAGGACGCGCCTCGCGCGGACCCGGTCTATCGGCTCGTCGCCTTTGGGTGAGCTGCGCCGCAGATCGCTGGCCGAAATTACTAGGACGTCCTAGTATTTCGCCTAGTGGACCGTAGGAGGCGTGGCGTGAGCGAGGACATCGAGGCTGGCCGGCGACGGTGGCGGGAGCGCTATGACGCGTCGCCGGTGCGCGATGCCGACTTCACCACCCTGTCCGGCATGCAGGTCGACCCGGCGTACGGGCCGCCGGACGGCGCCGAGGTCCCCGACTTCGAGCGGATCGGCTGGCCGGGCGAGTTTCCGTACACCCGCGGCCTCTATCCGACCGGCTATCGCGGCCGCGCCTGGACGATCCGGCAGTTCGCCGGTTTCGGCAACGCGCAGCAGACCAACGAGCGTTACAAGATGATCCTGCGTTCGGGCGGGGGCGGCCTGTCGGTCGCCTTCGACATGCCGACGCTGATGGGTCGCGACTCCGACGATCCGCGCAGCCTCGGCGAGGTCGGCCATTGCGGTGTGGCGATCGACTCGCTGGCCGACATGGAGGTGCTGTTCGACGGCATCCCGCTGGCCGACACCACCACGTCGATGACGATCTCCGGCCCGGCCGTGCCGTTGTTCTGCATGTACGTGGTGGCCGCGGAAAAGCAGGGCGCCGACATCTCCAAGCTCAACGGCACGCTGCAGACCGACATCTACAAGGAATACATCGCACAGAAAGAGTGGCTGTTCGCGCCGGAGCCGCATCTGCGGCTGATCGGCGACCTGATGGAATACTGCGCCAACGAGATCCCGGCGTACAAGCCACTTTCCGTTTCCGGCTACCACATCCGCGAGGCCGGGTCGACCGCCGCGCAGGAGCTGGCCTTCACGCTGGCCGACGGCTTCGGCTATGTCGAGCTGGGTCTGTCGCGCGGCCTGGACATCGAGAAGTTCGCACCAGGACTCAGCTTCTTCTTCGACAGCCACATCGACTTTTTCGAGGAGATCGCGAAGTTCCGCGCGGCTCGGCGGATCTGGGCCCGCTGGATGCGCGACGTTTACGGCGCCAAGACGGCGAAAGCGCAATGGCTGCGGTTCCACACGCAGACCGCCGGTGTCAGCCTGACCGCGCAACAGCCATACAACAATGTCGTGCGTACGGCCGTCGAGGCGCTGGCCGCCGTGCTCGGCGGCACGAACTCCTTGCACACCAACGCTTTGGACGAGACGCTGGCGTTGCCGACCGCGCAGGCGGCCGAGATCGCCCTGCGCACGCAGCAGGTGATCGGCGACGAGACCGGCGTCATGAACGTCGCCGACCCGCTCGGCGGATCCTGGTACGTCGAGGCGCTGACCGACAAGATCGAGGCCGAGGCGGAGAAGATTTTCGCCCAGATCAAGCGGATGGGTGGCGGCGACGACAATGAGCACGACAAGGAGTACGACAAGGAGCACGACAAGGAGCACGCGATCGGTCCGATGACCTCCGGCATCCTGCGGGGCATCGAGGACGGCTGGTTCACCGGCGAGATCGCCGACTCTGCCTTCGCCTATCAGGTGGCGCTGGAAAAGGGCGACAAGAAGATCGTCGGCGTCAACACCAACACCGAGACCATCAGCGGCGAGCTGGAAATCCTCCGGGTGAGTCACGAGGTCGAGCGCCAGCAGGTCAAGCTTCTGGCCGCACGCAAGGCATCGCGCGACGACGCGGCCGTGCGCGCGGCGCTCGGCGAGATGGTCCGGGTGTCGCGTACGGACGAGAACATGTTGCCGTCGATGCTCGCGGCCGTACGCGCCGAGGCCACCGTCGGCGAGATCTGCGGAGCGCTCAAGGACGAGTGGGGCGCGTACGTGGAGCCGGCGCGGTTCTGACCGGACTTCCGGCCGGGCCGGTCCCGGCGGGAGTCGGACCGCAAAGCCGCCTTTGGAGTGATCCGCCGCGGCTGGTCAGTCAGTAGGTTGGAGATCGACCGATCTACTGACAAACGACAGGTGACTGCATGGTCGCCGGCGAAACGCCGACGAAAACCGATCACCGCAGGATCCTGCGGATATTCACACCGTACGGCTGGCCGCTCGCCGGTTTGGCGGCGCTGATCGTTTTCTCCTCGGCAACAGGGATCTTCACCCCGTTCATCGTACGGTCCATTGTGGACGATGCGCTGGCCAACCGGGATCTCGGCCTGCTGCTGCTTCTCGTCGGCGCGCTGATCGGCCTGGCGGCGGTGGCGGCGTTGATCCAGGTCGTGGAGATCCTGATCGCGTCGCGCGTCGGCCAGGCGGTGATGCACGACCTGCGCGTACGCGTTTATGGCCACCTGCAACGGCTTTCGCTGAGGTTTTTCACCGCGTCGCGCACCGGCGAGGTGCAGTCGCGGATTTCCAACGACATCGGCGGCATGCAGTCGCTGGTGACGCATTCCGCTGTGGAGCTGACGCGCAGTGCCGGTGCGGTGTGCGTGTCGGCGATCGCCATGCTCGCACTGGACTGGAAGCTCGCGCTGTTCTCGTTTTTGGCTCTGCCATTGTCCATCTGGGTCAACCGGCGGATCGGATCCATCCGCGAACGGGTCACCGCGCGGCAGCAGGCGCGGCTCGCCGACCTGTCGTCGTTGGTGCAGGAGTCGCTGTCGGTCCAGGGTGTCGTGCTGAGCAAGACCACCGGCAGGTCCGGCTCGATGATCGCGCGTTTCACCCGGATGTCCTGGGATGTCGCGCGGCTCGAGGTCCGCTCGCACACCGCCGGACAATGGGAATATTCGCTGGTCATCCTGCTGGTGTCGGCGATGCCGGCGTTGACGTATCTGCTTGGTGGCGTGCTGCTCGGCGTCGGTGCGCCGGTCACCATCGGCACGCTGGTCGCGATGATCGCGTTGCAGGAGGCGCTGATCTGGCCGCTGGAGGAAGTGCTGGAGTTCGGTGTCGAATACAAGTCGGCAACCGCTTTGTTCGCGCGCGTCTTCGACTATCTGGACCGCGATGCCGACATTGTCGAGGCGCGGACACCGGTGGTGCCCGATGCCGTACGAGGCAACGTCAGGCTGACCAACGTCACCTTTGGCTATTCGGCGGAGCTGCCGCCCGTCCTTCGTGATATCGACCTGGAAATCCCGGCCGGATCGCGGCTCGGGATCGTCGGCGCGACCGGGTCTGGCAAGAGCTCGCTCGGCTATTTGCTCGTACGACTCTATGACGTGGACGCCGGCTCGGTGACGATCGACGGTGTGGACGTGCGCGAGCTGAGTTTCGAGTCGCTGGCCGGGATGATCGGTGTGGTGACACAGGAGCCATACCTTTTCCACGCCTCCGTCGCCGAGAACCTGCGCTTTGGCAAGGAAGACGCGACTCCTGCCGAACTCGAGGCCGCCGCGAGGGTCGCACAGCTGCACGATGTCGTGGCGGCGCTTCCTGACGGCTATGACACGATCGTCGGCGAACGCGGATATCGCTTTTCCGGCGGCGAAAAACAGCGGCTCGCATTGGCGCGTATTCTGTTGCGCGACACGCCGATCCTGTTGCTGGACGAGGCGACCAGTGCGCTCGACGCGCACACCGAGCGTGCCATCACCGAGGCACTGCACACCTCATTGGCCGGCCGCACGATCATCACGATCGCGCACCGGCTTTCGACCGTACGCGACGCCGACCGGATCATCGTGCTGCACAACGGCGACATCATCGAGTCGGGCACGCACGACGAGCTCGTCGCACGTAATGGCCGATATTCCGCGCTCGTCGGCGCCGACCGCTGAGCATCGGGGACCGGTCCCGGCGCGATGGCAGTAAAACTGCGTGTCATGAGAAACGCGATCCGCGGCGCTGTCGTCGCCTTGCTGCTGCTGTCCGCAGCTGCCTGTGGCACGCCAAAACCGGTGGCGAAACCGACGCATTCGCCATCGCCATCGGCCACACCGTCCGCCACACCGTCGGCATCGCCGAGTCAGGCACCAACGGTCGCGGCCGACGGCACCAACGTACGTGCCTGCTATGACGGAAACTGCGAGATCAGGGTCTCCGGTTCGCTGCGGATCCCACTGCAGCCGCGGTTTCACGTCCGCCGGCTGTCGGTGTCGGCGTCCGGCGACCAGGTCGTCGTGACCTCCGAGCTGGACGGCGACGGTGGCGGCGGCAGCCAGTGCAGCATCGGCGGCGGTGGCGAGTGCAGTTTTTCGTTCAACGGCCCGACGATAACCGTGCAGGCGTGGCCGGTTTCCGGCGGCGGCTCGATCCTGCGCATCACGAGCTGAGCGCGAGCAGCTCCGAGACCGTGACGAAGCGATAGCCGCGGGTTCGGAGCTGGTCGATGATCGGGCCCAGCGCGTCGCGAGTGACCTGCCGGTTCGCATACATGCCGTGCAGAATCACGATCGACCCGGGACGCACGTGCGAGACGACGTACGACGTCGTGGCGGCCGCGGTGCGGTCGACTTCGGGATAGCTGTTGGGCTCCACGTCCCACATGATCGTCTTTCGGTTGTGCTGGGCCAGATACCACGGCAACGCGATTCCCTTTTTGCCGTTCGGCGGTCGAAAGTCGATCTCGCCGCGAAAGCCGGTCTGTCGGATCAGCGCGTCCGTGCGGGTGATCTCCGACTCCACGAAACCCGGCGAGCAGAAGACCATCCGCTCGTGGGAGTACGTGTGGTTGCCGAGCTGGTGACCGGCCGCGGCGATCTGTCTGCCGAGCGCCGGATATTGCGCCAAGGCGCTGCCGATGAGGAAAAACGTGCCGTGCACGTGCTCGCGTGCCAGCGTCGCGAGCAGCTGCGACGTGCCGGCCGGATCCGGGCCGTCGTCGAAGGTCAACGCGACGACCTTCCGGCCGGTCTCCACTCGCGCGGTCAGGCCACCGAAAAACTGGAACGTACGCGAGTCGACCAATTTCAGGCCGCCATAACCCAACAAAAGCACGACGACGATTGCCGAGGAGGCGATGATGAGCCAGCGTTTCATGGGTGCCAGCCTGCCGGGCCGCCGCGCTGACCGGAACCGGCGAAGGACGGAGGCCGCAGCTACGACTTTGGGCCCATCTCGCGCGCGATGATGGCGGCCTGCGTACGGCTCGTCACGCCGAGCTTGGACAGCACATTGCTGACGTGGGTTTTGACCGTACGATGGGAAAGTTCGAGCGTGGACGCGATGTCCTGATTGGACAGTCCAGCGGCCAGCAGGTCGAGGACGTCGCGTTCGCGTCCGGTCAGCGCCGGCGTGACAGGCGATGGGTTGGCCAGCAACCGCGCGGCGGTCGGCGTGAGCGCGGTGACGCCGGCGTGCGCGGCGCGTACGGCCGCCGCCAGCTCCGCTCCGCTGGAGTCCTTGAGCGCGAATCCGGCGGCACCGGCGGCCAGCGCGCGGCGGATCTCGTGCGTGCGACCGACGGTGGTGAGCATGACGACCTTCGCCGGCACCTGCTTGAGCAGGTCGATGCCGCTCACATCCGGCAGATTCAGGTCGAGCAACACAACGTCCACCCGGTCCACCGGCCCGTCCCACTCCAGCAACGCCTTGCCGTCGGCGAGCTGTCCGACGACCTCGAGGTCCGGCTGGGCGGCCAGGATCAGCGCGATGCCTTCCCGCACCAGCGCGTGGTCGTCGACGACCAGGATCGAGATCATCGCGGCAAGCGTACGTTGATGCTGGTGTGGTTGCGGCGACACTGGCAGGTGTTGGTCGACGCCGCCTTCGTGATCGCGGTGGCGGCGTTGTTCGGCGTGTCCGGCGCGTGGCGGCCGTGGAATGGCTGGCTGGCCGCCGGCGTGGCGCTGTCGGCGCTGGAGATCGTGCCGCTGTTCGTACGCCGTCGAGCGCCGGCGGTCGTACTGTCCGTCGTCACCGCGGCGACCACCGCGCATCTGCTGATGGGGGCGTCGCGGACCATCGTCTACGTGCCGGCGCTGATCGCCATCTACGCCGCCGCCGTCAACGGGTCGCGTTGGGTGCGCTGGGGACTGTGCGCCGCCGCGATCGCGGTCATCGCGGTGGCCACCACGCCGCTGCGCGGTCTCGTCGAAGGTGCCGCGTTGGCGCTGGTCGTCGGCGGTGTCACCTGGCTGATGGGGGCCGAGCGGCGGCGGCACCTGGTCGAGCGGTCGGTGTTTCTCGCCGAGCGGACCCGCGCGCGTGAGCGTGAGCTGATCGCTCGGCGGCTGCACGACTCGCTCGCGCACACGATCACGGTGATGCTCATCCAGGCCGAGGCGATGCGTACGTCGGCGTCGGTCGACCGCCTGGACCAGCTGCTCGGCGCCGGCCGGCAGGCCCTGGACGAGGTCAGGGAAACGCTCGCTGACCTGCACGAACCCGACGTGCGACAGGCGCTGGACCGGCTGAGAAAGGCCGGCCTGGTGATCGATGACGTGGATGTCGACGGGTTGGCCGGCCGGATCGTCGTGGAGGCGGCGACGAACGCGTTGCGGCATGCCGGGCCGGGAGCCGTTGTGACCGTACGCGTCGACGGTGAGCGCGTGGAGGTGCGCAACGGTCCCGGTCAGCCGGTGGACTTCGGACCCACGCCCGGCCTCGGCCTGCGCGGACTCGCCGCCGAGGTCGCCGAGTGCGGCGGGTCGCTGTCGTACGGTCCGGACGGCGACGGCTGGCTGGTCACCGCCTTCCTGCCGACGGACGTCGCGGTCGTACCCTCGAGTGGTCGGCACAGAGAGGTAGGACGGTCATGAAGGTGCTCGCCGCGATGTCCGGCGGCGTCGACTCGGCGGTGGCCGCGGCGTTCGCGGCCGAGGCCGGCCACGACGTGACCGGCGTACACCTGGCGCTGGCCCGCAACCCGCAGACGCACCGCACCGGCGCGCGCGGCTGCTGCACCAAGGAGGACGCGCACGACGCGCGCCGTGCCGCCGACGTGATCGGCATCCCGTTCTATGTGTGGGACCTGGCCGAGCGGTTCCACGAGGACGTGATCGAGGACTTCGTGGCCGAGTACGCGGCGGGCCGCACGCCCAACCCGTGCCTGCGGTGCAACGAGAAGATCAAGTTCACCGCGGTGCTCGATCGTGCGCTCGCGCTCGGCTTCGACGCGGTCGTCACCGGCCACCACGCCCGACTGTCCACTGTGGACGGTGTGGCCCAGCTGCGGCGCAGCGTCGACTTCGGCAAGGACCAGTCGTACGTGCTCGCTGTGTGCACGGCCGACCAGCTGCGGCACGCGATGTTTCCGCTCGGCGGCATCACCAAGGAGCAGGTGCGCGCCGAGGCGGCCGCGCGCGGCCTCGCGGTGGCCGACAAGCCGGACAGCCACGACATCTGCTTCGTCTCCGACGGCGACACGGCCGGGTTTCTTCGCAAGGCGCTGGGGTCTCGCGCCGGCGACATCGTCGACACGTCCGGCGAGGTCGTCGGCACGCACGACGGGGCGTACGCCTTCACCGTCGGCCAGCGCAAGGGCCTGCGGATCGGCCGGCCGGCCGAGGATGGCAAGCCGCGCTACGTACTCGACATCGAGCCGGTCACCAACACCGTGCACATCGGACCGGCCGACGCGCTGGACGTGACCGAGGTGCGCGCCGCGCGGCCGGTCTGGACCGCCGGTGCCGCGCCCGCGCTGCCACTGCGCTGCCAGGTGCAGCTGCGCGCGCACGGCACGCCGCTGGACGCCGTCGTACGCCTGGACGGCGCCGAGCTGGTCGCCGAGCTCGACGCGCCGACCCGCGGCGTCGCCGCTGGTCAGGCCCTGGTCGCATACCTGGACGACGTGGTGGTCGGCTCCGCCACCATCGTCCGCTCCGCCGCCCTCGCCTCCCGTTAGCGGCCGCATGGCCACCATGCTTGCGTTGGATGCACGCATGGTGGCCATGCGACCAACTGGCAGGATGAGCGTGTGACGGTTGCGGTGTTCAGGCATGCCGACCAGTTGGTGGTCGCGCTCGCCGGCTGGGACGCGTTCTACGGCCTGCGCCGGCGGATCGCCGTGCCGGTCGAGACGGTCGGTGAGGTGCTGGTACGCCGCACGGAGTCGCTGGTCGCGGACCGGCCGGCTCTGCGCAGCCGCGGCGCGTACGTGCCGGGCGTGATGACCATCGGCACCTTCCGCCGGCTCTCCGACGGCGGCCGGCAGTTTTGGTGCGTACGTGACGCCGAGGAGGTCCTCACCGTCGAGCTGGCCGGCGCCGACTACGAGCGGCTCGTGCTGCAGGTGACCGATCCGTACGCGACCGCGCGCGAGCTGCCCGCATGACCGAGTGGCCGGCCGGTGCCGCGACCGGCGTGGGGTCGATGCCCGGTGACGACATCGTCGAGGCGATCGCGACCGTCTTCGGCGAGCTGCCCGACCTGCCGCACCTGCCGGAGCTGCCGGCACGCGGAGCCGGCGCCGACCTGGTCGGCCGTGGCGCCGGCATCCTGGTCGACCTGCCGGTCGAGCTGGCCGTCTCCGGCTGGCGGATGGCGTCGAAGGCCGGCCACGCCGCTCGGCGTACGGCTGACCTGCTGGAACGCGACCTGGACGCGCTGACCGACTATGCCGACGGCTATGCCGGTCTGCTGAAGATCCAGGTCGCCGGACCGTGGACGCTGGCCGGCGAGATCGAGCTGCGCAACGGCGAGCGCCTACTCACCGACCACGGCGCCACCGCGGACCTGGTCGCCTCGCTGGCTGAGGGTCTTTCCGACCATCTCGCCGAGCTGCGCCGCCGCGTGCCTGGCGCGACCTTCGTGACGCAGCTCGACGAGCCACTGGTGCCGGCGGTGCTGGCGGGGTCGCTGCGTACGGCCAGCGGCTATCGGACCGTCGCCGCCGTCGAGTCCGCGATCGTGGAGCGTGACCTGCGTACGGTGCTGGAGGCTGCCGGCGAGCTGACGGTCGTGCACTGTTGCGCCGCGGACGCGCCGTTGGCGTTGTTCCGGTCGGCTGGGGCTTCGGCGGTGTCGTTGGACCTGTCGCTGGTGTCGCAGGCCGACTATGACGACCTGGCCGAGCACATCGACGCTGGCGGCGTGTTGGTCGCTGGCGTTGTGCCTGGCGGTGGGGGCGACGTGCCGTCGGTGGAGGAGGTGGCCGATCCGCTGCGGACGCTGGTCACCGGCCTCGGCTTCGCGCCGGAACGCGTACCGGCCGCCGTGACCCTGTCGCCGTCCTGTGGCCTGGCCGGTGCCACGTCGGCGTACGCGCGCGCGGCTCTGCGACGCTGCACCGAGGCCGCCCACAAGCTTGCCTCCGGCTGACCCCGTCGCCGTCGTCGGGTCCGCGGAATCGGAATCCGATTGCGTCGTCTGAGGTGGTCTGACCTGCGGGTTTATTTCCTGAGGTGACAATCGGACATAGGTTTGGCGCCCGAATGTCACCTTGTTTACCCCTACTCGCCAGTAGATGGTCAGCGAAGTAGCATTCGGACATTTTCAAGATCAACTTCTATGTATGTAAGTTTCCACGCGAACCCACCCCCCGCCCGATCTGGGTGGGGGCCCAGATTGGCAGGGGGGTACGACAGTTTCGGGCCGTAGCGGGTAACCGGGGGACGAAACAGGCGGTGTTTGCCGTGGTCCGGTCGTCCGCGTCGTACCTGTCGTACAGAATGCATCCGTGGCAGAAGATCAGCTGGCCCAGACGCCAGAGAGCGACATCCCGACCGACGCGCGGCACCGGGTCGCCGAGCTGACGGAGCAGATCGACGCGCACCAGTTCGCGTATTACGTGAAGGACGCGCCGACCGTCTCCGACGCCGAGTACGACAAGCTGCTGCGCGAGCTGATGGCGCTGGAGGAGCGATATCCGGCGCTGCGCAGCCCGCAGAGTCCCACGCAGCGCGTCGGTGGCACGTTCTCGACGGCGTTCACCGCGGTCGACCACCTGGAGCGGATGCTCAGCCTCGACAACGCGTTCTCCGCCGACGAGCTGACCAGCTGGAACGAGCGGGTCGAGCGGGAGATCGGCACCGGTGCGCACTTCCTGTGCGAGCTGAAGATCGACGGCCTCGCGGTCAACCTGCTCTACGAGGACGGCCGGCTGACCCGCGCGCTGACCCGCGGCAACGGCGTCACCGGCGAGGACGTGACGCTCAACATCCGCACCATCGACGTGGTGCCGACCGAGCTGCGCCGCGACAGCGACGCCGGTCCGCCGCCGGAGCTGCTGGAGGTACGCGGCGAGGTCTTCCTGCCGGTCGAGGGGTTCGAGCAGCTCAACGCCAGCCTGGTCGAGGCAGGCAAGGCACCGTTCGCCAACCCGCGCAACTCGGCCGCCGGCTCGCTGCGGCAGAAGGACCCGAAGGTGACCGCCAGCCGGCCGCTGCGGATGCTCGTGCACGGCACCGGCGCGCGTCGCGGCTTCAACCCGGCGCGGCAGTCCGAGACATACGAGAAGCTCAAGGCCTGGGGCCTGCCGACCTCCGAGCGCTATCGCGTGGTGGACACGCTCGAAGAGGTGCAGGAGTTCATCGCGTACTACGGCGAGCACCGCCACGACGTCGAGCACGAGATCGACGGTGTCGTCGTGAAGGTCGACGAGATCGGTCTGCAGCGCCAGCTCGGCTCCACCTCACGTGCGCCGCGCTGGGCCATCGCATACAAATATCCGCCGGAGGAGGTCAACACCAAGCTCCTCGACATCCGGGTGAACGTCGGGCGCACCGGCCGGGTGACGCCGTACGGCGTGATGGAGCCGGTGGTGGTCGCCGGCTCGACGGTCGAGATGGCCACCCTGCACAACGCCGACGAGGTGCGCCGCAAAGGCGTACTGATCGGCGACACAGTTGTGCTGCGCAAGGCCGGTGACGTGATCCCGGAGATCGTCGGACCGGTGGTCGACCTGCGCGACGGCAGCGAGCGCGAGTTCGCGATGCCGACGTTGTGCCCGGAGTGCGGCACCAAGCTGCGTCCGGAGCGCGAAGGCGACAAGGACATTCGCTGTCCGAATAATCAGCATTGTCCGGCGCAGCTGCGCGAGCGGCTTTTCCACCTGGCCTCCCGCAACGCATTCGACATCGAGGTGCTCGGATACGAGGCGGCCGTCGCGCTGCTCGACTCCGGCGTGCTGGCCGACGAGGGAGATCTCTTCGCGCTGGACGAGGAAAAGCTCCGCCAGGTCGCCCTCTTCACCCGCAAGTCCGACGGCGAGCTGACCGCGAATGCCAGGAAACTGCTGGACAATCTGCGGGAGGCCAAAGATCGTCCACTGTGGAGAGTGCTGGTCGCGCTGTCGATCCGGCACGTCGGACCGACCGCGTCGCAGGCGTTGGCCACCGAGTTCGGCGACCTCGACGAGATCCTGGCGGCCACGCCGGAGCGGCTCGCCGAGGCCGAAGGGGTCGGTCCGACCATCGCCAGTGCCTTGCTCGATTGGGCAAATGTCGACTGGCACCGCGAGGTCGTACGAAAATGGCGAGAGGCCGGCGTACGCATGGTCGACGAGCCAACGCAGGACGTTCCGCGTACTCTGGCAGGACTTACGGTCGTAGTGACCGGTTCGCTCGAGGAGTATTCTCGCGACGACGCGAAAGCGGCCATTGTGGGCCGCGGGGGCAAGGCAAGCGGTTCTGTTTCCAAGAAAACCGATTTCGTCGTGGCCGGCGAAAAGCCGGGCTCCAAATATGACAAAGCGATCCAATTGGGGGTGGCGGTTCTCGACGAGGCGGGATTCGGAGTGCTGCTGGCCGACGGTCCGGAAGCGGCCAGAGCAGTCGCCGTGAACGCGTCCGAGGCGTCCGCGGAGTAGCGCTCCTGTGCCGCTGGCGCGCGTGCACGTGCATTCGCACGCTATCGTCTGCGCAAGACCTGACTTTGGGGCATGGGGGTTTGGTGACAACTGCCGATCCGCGTGATCTCACGCCGTCCTGGCGTGAGTGGCGGTTTTGGCTGTTCGTCACCCTGGTCGCCATTGGCGCGCTGGCGGTCATCCGGTTCGGTGCCGCCGAGGACATCAGCGAGCTCGGCCAGTTGCCGGTGACTTTCTGGGTTATCGCGGCGATGGTGGTGATCGGCGAACTGTGGCCGGTGGCGGTCATGGCGACGGACGGTCGCCGGCCGACCGCACAGGGTAACGGATTGGTCGCCTCGACGACTTTTGTCTTCGCCGTACTGATTTTCTGGGGCCTCGGCGCCGCGATCGTCATCCAGGCGATCGGCGTCATGCTCACCGACCTGCCGAAGCGCCGCGCGATCTATCGGACGATCTTCAACATCAGCCAGTACGCGATCAGCTGGGGCGCCGCGCATGTGGTGTTGACCACAATGGCGCAGAACCGCCATCCGTCGCACACGCTGGCGCTGCAGCCGCGGCTGTTGCCGGCGATCGTGCTCGCGGCCGTCGCGTACTTCCTGATCAACAACCTGGTCGTGTCGGTGATGGCCAAGCTGCACACCGGCGGCACCGTACGCAGTCACTATTTCTACGCGTTCGGCTATCACCTTTTCAGCGAAGGCGCGTTGCTCGCGCTGGCGCCGATCGTCGTGCTCGCCCTGCAACAAAGCTCCTGGTATTTACCGTTGTTACTGGTCGCGTTGATCGCCGTGCAACAAAACGCGAGGGTCAGCAACCGGCACCAGCGGCTCGCGCTGCACGACGAGTTGACCGGTCTGGCCAACAGAAAACTGCTGCACGACAGCGCCGTGCAGGCGCTCGCCGACGCGCGCGAGACAAATCGGTCGGTCGGCGTTCTTTTCCTCGATCTCGACCATTTCAAGAGCGTCAACGACACATTGGGACATCACGTCGGCGACCAGCTGTTGCAGGATGTGGCCGCGCGGCTGACGCGTTCGGTGCGTTCCGACGACATCGTCTCGCGACTCGGTGGCGACGAGTTTGCCGTTCTTTTACCGGGACTGGTGGACCAGTGGACCGCGGCCGAGGTCGCCGAGCGGGTGTCCGACGCGCTGGCCGCGCCGTTCAGTCCGCACGGCGAGGCGGCCGTACGCATCGACCTCGGCGGCTCGATCGGCATCGCTTTCTTCCCCGCGCACGGCGAAGACGTCGACACGGTTTTCCAGCGCGCGGACGCCGCGATGTACACGGCGAAATCGCGTGGACTGGACAGCGTCGTCTATTCCGACGACGGCACCGAGGGAATCGGCGGCGCCATTCTCACCGAGCTGCGCGAGGCGCTGCAAAACGGACCGGAGGCGGCCGGCCTGGCCGTACATTTCCAGCCACAGGTGGAGCTGGGGTCCGGCCAGGTGGTCGGCGTGGAGGCGCTCGTACGGTGGAAACACCAGCGGCTGGGGTGGATCGCGCCGACCGAGTTCATCCCGATGGCCGAGCGCGGCGTCCTCATCGGCGAGCTGACCCGGTGGATGCTGGACAACAGCCTGGCGCAGCTGCGCGACTGGGAAAACGCCGGCCTGAAGCTGCAGGTCGCGGTGAACATCAGCATTCGCGACCTGCAGTCGGTGGAGCTGGCCGACTTTTTGGCGCGGCGGCTGGTGCATTACCAGCTGCCGGCCGACCGGTTGAAGGTGGAAATCGACGACGCGAGCACGATTTCCGGCCGCGAGAACGTACAGGCGGCATTGCGCGCGCTGGAGGATCTCGGCGTCGGAATCAGCCTGGATCATTTCGGCATCGGCTATTGCAGCCTGACCAGACTGCGGCGTTTGCCGGTCAGCGAAGTGAAAATCGACTCGTCATTTGTCTCGCGGCTCATCACCGACGACGACGACGCGGCGGTCGTACGGTCCATTGTGGACCTGGCCAACGCGCTGGAACTGGACGTGGTCGCCGAAGGCGTCGAGGATGAGCCGACCTGGCGCGCGCTCGCCGCACTCGGCTGCAACGACGCGCAGGGCAACTACTTCGCCGAGCCGATGCCGCCGGAGGACGTGGTGCTGCTCCTGCGCGACGGCGGCCGTTTCCCGTTGTTGCACGCCGTCGGCACCTGATTCAGCGCAGGTGGGTGGCGAAGAAGGCGAGTACGCGTTTCCACGCGTCGGCATTGGCCTCGTGGTCATAGCCGAGGCCGGCGATCCGCAGCAGCGGCGCGAACGGTCCGACCGGCAGCCGGTTGGCGAAGCCGTGGCCGGCTTTCGGATATTCCTTGACGTCGTGCGGCACGTCGCGCTCGGTCAGCAACCGGTCGAGCTTGTCGGCCGCGCCGCGTAGTCCGGCGTCGCGGCCGCCGAAGCTCGCCACGATCGGGCACGCGTCGTCGAAAACGCTGTCGTCCAGCGGCATCGGCCCGTAGTACGGCGCGCTCGCGTCGAACCCACGTGCGGCGGTCACCAGCGCGAAGCCGCCGCCCATGCAGAATCCGGCGACGCCGACCTTGCCGTTGGAGTTGGGATGCGACAGCAACTCCGTACGCGCCGCCTCGATGTCGTCGAAGGCCTGGCCCTCGGCGTTGAACAGCTGCCGGAAGACGCCCTGTACGCAGCGTACGAAGCCGCCGCGGTGGTAGAGGTTGGGGACGAGCGCGAAATAGCCGGCGGTGGCAAACCGGTCGGCGATCTCGCGGATGTCGTCGCTCATGCCGAAGGCGTCGAAGACGATCACCACGCCCGGCCACGGCCCGTCGCCGGACACCTCCGGCTGCGGCACCGCCAGATAGCCGCCGATGGACCCGTTTGACGTCGGAATCGTCACATCCACGCCGCGCAGACTACTCCCTGCCGCAGGTCCGCATGGCCACCGAGCTCAGCGGTAATGCAGTGGAAGTCGGGCCGGGCACTGTCCGTAAACTTGGGATGGTTCACCGCTCTACGGACGAAAGCGAGCCCGCACCAGCATGTCCGTCATCACCCGAGCCGAGGTCCAGCATCTGGCGAAACTGGCCCGGATCGAGCTCACCGACGACGAGCTCGACCACTATTCCGGCCAGCTCGACGTGATCCTGTCCTCGATCGCGCAGATCTCCGAGGTCGCCGCGGACGACATCCCGCCGACCTCCCACCCGTTGCCGCTCACCAACGTGATGCGGCCGGACGAGCCGCGTCCGTGCCTGCCGGCCCAAGCTGTGCTGGCTGGTGCGCCGGCGGCCGAGCAGCAGCGGTTCCGCGTACCGCAGATCCTGGGGGAAGAGTGATGACGCGAGGCGACAGGTTCGCCAGCATCGACCGTGAGGCCGGCGCGGCAGCGATCGGCCGACCGAGGAGCGCAGCGGTTCTGGAGGCGAGCAATGCACTCTGACGTGACCGCGCTGACCGCGGCGGAGCTCGGCGCCAGGATCGCCAGCCGCGAGGTGAGCAGCCGCGAGGTGGTGGACGCGCACTACGACCGGATCGCCAAGATCGACGACAGGGTGCACGCTTTCCTGCATCTCGACCACGAAGGCGCGCGCAAGCAGGCCGACGAGGTCGACGCGCGGATCGCCAGCGGCGAAAAGCTCGGTCCGCTGGCCGGCGTGCCGTTGGCGCTCAAGGACGTGATGGTCCAGAAGGACATCCCGACCACCTGCGGCTCCAAGATCCTGGAAGGCTGGCGGCCGCCGTACGACGCGACCGTCGTCGGCAAGCTGCGCGAGGCCGGTGTGGTGATCCTCGGCAAGACCAACATGGACGAGTTCGCGATGGGGTCGTCCACCGAGCACTCCGCGTACGGTCCGACCCACAACCCCTGGGACCTCGACCGCATCCCCGGCGGCTCCGGCGGCGGTTCCTCTGCGGCGGTGGCCGCGCGGATGGCGCCGCTGGCCATCGGTACGGACACCGGCGGCTCGATCCGCCAGCCCGGCGCGGTGACCGGCACGGTCGGCATGAAACCGACATACGGAGGCGTCTCGCGCTATGGCCTGATCGCCTTCTCCTCCTCTCTCGACCAGGCCGGTCCGTGCGCGCGCAACGTACTGGACGCGGCGCTGCTGCACGAGGTGATCGGCGGCCACGACCCGCTCGACTCGACCTCGATCGACGCGCCGGTGCCGCCGGTGGTGGAGGCGGCCAGAAACGCCGACGTCAGCGGCATGCGCATCGGTGTCGTACGCGAGTTCGCCGGCGACGGTTTCCAGCCCGACGTGTCGGCGCGCGTCGACGAGGCGGTGGCGTTGCTGACCAAGCTCGGCGCCGAGGTCGTCGAGGTGTCGTGTCCGCACTTCGTACACGCGCTGCCGGCTTACTACCTGATCGCCCCGAGCGAGTGCTCCTCCAACCTGGCGCGCTTCGACGCGATGCGATACGGCCTGCGGGTCGGCGACGACGGCACCAGATCGGCCGAGGAGGTCACCGCGCTCACCCGCGAGGCCGGCTTCGGACCGGAGGTCAAGCGCCGGATCATGATCGGCACGTACGCGCTGTCGTCCGGCTACTACGACGCTTACTACGGCCAGGCGCAGAAGGTCCGCACGCTCATCACCCGCGACTTCGAGGCCGCCTTCGAGCAGGTCGACGTGCTGGTGTCGCCAACCACGCCGACCACCGCGTTCCGGATCGGCGAGCGGATGGACGACCCGATGCAGATGTACATGTCCGACATCTGCTCGATCCCGTCCAACCTGTCCGGCGGCGCGGCGATCAGCGTGCCGGTCGGCGTCGACGCCGACAACCTGCCGGTCGGCATGCAGATCATGGCGCCGGCGATGGCCGACGAGCGGTCCTACCGTGTCGGTGCCGCGCTGGAGAAGGCGCTGGTCGAGCAGTGGGGTGGTCCGTTGCTGGACCGCGCTCCGGAGCTGGAAGGTGCGCGCTGATGAGCGACCTGATGGGTTACGACGAGGCGGTCGCCACCTTCGACCCGGTCTTCGGGCTGGAGGTGCACGTCGAGCTCGGCACGGCCACCAAGATGTTCTGTGGCTGCTCGACCGAGTTCGGCGCCGAGCCCAACACGCAGACCTGCCCGACCTGCCTCGGGCTGCCCGGCGCGCTGCCGGTGGTCAACGAGATCGGCGTGGAGTCGGCGATCCGGATCGGGCTCGCGCTCAACTGCTCGATCGCGTCCTGGTGCCGCTTCGCGCGGAAGAACTACTTCTATCCGGACATGCCGAAAAACTTCCAGACCTCGCAGTATGACGAGCCGATCTGCTACGACGGCTATCTCGACGTCGAGGTCGACGGTGAGACCGTACGGGTCGGCATCGAGCGCGCGCACATGGAGGAGGACACCGGCAAGTCGCTGCACGTCGGCGGCGCGACCGGCCGCATCCACGGCGCGTCGCACTCGCTGGTCGACTACAACCGCGCCGGCATCCCGCTGATCGAGATCGTCACCAAGCCGGTCGAAGGCATCGGCGCGCGTACGCCCCAGGTGGCTCGCGCGGTCGTCGCCGAGCTCCGCGAGATCGTCCGCGGCCTCGGTGTCTCCGAGGCGCGGATGGAGCGCGGCCAGCTGCGCTGCGACGCCAACCTGTCGCTGCGGCCGTCGCCGGACGCGCCTTACGGCACGCGGTCGGAGACCAAAAACGTCAACTCGCTGCGCAGCGTCGAGCGAGCGGTCACGTACGAGATCCGCCGGCAGGCCGCGCTGTTGGCCGGCGGCGGCAAGATCGTGCAGGAGACGCGGCATTTCCACGAGGACAACGGCACCACCACCTCCGGCCGGGTCAAGGAGGAGGCCGAGGACTACCGCTATTTCCCCGAGCCAGACCTCGTACCGGTCGCGCCTTCACCGGAATGGGTGGAAAAGCTGCGTGCCGCGCTGCCGGAGCGGCCGAGTGAGCGGCGTCGCCGGCTGCAGTCGGAGTGGGGTTTCACCGACAAGGACATGAATTCCGCGGTCGGCGCCGGCGCGGTCGACCTGATCGAGGCGACGGTCGCCGCCGGCACGACCGCGGACGCCGCGCGCAAGTGGTGGCTCGGCGAGTTGGCCAGGCGTGCCAACGAAAACGGCAAGGAGCTGGACGCGCAGGGGGTCACCCCGGCGCAGATCGCCGAGCTGCAGTCGCTGGTGGATTCCGGCCGGTTGAACGACAAACTCGCTCGCCAGGCGCTGGACGGCGTGTTGGCCGGCGAGGGCTCACCGACCGAGGTCGCGCAGGCGCGCGGCCTGGCGATCGTCTCCGACACCGGCGCGCTCGGCGCGGCCGTCGACGAGGCGATCGCGGCAAATCCTGACGTCGCCGAGAAAATCCGTGGCGGCAAGGTCGCGGCAGCTGGCGCTCTGGTCGGCGCGGTCATGAAAGCGACGAAGGGACAGGCCGACGCCAAGACCGTACGCGAGCTGATCCTGGACAAACTCGGCGCTTCGTGACCGGACCAGCGGCCGTGCCGGCGTATGTCGACGCGTCGGACCCGATCTTCACCGGCGCGTACGGCCGGCCGCCGGCGATGTATGTCGAGGTCGCGCCTGGCCGTATCGTGCAGCTGCGGCCAGGACGCAACGAGCTCGAGCTGCCGTGCGGACGCCGCCGGCTGCGGTTTTACTCGCAGTACTGGTTTTTCCAGGTCGGCCGCGCCGAGCTGGACGTGGACGCCCGGCCGGGCCAGCCGCTGTGGCTGCATTATGCCGCGCCATACCTGATCTATTCACGCGGTCGAGCGGGCTTCGGCCAGCTCGGCCGGCGGCCGGGTGCGGCGGCCGCGGCCATGATCCTGGGCTCGGCGCTGCTGCTCCCGCTGGCCCTGGTCGGCATCTTCCTGCTGATCAGGGCTCTGAGCTGACTGTCGTACCTCGGACGTAATGTGAGGTCGTCGATACGCTCCGCCTGAGGACGGGACGGTTGGATGACGCTGTTGGGACCGCTGCGCTGGGCCGTGGTGGATGTCGAGACGACCGGCCTGTCGCCTGGCACCGATCGCGTGCTGTCGGTCGCGGTGGTCCACGTCGACGAGGACGGCCGGATCGAGCAGACCTGGTCGACGCTGCTCAATCCCGGCCGCGATCCGGGGCCGGTGCACGTACATGGCCTGACCGCACAGATGCTGGCCGGCGCGCCGACGTTCGAGGCGATCGCCGACGAGTTGCGTGAGCGGCTGAGTGGTCGGGTTTTCGTGGCACACAACGCCGATTTCGACTGGGGGTTCCTGGCCGCGGAGGCGGCGCTGGCTGGCACCGCGCTGCCGAGCACGCATCGGCTGTGCACTCTCGCGCTCGTACGCCGGCTCGAGCTGGGTCTGCCCAACCACCGCCTCGGCACGCTGGCGCAGCACTGGGGGATCGCGCAGCAGCACGCGCACGACGCGCTCGACGACGCCCGAGTTGCCGCGCAGGTGTTGAAAAACGCGACGCTGGAGGCGTTGAAAGCCGCCGTACCGTTGCCCCTCCTGCCGCTGACGGACTGGCTCTGGCAGCAGCCGCCGCTGCCGGTGTACGGCCGGGAGTGGACCAATCCTGGCATCCTGCGCGGTCCGCTCGTGCAAGGCATGCGGGTGGTGATCACCGGTCCGACGGCGACCAACCGCGCCGAGTTGTACGCGCGTTGCCATGCCGCTGGCCTCGACGTGAAAGACCGGGTCAACCGGCGCTGCAGCGTCCTGGTCTGCAACGATCCGCTGTCGACCACGGTCAAGTCGCGCCGAGCCGCCGCGCACGGCATTCCGGTGATCGACGAGTCGGTGCTGGTGCGACTGCTTGACGACGTACGGCCCGGTGTGGCCGCCGAGACGGCGCCGGTTCACCGGCAGGTGCGGCCGCGTCCGGCGCCGGTCGGCGCGCTGGCGATGCGGCGGATCCTGGTGCTCGGCGGTCCGTACGAGCGGGCCGCGAGCTTCCGGTCGCGGATCGCCGCGGCCGGCGGCCTGCCGGCGGTCAACCTGACGCCGCGGATCAGCCACGCGGTGGTGCTCGACGGCGGCGAGCACGATCCGCGCTTCGAGCGGCTCGGCGCGCTCGGCGTCACGATCGTGCCGCCGGCGGACTTCGACGCGCTGTTGGCCGACCGGCGGCCGCGCGGCGATGTCGATCCGCTGGTGTTGCCGGCCGGCGGCGACAGCGACCTGCCGGTCGACGCGTACGGTCCACAGTGGACGGTGAGCGCGTCGCGGGTCTGGGAGAGCCCGGCCGATCTCGACCTGGTCGCGTATGCGCTGGACGAGTCGGGCGAGATCGGCGACGAGCTCGACGCGGTCATCGACGCGCCAAACGAGCGGTCCGTCCGGCTGGATGTCGACGCGCTGCCGGTTTGGTGCGCGCGCGTACGCGTCGTCGCCGGTGTCACCGCCGGCGCTGAGCTGGGGCCGGTGCAGGTGCACATCCGCGACGCCGGCGACGCCGACTGGTGCACCAGCACACTCGACGCGCCGCCAGGCTGTCGCTCGCTGACCCTCGTCGACCTCTACCGCCGCGCCACCCGCTGGCGCCTCGTTGTGACCGGCTCGCCCGCGGACCTCGCCGACTGAGGTCCGATTGTCGCCTTCTTGACCGGTCTCCCCAGGAAACTGGTCAAGAAAGCCGCAATCGGACGCCAGGTCGCTGGTCCGATTGTCACCTTGGCCGACAAAACCTCAGGTCAGCCGGCACCAGACGACGCAATCGGATTCCGATTGCGTCGTCGGTCAGAGCTGGCTGACGCCGCCGCCCCCTGGCGGCACGACGCGCAGGATCTTGTCGTCGTCGGCGGCCGGAGTGCCGCGGCCGTCCTTGTTGGACGTGGTGACCCACAGCGACCCGTCCGGCGCGACCATGACCGTACGCAGCCGGCCAAACTGGTCTTTCAGAGCATCAGAAGGCTTGCCGGTGACGCCGCCGGTGTTGGCGTCGAGCGTGACGATCCACAGCCGCTTGCCGGCCAGGCCGCCGAGCACCGCGCTGTTGCCGGCGACCGCCAGACCGGCCGGCGAGGCCTCGGTGGTCGGCCAGGTGACCAGCGGGTTCACGTAGCGCGGATCGCTGCCGACCCCCTCGACCGCTGGCCAGCCGTAATTCTTCCCCGGCTGGATCAGGTTGAGCTCATCGAACCGGTCCTGCCCGAACTCGGTGGCATAGAGCCGCTTCTTGTCGTCCCAGGCCAGGCCTTCGACGTTGCGGTGACCGTAGGAATAGACCAGCGAGTTGGGAAACGGGTTGCCCGGCGCCGGCTTGCCGTCCAGTGTCATCCGCAGGATCTTGCCGCCGAGGCTCGCCTTGTTCTGCGCGTTGGATGTGACGCCGGCGTCGCCGGTGCCGGCGTAGAGAAAGCCGTCGGGTCCGATCGCCAGCCGGCCGCCGTCGTGGAAGTTGGCCGCCGGGATGCCGGTGACGATCGGCTGCGGCTGGCCGCCGAGCACCAGCTTGGCGATCCGGTTGTCGGTCGCGGTCGTGTAGTAGACGAAGACCGTCTTGTCGCTCGCGTACTTCGGCGACACGGCGATCCCCAGCAGTCCGCCTTCGCCGCGGTTGGTGACGCCGTTGACCGTCTGCACCGGTGTGACCGCGCCGTTTGGGGCCACCTTCAGGATGCGGTGGCTGTCCCGCTCGGTGACCAGCGCGTTTCGGTCTGGCAGGAACGCCATCCCCCACGGCACCGCGAGGTTTTTGGCCAGCACCTGTACGCCGGGACCGCCGTCGTCGGCGGTCGGCGAGTCGCTCGGCGTCGGCTGGGTCGTCGGGGTCGGCAGGTTGGGTGGCTCGCCCGAGGTGTCGCTCGGCGGTCCGAACGCACAGCCGGCGAGGCCGAGCAGCAGCACCGCTCCAAGAACGGTCCGCCGCATCGCGCTCGCCACACTCATACGGCAAAGCCTAACGACCCCGTGCGACCATCCGAGCGACCGAGCCTGCCGAACGGGCTACTGCACGGCGCCGGCCTCGCTGAGCATTGTCTGGTACCAGTCGGCCGACGGTGAGTTGGTCGCCGGATAGTTGGCCAGCGGCTGCGTCGCGAGGTCGGCCGAGTCGAAGTCCCAGCCGCGTACGAGGTGACCGGAGTTGCGCGCGGCGACGATGAACGACTTGTTCGACGCCGTCGATCCGTAGAACAACGCGTCTTCCTGGAGCTGCGCGTTGTCGCCGGCCTGGAACTCGTCGAAGGCGGTCTGCTGATAGCGGATACGTCCAGACGCGCGGTCGGTCGTCCAGTGCAGTGTCTGCGCCGGCATAGGACCATCCGCACTCGTCGATACGGTGACGCGCGCGCTGCCGCGTACGGACGTCGACTTGTCGAAGCGCGGGTCGGAGGTCTTGGCGTTGCCGGTCCAGCTGACCGTGCCAGCGGCCGTGTTGAGCGTGCCGAGCCACTGCCAGTTTTGGCTGTTCGACTGGCTTTGGTGGATCTCGCGCAGGCCGGAGCCGGTGAACGCGACGGTCGGCAGCACGCCGTTGTCGTACTGGTGGCTCGGCGACCAGCTGATCTCGCCATCGGCGGCGAGATGGCCGACGTGGTACCAGATCGTGCTGGACGACTGCGACTTGTGCACCTCCACCAGCCAGCCGTCGTCGTTGAGCGCGACCGCCGGCGTGACGCCGGAGTCGTACTTTCCGTGCCGCTGCCAGCTGATCGTGCCGTTGGCCTGGTACGTGCCGGTCCAGTACCAGAGCGCGCCGCCGCCGGAGTCGTGCACCTCCACGACCTGGCCGTGCCCGTTGAGCGCTACAGCGGGGTTGTAGCCGACATCGCGCCGGTATTCCGTACGCGTCGAGCCGTTGCCGGAGAGCAGAGTCAGCACCTTGCCGCGGAGCGCGTCGACCGACTGGCCCGCGTAGTCGGCCGGCCGCAGCAGCCGGGTTCCGAAAGCCGCCTCCAGTTCGTGATTGAGCGCGGTGAGGTTGCCGGCCGCGTACGACGGGTTGTCGGTCAGGTCGTCCTTGAGGTCGAGCATGACGACGATCGGCGCGGCGGCCGGATGTGCGGCCGACCAGGTCGCGACCGTGGCGAGCCAGTCGTGCAGCAGATTGGAGGCCGGGTTGCCGTTGTGGTCGACCTCGTCGCCAGGTGAGTTGTGGCCGATGCCGTAGTCGTGGTTGGTCGCGTAGTCGTTGTCATGCACATCGAACTCGATGAACCGTACGCCGTGGTCCAGTTGGCTAGTGATCGATCCGCGCTCGCCGCCCGAGTAACTGTTGTGTGTCGCCGCGAAAACCGCCTGCGTGAAGGGTACGTCGGCGGCAACCGGCCCGGGGGAGAGTCCGACGGCGCACGCGATGATCGCGACAACAGACGTACGTACCAGCGACCGAGCCATCGGGTCCCCTCACGTCAGGCCTGCCCGCCGACACCCTCCCACGTACGCGCGACATGTCGGCGGTATTCGCGAAAATTCGGCCGGAAAAGGAAAACCGTTCAGCTCGTGGTCGCGTTCCCGTCGTCGTTCTCGGCGACGTCCTGCCTGCCGGCACGCAGCAGGCGGGCGAGGTCGCCGGGTTGCACGGCCGGCAGCCGGACGACGTTGCCGTCGGTGAGCTTGGCGGCGACCCGCCGGCCCTCGGCGTCGAAACCGGCGACCTGCGACCACGGCAGCGACCGGTTGGTGACCGCGGACCGTACGCGGATCCAGTCGGGGGACACGTCGACGCCGGTGCGCAGCGCGTACACGAACAGCGCCAGCGGGATGAGCATCAGCGGCGCGGTCCACCAGGTCTGCCCGGCGACCGCCGCGCTGCCGACCAGCAGGATGAGGCAGGCGATCGGTACGGCGACCGGCTGGCGAAACTTGACGACATCGGGGTTGCGTGCCACAACCCAGATGCTCGCAGACCCCGACGGCCGCCGTAGTGTGGGTCTACCGCCTTGTCACGTCGATCTCTCGGTGCCGACCCCGGTGCTCCGCGACCGACAACGTACGAACGCTCGAAGGACGAGGAATGAGCACCGAATCGAAGTACGCTCCGAAACCGCGCAGCGCCGAGGTCACCGACGGTCTCGAGCGGTCGGCCGCTCGCGGCATGCTGCGCGCGGTCGGGATGGGGGACGAGGACTTCCAAAAGCCGCAGATCGGCATCGCCAGCAGCTGGAACGAGATCACCCCGTGCAATCTGAGCCTGCAGCGGCTGGCGCAGTCGGCCAAGGAGGGCGTACACGCCGCCGGCGGCTATCCGCTGGAGTTTGGCACCATCTCGGTCTCCGACGGCATCTCGATGGGCCACGTCGGCATGCACTTCTCGCTGGTCTCGCGGGAGATCATCGCGGACAGCGTGGAGACCGTCATGCAGGCCGAGCGGCTGGACGGGTCGGTCCTGCTGGCCGGCTGTGACAAGTCGCTGCCCGGCATGTTGATGGCCGCCGCGCGGCTCGACCTGGCCGCGGTCTTCCTCTACGCCGGCAGCACGCTGCCAGGCCGGGTCGGCGACAAGGACGTGACGATCATCGACGCCTTCGAGGCGGTCGGCGCGTGCGCGCGTGGACTGATCACGCGCGAGGAGGTCGACGCGATCGAGCGCGTGATGTGCCCGGTCGAAGGTGCCTGCGCCGGCATGTACACGGCCAACACGATGGCCAGCGCGGCCGAGGCCCTCGGCATGGCGCTGCCCGGCTCGGCCGCTCCGCCGGCCGTCGACCGGCGCCGGGACGGGTACGCGCGCGCGTCCGGCGAGGCGGTCGTACAGATGCTGCGCCAGCGGCTGACCGCGCGGCAGATCCTCACAAAGGAGGCCTTCGACAACGCGATCACCGTGGTGATGGCGCTCGGCGGCTCGACCAACGCGGTGCTGCACCTGCTCGCGATCGCGCGCGAGGCGGGTGTCGACCTGACCATCGACGACTTCAACCGGATCGGCGACAAGACGCCGCATCTGGCCGACGTGAAGCCATTTGGCCGTTACGTGATGAGCGACGTGGACCGGATCGGCGGCGTTCCGGTCGTCATGCGGGCGCTGCTCGACGCGGGGCTGCTGCACGGCGACGCGATGACGGTGACGGGGCGTACGCTCGCGGAGAACCTGGCCGACATCGACCCGCCCGACCCGGATGGCACGATCATCCGCGCGATGTCCGAGCCGCTGCACCCGACCGGCGGCCTGACGATCCTGCGCGGCTCGCTGGCGCCGGACGGCGCGGTCGTGAAGAGCGCCGGCTTGCCGTACGACGTCTTCGAAGGCACCGCACGCGTCTTCGAGCGTGAGCAGGGCGCGATGGACGCGGTCACGCAGGGGACGCTCAACAAGGGTGACGTCATCGTCATCCGCTACGAAGGCCCCAAGGGTGGTCCCGGCATGCGCGAGATGCTGGCGGTGACCGGTGCGATCAAGGGTGCCGGGCTCGGCAAGGACGTGCTGCTGCTGACCGACGGCCGGTTCTCCGGCGGCACGACCGGTCCGTGCGTCGGCCACGTGGCGCCGGAGGCGACCGTCGGCGGTCCGATCGCGTTGGTCGAGGAGGGCGACCGGATCCGGCTGGACCTGTCCGCCCGTACGCTCGACCTGCTGGTCGACGACGCCGAGCTGGAGCGCCGGCGTGCGAACTGGAAGCCGGAGCCGCCGCAGTTCAGCACCGGTGTGCTGGGGAAGTACGCGAAGCTGGTCGGGTCGGCCGCGCAAGGCGCCGTCTGCGAGTAGGCCATGCGAACTTTTCGGGACGGGTCCCGAAGGGGGCTGGGTAGCGTACCCGGCTATGGATGAGGCGCCGAAGTCACTGCGTACTGTCCGGGTGATCCTCTACATCCAGGGGATCCTCGGCATCATCGGAGCGCTGCTGCTGTTCGCCGTGCTCAGCGCCACGCCGGACGCCCCCGGCTGGGTCGTCGGCGTGATCCTGCTGAGCCTGGTCGCGGCCGTGCTGCTGGTGGTCGTCGCCGCGACGATCGTCTCGCCGGGCCGCAAGTGGCCGTGGACGCTGGCGGTCGTCGTCGAGGCGTTCGCGGTGCTGTCCGGCCTGGTCAACGTGTTCACTGGCGCGGTGCAGGCGCTGGTCGGCGTCGGCCTCGGCATCGTCGTGCTGGCGCACCTGTCGCGCGCGGACGTACGTGAGTACCTCGGCCTGAGCCGGCCCACCATCGACCGCGCCTGGGAATCTGACGACGATCGATTCCCACATGACTGAGCCATCGATTCCACTCTTTCCGTAGAACGAGGCCCGTCGATCGACGGAATCGGTGGGTTTGACGTTGACATCCCACCGGTGGTCGACCCAGAATGGCCCCATGCCGGGAACGGGTGGTCGAGAGCCGTCGCTTGACGAGACGTCACGCGCCATCATCGGTGAGCTGCAGGCCGACGGCCGCAAGTCGTACGCGGCCATCGGCAAGGCCGTCGGCCTGTCCGAGGCGGCCGTACGCCAGCGCGTGCAGCGGCTGCTGGACGCCGAGGTCATGCAGATCGTGGCGGTGACCGACCCGCTCACGGTCGGCTATCACCGTCAGGCGATGGTCGGCCTGAAGGTCAGCGGTGACGTGGAGAAGGTGGTCGAGAAGCTCGTCGCCGTCGACGAGATCGACTACGTGGTCGTCACGGCCGGCTCGTTCGATCTCATCGTCGAGGTCGTGGTGTCCGACGACGAACACCTGCTCCGGCTGCTGAACGAGACCATCCGGGCCATCGACGGAGTGACCTCCACCGAGACCTTCGTCTATCTCCGGCTCGCCAAGCAGACCTACTCGTGGGGAACCAGATGACCCAACAGATCAGCACCGCGCAGCAGCTGTCCCAGTCCGCACGTGACCACCTCTGGATGCATTTCACCAGGCTGTCCTCGTACGAGCAGTCGCCGGTGCCGGTGATCGTGAAAGGCGAGGGTCCCTATGTCTGGGACGCCGCCGGAAAGCGTTACCTGGACGGGCTTTCCGGTCTTTACGTGGTCAACGCCGGCCACGGCCGCACCGAGATCGCCGACGCCGCCTCGCGGCAGGCCGCCACGCTCGGCTATTTCCCGGTCTGGTCGTACGCCCATCCGGCCGCGATCGAGCTGGCCGAGCGGCTGTCCACGCTGACGCCGGGCGATCTCAACCGGTTTTTCTTCACCAGCGGCGGATCCGAGGCCGTCGAGAGCGCGTGGAAGCTGGCCCGGCAATATCACAAGGCCACCGGCAATCCCAACAAATACAAGATCCTGAGCCGCAACATCGCCTATCACGGCACCACCATGGGCGCGCTGTCGATCACCGGAATCCCGGCCATCCGTACGCCTTTCGAGCCGCTGGTGCCTGGCGCGGTGAAGGTGCCGAACACGAATTTCTACCGCGCCACCGAGCATGCCGACAATTATGCGGAGTTTGGCCGTTGGGCCGCTGACGCGATCGCGCAGACCATCGAGATCGAGGGTCCGGAGACGGTCGCCGCGGTGATTTTGGAGCCAGTGCAGAACTCCGGCGGTTCGTTTCCGCCGCCGCCCGGCTATTTCGAGCGCGTACGCCAGATCTGCGACGAGAACAACGTGCTGCTGATCTCCGACGAGGTCATCTGCGCCTTCGGCCGGATCGGTGACTATTTCGCCGCCAACCGCTATGGCTACGTGCCCGACATGATCACCTGCGCCAAGGGCCTGACCTCCGGCTATGCGCCGCTCGGTGCGCTGATCGCCAGCGACCGGATAGTCGAGCCGTTCCTGTCCGGCAGCAACTCTTTCGCGCACGGCATCACTTTCGGCGGTCATCCGGTGTCGTCGGCGGTCGCACTGGCCAACCTGGACTATTTCGAAAAGGAAGACCTCAACGGAAACGTGCGCCGCAACGAGGCAGCTTTCCGTGCCACCCTGGAGAAACTGTCCGACCTGCCGATCGTCGGCGACGTACGCGGCGACGGGTATTTCTACGCGATCGAGCTGGTGAAGGACAAGGCCAGCAAGGAGACCTTCAACGACGAGGAGGCCGAGCGGCTGCTCCGCGGTTATCTTTCCACCGCGTTGTACGAGCACGGCATCCACTGCCGCGCCGACGACCGCGGTGACCCGGTCATCCAGCTCGCGCCGCCGCTGGCCTGCGACCAGTCGCACTTCGACGAGATCGAGGCGACGCTGCGCACCGTACTCACCGAAGCCTGGTCTCGGCTGTAGGCGGTGTCGATTTCGGCCGCCTCCGTACGTCTTCTCAGCAACCTGAGACAACGTACGGAGGTTGCCATGAACCTGCTGGACATGTTCGAGCGCTGGGGACAGCTGCTGCTTACGCCTGTGCCGACACGTAGTCGACGACCTGCGCGTGCGTCGCGAACCAGACGCCGTCGTGGCCGCTGATGTGGTCGAGCAGGTCGGCGAGCACCGCGATGCGGGAGCGGTGACCGATGACGTGCGGATGCATGGTGAGCTGGAAGATGCCGCCGTCGGCGTACGCGGCGTCGAACTCGTCGCGCCAGATGGTCAGTGCGGCGCGGGGCGGTGTGTAGGGCCGTGACGAGCTGAAACGGTCCATCGTGAAGTACGGCGCGTCGTCGCGTATCCACTCCACCGGCAGCTCCACGACGCCGGTCGGCTCGCCGTTTTCCAGCAGTTCGTAGCAATCGTCGTCGGCCATCAGTGAAGAGTCATATTTCAGGCCGAGTTGTCGCGTGACCGCGAGCGTTTCGGCGGAAAAGTCCCAAGAAGGCGTACGGATGCCGACGGGCCGTACGCCGGTCAACCGCTCGAGCGTGTCGGCGGCGCGGAAGGCCAGCTCGCGTTCCTCGGCCGCGGTCAACGCCGTGTTGCGCTCGTGGATCCAGCCGTGCAACGCCACCTCGTGTCCAGCGTCCACATAGGACTTCGCCTCGCCTTCGTGCAACAGCGCCGAGACCGCCGGCACGAAGAAGGACGCCGGCGCGTCATAACGCTCCAGCAACCGCAGCACCCGCGGCACGCCGACCCTGGCGCCGTACTCACCCTGCGAGAGTTTTCCGGGCAACACCTGCCCATCGCGCAGCGCGAGCGTCTCGTGATCGGAGTCGAACGACAGCGCCACGGCCACTCTCGCGCCACCAGGCCAGACATCCGGCCGCAAAGCCCGGCCGGCGCGTACCTGGCGGACATGTCCACGCCAGGTCGCTTCGTCCCATTTCCACGGCTGTTCGTGCGTCGTCATACAGAAAATATGACACCGCCGCGGCCGCCACACAGGTCGCTTCCGAGTGGTCTGGATGGCGGGGGATTGTCGGGGGTGGTGGGCATACTGGCGGCATGACGGAGTTTGTGGAACAGAACTTGGACGGGGCTCGGTTCCGGAATGTCTCGCTGGCCGGTGCGAGGTTTCGCAACGTCAACCTCGCCGGTGCGTCGATCCGCGGCGCGTACGCGGTCGACCTGGAGATCGATGGCGACGTGCGCAACCTGACGGTCAACGGCGTCGATGTAGGGCCGCTGGTGGAGGCCGAGCTCAACCGCCGCGACCCTGACCGCGCACTGGTTTTCGCGCCCGGTGCGGACGGCATGCGGGAGGCATGGGCCATGCTGGAGCGGCGGTGGCAGCACACCGTCGATCGCGCTCGGAGCCTGCCGGCGGAGCTGCTCGACGAGCGCGTCGACGACGAGTGGTCGTTTGTCGAGACGCTGCGGCATCTGGTTTTCGCGACGGACGCATGGGTCCTGCGCGCGTACCTCGGTCAGCCGGCGCCGTGGCATCCGCTCGGCCTGTCGCACGAGGAGGCTGACGAGATTCCCAGCATGCGGCTCGATCGGCAGGCCAAGCCGTCGTTGGAGGAGGTCTTGGCGCTGCGGGCCGACCGGATGGCGACCGTACGGCAGGTGCTCGCCGATCTCACCGACGAGCGGTTGGCGGGCACCACGGAGCCGGTGCTGGAGCCGGGCTATCCGGCGTCGGAGAGCTATCCGGTCGAGCGCTGCCTGCGCTGCATCCTCATCGAGGAATGGGAACACCGCCGCTTCGCCGAACGCGATCTCGCCATCCTGACGTCGCGGGCGTCTAGCCCTTCCGGCGCCGGCGGATCGCCGTCTTGACCTCGGCGATCACCTGCCGTTCGCGGTGGAGCAGGTCGTCAGCTCCGAACCGCAACACGAGCCACCCATGCCGCTCCATCGTCCGTACGCGATCGAGGTCCGCCCGGGCCTGGTCGCGATCGAGGTGATGACCGCCGTCGTACTCGATGGCGATCTTGTGCTCGACCAGCGCGAGATCGGTACGTGCGATGATCACGTCGAAGTCGTCGGCGATGCTGACCTGCGGGACGACCATGAGGTCGGCCGCGTGGAGAACCAACCGGGTGCGCGTTTCCCACGGCGATTCAGCGCGTTCGTCAGCGGCCTCCAGGCTCCGTCGCGCGGCTTTCGCGCCGCGGTGACCGGCACGTATCGCCGCGGTAAGGCGCTCGCGGGTGGACAGTCCGCGATGCAGGATCGCGTCGGTGATCGCGACATGATCGTAGAAGTGGCACGTCGCGGCGAGATCGAACCAGGTGCGACCGACCGACGTGACCGGTATGCCGTCGAGTTCGGCTATGTCACAGGCGGCGAGCAGGTTTTCATGGACGCGTACGCCTTTCCGGTGTCGAGGCCGAGGCGGACGTACGGTGACGTGCACAGGCCGCCGACCATCACAGCCGATCGGCAGCGGCAGCCGCCAGCGAGCCGCCGCGGAGAAATGGCTGAGTGTCGCGTCATGGCCCGCCGCGGCGAGGGCCGCCTTGTACGGCGTGGCGTCGTCAACGATGCCAAATCGGACGTAGACACCGCGATGCTGCCGGGCCCACTGCCGGCCGCGTAGCTTGTTGTCGGTCTCGCCGCGCGCCAATGCGCAAGACCTGGTGATGGGATCGAACATCATCCAATTCTTCCGGCGGCGATGCCCCTACCAGGCGTTATCCACAGCCGCACTTTCACGAGCTCGACGTTTTCGTGGCACCCATCGGCGTGTCGACAACGAAAACGTCGAGTTCGTGACCTAGCGGCGCGGCGGCTGGGGGTTGCGGCTCGGCTGTGGGGTGGGGGCTGGAGAGCCGCCGGCGGGTTGTCGAGTGGGGGCCGGGGTGCGGCGGCGAGCGGTGGGGAAGGGCTCGGGTTGTTGCGCGTGGTGCGGTCCCCATGGCGGGCGAGGCACGGTGGTGGCCGGTCCAGGGGCTTCCGGCGCCGGCGGATGCGGCGTGGCCCGGGCCGCCGGCCGCACCGGTGCCGGCGCCGGTTCGCCGCGGCGGCGGGGCTGCGCCGCCGTACGCGCCGCCTGCTCGTCGATGCTCTCAGCGTGCGCGTTGAGCACCTGATGATGGCTGTTGACGTGCGCGAACACGTAGTTGGCCGCGTCGGCGTTCTGGTTGGTCACCTGTACGTGGGTGTCGTGCCGTTCGTTCAGATCGTTCAGGCCGCGGGTCAGGTCGTTGGCCGCGACCTGGGTGTCCTCGATGCGCTCGGACAGATCGGAATCGACCCGCCCGATCTCGGCTTGCAGATGTCCATCGGCTGATTGCCTGGCGTACGTCTCAGTGGCGATCTGACTCGCCAACTCGGTTTTGGCTTGCTGTAGCTCGGATCTGAGCTGGTTGACTTCCTGCCGTAACGGTGTGGTTGCCTGCGCGACCGCATCGTTGATCATGCGTTGTACGTCGGCAGGGGTGAGCTGTTTGTCTCGCAGCTCGGTGATGGCGTCGGCGACATCGGCCATGTCCGTGGCGCGCTGCCGACCTTCTTGGCGCAGTTGGGTCTGGAGGTCGCGATCGCGCACCTGACCTTCGTGCGCTACGCGGTCCAACTCGACCATCGGCTCGGCTTCCGGATCCTGCCCGCGCTCCCGCTGCGCCTGGAACTCCTTGGACTCCTTCTTGCCGCCACGCAAGTTGAAATAAGTCTGGGCTACCAGCTGCAGGCCGGCGCCGCCGACGAGTTTCAACGCAGCCTCGGTCATCGAGCCGGAAAATGCGGCCCAGCCGGAACTGAACCAGAGACTAAGAGTGGTCGCGGTGGTGAACACCATTTGTGCCGGCATCGACTTCGCGGCTGACGAGAAGCTCTCCCTGAACTTCTTGATGACGTTCTTCTTGGCAGCAGGGTCCGCCACGCCTGCTCTATCCAGCAGGTCGTCCGGCCAGTTTCCGAGACCGCTTCTGGAAAAGCTCATGACATTTGCAGGAATCCGCAGCGATTCGCCACGATGAGTGGCAGAGCTTGAGCAACGGGCACTGCGACTTCGTCTGGAGCTACGCCGATTTCATCGGCGTACGCGACCACTGCATCCCAGAGCGAGTCGTGGTATGCGGCGATGCACCACGTCGCGTAGACGGGTTGGTTGGCGCGGATCATCACGCGCCCTTCGCGCGCGATCTGATAGATGCCGCGCTCGTTCTCAATTGCGCCAAAGCCATCGGCGAGTGGAAAAAGCCGGTGTCCCTGGAGAAACTCAGTGGGCTTATCGGTGTCTAGCTCCGTCAGCAGGTGATCGTCGATGAGAGCCTTCGCGTGTTCGCTGGCGGACGGGATGCCTAGCTTCGTCGCTGCGTCGATCAATCGGTCGAGACTAAGGCTGAGCGAGGCTGCCGACTCGAGATCGGCGAATGCCACCGTCCAGACCTTCCAAACGTCTGGCGGTAGCTTGGCGTAGCCGCCCGGGAGGATTACCTCGTGGTGCTGGACGCCGGCCTGGTAGCGGGGGCCGGACTCGAAACCGATCGGGACAACGACGACAGGCATGCGGCCGAGCCTAACAGCGAACCGGTGCCTACCGTGTGTAGAGACAGGAACCGCCCAGCCCCTGACGCGGGCTGGGCGGCGAGGTGCTACCGGCCGCGGAGCTGACCGACGAACGACGACCACGCCGTTGCGGAGAAGGACAGCGCCGCGCCATTCCGGTTCTTGCTGTCACGAACTCCGACGACCGATCCCGCTGTGCCGACCTCAACACACTCGGCCTGGCTGCCGCTGCGTGTGCTCTTGCGCCAGTTGCCGATCACCGTCATGTACCGACTCCCCTGATGAGATCGATGGTCTCCTGCTGGCTCAAGGATGCCTGATGCACGCGGTTGAATAGAACCTCGTAGCGCGTAATTTTTTCGCTTGCGGTGACGTGGAGCTCCTTGGTTTCGGTCTCGACCACCGCGACCTCAGGTGAGTTTCCGATGTCAAAAAGGTAGAAGGAGTTCAGCGGCGGAGCTGCATGCTTGACATCTGCGTTGAACGGCAGCACCCGCAGGTCGACGTTTGGAAGGCCGGCAACCTCGATGAGGTGCCGGAGTTGACCGGCCTGCACCTCGACCGGTGCTGTCCGGCGGCGGATGACGCTTTCGTCAAGCACAACGGCGTACGTCGTAGGGTCGCCCTCGCGGCTCAGGATCTTTTGCCGCTCTTGGCGGTTGACGATTGCTGAGCCGTCGTCTATTGGGAGCACTGCCTCGGTGTCGCGGAACCTGACTGCCATGTAGTCAGCAGTTTGGAGTAGGCCCGGGACGAACATCAGCGAGAAGACCCGCAGCCGCCTGGCGTCTGACTCCAGTTCGGCGAAGGCGGCTTGACGCTCGGGCATGCCGCTGGTTTTCCACCAGGCGCGGTCGTTGGCGTCGCGGGCCTGCTTGATGAAGACGTTGGCCTGCTGGGGCGGCACTTCCAGCGCGTCCATGATGTTCATGACGAGCGCTACGTCAGGCGTGACCTCGCCGGTCTCCAGGCGCGAGATGCGCGTACCAGAGCAGCCGCACCGCTTGCCGAGCTCGATCTGCGACAACCCGGCGGCGACCCGGAGCATGCGCAGTTCGTCGCCGAACCTCAAACGGCCGAGTCGCAACGCATCACCTGAGTCCGCAAATTTGCGGTACCGCTTGCGATTCGACCCTGCTTCGTTGCTCATCGCCTTCCCCGCTTATCTTCTGGTCCTGAAATTCGGTGGATACCGCCGCCAACATGGCAGAGATTCGCGGATTTCACAAATATGCGCCATACGGTTGAATCGACAGCGAAAATTTGCGCTTGCATCAGCGGAAGGAAGCGTTATGAGCCTGGTTCTCGTCGTTGCAAAAGAGCCTTCCCGCGCGGCCATATGTGCCGAGTTGGCGGCTCGCGGTGTCGCGCATGCATTGCTGGAGATGTCGCGCCGACCGCTGGTGGAAGCGTGGCTCGACCGCAAGCCGAATGGCGACGTCTCGGTCCGATGGGCCGGCTTTCTTCATACGGCCGGTGGCCGCATCGCTCTGGAGGATGTCACCGGCATCTACTGGGACGTTCCTTCGCGGATTGTCGACGACCCGATCGCGGGTGTGCTCGGTACGCTCGACTGCCAATGGGTCAACAATCCGGCGGCCGTCGCCGCGGACACGTGGCCGCGCCGTCAGGAACGGGGTGCCAGGCTCTTCCCGTCGGACCGGTTCCTGATAACTGACGACAAAGCCGCAGTGCGGCGGCTGAAGTGTCGCCCACGCAGCCGCCGCTACTTCTACACCGCGCCGCGGCTCTCCGAACGGGTGATTCACTTTTTCGTCGTCGGCAAGCGAGTCTTCTTGGTTGCGGTGTTCGAGGGCAGGGAGACGGTGTCCAAGGTGTCTGACAAGCTCGGTTTCACGCTGTCGGCATACGTGGCATTGGGCGGCCTCACCTACTCCGCGGTGACGTTCGGAATGGCCGACAATGGACGGTGGATCTATCTGGGATCCGACCCGACCGCCGACTGGACGTCGTACGCCGAGCGCCTCAACCTGCCGATCGCGGAGGCCATCGCCGACGAGCTGACACGTCCACAGAGTGGGACGAGTTGACTCATGCGATGGGATAGTGCCAAGCTAGGCGGCGTGCAGGTGCAGATTCTCGTACTCCGCTAGCGCGTCGCCAGCTTCTCCAGGCGTCGCGCTCACCCCGGTTGCTTCGGCAAACGGGGTTTTTTGTTGTCCAGCTCAAACCTAGGGGTCAGGAAGAGAAAGATGAGCTCTCCCGGTCAGGACGCCATAACCGGCGCGCAGTCGCTGGTCCGCTCGCTCGAAGCGGTTGGCGCCGACGTCGTATTCGGCATTCCCGGCGGGGCCATTCTCCCCGCGTACGACCCGTTGCTGGACTCCACCGCCGTACGGCACGTGCTGGTCCGCCACGAGCAGGGCGCCGGTCACGCCGCCGAGGGGTATGCGCAGGCCACCGGCAAGGTGGGCGTGTGCATGGCGACGTCCGGGCCCGGGGCGACAAACCTGGTGACCCCGATCGCCGACGCGTACATGGACTCGGTGCCGATCGTGGCGATCACCGGCCAGGTGGCCAGCGGTTCGATCGGCACGGACGCCTTCCAGGAGGCGGACATCTGCGGCATCACCCAGCCGGTCACCAAGCACAACTTCCTGGTGCAGTCGGCCGAGGAGATCCCGCAGGCGATCGCCGAGGCGTTCCACCTCGCCAACACCGGCCGGCCCGGCCCCGTGCTGGTCGACCTGCCGAAAGACATCCTGCAGGCGCGTACGACCTTCCACTGGCCGCCGCACATCGACCTGCCCGGCTATCGGCCGACGCTGCATCCGCACGCGAAGCAGGTGCGCGAGGCCGCGCGGCTGCTGACGACCGCCAAGAAGCCGGTGCTCTACATCGGCGGCGGCGTGCTGAAAGCGCGCGCCTCGACCGAGTTCCGCGTGCTCGCCGAGCTGACCGGCGTGCCGGTGGTCACGACATTGATGGCCCGCGGCGCGTTTCCGGACAGCCACAAGCAGCACCTCGGCATGCCCGGCATGCACGGCACGGTCGCCGCGGTCAGCGCGCTGCAGAAAGCCGACCTGATCGTGGCGCTCGGTACGCGCTTCGACGACCGCGTGACCGGCCAGCTGTCGAGTTTCGCGCCACACGCGACCGTCGTGCACGCCGACATCGACCCGGCGGAGATCTCCAAGAACCGGGTCGCCGACGTGCCGATCGTCGGTGACGCGCGTGAGGTGATCGCCGAGTTGGTGGTCGCGGTGCAGGCGGAGATCGACGCCGGCCATGTCGACCCCGACCGGCTGACCGACTGGTGGAAGCTGCTGGACCGTACGCGCAGGACCTACCCGCTGGGCTGGGAGGACCCGGCCGACGGCGCGCTGGCGCCGCAGCGGGTCATCAAGCGGATCGGCGAGATCGCCGGACCGGACGCGCTCTACGTCGCCGGCGTCGGTCAGCACCAGATGTGGGCCTCGCAGTTCATCTCGTACGAGAAGCCCAACACCTGGCTCAACTCCGGCGGCCTCGGCACGATGGGTTACGCGGTGCCGGCGGCGATGGGCGCCAAGGTCGGCCGGCCGGAGGCGACGGTGTGGGCCATCGACGGCGACGGCTGTTTCCAGATGACCAACCAGGAGCTGGCCACCTGCGCGCTGGAGGGCATCCCGATCAAGGTCGCGGTGATCAACAACGGCAACCTGGGCATGGTGCGGCAGTGGCAGACGCTGTTCTATGACCAGCGTTATTCCAACACCGACCTGAAAACGCACAAACACCGCGTGCCCGACTTCGTACGGCTGGCGGACGCACTCGGCTGCGTCGGCCTGCGCTGCGAGTCGGCCGACGACGTGGACTCGACCATCGAGAAGGCGATGGCGATCAACGACCAGCCGGTCGTGGTCGACTTCCTGGTCGGGCAGGACGCGATGGTGTGGCCGATGGTGCCGGCCGGTACGAGCAATGACGAGATCCTCGCCGCACGCGACCAGCGTCCGGTGTGGGGCCCGGACGACGTGTGAGGACACTGGACCTATGAGCAGGCACACACTTTCGGTCCTGGTGGAGAACAAGCCAGGTGTCCTGGCCCGGGTTTCCGGCCTGTTCTCCCGCCGGGGCTTCAACATCGACTCGCTCGCGGTCGGTCCCACCGAGCATCCGGAGATCTCCCGGATGACGATCGTGGTGACCGTCGAGGAGTTTCCGCTGGAGCAGGTCACCAAGCAGCTCAACAAGCTTGTTAACGTCATAAAGATCGTGGAGCTGGATCCGTCCGCCTCGGTGCAGCGCGAGCTGATGCTGATCAAGGTGCGCGCGGAGCCGGCGACCCGGTCCCACGTACTGGAGACCGTGCAGCTGTTCCGCGCCAAGGTCGTCGACGTGTCCACCGACGCGGTGACGATCGAGGCAACGGGTACGCAGGACAAGCTGGACGCGCTGATCCGCGTCCTGGAGCCGTACGGGGTGAAGGAGCTGGTGCAGTCCGGCATGGTCGCGGTCGGCCGTGGCGCTCGGTCGATCACCGGGCCGGTCGTCGCGCTTCGCAGTGTCGAGCGACCCGCGTAGTTCTCGTTGAATTGAAAGGGAAGTAATGCCAGTCACCATGTACTACCAGGACGACGCGGATCTCAGCCTGATCGCTGGGAAAAAGGTCGCCGTTATCGGCTACGGCAGCCAGGGCGAGGCGCACGCGCTGTCGCTGCGCGACTCCGGTGTCGACGTGACCGTCGGCCTCGCCGAGGGCTCCAAGAGCCGCGCCAAGGCCACCGACGCGGGCCTCAAGGTCGCCACGCCGGCCGAGGCGTCCGCGGCCGCGGACGTCATCATGCTGCTCGTACCGGACCACGTCGCCCGGCACGTCTACAAGGAGTCCGTCGAGCCGCACCTGACCGCCGGCAAGGCGCTGTTTTTCGCGCACGGCTTCAACATCCGGTTCGGCTACATCAAGCCTCCGTCCAATGTGGACATCATCATGGTGGCGCCGAAGGGCCCTGGTCACCTGGTGCGCCGTCAGTTCGTCGACGGCAAGGGCGTGCCGGCGCTGGTCGCGGTCGAGCAGGACGCGTCCGGCAACGCGCTCGCCCTGGGCCTGTCGTACGCGAAGGGGATCGGCGGCACCCGCGCCGGTGTCATCGAGACGACCTTCACCGAGGAGACCGAGACCGACCTGTTCGGCGAGCAGACCGTTCTCTGCGGCGGCGTGTCGTCGCTGGTCCAGTCGGGTTTCGAGATCCTGACCGAGGCCGGCTACGCGCCGGAGATCGCCTACTTCGAGTGCCTGCACGAGCTGAAGCTGATCGTCGACCTGATGTATGAGGGTGGCATCGCCAAGCAGCGCTGGTCGTGCTCGGACACCGCCGAGTACGGCGACTACATCTCCGGCCCGCGGATCATCGACGACGGCGTACGGCAGCGGATGCGTGAGGTGCTGGCCGACATCAAGGACGGCTCGTTCGCCGCGCGGTTCATCGCCGACCAGGACGCCGGTGCGCCGGAGTTCAAGAAGCTGCGCGCGCAGGGCGAGGCGCACCCGATCGAGGAGACCGGCCGCAAGCTGCGCAAGCTGATGAGCTGGGTCGCCGCCGACGACGACTACGAGGGCACCGCCGCTCGCTAAGCCGTCCTGTCTTTTGGTCGCATGGCCCCCATGCGTGCGTTCGATGCACGCATGGGGGCCATGCGACCATCTGCGTCGACAGCTGGGACGTCTCAGGGAGTGAGAGCGTCGTCCCAGTGAGTCCCATCACGATGGGCGCCTTCGAGTAGGTAAGGGGCACTGTCCGGCTCGTACGATTGGCCGCGTCGCCGTCGGCGGCACCGTCCCCGAGAGCACAACTACAGCTGAGGAAGTCGCCTGTGGCCGAGAACGCCGCCACCAAGCCCGTGGTCCTCGTCGCCGAGGAACTCGCTCCATCCGCGCTGGACGTGCTGGCGCACGACTTCGAGGTCCGATCGGTGGACGGGGCCGACCGATCCCAGCTGCTGCCGGCACTGGAGGACGTCGACGCCGTCCTCGTACGCTCCGCGACCAAGATCGACGCGGAGGCGCTGGCCGCCGCTCCGAAGCTGAAGGTCGTCGCGCGCGCCGGCGTCGGCCTGGACAACGTCGACGTGCCGGCCGCGACCGCGCGCGGCGTCATGGTCGTCAACGCGCCGACCTCCAACATCGTCAGCGCCGCCGAGCAGGCCGTCACGCTGCTGCTGGCCACCGCGCGGCACACCGCCAACGCCAACGCCTCGCTGAAGGCCGGCGAGTGGAAGCGCTCCAAGTTCACCGGCGTCGAGGTCGCCGACAAGACCGTCGGTGTCGTCGGCCTCGGCCGGATCGGCGTCCTGTTCGCGCAGCGGATGAGCGCCTTCGGCACCAGGCTGATCGCGTACGACCCTTACGTGCAGCCGGCGCGCGCCGCGCAGATCGGCGTGCGGCTGGTCAGCCTGGAGGAGCTGCTCGCCGAGAGCGACTTCATCTCCATCCACCTGCCCAAGACTCCGGAGACTCTCGGCCTGATCGGCGAGAAGGAGCTTCAGCTGGTCAAGCCGAGCGTACGGATCGTCAACGCCGCGCGCGGTGGACTGATCGACGAGCAGGCGCTCGCGACCGCGATCGCCGAGGGCCGGGTCGCCGGCGCCGGCATCGACGTGTTCGCCAAGGAGCCGTGCACCGAGTCGCCGCTGTTCGACCATCCCAACGTGGTCGTCACGCCGCACCTCGGAGCGTCCACTGTGGAGGCTCAGGACAAGGCCGGTCTCGCGGTCGCCAAGAGCGTGAAACTGGCGCTGCAGGGCGAGTTCGTGCCGGACGCGGTCAACGTGCAGGCCGGTGGGGTGGTGGCCGAGGACGTACGCCCGGGCCTGCCGCTGGCGGAGAAGCTCGGCCGCGTTTTCACCGCGGTCGCCGGCGCGGTCGCGCAGTCGATCACCGTCGAGGTGCGCGGCGAAATCGTGGAATACGACGTGTCGGTGCTGCAGTTGGCCGCGCTGAAGGGCATTTTCGCGGATATCGTTGAGGAATCCGTCACGTACGTGAACGCGCCGCTGCTGGCCAAGGAGCGTGGCGTCGACGTCGGCATCACGACCAGCAACGAGAGCCCGGAATATCGCAACCTGGTGACCGTACGCGGCGTGCTCGGCGACGGCCGCGAGGTGAGCGTGTCCGGCACGCTGACCGGTCCGCGGCAGGTGCAGAAGCTGACCGAGATCGACGGCTTCGACATCGACCTGGTGCCGGATGGCCACCTGCTTTTCCTGCGCTACGAAGACCGTCCGGGCATCGTCGGCAAGCTCGGCGTGACGCTTGGAAACGCTGGCGTCAACATCGCCGGCATGCAGGTCGCGCGCAAGCAGAGCGGCGGTGAGGCGCTGATGGTGCTGACCGTCGACAGCGACGTGAACCCCGACACGCTTTCCACGCTCGGCAATGAAATCGCCGCCTCCTCGGCGAGTGTCGTCGACCTGACCGAGGTCTGACCCATCTGACGACGTGACCGGTCGGGGACAATCCGGCCGGCACGCCAGGTTCAGTCCATACGATCGGCGTTCATGCGGATCGGTATGGGTTTGTTGGCGGCGGCCGTCGCGCTCGCCGTTTTGCCTTCCACGGCAACGGCCGCCCGGCCAGAGACGTGTGCGTCGGCGCCGACCGGCGATGTGCCGGTGACGATCACGTCAGGCGGCATTTCTCGTACGTTCCTGACGTACGTGCCGCCCGGCCGGCACCGAAACCGGCCGCTGCTGCTGGATTTGCATGGCAGCAGCGGAAACGGTGCCGGACAGCTCGACTACAGCCGGATGCGGGCGACCGCCGATCGCTTCGGCTTTCTGGTGGCGGCACCGGATGGCGCGCTGCCGCTCGGCGGCGGCCATGCCTGGAACATCCCCGGCGTGCCGCTCACCGACGGCTCGTATCCGCCACCTGGCGCACCTGACGACGTACGTTATCTCAGCGATGTCATCGACGCGGTCGCCGCGCGTTGGTGCACCGACTCGCATCGCGTTTATTCGACCGGATTTTCCGGCGGCGCGCGGATGACCTCACTGCTCGGTTGCGAGCTCGCCGCGAAAATCGCCGCGATAGCGCCGATCAGCGGCCTGCGCGCCGGCCGGCCGGGCGCCGACGGCAAACCGGATCCGGCGACCTGCCGGCCATCGCGTCCGATGCCGATCTTCACCGTGCACGGCACGGACGATCCGACCAACCCCTACGGTGACGGCGGTCCGCCCTACTGGGTTTACGGTGTGGACGCGGCACTTGCTCGATGGTCCACATTGGACCACTGTGCGTACGGTCCACGTACGCGCGCGATTTCCAGCGTACTGACGGAAATCTCGTACGGCGGCTGCCGCGCCGGCGTGCGGCTGCTGCGGATCGCCGGTGGTCATCACGAGTGGCCCGGCAGCCCCGGCGCGGTCGATCCCGGTGTCGACGTCAACACGGTCATCTGGCAGGAGCTCTCCCGCCACCGCCGTTGAGGCCGCGCAGATAGGGGAGCGGGCGATAGCCTGGATCTCGACTCTCACCCACTCCCCTATCTGCGCGACCTCTTATCTCAGCACAAACCAGAGGATGACGCCGACGAGCGCAACGAGAAACAGCACGACGGCGATGATGCCGAGGATCATGCCGGTGACGGCGGCGCCGCGGCCGGGTCGGTTGCGGTGGCGGGCGGTCTGGCTGAGGCCGACGATCGCGAAGACGACCGCGACGATGCCGATGACCAGCGCGAGGATGCCGCTGATCTGCGCTCCGATCACCAGCGGCGGCAGGAACGACCGAAAGCCGACCAGCCGGTAGAGCGGCCGCCAGACACCGCCGTAGAGCAGCCGGAAGACGGTTGGGATCTGGGTCAGCAGCAGGCACACCAATGGCAGGCCGAGGCTGATCGCGCCGGCGACGACACTGAACCGCGCCGCCCCGGATGGCTTGCCGGCGTGACCCGGCGCGGGGTGGGGCGGTGTCGTCATGGCCGGCTCCTCGCTCGTCTTTGCTGGCGGCGCGGCCATTGTGGCACGAGCGGCACAGCCGCCGATGTCACATGGTGGGAACCGACGTCCGTCAGCTGGGACGAGGCCCGTACGCTGGACGGCAGGCATCGAGTGAGGAGGCAGCAGTGGGTGGCGTGAAGCTCGCGGTGGTCGGCGGCGACGGCATCGGACCGGAGGTGGTCGCCGAGGGGCTCAAGGTGCTCACCGCGGTGCTTCCCGAGGTGACGACGACGACGTACGACCTCGGCGCGACCGCCTTCCACCGCACCGGCGAGCCGCTGCCCGACGCGGTGCAGGCCGAGCTGGCCGAACACGACGCGATCCTGCTCGGTGCGATCGGCGACCCGTCGGTGCCGCCGGGCGTGCTGGAGCGCGGCCTGCTGCTGCGGCTGCGATTTGCCTTCGACCACTTCGTCAACCTGCGTCCGGCGCGCATCTGGCCGGGGACCAAGACGCCGCTGGCCGATCCGGGCGAGGTCGACTTCGTGGTCGTACGCGAGGGCACCGAGGGCCTGTATGTCGGCGCCGGCGGCACGCTGGCCAAGGGTTTCCCGCATGAGGTGGCGACGGAGGAGAGCGTCAACACGCGAGCCGGTGTCGAGCGCGTCGTGACCGACGCGTTCAAGCGCGCCGCCGCGCGGCCGCGCAAGCACCTGACGCTGGTGCACAAGACCAACGTACTCACCAACGCCGGCGGCCTCTGGTCGCGCGTTTTCGCCGAGGTGGCGGAGAAGTTCGGTGAGGTGGCGACGGCGTACCAGCACGTCGACGCGGCCTCGATGTTCATGGTGACAGACCCCGGTCGCTACGACGTGATCGTCACCGACAACCTGTTCGGCGACATCCTCACCGACATCGCCGCCGCGGTGACCGGCGGCATCGGCCTCGCCGCCAGCGGCAACATCAACCCGACCGGCGCGTTTCCGTCGATGTTCGAGCCGGTGCACGGCTCGGCGCCGGACATCGCCGGCCAGGGGATCGCCGACCCGGTCGCAGCGATCCTGTCGACCGCCCTGCTGCTCGACCACCTCGGCCACGCCAAGGAGGCCGCTCGCGTGCAGGACGCGGTGGCCGAGGAGCTGGCCACGCGCAAGCCCGGCGAGCCGATCCGTACGACCGAGGTCGGCGACCGCATCGCCTCCGCCGTCTCCTGATGGGCGACTTGCTGCCTGGCTTGAGGTTTTGACGTTTGCCGATTGCTTGATAGGTGTTCGGGGTGTCGGCTGTCTGTTCGTGGCGTTTTGAGAGTGGGGTGCGTTTTTCGATTGTTGCGTTGGGAAGGTGGTGGACCAGGAGTGTGGCCAGGTTGCCGGAGGCCCGATGGCGTCCCGGTCTGTGGCGAGAAGGTCCAGTATGTGGGATGTGAAGGCATGTGGAGCGCTAAATGTCTGGATTGAGAGGTTCGCGGATGGCGTGAATGTCGAGTTTCTTGCGCTGGACGCAAGAAACAAGGCCTTCACGCCGCCGCGATCATCAGAGGCTGTGACGGGTGTGGCTACTGCGGCTGGTAATGCTGTGTGACTGCTCGACCGGCCAAGGCGCCAACTTCCTATCCGACCGTCCATTTCTGGTTGGGGCCACCGTTGCAGTCCCAGATCTGCAGCTGCGTGCCGTTGGCGGTGTTGCCGGCCGGCAGGTCGAGGCATTTTCCGAGCGCGCGGATGGTGCCGTCGGAGCCGACCGTCCACGACTGCGCGTTGGTGCCGTTGCAGTCATAGAGCTGCACTTTGGTGCCGTTAGCGGCATTCGCGGCCGTCACGTCCATGCATTTGCCCAGTGCCTGCAGCGTGTTGCCGGAGCGCGTCCAGGCCTGCGCATTGGTGCCATTGCAGTCATAGAGCTGGATCGGCGTGCCGTTGGCGGTGTTCGCCGCCGCCACGTCGACGCATTTTCCGCCAGGCCCGGTGATCCGGCCGCCGCCGCCACTGCTGCTGGTGTCGGTGACGTGTACGTAGTCGATCACCATGCGCTGCGGGAAAACCGTGCTGCCGTCCGGATTTCCCGGCCAGTCACCGCCGACCGCGAGGTTGAGGATAATGAAGAACGGGTGGTCGAAAACCCACTGGTTGCCGTTGATGTCGGCCGAGGTCTTGGTCGAGTAGACGTTGCCGTCGACCGACCAGGCGATCCGGTTGGGCGACCAGTCGACCGCGAAAGTGTGGAATCCGTCGGCAAAAGCGGCGCCACCGGGCAGCGTGTAGCCGGCGCCGATGCCGCCGGCACCGGAATAGCCGGGACCGTGGATCGTGCCGTGTACGGTGCCCGGCTCGAAGCCGACGTTTTCCATGATGTCGACCTCGCCGCTGTTCGGCCAGCCGACCTGGCCGATGTTGTCGCCGAGCATCCAGAACGCGGGCCACATGCCCTGGCCGCGCGGGATCTGGATCCTGGCCTCGAAACGACCGTATGCCTGAGTGAACCGGCCGGCCGTGTTCATCCGCGCGGAGGTGTACTGGCACGGGCCGTTCCAGCAGTTCTGGCCGATGTTCTCGCGTTTCGCGGTGATGACCAGATGGCCCTGGCCGTCCAGCGCGGCGTTGGCGGCGCCGGCGGTGTACCACTGCAGCTCGTGGTTGTTGCCGCTGTTGTTGCCGGTTTCCTGCACCCACTTGCCGCCGTCGACCGCCGAGCCGGCCGGTCCGTCGAAGTCGTCGGTGAACGTGGCCGCCGCGGCTGCCGGAGTTCCCTGCGGCAGCAACGAAGCGGCCAGCAGGATGACTACCGCGAGCAGGCTCTGTCGCGTCCGGGACATGACTCTTCCGTCCTTTGCTGACAAGGAAATCCGCCTCAGGTGGTGACGTGCACGTAGTCGATCTTCATCTGCTGCGGGAAAACCGTGCTGCCGTTGGGGCTGCCCGGCCAGTCGCCGCCGACGGCGAGATTGATGATGATGAAGAACGGGTGATTGAAGACCCACTGGTTGCCGTGCGTGTCGGACGGCGTTTTGGTGCCGTAGGCATGGCCGTCGACGGAGAACGTCACCGCCGACGACGACCAGTCGATGCGGAAGACGTGGTACGTGTCGGCGAAGGCGCCGCTGGACAGCGAGTACGCCGAGCCGAGGCCACCGGAGCCGGAATAGCCCGGGCCGTGCAGCGTGCCGTGCACCGTACGCGGCTCGAAGCCGACGTTTTCCATCGCGTCGATCTCGCCGCACGCGGGCCAGCCGACGCTGCCGATGTTGCTGCCGAGCAGCCAGAACGCCGGCCACATGCCCTGGCCGCGGGGGATCTGGATCCTGGCCTCGAAATGGCCGTACGTCTGGGTGAACTTGCCGGCCGTGTTGAGCCGCGCGGCGGTGTACTGGCACGGGCCGTTCCAGCAGTTCTTGCCGATGTTCTCGTGCTTGGCGGTGATCACCAGGTGGCCGTTGCCGTCCAGCGCGGCGTTGGACGTGCCGCCGGTGTACCACTGCAGCTCGTGGTTGTTGCCGCCGTTGTTGCCGGTCTCCTGCGTCCACCGGCTGGTGTTCACGCCGGAGCCGGCCGGACCGTTGAAGTCCTCGGTGAAGGTCGCCGCCGCGGCCGCCGGAGTTGCCCGCGGCAGCAACAAAGCCGCGACCAGGATGCCGACGGCGAGCAGGCACCGTCGCGTTCGTGACAGGTTTTGGGACACAGCTGAGCCGCCTCTCCCGAACAGGGTCAGGGTCCGGGACACACCACCGCGGCAGTGGTCGTACGCGCCGAAGTGTCAGCCTCACTCCGGCGCCGGCGGTGCGTCCGTGCGGGACGAAAAACCGTTGATATCCACGAACAATGTGGCATCTGCGAGTATGGGAGGAGTGCGCCGGGTTGGCAACACTTTGGCACCCCCATTATTTGCGATTAAGTTCAAGCTAGGAACTTTCTCGATTCGGTGGATCCGGCAAACCGGTCGAACTCCGGCGCCGTACGTCCGGCCTCGGCTTAACGCTGGTTGAGGTAGGTTCAGCTATGTCGCGTGTCACGAGCAGAGAAGAAGGAGGCGCTCATCCATGAGCACTGAGTTGGCTACCGGAGCGCCAACGTTCCCCATAGCCCTGCGTCCGAACGCGACCCCGGTATCCGACGACGAGCGCGCCGAGCTGCTGACCAATCCCGGATTTGGCCGAGTTTTTACCGACAACATGGTCGTTGCGCAGTTCGCCAACGGCGGCTGGGGCGACGCGGAGCTGCGCGCGTACGGCCCGGTGCCGCTCGACCCGGCCGCCGCCGCCATGCACTATGCGCAGGAGATTTTCGAGGGCCTGAAGGCATACCGGCAGCCCGACGGCGGCACCGCGCTGTTCCGGCCGGAGCGGAACGCCGCTCGCTTCCGGCACTCGGCGCGCCGGCTGTCCATGCCGGAGGTGCCGGACGAGCTGTTCCTGGAGTCCATCCGGGCGCTGGTCGAGCAGGACCGCGCGTGGGTCCCCGAGTTCGCCGAAGGCAGCCTCTACATCCGGCCGTTCATGTTCGCCAACGAGCCGTTCCTCGGCGTACGGCCGGCGCTGAGCTACATATACGCGGTGATCGCGTCGCCGGTTGGCGCGTACTTCCCGCGTGGCGTCAAGCCGGTCAACCTGTGGCTGTCGACCGACCGCGTACGCGCCGTGCCCGGTGGCACCGGCGACGCGAAGTGCGGTGGCAACTACGCGGCGAGCCTGCTGGCGCAGTCCGAGGCCGCCGAGGCCGGCTGCGAGCAGGTCGTCTTCCTCGACGCGGTGGAGCGGCGCTGGGTCGAGGAGCTGGGCGGGATGAACATCTTCTTCCTGTTCGACGACGGCGCCGCCGGCCGCCGGCTGGTCACGCCGCCGCTGACCGGCTCGCTGCTCGCCGGCATCACCAGGGACAGCCTGCTCACCCTGTCGGCCGACCACGGCCATCTGGTCGAGGAGCGGCCGGTGTCGATCGAGGAGTGGCGCTCGCGCGCCGCCGACGGCTCGCTGCTGGAGGTCTTCGCCTGCGGCACCGCCGCGGTCATCACGCCGATCGGTCGCGTACGCGGCAAGGACGGCGAGTTCGTGATCGCCGACGGCGAGGCCGGTCCGGTCACCACCGAGCTGCGGCAGTCGCTGCTGGACATCCAGTACGGCAAGGCCCCCGACAAACACAACTGGATGCGCGCGGTCTGACGGACACGCGTTCTGGCGTCTCTCACACCGAGAGACGCCAAAACATCATGCCCTCACTCCTGGAACGGATTGAGCACCCGTACAGCGGCGGCTTGAAAATCCTTGGTGTTACGAGTGACCACCGTCCAGCCGTGCACGGCCGCTGTGGCCGCGATCAGCGCGTCCCGGCCGGAGCCGACCGGGCGGCCTGGTCTCGTCCCCACGACTTCGCCACGTCGACGGTCACCGGCACGATCCTGCCGCCGAACGCGTCGACGATATCGTCCAGCCAGGCTGCGAACACGGCCGCCTGGCCAGCGTCGCCTCGGCGATCGAGCCGGGCTGTCCCGCGCTCGATGTCGCCGATGGTAAGCGTGGAAACATGCATCTGGTCCCGGTCGGTTTCGGCGAACCAGGCGCGGACACCTCGATCTCCTGGACAGCGCGCAGCACGGCGCTGAAGCGCTGCTTGGCTTCCTGCACCTGCCAGTGGTCTCCGACGTGCTCGCTCATCGGCCCACCTCCGCACCTGTCCGTCATGGAAGGCGTAGCCTGCGGATTGCTCGCGGATGGCCCCCCTTCATAAGACCTGATCCGACCGTACGAAGACCGACCGACAGAAACGCGCCGCTCTAGCGCCAGGTGGTCTGCAGGCGTACGACGATGACGGCGAGCACGATCAGGGCGACCGCGAGCAGCACACCGCTCCAGCGATCGTTTTTGGCGACCTGCGTCGCGGTGACCGGAAGCGCCGCCAGCGAGACGACCAGGTAGGCGAGGTGCGTCACCGGCTCCGCCGGACGGTGGCCGCCGAGTTGGCCGACGAGGTCGAGGAGAGCCTGCAACAGCAAGGCGGCTTCCAGGATCGCGACGGTCGGCCAGGCGGCGCGCCAGCGATAGCGGTCGAGCGCGGCGGCGGCGAGTACGGCGATGCCGGCGGCCGCGCAGGTGAGCGTGATCGCCAGCGCGAGACCGTCGATCATGCCAGCCGTTTTCGCCGTTTTCGCGTACGGCGGCGGAAAAGCCAGGTCGACGCGGCCGTCACCGCGAGCGCCAGCGGCGTGAGGCCGAGCACGAACCAGATCGCCCGCCACCACGGATTCACCAGCCAACCGAAATGGCTCGCCTCGAAAACCTTGTCATAGAAGGTGTTCGCCAGCGGCTCGCCGGTGGTGTCGACCACCTTGACGTGGGCCGGATCGTGGCTGTCGACCATGACGGTGGTGTCACCGCTGTAAAAACCGCGATATTGGTACGCGGAGTACGAGCCGGCCAGCGAGATCGAATAATAACCCGGCGTCAGCGTCGCCGGTGTCGTCGCGTACGCCAGCCGGCCTGGATAGTGTTGCCGCGCGATCTGGATCGCTTTGTCCAAGCCGATCTCCGGCGCACCGGTCTTGTGTGGTCTGAACGCGAACCGGTTCTCGTCGACGGCATGTCCGCCGGTGACCGCCAACCACGCGTTTTCCACCGGTGGAAAGTAAATCGCCGCGCCCGTCAGTCCCCACATGAACAGGAAGGGCAGTGCGATCATGCCGATCACGTTGTGCAGGTCATAGTCGCGCGCGAAGCGGCCTTTGGTCGTACGTACGCGCCAGCCGTGGGAGAACCGGCGACATCCCGGCCACCAGGTGATCAGGCCGGTGATCGCCAGCAACACCATCAGCAGGCCGAGGACCACCAGGATCGCGGCACCCCAGGTGACCGACAGGCCGCCGACGTTCTGGCCGAGAAACGGCAGATAGCCCGGATATCCCTTGCAGCCGAGGCCACAGTCGTGCAGGTTGACCAAAAACCCCATCGCACCGCCGTTGAGCGCGGCCAGACCGGTGATCCGTCCGGTGCCCGGATCGACGCCATAGACATGCTCGTACGTCTGGTCGCCGACCGCGAGAATGCCGCCGTCCGCGCTGACCCAGGCGGCCGGAAACTCCGGATGCGCCGTTCGGACGATGTCGTACGCGCGCTGCGCGCTGACCGGATGTGCGGTCGCGCTGTGCCGATAGAGCTCTTGGTGCGTGGCGCGGAAATACTCCGCGTTGTAGAGCACGATCGCGCCGGATGTCGTTTCGACCAGCAGAAACAGGCCGAGCACCAGCGAGGTCCAGCGATGCGTGACCACCAGCGACCGGCGGATTGGCCGGCGCCGCCACCATTTCCGCAGTCGGCCACCGGACGTCGACCGTGCTCGCGCCACCTCGGTACGCGTCAGCACGGCCTCGTCGACGTCGGTGCGCACGGCTGACCTCCGCTCACGATGGCATAGCGGAGATAGGTTAGCCTTACTTAAGTCGTGAGTCCAGACGATCGGTGCGTGGCGAAGATCATCCGCCGAGCACGCCGAGCAGATGTGCGACCTGGTCGGCGACCGCGTCCCGGCCGGGACCGAGATACTTGCGGGGATCGACCAGTTTTTCGTCCTCCGCAAGGCGATCGCGTACGGCCGCGGTCAGGGCCTTGTTGAGATGCGTGGCGATGTTGATCTTCGTCATGCCGGCGGCGACGGCGGCGGCGAGGCCGTCGTCGGGCACGCCGGAGGAGCCGTGCAGGACCAGCGGCACCGCTACGGCCGCATGGATGTCGTGGATGAGCTCGTTGTCCAGCACGGCATCGCGCGTGAGCATCGCGTGCGAGCTGCCGACGGCGACCGCGAGAGCGTGGATGCCGGTCGACGCCACATATCGCGCCGCTTCGTCGGGATCGGTACGCACACCAGGCGCGTGTACGCCGTCCTTGCCGCCGACCTCGCCGAGCTCGGCCTCCACACGTGCGCCGAAGTCGCCGCACCAGCGTACGACCGCCGCCGTCGCGGTCACGTTTTCCTCGTACGCCAAAGCGGAACCGTCATACATGACCGACAGAAAGCCGAGTTTCACCGCCTCCTGAATGAGATCCTCACGCGTCGCATGGTCCAGGTGCACCGACACCGGCACGGCCGCGGCCTCGGCGATCGCCAGGCAGGCGCGGCCGATCGGCGCCAGCCGGCCGTGAAACTTGACGGTGTTTTCGCTGATCTGCAACACAACCGGCGCGCCGGCCCGTTCGGCGGCGGTGACGATCGCCTCGGCGTGTTCGAGCTGGATGACGTTGAAGGCGCCGACTCCGTGGCCGGCTTTCGCGGCTGGCAGGAGAATCTCGGCGATGTCGACGTGCGCCATCAGATCTCCCGGATCCATCGGCCGGCGCGTACGACTCCGGCCACGTCCAGATTTTCGTCCCACACCACGAGATCCGCCCGCAGGCCGGTGGAAATCGCGCCGACATCGGACAGGTTGTGCAGTCGCGCCGGCGTGAGAGTCGCGGCGCGTACGGCGTCGGTGAAAGCGACCCCCATGCCGACCGTACGAGCGACGACCTGCGCCAACGTCGCCGTACTGGAGGCGATGGAGCCGTTTTCCAGCCGTGCCACGCCATCCACGACGTGCACCTTGAGGTGGCCGAGCTGAAACTCGCCGTCGCCGACACCGGCGGCCGACATCGCATCGGTGACCAGTGCGATCCGGTCGGCGCCGAGTGTCGCGAAGAGCATGTCGACGGTGCCTGGAGCGAGGTGTACGCCGTCCGCGATCACCTCGCAGATCGCGCCGGCGGCGGCCATCGACGCGGCGATCGGACCCGGATCGCGGTGGTGCAAGGGCCGCATGCCGTTGAAAAGGTGCGTCGCCATCGAGGCGCCGGAGTCGAAACCGGCGCGCACGTCCTCGTACGACCCGTCCGTGTGGCCGACCGCCGTCACCACGCCGTGGTCGGCGCATCGCTTGATCAGGTCGAGGCCGCCGGGCAGCTCCGGCGCGATCGTCACCTGCCGCACGTGGCCGCGGCCGGCCTCGAGCACCGACTCCATCAGCTCGACGTCCGGCATCCGCAGCAGCTCGGGATCGTGCGCGCCTTTTCGTGCCACGTTCAGGAAAGGACCTTCGAGATAGATGCCGGCCAGCTCGCCGGCGTCGCAGCTGTCGGCCACCACGGCGGCGGCCGTACGCATGTCGTCCGGCTTGCCGGTCACCAGGCCGCCGAGCATCGACGTCGTACCAAAAGAGCGGTGGAAGTCGGTGACGGTCTGCACGGCTTTCGGCTCTGCGGCGTTGAACGCGGCGCCGTTGCCGCCATGGACGTGAATGTCGATCAGCCCGGGCGTCAGCCACCGGCCGCCGAGGTCGACACCGTCGGCCGGTCCCTCGCCGATCTCGGCGATCCGGTCGCCGTCGATGCGCAGCCAGCCGGCCTCGACCACCCGGTCCGGCAGCACCAGCCGAGCGTTGGACAGCACAGTCATGTCGTCTCTTTCCCGTTGAGGTTGTCCCAGGCCAGCAGGCCGGCGCCGATGACGGTGGCGCGCGCCCCGAGCTTGGCCGGCACGAGCGCGGGCAGTTGCTGGAAAGTGACCCGAGCGGCCATCGCCGCGTGCAGCGGCTCGAACAGCTTCGCGCCCGACTCGGCCAGGCCGCCGCCGACCACGATGACGCTCGGCGCGAGCAGGCTGACGTACGACACGAGTGCGCGCGCCAACGCCTGGACGGCCTCGTCCCAGACCTTGTCGGCGACCGGATCGGTGCCGAGCCGGTCGGCGATCTCGGCGGCCGTACGCTGCGTGCCGGCCTTCGCCGCGTAGTGCCGCGCGATCGCCGCGGCAGAGGAGATCGCCTCGAGGCAACCGCGGGCGCCGCAGCCGCAGAGCGGACCGCCTTCTTCCACGATCACGTGGCCGATCTCACCGGCCTGGCCGTGGCCGACGGTGATCGGATGTCCGCCGGCGGTGATCGCGCCGGCGATGCCCGTACCGATCGCGATGAACAGCTGGTCGGCGACTCCGGCGCCGGCGCCGATGCGCGCCTCGGCGAAGCCGCCGACCGCCAGGTCGTGCACGACCGTCGCGTTGATGCCGAGGCGCTGCTCGACGAGCTTGCGCAGCGGCACGTCGCGCCAGCCGATGTTGGCCGACCACAGCGCGATGCCCTGCTCGGCGTCGACCAACCCCGGCACCGCGAGCGAGGCCGCCTCGACCTCGTACTCGGCGGTCAGCTCGGCGCACAGCCGCAGGATCGTCTCGACGACGGCGTCCGGCCCGCGCTCCGGACCGGTCGGCGTCGTACGCGCGGTGACCGGCCGCAGCTGCTCGTCGAGGACCTCGGCCTTGATCCCAGTGCCGCCGACGTCGACGGCCAACACGGCTCGCATTCCCTGAGTCTGCCTCAGGTCAGGATGACCGAGCGGGTCAGATGCCGCGGGTTGTCCGCATCCAGACCGAGCGCGTTGGCCTTGGCCAGCGCCACGCGGTGCAGGCGTACCAGGTCGGCCAGCGGGTCCAGCTCGCTGGTCTCGAACCGGCCGCCGGTCGCCGCCACCTGCTCGGCCAGGCCTTCCGGCGCCGTGCCGAACATCCAGCTGACCCGGCCGGTCGTGGTGATCGCGATCGGACCGTGGCGATATTCCATCGCCGGATAGGACTCGGTCCACGACTGCGTCGACTCGCGCATCTTGAGCGCGGCCTCGTGCGCCAGGCCGACGGTCGCGCCGCGGCCGAGGAAGGTGTATTGGTCGGCCTTCACCAGGTCCTCGTCGATCGGCGCGTCTAGGGCCTTGCGGCCGTCGGCGATCGTCGCGGTCAGGTCTTCGCCGAGGTGCGCGCGAAAGGTCGCGATCGCGGTCGTGGCGAAACGCGTCTGCACCACCGACTTCTCGTCGGCCCAGTCCAGCGCGACGACGTCGGTGGTCAGGTTGGCGAGCGGGGTCGAGGTGTCGGCCAGGATGGCGGTCGTACGCGTGCCGCGAAGCTGATCGGCGACTTCGAGGACCTCGGTCGTCGTGCCGCTGCGGCTCAACAGGACCACGCGGTCATAGCCGCGGCCGAGCCGGTGCTCGCTGGCCGCGTACGCGTCGGTGAGGCCGTGGCCGGCGTCCTCGCGCAGCGCTGCGTAGACCTGCGCCATGAAAAACGACGTGCCACAGCCGACGACGGCGACCTTCTCACCGGCCGCCGGCAGCGCCTGCCGGACCTGTTTTGCCTGGTCGACCGCGCGTTGCCAGGCATCCGGCTGGTCGGCGATCTCGGCGGCGAGATACTGGTTGGCGTCGGTCACGAAGTCTCCTCAGTTGCGCGTTTCTGCTCGATAAGCGTCTCGTACGAACATGTCTGCGCGCAATTATTACCCTCATCACAGCGGGTGTACGCAGGTATGGTCAGTTTCATGGCGTACGAATTCGTGCTTGTCGAGCAGGATGGCCCGGTCGCCACCATCACGATGAACCGGCCCGGGCGCCGCAACGCGCTCTCGCTCGGCCACCTGCGCGAGCTGCAGGCGGCGTTTGCCGAGGTCGCGGCGTCGGAGGCGAGCGGGATCGTGTTGGCCGGGGCCGGCAAGGTGTTCTCCGCCGGCCACGACTTCGCCGACGTGGCGTCGGCCGACCTGCACGGCGTACGTGCGTTGCTGCGCACCTGCACCGACCTGTGCCAGACCATCCAGTCGGTGCCGCAGGTCGTCGTCGCACGCGTACACGGCCTGGCCACCGCCGCCGGCTGCCAACTGGTCGCCACCTGCGACCTCGCCGTCGCCGCCGAGTCGGCCGCTTTCGCCGCTCCGGGTGGAAAAGGCGGTTGGTTCTGCCACACCCCAATGGTCTCCATCGCGCGCAACGTCGGCCGTAAGCGCGCCATGGAGCTTGCGCTGACCGGCGACATGATCGACGCGCGCACGGCGTACGAGTGGGGACTGGTGAACCGGGTCGTGGCCGACTCGGATCTGGACAAGGAAGTGGCGTCCTTGTTGGCGGCGGCCACGCGGGGGAGCCGGCGGAGCAAGGGACTGGGGAAGGAAACGCTGTACGCCCAACTCGACCGTCCGGAGGCGGATGCGTATGCGTTGGCGCTGGAAGTGATGGCTGCGGCCAGCCAGACGGAGGAGGCGCGCGAGGGGATGGCGGCCTTCATGGAGAAAAGGTCGCCAGTCTGGCCCGGGTGAGTGGCTGGATTTATGGTTGTTGCGGTTGAGGGTTGAGTTTTCCTGATTGTTGCGTTTTGGGGGTGGTTGGGTTTTCGCCTTCGCGGCGGGCGCTCCTGCGCGGAGGGCGACCTCAAGGGGAGGGGCGCGCGGGGTTTCGCTGTTGGTCCGGTTGGGTGCCGCGGGTGCGGTTTCGTACGTGGTGTGGACCAGGAGTGTGGCTGGGGCGCCGGAGCTGCGGTGGCGTCCCGGTGGGTGGCGTGAGGGTCCAGTATGCGGGACGCGAAGGCGTGTGGAGCGCTAAATGTCCGGCTTGTGAGGGTCGCGGATGGCATGAATGTCGAGTTACTTGCGTTGGACGCAAGGAACAAGGCTTTCACGCCACAGTGATCCCCGGAGGCTGTGACGGGTGTGACTACTGAGGCTGATAATGCTGTTGTGGCTGTTGGGCTGCACCAAATGTCTATTTTGATGTCTTGTTAAACAAGTATTACGCAGCCGATCCGCCTCACCCGCATTGCCAGCCACAGTAGCCACACCAGCACCACCCGGACGCTGTGATGGCGTCCATGCCGACGGGTTGCTTCCCATACGTGACCGAGCAAGCCCAGAAAACCCAGCCCCGCCCACAAACCACCGCCCGCACCCCCATGCACACCGATTGGCATCCACGCGCCCCCTCCCTTGAGGTCGCCCTCCGCGCAGGAGCGCCCGCCGCGCAGGCGAAAAAACCAACCACCCACCCAACGCAACAAACAGAAAACCCAACCACCCACCCAACGCAACAAACAGAAAACCCAACCACCCACCCAACGCGACAAAGCAGAAAACCCAACCACTTCACCAACGCGACAACCAGGAGACGCACCACCTCACCAACGCACCAACGCCATCAATCCACCACCAGCCCTCAGCCCGCCCCTTAATGCGCCCCACTAGCAACCAACACCTTCGCCAACCCAGCCCGAGTCGCAACCACAAAAACAGTCTGCCCACCAACCAATCGATGCGCCAGCTCCGGCTGCCAAACAACCCCGCCTTCCTCCGTACGCACCCCAAAAACCCGCAACCGACCCGCCGCGTCCACTGTGGACAGTGCCGCACCGTCCAAGTCGCTGCCAGCGCCGACTGGGACGGCGGCGACGAGGAGGACGCGGCGGCCGGCGGGGATGGCGGCGAGGACCTGGCGGCCCATCATGGCGGCGGCGAAAACTGGCGCGGCGGCGTAGGAGACGCTGCGTGAGACCGACAGGCCGAGCCGGCGGTCGACGCGGTCGGCGAGGTCGGGGTCGAAGAGGCGGAGTACGACGCGCGTGTCGGGGCGCAGCGCGCGTGCCGTCAGGCCGGCTTCCAGGTTGACGACGTCGTCGTCGGTCACCGCGACGACGCAACGCGCGCGACCGGCGCCGGCGGCGGCCAGAGTGCTGGCGTCGCTGGCGTCGCCGCTGACCATCGGTACGCCGAGCCGTCGCGCAGCGGCGAGCATCGCCGGCGAAGGATCGCGCTCGATGCCTACGACCTCGACTCCAGCCGCGCGCAGCTGGTCGCAGACGCGCAGGCCGACCGTACCCATGCCACACACGACGATGTGATCCTGTGGCCGGCCGACCGGCGGTCCCAACGCGCGTACCAACCGCGCGCCGACCAGGTTGTCGACGACCGCGGCCGTGAGGAGCGCGACGACGAGTACGCCCAGCAGCATCACCACGACACCGGCGAGCTGCAGCCAGGCCGGCGCCTCCGCCAGGTTGATGTCGCCATAGCCGGTGGTCGTCACGGTCGTGACGGTGAAATACAGCGCCTCGACCCAATGCAGCCGCAGGCCAAACTTGAACAGTACGGTCGCCAGCACCACGACGACCGTGAGGCTGGCCAGCGCGAGCCGCAGTCGCTGGTCGGTGAACTGACCCAATACGCCGAACCATTCCGTCAGCCGCCGCTTGACGGCACCCGGTTGCGCGGCGGCGGCTGCGACCACTGTTCGCAACAGGGACGCGGATGGCGTGCCGAGCACCAGGAAAGCATCGTCGGTGGAGGCCGGCAGCATGCTGATGTTGCCGTCGTCGCGATAACGCGCGAGCGGCACGACGACATCGTCGACGGCAGTCGGTGCGCCGGCGGTGAAGGTGCGGTCGGCGGCCGCGATTGGCCGGCCGCGGCCGTCGCCGAGGGCCGCCTCGACGAAGGACGGCGCCGCGATGGCCGACGCCGACAGGACCGTACAGTCGTCGAACAGGTCGTCGATGCGCTGGCCGAGTCGCAGGTTGAACATCCGCATGACCAGCCGCAGCCGCGGGTTGAGCTCGGCGGCGACCAGTGCGGCGTGCACGTTGGTCTCGTCGCCTTCGCCGACCAACGCGAGCGCTCTCGCGTTTTCGACACCGGCTTTGACCAGCACGGCGGCGTCGGTCGGTGAGCCGGTGACGACCTCGGCGCCGAGTTCGCGGACCAGCCGTACGACCTCGGGATGGCCGTCCGCGATCACCGCGACCGCGCGCTCGTCGAGCATGGCGAGCTCCTCGAGCATCCGTACGACCAGCGTGTCGTCGCCGCAGACGATCATCCGCGGAGCCCTCGCGTCACTGGTCACGCGCGGATCGTACCGATGGCCGCATGGCCACCATGCGTGCATCGAACGCAAGCATGGTGGCCATGCGGACTACAGCCCGAGGTGGTGCGGAGCGGCGGCCAGCGCGCGCCAGTGGCTGGCGGGGTCGGGGAGCAGCCGGCGGGTACGCAGGTCGAGCAGGCCGCCGACGCTGCTGACCTCGGCGACCGCGGTGCCGTCGGCGAGCGTGAACCGCTGCGAGACGCGGCTGGTTTTGCCGCTGCCGTAGGAAAAAGCCGTTGCGATGTGCACCTCGTCGCCGGCCCGCAGCTCATGCTGGAAACGGACCGTCGTCTCCAGGTTCACCGGTCCGACCCGTGCCTCCGCCAAGGCGTCCAGCGACACGCCGGCCGCGCGTACGCACTCCCAGCGCGCGTGGTCGGCGTAGTCGAGATACGCCGAGCCGCGCACGTGTCCGTTGGTGTCCAGATCCCACAGCCGTACGGCGATCGTGACCATGTCGCCAGCCTGCCGGCCGCGGCCTCAGCGGTCTGGAAGATTCCGGCCAACCTCGCGCTGCGCCGACCAGCGCCGCACCAACGCGCCAGGCGACGACCCGGACAGCGCCAGGCACTCGCGACCCAGATGCGACTGGTCGGCATAGCCGAGATCGGCGGCCACCGCTGCCAACCCGAAACCAGCGGCGACCGCCGGCAGCCGTCGTACGAACCGCTGGAAGCGCAGCACGCGATGCAGCGTCTTGGGGCCATAGCCGACCTGGTCACGAAACACGCGCCGGAGCTGCCGATCGCTCAGACCGACCGCGTCCAGCCGCGACACGCCACCGGCCACCAGCGACGCGGCCGCCAACGCCACCCGGTCCGGCTCGCCGGCCAGCTCACCGACCAGCCGGAGCAAGGCGAGCCGCGGATCGCCGGCCAGCGACTCCTGCCACCGGCGCGCGCGTCGACCGTGCAGAGCCTCGAGCCGGCCAGGCAGCTCATTGGCCGGACAGCCGAAGACCGTACGCGCCGCACCTGGCCGCAGCCGTACGCCGACGCTCACCACCTCGGCCTCGACCGGCTCGCGTACGGCGTGCGCGACCGCGCCGGCGACCAGCAGCTCGCGGCCGTTCCAGACCAGCTCGGTGCAGCCGTCCGGCAGCACGCGCAGCCGCCGCGACCAGCCGGCCTGACCGCGCCAGCTGCCGGCGACGAGGTCCCTCAGCGCTGGTGGCGGTGGATACGCGACGTATTCGGTCAGCCGCCCGCCGGCGCCGGCCAGCCGTCCACCACGCAGCGGCGACGGCAACTCAGACGCCTGTCGTCGCGGCGATCCGGCCGTTTTTCGCCGCGGTCGCCAGCGCCTCGTGGTCGGCCTCCGTGCGGTCGGCGTACGCGACCGCGAAGGTCTCGGTCGCCTTGTCGAACGCGTCGCCGTCCTTGCCGGCACCGAGATAAGCGTGCAGCAGCTTGGCATCGACCGACATGCAGTGCGCGCGACCGAGCACCGCGCCGGTGATGCGCGCGTAGTCATCGAGCTGGTGCGCCTTCAGCAGCGCCGGATCCACGCTGCCTTTCATATCGCGGAACTGGCGGACGAGATAGGGCCGGTCGTCGATCGTCGTCCAGCCGAGCAGGATGTCGTTGACGGTCTGCATCCAGCGCTGGCCGCGGATGATCCGCTCGCCCTGGTGATCATACGGGCCGGGATCGGTCCACGGCGCCAGAGCGCTCGTCCGAGCCTCCTTGACCTGCAGGATCAGCACGTCGTCGTCGCCACCGTTGCCATGCAGCAGCACAACGTAGCCGCGGTTGCCGACGCTGCCGAGACCGCTGACCCGGAAGGCGACGTCGGCCACCGCGAACCGGCCGAGCAGGAAGCGCAGCTCCGGTCCGAGGCCGGCCGCGTACGTCCCAAGACCGCCGAGGATGCCGTCGCGCTCCTCGCCGTGCACGCGCCGCAGGATCGGCGGGTCCTCGACGAAGTGGAACTGGTCCGTACGCGGCCGCTGCGCGAACTTCGTCGCCGCGCGGTGGCTGGTGTTCTTGCGCGCTTTCTTCGACACGCGCTCAAAAGTGTCCTCAAGATCGTCCAGGTCGAAGTGGCCGAGCGTGGTCTCGTCGTTGGTGACATACCAACCGTCCATGGTCGGCAGCGTCGCGATCTCGTGCACGGCGGCGCGATACGTACGCGCGGCGTGGCGTGCGGCCTTGCGGCACGCGTCGTCGTCGGCGCCGGCCTCGCGACCGGCGACGACCAGGCTGGTGGCCAGCCGGCGCAGGTCCCATTCCCACGGACCGCGTACGGTCTCGTCGAAGTCGTTGAGGTCGAAGACCAGCCGCCGCTCCGGGGAGGCGTAGAGGCCGAAGTTGGCGGCGTGCGCGTCGCCGCAGATCTGCACGTCGACGCCGGTCTTCGGCGCTGTCGCCAGGTCGGCCGCCATCAGCGCCGCCGAGCCGCGCAGGAAGGCGAACGGCGAGCTGATCATCCGGCCGACGCGTACGGCGGCCAGGTCGGTCAGCCGCTCCGCGTTGGTCCGCTCGGTGATCGCCACCGGATCGGCGCCGGTGCGGTCCGGCAGCACGGCGTGCCGGTCGTGCGGACACGACTCGCGCAGCTTCTCGCCGGCCGCGCGGACTTGGTCAGGATCGATATGGACGGAGAAGGGATTCGCTTGGGTCACCTCTGGCACGTTATAACCCCGCGGCGACAGTCCGCGGCCGATTCACCTCGGCGGCAGCCGGTGTGAGATCTCGCGGGTCAGCGCTGAGGCAGCGGTGCGGACGGCCGGTGCGAGTCGCTCCGCGTCCAGCCGGCGCGCGTTGCCGGTGATCGAGATCGCCGCCACGATCCGCCGCCGGCTGTCGAAGATCGGCGCCGCGACCGCCGACACGCCGACTTCAGCCTCCTCGTGATTGACCCCGTAGCCGCGCTCCACGACCCGCGCCAGGTCACGTTGCAGCAGGCCAGGCATCACGATCGTGCGCGGTGTGTGCCTGGTCAGGCCGGCGCTGACCGCCTGCCGAAACCACTCCGGCGGACCGAGCGCGAGGAAGGTCTTGCCGGTCGCCGTGCAGTGCACCGGCATCCGGCCGCCGGCACCGGACAGGATCGGCGTCGACCGGTGGCCGTTCAGCTTTTCCACGAACAGTGTGTGTACGCCGTCCGGCACCGCCAGGTGAATGTTTTCGTGCGTGGCCTCGTAAAGATCCTCCAGATACGGCAGCGCCGCCTCACGCAGGTCGCGCCGCCGCGGCACCCGGTGGCCGAGCTCGAACAGCTTCATGCCGAGCCGATAGCCGCCGGCCGTGCGCTCCACGCCACCCCACTCGGCCAGGCCGTTGACCAGCCGGTGTGCGGTGGGTTTGGGCAGGCCGGTGCGCGCGGCCAGCTGCGCGAGCGTCAGCTCGGTGTCCGCCTCGCCGAACGCGTCGAGCAGCAGGAGACCACGAGCCAGCACCGACTTCGGCAGCTCCATCCGTCGATGATGCTACTGGCGGCGGTGGCTTGTCACCGGAACGTCGACCAACAGCGGACCGTCGCGCCGAATCGCGGCGCGCAGCTCGTCGGTGTCGGCGACTCGTACGGACGGAATGCCGAAAAAGGCCGCGGCGGTCGTCCAGTCCAGCCCTCCGAGCGTCAGGCCGGTGTATTCGCCGAGCTGCGTCGACCTGCTCTTGTCGCGGTCCAGCGTTTCCTTGAGCGTGCGGTATTCGCCGTTGTTGATCACCACAAACGTCACCGGCACGGCGTAACGCGCCGCGCTCCACAGTCCCTGCAGGCCGAACATCGTGCAACCGTCGCCGAGCACCGCGACCACCGGCCGGTCCGGCGCGCCGAGTTTCGTACCGATGGCCGCGCCGACTCCCCAGCCGAGGCCGCCGCCGATCGTGTGGACGTACGACCGGGGCCGGTCCTGCCGGAGCACCTGGCGCAGGTGTACGCCGGCGGTGATCGCCTCCTCGACCACCACCACGTCTTTCGGTAGTGCCGCAACGATCGCGCGTACGGCCGTGAGTGGATCGATCGGCGCGTCGGCTTTCGCTACTTCTATCGCTGCTTGTGCCTTATGTGGTTTTGGTTGTGATGATGGCAAAAGCTCGGCGATGGCGGCGAGCGACGGTGCGAGTCCACCGACCAGTCCGGCGCGTACGGCGAAATTCCGGCCGATCTCGGCGGCATCGGTGTCCAGCTGGACAACCGTCGCGCCGTCCGGGATCGGCGAGCCGGGTGTGTAGTGGTGCGGCATGAATGCGTGGCAGCCGACGATCAGCACGACGTCGTATGGACTCAGGGCCGCGCGGATCGCCGCGTTGGTCGGAGTCAGCGGACCGGCGAAAAGCGGATGGTTGCCGGGAAAGTTGACGCCGTCGTTCATCGGCTGGTGATAGACGTGCGCGTCGAGCGCCTCGGCGACCGCCACCAGCTCGTCGACAGCGTCGTCGCGGCCGACGCCGTCACCGGCCACGATCACCGGATTTCGCGCATTCTTGAGGATTTCCGTGGCATCGGCGACCTCGGCGGCCGCGAACGGCGCGACCGTGGAGCGGCCCGGCACCTGCACCGAGGTCTGCTCGGCGAGCAGATCCATCGGGATGGAAAGGAAAACCGGTCCGGTCGGCGGCTGCGTGGCCAAGGCGAAGGCGCGCCGCAGCGCTGTCGGCAGATCGTAGGCGTGCTGCACCTCGTACGCGTGTTTCACCGCAGCGGAAGCCAAACCGACCAGGTCGCCGGACAACATCGGGTCCTGCAACCGGTGCCGGCGGTCCTGTTGGCCGGCGGTGACGACCATCGGCGTACGCGACCGGCTCGCGTTCAGCAGGCCGATCAGGCCGTTGGCGACGCCGGCGGCCACATGCAGGTTGACGAAGGACGGCCGGCGGGTCGCTCGCGCATAGCCGTCGGCCATCGAAACCGCCGACAACTCCTGCAATGCGAGCAGATACTCGAAGTCCGGGTTGCCGGCGAGTGCGTCGATCAGCGGCAGCTCGGTCGTACCCGGATTGCCGAAGATCCGGTCGACGCCTTCCTCGCGCAGGATCTGGAACAGCGCTTCAATCGGTGTCACGGCGGTCCTTCCCAGACGCTAGACGAAAGCGGAGCCGCCATCGACGTTAATCGTCTGTCCGGTCAGAAAACCGCTGCCGTCGGCGCAGACGTAGAGCAGAGTGGAGATCAGGTCCGCCGGGCTTTCGGTGCGGGGGATCGCCTGCATCGCGCGTACGCGCTCAAACCCGCCGTCCGCGCCGGTCGTACGCGCCGCTGTCTCGGTCGACGCGAGACCCGGTGAGATCGCGTTCACGGTGATGCCGTCGGCGCCGACGGCGTTGGCCAGAGCCCGGGTGAAACCGACCAGGCCGGCCTTGGATGTCGTGTATGCCACCAAATCCGGCGGTCCGAGAAAGACGACCGCCGACACGATGTTGACGATCCGGCCCCAGCCGGACGCCTTCAGATGCGGCAGGGCCGCGCCGGTCACCAGAAACGGACCGTCCAGGTTGAGCCGCATGATCCGGTGCCAGTCGTCGATGGTCGTCTTCTCGAACGGGATCGGCGGATAGATCCCCGCGTTGTTGACGACGATGTGCACCGCGCCGAATTTCCTTATGACGGCCGCGATCGCCGCCCGCACCTGGGCAGGCTCGGTGACATCTGCCTTGACCGGCAGGAACTCGCCGCCGGTGTGCGCGATCCGCTCGGCCGTCTCGGCCTGGTCGGCGATGTCCCAGCCGGCGACCGGATATCCACGCGCCGCCAGCGCGACGGCGAACTCCTGGCCGAGTCCACGCGCGGCACCGGTGACGACCGCGATCCGGTTGGTCTGCATGCGGCCAGCCTGAAACGTCCGGGATGTCGCGGACAAGAGTGGCGTTTCTTTCAGTGAAACGCGCGCCTTGCCGGTCGCGTCCGCAGCCTCGACGCTGACGCCTGTGACGCACGCCGCAAACCGAAGCCGCTCGCTCGGCATGCTGCGCGACCAGCTCGGTGTGGTCGTCGTCCTGGTCATCCTGGTGGCCGCCGTCGGCATCGCCCAGCCAAACTTCCTGCGTACGTCCAACCTGCTCTCCACGGTGCAGGGATCGGTCTACGTCGGCCTGATGGCGGCCGGCATGGTTTTCGCTTTGGCGATGCGGGAAGTCGACCTGTCCGTCGGTGGCACGTACGCGCTGACGGTCGTCGTCGGAGCGGTGTTGATCCGCGACGGGTTCTCGCCGTGGGTCGCGATGCTGGTCATTCTCGCCCTGGCCGCGCTGCTCGGTGCCGGCAACGGCGTGGTCACCACGTATCTGCAGTTGCCGTCCTTCATCGTCACGTTGGCCAGTTCGTTGCTTTTCCGCGGCGTCGCGCTGGCGATGGCCAACGGCAAGCAGATCAGTGGCCTGCCGCAGGACCACCCGTTTTTCGCCGTACTCGGCGGAAACGTCGCCGGAGTGCCGGCGTCGATCTGGATCCTGCTGATCGCCACGGTGGTTTTGGCGGTGTTGTTCGCGAAAACGCGGTTTGGCGCGCGCGTACGCGCGGTCGGCTCGAATCCGGACGCGGCGCGGTTCAGTGGGCTCCCGATCGCGCGTACGCGCATCTTGGCACTCGGCCTGTCCGGCCTGATGGCCGGCGTCGCCGGCGTGCTCGGGCTGGCTTTCTACACGGCCGGCGATCCGACCATCGGCGGTGGCTACGAGCTGACCGCGATCGCCGCCTGCATCATCGGCGGCACACCGCTGGCCGGCGGCCGCGGATCGGTGCCTGGTGCGGTGATCGGCAACCTGATCCTGTCGACGGTGGCGGCCAGCCTGGTGTTCTTCCAGGTGCCGATCAACTGGACGACCTTTGCCACCGGTGCGGTGATCCTGATCGCCGTCGCGTTCGACAGCGTGTTGCGCCGCCGCGGCTTTTCCTGGTTTCGCAGGCAAAACTCCGGGAGGACGGAATGAACCGGAAAGCGACCGTCGCCGTGGTCATGGCGTGCGTGCTGTTCGCGGCCGGATGCGGTGGATCCGGTGGTGCGTCCGGAAAGCTCAGCATGGGGATCGTGGTCGCCAACATCAGCCTGAACTTCGGCCACGAGATGGCGCAAGGTGCCACGCTGGCCGCGCAGCACGAAGGCGGTGTGGACTTCAAGGCGGTCGGCCCGCCGAACACCGATGGTCCGGCGGAGGTGCAGCTTTTCCAGAATCTCACGACGACCTCGCCGGACGGCATCATCGTGATGAACCTGGATCCGCCGCTGTTCACCAGGCCGGAGTCGCAGGCCATCGACAAGGGCATCCCGGTGTTGGCGCTGGACACCGCGCCACTCAGCGGCAGCAAGGTGAGTTTCTACGTAGGAAACGACAACTACGATCTGGGTGCGCAGCTGGCGCAGGAGGCGATCAAGCGGCTGCCGAAGAATCCGACCGGCCAGGTCGTTGTCGGCGTACCGAATCCCGGCACGCCGGTGCTGGACTCGCGCGCTCTCGGCATCAAGGAGACTTTTGCCAAGCTGGCGCCAAATGTGCAGGTGCTCGGACCGTTCCAGACCTACAGTGACCCGAACCAGAACTACACCGCGTGGAGTGCGTTGGTGCACGCACATCCGCAGGCGCTGGCGTTTCTCGGGGTCGGCGACGCGGACAGCTACGACCTGGCCAAGATCAAGCAGACCGAGAAGGGAAGATATCTGGTCGCCGGCACCGATGTCGACGCGCAGACGCTGCGATATGTGAAGGCCGGCGTGGACTTCGTGACGATCGATCCGGAGCATTTCCTGAAGGGCTACATCGCTGGCGCACTGCTGGTCCGGTTGCGCAAGGCCGGCAAGCCGTTGCCGCAGGGATGGCTGCGGATGCCGGGTCTGGTGGTCGACCAGTCCAATGTGGACAAGGTGATCGCCAGGGAGAAGTCGCCGCAGGCCGCGTACGCGTTCTACAAGCCGCAGATCGACCAGATTCTCGGCGACCAGGCGGCATACCTGAAACCGCTGACCTCGGCGCGCTGACATGGTCGTGCTGGCCGCCAGCGGGATCGTCAAACGCTATGGCGGTGTGACCGCGCTGGACAATGTGGACATCCGGTTGCGTCAGGGCGAAGTGCACGGACTGGTCGGTGAGAATGGCGCCGGAAAGTCCACGCTCGTACAGGTGCTGTGCGGTGTCACCCGGCCGGACCGCGGCACCATCGAGCTGGACGGCGAGCCGGTCACGTTTGCCAACGCCCGCCGTGCCGCGGCCAACGGTGTGGCCATCGTTTCGCAGGAACTGAGCCTGTTTCCCGACCTGACCGTGCCGGAAAACCTGTTTCCGCACGACCTGCCGGTCTTCCTGCGGCCGCGGCGGATGGAGCGAGCCGCGCGACCGGTCCTCGACGAGCTCGGTCTGGACGTGCCAGCACGCGCTCGGGTCGGCACGCTGAGTCTGGCCGACCAGCAGTTGCTGGAGATCGCACGCGCGTTGCTGCAGAATCCCCGCGTACTCATCCTGGACGAGCCGACTTCGGCGCTGCCGAAGGAATCCGTCGACCGACTGGAGGCGGTCATCCGTACGCTCGCCGCTCGCGGCATCGCCGTGCTCTACATTTCGCACTTTTTGGAGGAAGTGCTGCGGTTCGCCGACCGTATCACGGTTTTTCGCGATGGTCACACGGTTGTCGACGGCGCCGAGACCGGCACGGTCACTCTCGACAACCTGGTCGCCGCGATGCTCGGCGGAAGTGTCGCCGCAGCTGAGATCGTGCGCTCGTCGAAGGTCGGCGCAGTGACCGTACGCTTCGACCACGTCAGCGTTTCCGGCTATCTGGACGACATCTCTTTCACCGCCGCGGAAGGCGAGATCGTCGGCCTGGCCGGCCTGCAGGGCGCCGGGCACCTGACCGCACTGGAGGTCCTATGTGGACGGACCGCCGTCACGTCGGGATCGGTGTGGCCGGCATCGCGCTCGTTGCGCGCCGCCGTACGATCCGGCGTCGCCTTTGTCTCCAGCGACCGCAAGCGTTACGGGCTGATGATGGACAAGCCGGTCTGGCAGAACGTCAGCGCGGTAAGCTGGCTCGGCATCGGTCGCGGCGGTTGGTGGCTGAACCGTGGCCGGTTGACTCGTGTGGCGACCGAGCATGGCCAGCGCCTCGGCATCCGCGCCACCGCCGACGCCGTGACGGCGAGCCTTTCCGGTGGGAACCAACAGAAAGTCGTCTTCGCCAAGTGGCTCGTCGCGGATCCGTCGGTAATAGTCCTCGACGACCCAACCCGCGGTGTCGACGTTGGCGCTCGCGCGGAGATGCATGCCGTGACGGCTCGTCTTGCGGCGGACGGGAAGACGGTGTTGTTGGCGTCCAGTGACCTGACTGAGTTGGTGGAGCTTTGTCAGCGCGTGTTGGTTTTCCAGCGGGGACGGTTGGTGGATGAGCTGGCGGGGCAGAGGCTGAGTGAGCAGGAACTGAGTGTGGCAATGAATGCCGGATTCGCGAGTTGAGCCGAGGAGAATGGCTGGTGACCAACGCGCGGCTCACCGACCGCGAGCTGAGCCAGCTCGGCAAACAGGTGCACGGCTGGATGCGCCGCGGCATCCAGCCCTTCCATACCGAGAACGATGGTGATGTGCTGTTTGCCATGACGACCGACGAGGTGGACCTGACCGGAGTCGAGCCGACCGGCCTCGGCGCGCTGGCGTCCGAGCTGGCGTGGGACGCGATTCTGTGTGGTGCGGCATGAGTTTCCCGGTGACCGACCTGACCGGACGCGCGTTCGGTGAACGCTGGCACGCCGACATCCACGCGACCGTCGCCGGCTATGCGGAGCTTTTCGCCGCGCACAAGGCGAAACGCGTGCGCGTGTGGAGTGAACAGGCGTTGGCGGCGATCGATGCCTGGTCACCGGATCTCGCGACCGAGATCCGCGACATCGCGGCCGGTGCCGGGTTGGAAGCGTGGCAGGTCGCGTCGCTCAACGCGCGTACGGAGATTTTGGCCGCGGCGCGGGTAAGCGGCGTTGGCGAGTGCTCGACGGCGGTGCTGCTGGACCCGGTGCCGCGGACGATCCAGACCTGGGACTGGGTCGACAGGCTCAGTTTCACGCCGGTTTTGTGGCACTTCGGCAAGGTGCGGACCTTCACCGAGTTTGGTGTGCTGGCAAAGATCGGCCTGAACGCCAACGGTCTCGGCCTACATTTCAACATCCTGGAACACGTCTCGGACAGCGACCAGATCGGCGTGCCGGTGCACGTGCTGGCGCGGCGGATCCTCGACGAGGCCGCCACGGTCGCCGAGGCGGTCGACATCGTACGGTCGGCGCGCACGTCCGCATCGACCGCGATCACCGTGGTGACCGGGAAAGAGGCCGCGACGATCGAAGTCTCACCGGCTGGGATTGGCGTCGTGCCGGCGCGGGACGGTGTTTTGTTGCACTGCAACCACTTCCTGGATGACGCGCTGGCCGACGGCGAGCGGCTCGGGCCGGTGCGGCCGGGGACCTACGACCGGCTGGCCTATCTGCGCGAGCACGCCGACGACCTGCGTACGGACGACATGACCAAGCGTGCGACCGCGATGCTCAGCCACCGGCCGGCGGCCCCGGTCTGCGCGCATCCGGAGCCGGACGTGCCGTTCCAGGAGCGCTGGGAGTCGGTCGCGACGATCAGCCTCGACCTGGCCAACGGCCGGCTGCTGGCACATCAGGGCGGTCCGTGCCGCGTACGACCGTCCACCTGGCAGGTCATCTGACGCGCCGCCAGGCGGTCGGACTCTGGCCGTGCCTGCGTTTGAAGGCCGCGCTGAAGGCAAAAGCGTTCTGATAGCCGACCTGACCGGCGACCGCGGCGATCGTGTCGTCGGTGTCACGCAACAGATCCGCGGCCAGGGTCAGCCGCCAGCCGGTGAGATAGCTCATCGGCGGCTCGCCGACCAGACCGGCGAACCGCGCGGAAAACGCGGCGCGCGACATGCCGACCTCGCCGGCCAGCGCCGCCGTCGTCCAGCCGCGTCGCGGATCGGCGTGCAGGATCGTCAGCGCCTCGCCGATGGCCGGATCGGTGGCCGCGGTCAGCCACGCCGGCAGCCGCGATCCGTTGGCGCTCCACCACCGCAGCGCGACGACGAGTACGAGGTCGAGCAGCCGGCTGAGCACCGCGTCCTGTCCCGGCTCGTCGCGCTCCGCCTCGGTGGAGAGCAGCTCGAGCGGTCCGCGCGTACGCGGTCCGGCCGGCACCACCGTCACCGTCGGCAACATGTCCAGGAGCCGGTCACCGACGCTGCCGTGCAGGTCATAGATGCCGTGCAGCATCACGATCGCGCCGGGACAGCGGTCACCGTACGTGCGCGACGAGATCTTCCTGGCTCGCGCCGTGGCGACCGCCTCCGGGCCGCCGACGATGTGCTTGACTCCCTGCCGGATGACCACCTGGTCCGGCGTGGTCGGATCGTCGGCGATCGTGTACGCGCCACCTTTGACCAGCGCGATGTCACCGGTCTGCAGCGTGACGCCGCCGGCATTGCGCGGCGACACCGACACGCCTCCGGCCAATGCCGCGACCACCGACAGCGGTTGGCGGTCGGCGAGCGTGATCGACCACGGTGGCTGCTGGATGAACTGCCGTACGACCGCGTTCTTCGCTCGCGCGCGGTGCAGCAGATCGCTCAGGACGTCCACGCCCCGACCGTAGACGATCACGAAGGAATCGTGGACAGACAACCATTCATCGTCCGCCGCGGAGACGCTTTGCTGGCAGACATGGACGACATCCTTCTCATCGGCGGCACCGGCACGACCGGCCGTCGCGTCGCGCAACGGCTTCAGCACGTACGTGTCGCCTCCAGGACACGCGGCGACGTACGTTTCGATTTCGACGATCCGTCGACCTGGCCGGCCACCTTTGCCGGCATCGCCGCCGCTTACATCGTGTTTCCGGACATGCGCACCGCCGCGGCGGCACCGCGGCTCGTGAAGACCGCCGTGTCGGCCGGCGTACGGCGGCTGGTCATGCTGTCGGCGCCCGGCGTCGACGGCAACCCCGGTCATCCGCTCTGGCCAGCGGAGCAGGCGGTGCGCGGCTCGGGTCTGGAGTGGACGCTCGTACGGCCCAACTGGTTCGCACAGAACTTCAGCGAGACCTTCTGGCGGTCGGGGATCGTCGATGGCACGCTGGCGCTGCCGACCGGCGATGGAGCGACGGCGTTCATCGACGCCGAGGACATCGCCGACGTGGTCGCCGCCGCGCTCACCGACGATGGCCACGACGGCGAGGCGTACGTGCTGACCGGGTCGCGCGCGATCACCTTCGGCGAGGCCGTCGAGATCATCGGCCAGGCGATTGGCCGCACCGTCCGCAATCTCGACGTCGGTCCGGACGAGTTCATCGAGGCGCAGGTCGCCAACGGCCTGCCCGCAGATGCCGCCAAGCAGCTGGCGAGGCTCTACACCTCGATCCGCGACGGCCGTGCGACGGCGATTTTCGATGGCGTACAACGTGCGCTCGGCCGGCCGCCGCGCTCCTTCGAGGATTACGTCCGCGCCGCGGCAGCCGCCGGGGCCTGGAACGTGGCCGCCGGCTGATCTTCTACGCTGGGCCGGGTGCGCCTGGTGATTGCTCGCTGTTCCGTGGATTACGTCGGCCGGCTGACGGCTCACCTGCCGATGGCCGAGCGGCTGTTGATGGTGAAGGCCGACGGCTCGGTGCTGGTGCATTCGGACGGCGGCTCGTACAAGCCGCTGAACTGGATGTCACCGCCGTGCCGGCTGGAGGAGGACACCGGGGCCGGTGTCTGGCGGGTGATCAACAAGGCCGACGAGAAGCTGATCATCACGCTCGACGAGGTGCTGCACGAGTGGCACTACGACCTCGGCGTCGATCCGGGCCTACAGAAGGACGGCGTCGAGGCGCACCTGCAGGAGCTGCTGGCCGAGCACGTCGAGGTGTTCGGCACCGGCTGGCGGCTGGTGCGCCGGGAGTATCCGACCGCGATCGGGCCGGTCGACCTGATGTGCCGCGACGCCGACGGCGTACACGTGGCGGTCGAGGTGAAGCGACGCGGCGAGATCGACGGTGTCGAGCAACTGACGCGCTATCTGGAGCTGCTCAACCGCGACACGCTGCTGGCGCCGGTACGCGGAGTTTTCGCCGCGCAGCTCATCAAGCCGCAGGCTCGTACGCTGGCCGAGGACCGCGGGATCGACTGCCTGACCGTCGACTACGACGCGCTCCGCGGCGCCGACGACCCGTCCGCTCGCCTGTTCTGAGGCTTGTGGTCGCATGGCCCCATGCGTGCGCTGGATGCACGCATGGGGGCCATGCGGTCGTACGTGGGGAATGCCACCCGCACAGCCGCCGGGGTCGTGACAGACTCACCAACAGTCCGTAACTGCTGGGAGGGATGATGGCGCGAGAGTTCTCGACGGTCGGGGTGGTCGGCCTGGGCACGATGGGGGCCGGCATCGCCGAGGTGTTCGCGCGGGCCGGCCTGTCGGTGATCGGGGTCGAGGCCGACCAGGACGCCAAGGAGCACGGCCGCGAGATCCTCACCGCCTCGACCCAGCGCGCGGTCGACCGCGGCAAGCTGGAGGTCGCCGACCAGCAGGCGCTGCTCGGCCGCGTGTCGTACTCGACCAGCCTCTCCGACCTGGCCGACGTCGACCTGGTGGTCGAGGCGGTGCCCGAGCACCTGGAGCTCAAGCAGCAGATCTTCGCGCAGCTGGACAAGGTCTGCAACGACGACGTGATCCTGGCGACCAACACTTCTTCGTTGTCGGTCACCGAGATCTCGGTCGCCACCGGGCGGCCGAGCCGGGTCATCGGCATGCATTTCTTCAACCCCGCGCCGGTGATGAAGCTGATCGAGGTCGTACGCACCGTGGTCACCGACCAGCAGGTGGTCGACGACATCGAGAGTTTGGCGCGTACGCTCGGAAAAGTCGACGTGACGATCGGCGACAAGGCCGGTTTCATCGCCAACGCGCTGCTGTTCGGTTATCTCAACCACGCGGTCAGCTTCTACGAGTCCAAGTACGCCTCGCGCGAGGACATCGACGCGGCGATGAAGCTGGGCTGCGGCCTGCCGATGGGGCCGCTCGCGCTGATGGACCTGATCGGCGTCGACACGGCGTACGAAATCCTTGACACGATGTACAAACAGGGTCGTGACCGGTTGCACGCGCCGTCGCCGCTGATCAAGCAGATGGTCACCGCCGGCCTGCTCGGCCGCAAGTCCGGCCGCGGTTTCTACACCTACGACAAGCCGGGCTCGCCGAAGGTCGTCGATGACCTGGAGACGCCGGACAACGGAAAAGCCAACGGCTCGGCCAAAAAGGTGGTTTCGGTCGGAGTCGTCGGCTCCGGCACGATGGCCTGCGGCATCGTCGAGGTCTTCGCGAAGGCCGGCTATGAGGTCACGTTTGTCACGCGTGCGGCGGAAAAGGTGGCCAAGGTCCGGTCCACTGTGGAGCGTTCGCTGGAAAAGGCCGTACAGCGCGGAAAACTCGACTCGGCAGACCGCGACGCGGCGCTGAAACGGCTGCACGGCTCGACCCGGCTGGACGATCTGTCCACTGTGGACCTGGTGGTCGAGGCGGTGGTCGAGGAGCTGGCCGTCAAGCAGGCACTTTTCGAGAACCTGGACGAAATCTGCAAGCCCGGCGCCGTACTCGCCACCACCACGTCGTCGTTGCCGGTGATCGAGTGCGCGCAGGCCACCAGCCGGCCGGCCGACGTGGTCGGCCTGCATTTCTTCAACCCCGCGCCGGTGATGAAGCTGGTCGAGGTGGTGCACACCGTGTCGACGTCGCCGGAGACGCTGGCGACGGCGCGCACGGTCACCGAGCAGCTCGGCAAGCATCCGGTGGTCTGCCGCGACCGGTCCGGCTTCATCGTCAACGCGCTGCTTTTCCCGTATCTCAACGACGCGGTGAAAATGCTGGAGGCCAATTACGCCTCCGCCGACGACATCGACGCGGCCATGAAGGTCGGCTGCGGCTATCCGATGGGGCCGTTCGAGCTGCTGGACGTGGTCGGCCTGGACGTGTCGCTGGCCATCGAGCGCGAGCTCTACCTGGAGTTTCGCGAGCCCGGTTTCGCGCCGGCGCCGCTGCTGGAGCACCTGGTGACGGCCGGATATCTGGGTCGCAAGGCCGGTCGCGGTTTCCGCACCTACACGTGAGTCTCGGCGGCATCCTGCGTGCCGCCGCCGACGGCGAGTTTCCGCCTGTCGACGGCAAAATCGAAGTGGTGCCGCCATATCGCACCGGCCTCGAGGCGGTCGTCGCGTTCACCGGTCACGCGGTTTTCGCGACGACGCTTGACGTCGAGGTCATCCGTGGCCTCGGCGCGGACGGTTATGGCGGCGCGTACGCGCCATCGGTGATGGCCGCTCTCGGTGGCGCCGGCGCGCGGCTTGACTGCCTGGACGCGATGTTGGTCGCGCGGGGGACCGGCGGTGGTGGGTTGGCCGTACGCGCCGATCTCGACGACCATCCGCGCGTACGGTTGGCGCGGTCGCTGCGCGACGACGTCGCCGTCTATGGCTCGGGTGCCGGCTTTGTCACGCTCGGCCGCGGTGTCGGTGGTCTGCCTGAGCTGAGCGTCGAGGTGTCGGCTCCCGGTCGCGGTTTCGGTCGTAGGCTCATCCGCTCGGCGCTCGGTCTGGTGCCGGCTGGCGAGGTCGTGGTCGCCTGCGTGGCGCCTGGCAACGCCATCTCGACGCGTGCCTTCCTGGCCACCGGCTTCACGCCGATCGGCTCGGTGCAGCTGGTCCACCCTGGTGTCCGAATGTGACCGCCGCCGGCATCCCCCAGCTCACCCACCCCCCGAGGTTCCAATCGGCTTCCGATTGCGTCGTCTGATGCCGGGGTTAGCGGCGGCCGTAGAGCATGCGGGCGAGCCGCAGCAGCTGGCGGTCGTCGGACGCGCGGCGGGTGAACGTCGTCGTACGCACCGGCGACGCGAAGCGCTGCCGCGTGATGGCCTTGGGCCGCGCGAACTCGCGCAGGCCGTCCGGTCCGTGGATGCGGCCGAAGCCGGAGTCGCCGACGCCACCGAACGGCAGCGACGGTACGCCGGCAAAGGTGATGACGCCGTTGACAGAGGTCATCCCGGACCGCATCCGCCGCGCCAGCTCCAGGCCGCGCGCGCGTGAGAAGACCGCGCCGCCGAGGCCGTACGAGGTGGTGTTGGCGCGCTTGAGCGCCTCGTCCATGTCCGGCACCTTGGCGATCGTCAGCGTCGGCCCGAAGGTCTCCTCGCGTACGGCCGCCGACTCCTCCGGCACGTCGACCAGCACGGTCGGCTGCACGTAGCGGTCGCCGACCGCGTCCAGGCCGCCGACCAGCGCGCGGCCGCCGTGCTCGATGGCGTCGGCGATGTGCCGGCGGATGATGTTGAGCTGCGACGGCATGGTGATCGGACCGATCGGCTCGCCGTCGCCGGCCTTGAGGTCCTTGGCCAGTCCGACGACCTTGTCGACGAAGGTGTCGTAGACGCGCTCGTGTACGTACACCCGCTCGACCCCGACGCAGGTCTGGCCGGCGTTGCTCATGCCGCCCCAGACCGCCGCGTCGGCGGCCGCGTCCAGGTTGGCGTCCTCGTCGACCAACAGCGCGTCCTTGCCGCCGGCCTCGATGATGACCGGCGTCAGCGTCTCGGCGCAGGCCATCATCACCTTCTTGCCGGTCGCCGCGGAGCCGGTGAACGCGAGCTTGTCGACGCCGGAGCGGCAGAGTGCGGCACCGGTCGCGCCGAGGCCGGTGACCACCTGGAACAGCGGCAGGTCGCCGGCCACCTCGCGGAAGCTGTCGGCGAGCCACTGGCCGACGCCCGGCGTGTATTCGCTCGGCTTGAAGACCACCGCGTTGCCGGCGGCCAGCGCGTACACGATCGAGCCGGCCGGCGTGAACACCGGATAGTTCCACGGACCGATCACGCCGACCACGCCGAGCGGCTGGTATTCCAGCGTCGCGCTCTGGTTGATCATCAGCATGCCGGACGACACGCGCCGCTGTCCGAGCGTCTTCTTCGCGTGCTTGCTGGCCCAGTCCAGGTGGTCGGCGGCCAGTACGATCTCGATCATCGCGTCGGCGTGCGGCTTGCCGTTTTCCTGGTGCATCAGCTCGGCCAGCTCGGCCGACCTGCGGATGAGTACGGACCGCCACGCGCGCAGCACGCGGCCGCGGTCGGCGAAGCCCAGCTCCGCCCACCACGCCGCCGCCTTGCGCGCGCGTTGGACGGCCTCGTTGACCTCGGCGTCGGTCCAGATCCGGTGCCGGCCGACAACGTCGCCGGTCGCCGGGTTGAGAGAGTCGAAGGTCTGCTCGGTGGCCGCGGCGGGCTCGGTGACAGTCATGTGAGGCAGCTTATTACCGGTGAGTACGGTTTGCCGAGCGTCCAGGTTCGATTCAGCTTCATACTGGACGCATGGGACGGCGTAACCGGCGATCGCAACCGGCGTCACGTCGGTCGGCACAGCCGGTGCGTACGGACCCGGTCGAAGACGCCGACGACGGTGCGTGGGTCGTACGGCCGATCGCCGGTGGCATGTCGTCGAAGGCCTATCGCTGTCCCGGCTGCAACCAGGAGATCCGTCCCGGTCAGGCGCATCTGGTGACCTGGCCGGCCGACGGTGGCTTCACCGCCGTCGACGGTCCGGACGACCGCCGCCACTGGCACCGCGCGTGCTGGCAGGCCCGCGGCCGGCGCCAGCCGCCGGTCGACCGTACGCGCAACGCACCCCGCTACGGCTGATCTGCCACAACGGGGTGAGGCAGGATGGAGGGTGTGGTGAGCATCCGAGCCAACACGATCCTGCCGGCGCAGCGTACGGACATCGAGCTGCAGACCGCCGACGGCCTCAAGCTGGTCGGCGAGATCGCCGTGCCGCTCGACCGCGAGCTGGTCGCCACCATGGTCTGCCTGCACCAACTGCCGACGCACGGCGGCATGATGGACAGCCATCTCTACCGCAAGGCCGCCTGGCGACTGCCGGCGCTTGCCGGCCTCGCCGTACTGCGGTTCAACACCCGCGGCACCTGGTCACTGCGGGGGACCAGCGAAGGCAGCTTCGACGGCGACCCGTCCGGCGACGGCATGCTGGAACGCTTCGACGTGGCGGCGGCGCTGGAGTACGCGGAGTTCGAGGAGCTGCCGGCGCCCTGGCTGGTCGGCTGGTCGTTCGGCACCGACCTCGCGCTGATGTACGGCTGCGATCCGGCGGTGGTCGGCGCGATCCTGATCTCGCCGCCGCTGCGCTGGGCCCAGGATGCCGACCTGCGGCGCTGGGCCGACTCCGGTAAGCCGGTGACGGCCTTGGTGCCGGAGTTCGACGACTACCTGCGCCCGGCCGAGGCCAAGCAGCGGTTTGCCGCGATCCCGCAGGCCGACGTCGTGCCGATCGACAACGCGCGACATCTGATGGTCGGCCACGCCGAGCGGGTACTCGACGAGATCGTCAGGCGGCTCAACCCGTCCGCCGCGCCGGTGCCGCAGGAGTGGGACGGGCCGTACGAGATGGGCGACGCGCGCGCGTATGCCGACCGTACGGTGGCCGCTTTCGCGAAGGTTCCGGTTCCCGGTGTGAAGAGGTCCACTGAGGGCCAGTCCTAGGCACACGGCCAAAGGGGCGGACCGGTAGATTCGCCGGCATGACGGTCACGCTGCGTTTTCAGGACAGCGGCGAGGGAATCCCCCTCGTGCTGCTGCACGCCTTTCCGCTTTCCGCGCGGATGTGGGCAAACCAGCGCGCCGCGCTGTCGGACACCTGCCGGGTGATCACCCCTGACCTGCGCGGCTTCGGCGCCTCGCCGGCCGGTGACGGCGAGCCGTCGCTTGAGGCGATGGCCGACGACCTCTATCAGCTGCTCGACCGGCTCGACCTCGGCTCGGTGGTGCTCGGTGGCCTGTCGATGGGGGGTTACGTGGCGATGGCTTTCCTGCGCAAATATCCGCATCGAGTGGCCGCGCTCGTACTCGCCGACACCAAGGCGGCCGCGGATACGCCGCAGATCCGGGAAAACCGCCACAAGCTGGCGCATGAGGTGACCGAGACCGCGACGATCAACGCCGTCTACGACCGCGTGCTGCCGACGCTGCTCGGCCGCTCGACGCGTGACCACCGGCCGGAGGTCGTCTCGGAGGTACGCGACATCGTCGGCGACGCGACGCCGGCGGGCGTGGCCTGGGCCGCGCAGGCGATGGCAGCACGGCCCGACTCGCGCGACGTACTCGCCAAGGCCAACGTCCCCGCGCTGGTGATCGTCGGCGACGAAGACCAGATCGTCACGGTCGCCGACACCGAGGCGATGGCCGACGCGCTGCCGAAGGTCACGATGGCGCGGCTGATGGCCGCCGGCCACCTGTCGGCGATGGAGGACCCGCGCGCGTTCAACGCCGCCGTACGCGACTTCGTCGGCAGCCTCATCTAGCGGCGTTCCGATAAGAACTCGGGTCAGGGGGAGTCGACGATCGTCCAGGTGTCGCCGGTGATGACGACGGCTTGGTCATCGTTGATGGAGACGCGTTCTTGTCCGCCGCTCGCGGCGATCTCGCGGTCGTGGCGCGCGGCTCGGCCGCGGTTGCGGTGTGCCAACAGGAGGAACGGCGCCAACTCCAAGCCCCTGGTCGACTCCGGCCGGCCGGGATCGTCGGGGTCCACGACGGCGTCGGCCTTGCCGAAGTACGCGAGATCCGGTGCGGCCAGCGCGGCGCCGGCCGAGATGCCGACATAGCCGAGGCGACCGGTGCGTACGGCCGGGGGGACCAAACGGCTGAACCCGCTGCGATTGGCGTGCTCCAACAGAAAAAGCGGATAGCCGCCGGAGACGAAGACGACCTCGGCCGCCTCGAGCGCGCGTCGCACATCGGCCTCGCCGGCGCGCTCAAGCTCGAGCCGGTCGACGGCGATGCCTTCACCGCGCAGCAACCGGTCGGCGGCATCGACCCACGGCGCCGACGGCAGCGGATTGGACGCGGTCGGGACGAGCACCGCGCGCCGCACCGGCTTGGAGCCGAGCCACTCCGGCAACGCGCCGAGGCCCGCGGAGCCGAGAAACAGCCGCTGGTCGGTCATCCGGCGACTCCTCCTGTCCTTGCCGCTTCATGCCGGCGTACGGCCAGCCACCCCAGGATCGCAACCAGGCAGAAGCCGGCCGACACCGCGTTCGCGCCAATCCAGCCGGCTCGGTCGTACGCCATGACGCCGGCCGTCGTGCCGAGCGCACCGCCGGCGAAGTAGGTCGTCATGTAGACGGTGGTCAGCCGCGACCGCGCGGCGTCGACGAGGTCATAGATGACCGCCTGGTTGGTGACGTGCACGACCTGGCAGCACACGTCCATCAGCAGCGCACCGACGACCAGCCAGGCCAGGCCGTCGATGCCGGCGGCGAGCATGCCGAAGGAGATCAGCAACAGGACGATCGCGGCGCCGGTGATCTGCCAGCGCAGCTCGCGCAGCCGATCGAGCAACCGGCCGCCTAGCAGCACCACCCCGGCACCGGCCGCGCCGACCAGCGCGAACAGGCCGATCTCGGCCTCGGTAAAGGCGAACGGCCGGCCGGCGAGCAGGAACGGCACGGTCGACCAGAAGCAGCTGAACATCGCAAACTGAGCGGCCCCGATCAGCGCGCGCCAGCGCAACACCGGCGAGCTGCGCGCCAGCCGCAGCACCGCTCGCATCTGTGCCAGATAGCCGATCTCGACCTCGCGTCCGGTCGGCGGCAGGACGCGGCTCATCGTCACGGCGAGGACGACCATCGCCGCGGCGGCCGCCGCGTACACACAACGCCAACCGGCGAGGTCGGCGACAACGCCGGCGAACGTACGCGACAGCAGCACGCCGAGCAGCACCGCACCCATCAGCACGCCGATCGTGCGTGCTCGCTCGGCCGCCGGCGCCAGGGTCGCCGCGTATGGAATGAGCATCTGCACGACGACCGACGACGTACCGATCAGCACGGCCACCGAGCTCAACATCCACAGCGCCGGCGCCGCGGCGGCGGCTGCGAGCGCGATGGCGTCGACGGCCAGCAACGCGGTGATCAGCCGCCGGCGCGCGAGGATGTCGCCGAGCGGCACCACGAAGACCAGCCCGGCGGCGAAGCCGACCTGCGTCGCGGTGACCAGGGCTCCGACCGCCGGGCGGCCGACCCGCAGGTCGTGCGCGATCGTGTCGAGCAGCGGTTGTGCGTAGTAGACGTTGGCGATGGTGATGCCGCAGGTGAACGCGAGCATCCGCAGCAGACCACGGGAAAGCGACACGACGCACCAATCAGCTGGTCCAGGACGAGGGGACCGCTGGGATCAGCCAGCTCGGAAGCGAGCCGGCCATCGGCGGGTGGGCGGTCGGCCGGCGTCAAGCAAACGATATCGCGCGCCGTGCTTGGTCGACGCCGCGGTGCGTACGGCTAGGGCCTGTCTCCATATTCCGCGGGGCGATAGCCGAGCCGCTGTCACATCTGTCTCGGGCCGCCTGACGGCACGGCGAAACCGCCCACGTGGCGCTGCCGCGCCGGGCGGCTCCGCCGCACCGCCAGACGACATTTGGATCTCGACTCTCATCCCCCGGAATATGGGGACAGGCCCTCGTGTCCCGAGTCTGACTCGGGACACGAGGCCTACGTCTTCTTGGCGTCGGTCGCCTTCGCGCCGGTCGCCTTCGCGCCGGTCGGCTTGCCGTCAGCCGGCTTGGCGCCGCTCGGCTGGGAATCAGCCGGCTTCGAGGCATCAGCCGGAGCGTCGGCCGCTTTCGGGTCGGCTGGTTTCGGGTCGGCTGGTTTCGGGTCGGCTGGTTTCGGGTCGGCTGGCTTGGCGTCGGCTGGCTTCGCAGCGGCGGCTGGAGCGTCGGCTGGCGGTGAGCCGGCAGGCGACCCAGCGGCCGGGGCTGCCGTGGCCGGTGCGGCAGGAACGGGGCTCGCGCCGCTCGCCGGTGGCGGGTCGAAGAGGTTGGTGGGGATGCTCGCACCGAGCTCGTTCAGCGACGCGGTCATCTGCGCCAGGTCGCGCGTCACGTCCTCGCGCTGCTTGGTCAGCCGCTCGACCTCGGCGCGCGCGTCGCCGGTGAGCTTCTCCGCGTCGCGGCGCGCCTTCTCCAGCAGGTCGTTGGCTTCCTTGCGCGCGATCGTGCGATATTGCTCGCCGTCGACGGCGGCGGCCGTACGCACCTTGTCGGCGGCGGCAGCGGCCTCGGCGGCGGCGCGTTCGCCGTCCTGCCGGCCGGCCGAGATGAGGGTCGCGGCATGCGCCTCGGCGTCGCGGCGCAGCCGGTTGGCGTAGACGTCCGCGTCGCGGCGGGTCTTCGCGGCGTACTCGTCCGCCTCGGTGCCCAGCTTGGTCGCCTCGGCCTCCGCCTCGGCGATCGTGGTCTTCGCGCGTGCCTCGGCGTCGGCGCTGGTCTTACGCGCGTGCTCCAGCGCCTCCTGGCACTGCTGGTGGGTGGTTTGCCGCAGCTCGGTCAGCTCGCGGTCGGCCTCGGCGCGCCGGGACGCCAGCGCGGCCTGATAGTCGCGCTCGACCGCGGCGGCGCGCTGGCGTGCCTCCTCGAGGATCTCCTCGCCGCGCGCCTTCGCGGCGTCCTCGATTCGCTGCGCGTTGGCGAGCTTCTCGTTGGCGTCGTCGTGCGCGAGCTGGAGGATCTGCTCCACGCGTACGCCGAGGCTCGCGTATGACACCTCGCCGCCGCCGGCAGCCGCCTTGCGCCGCCAGTTGACCGCCTCGATTTTCGCCTGTTGGGTCTCCGCCGCCAGCCTTTCCAGCTGTGCCAGCAAATTGTCACGCTCGGCGGTCAGGGTGGCGAGAATCCGGTCCTGGTCGGCAAGGTAGGCATTGACCTGCCGGGGATCGTATCCGCGCAGCACCCGCTCGAAATCGGCGGCCGCCGCGCCGGACAGCCGGAAAACATCGCCGGTGCCATGGCTGTCGGTGGACATGACCCCATACTCACACGGACCACCGCCGAATGTCGCCTCCGTGCGGCGGCAAATTCCCGTGTCGCGACGATTTTCGTACGGTCAAAGAAAAAACCGGTGGAAACGAATTCGTGTCCACCGGTTCTCTCAGCCGATATTAATGTCAGCTCGGCGACGGGGACGGCCGGCCACCCTTGGCCTCGGAGATCGCCGAGTCGACCTCGGCGAGCCGCGGTGCCGCGCCGCCACCGACCAGGCCGGCGAGCATCTCGCGGAGCTGGCCGAGCTGGCTGGTGATCGCGTCGCGCTGCTTGATCAGGTCCTCGACCTGACGCTTGGTGTCGCTGGTGAGCTGCTCGGCCTGAGCGCGCGAGTCGGCCAGCAGCCGGTCGGCCTCGGAGCGGGCCTCGCTGGTGGTCTTGGCCGCGAACGCCTTGGCCTTCTCCACGGTGGCGCGAGCCTGTTGCTCGGAGTCCTTGCGGCGAGCCTCGGCGGCGACCTCGATCTCGCGAGCCCGCGCGTCGGCGGCCTGCGCGCGCTCCTCGGCCTCGCTGATCAGCTTCTGGTTGGCGGCCACCGCGGCGGCGTGCCGCTCGGACTGCTGCTGCTCGGCGCGCTCGCGCCGCTCGGCCAGGTCGAGCTCCAGGCTGCGCAGGTCGTTGTCGCGCTTCTGGGTGGCCTCGGCGAGCATCCGCTCGGCCATCGACCGCTTCTCCGCGGACTCGCGCTCGGCCTCGGCCCGCAGGTTGGCGGCGGCGGCCTGTGCGGCGGCGCGCAGCTGGTCGATCTCCTTACGCGCGGCGGCGCGCAGTTGCTCGACCTCCTGGGTGGCCTTGCCGCGCAGCTGGGTCACCTCGCGCTCGACGGTGGCCCGCAGCTGGGACACCTCGCGCTCGACGGTGGCGCGCTGCTCGGTGACCTGGTGCTCGGTGGTCTTGCGCAGCTGGGTCGTCTCGCGCTCGGCGTTGGCCCGCAGCAGGGCCGCCTCACGCTCGGCGCGGGCGGTCAGCTCGGCCGCCTCGCGCTCGGCCACCTCGCGGGTGCCGGACACCTCGCGCTCGGCGCCTTCCTTGACCGCCTTGGCCTCCTGGCGCGCCTTCTCGGTCATCTCCCGAGCGGAGGCACGCGCGTTGGAGAGGGTCTCGGCGGCGACCTTCTTCGCTTCCTCGGTGTGCTCGGTCGCCTGCTCCTCGGCCAGCCGCAGCATCTGCTCGACGCGAGTGCCGAGGCCGGACAGCGACGGCTTGGCGTTCTCCTTGAGTTGCTGCTCCTGGTCGGCGACCCGGCGCTGCAGGGTGGCGAGCTTGTCTTCCAGGCCGCGGATGCGGTTGCCGGCGTCGTTGAGCCGCGACTCGGCCTCGGCGCGAGCCGCCGAATGCTGGCCGAGCTCGACGGAGGCCCGCCGCATGTACTCGGTGACCTGCTGGCGGTCGTAACCGCGCAGCGTGATCGCGAATTCCGGCTCGTTCTGGATGTTGTCGAAGAACTGCACGTCGGTGTCGGAGGCCATGTCGCTCACTATCGCAGAGGCGGTGGACGGGTCCTGGACTGGTGTGCTGCCTGGTGCTGCTCCAGAGAAAGCACACCTTAGACCCGTAGTATTCACCCCTCGCAGGCGGCCTGTGAGGTCACCCCCGGAAATCGGTCAAATATTCTGGAAGCGCATGATTTCCTGCAGGTGCCGCGCACGCTTCTCCTCGTCGCGTACGCCCAGGCCAGGGCTGGGCGCGAGGGTCAGGACGCCGACTTTGCCGTGATGTGCATTCTTATGCACGTCATACGTGGCTTGTCCGGTTTCTTCGAGCGCATATGTCCGAGAAAGCGTCGGATGGATGATTCCGCGCTGGATCAACCGGTTCGCCGCCCAGGCTTCGCGGTAGTTCGCGAAATGTGACCCAATTATCCTTTTCAGGTTCATCCACAGATAGCGGTTGTCGTATTCGTGCAGGAAGCCGGATGTGGACGCGCAGGTCACGATGGTGCCGCCGCGGCGAGCCACGAAGACGCTCGCGCCGAAGGTCTCGCGGCCCGGATGCTCGAACACGATGTCCGGGTCGTCGCCACCGGTCAGCTCGCGGATGGCGGCGCCGAACCGCTTCCACTCCTTGGGATTCTGCGTCGTCTCGTCGGACCAGAACTGAAACTTCTCCGCGCTGCGGTCGATGATCAGCTCGGCCCCCATGGCGCGGCAGATCTCCGCCTTCTCCGGACTGGAGACCACACACACCGGTGTCGCGCCGGCCTTCAGCGCCATCTGGGTCGCGTACGACCCGAGGCCGCCGGAGGCGCCCCAGATCAGCACGACGTCGCCAAGCCGCGCGTTGGCGCCGTTGGCGGAGATGAGCTGGCGGTAGGCGGTCGAGTTGACCAGCCCCGGACTGGCCGCCTCCTCCCAGCTGAGGTGGTCGGGCTTGGGCATCAGCTGGTTGGCCTTCACCAGCGCCAGTTGCGCCAGGCCGCCGAAGTTGGTCTCGAAGCCCCAGATCCGCTGCTCAGGGTCGAGCATCGTGTCGTTGTGGCCGTCCGGGCGCTCCAGCTCCACCGAAAGGCAGTGCGCGACGACCTCGTCGCCCGGCTTCCACACGTGTACGCCGGGACCGGTGCGCAGGACGACGCCGGCCAGGTCGGAGCCGACCACCTGGTAGGGCAGGTCGTGCCGCGCGGCCAGCGGAGACAGCTTTCCGTAGCGCTTCAGGAACCCGAACGTCGACACCGGCTCGAAGATCGAGGTCCAGACGGTGTTGTAGTTGATCGCGCTGGCCATCACCGTCACCAGCGCCTCGCCTGGGCCGAGCTCCGGAGTCGGCACCTCCTGGACGTGCAGCGACTTGCGCGGGTCCTTGTCCTTCGTCGGCAGGCCGTCGAACATGTCCGCCTCGTCGGCGCGTACGACCACACCCTTGTAGGACTCCGGCACGGGCAGCTGGCCGAGCGCCTCGCGCTCGCCGGCCATGATCGCGTCGAGGATCTGCTTCACCGCTTCGCCTCCCGAATCAGCAGGTGGCACCGCACGTTACCGATGAGTAACGATCCAGTGCATCCCCATGTGAGACATGGCTCAGTGGTCAGCCGGCTGGACGAGCTCCACGAGCACGCCGCCGGCGTCCTTCGGGTGCACGAAGTTGACCAGGCTCCCGGCGGTGCCGCGGCGGGGCTGGTCGTAGAGCAGCCGCAAGCCCTTCGCGCGCAGCTCAGCGGCCACTTGCTCAAGGTCGTCGACGCGATAGGCGATCTGCTGGACGCCGGGTCCGTTGCGGTCGAGGAACTTGGCGATCGTCGACTCCGGCGTCAGCGGAGCGAGCAGCTGGATCTGCGTGCCGGAGCGGTCCGCGGCGGGCACCAGCATCGCCTCGCGTACGCCCTGCTCCTCGTTGACCTCCTCGTGTGCGACGGTCATCCCGAAGGTGCCCGTGTAGAAGTCGAGGCCGGCCTGGTAGTCGGCGACCGCGATGCCGACGTGGTCGATGGCGGTGAACATCAACCCACGGTAAGTGATGTGGATCGAGTCACCAGGACATGTTGTGAGCCATTGCATCTCATAAAGTGGGCCACCAAACCACCGTTAAGCCGAGGAGGACGCGATGGCCGGGTCAGTGATCGTGGCGGGTGCGCGTACGCCGATGGGTCGGTTGCTCGGGTCGCTGAAGGACTTCTCCGGTGCGCAGCTGGGCGGCATCGCGATCAAGGCTGCGCTGGACCGCGCCGGCATCGCGCCGGAGGCCGTGCAGTATGTGATCATGGGCCAGGTGCTGCAGGCCGGCGCCGGCCAGATCCCGTCGCGGCAGGCCGCGGTCGCCGCCGGCATCCCGATGACCGTACCGTCGCTGACGATCAACAAGGTCTGCCTGTCCGGCCTCGACGCGATCGCGTTGGCCGACCAGCTGATCCGGGCCGGCGAGTTCGACATCGTCGTCGCCGGCGGCATGGAGTCGATGACCAACGCGCCGCATCTGCTGCCGAAATCGCGTGCTGGCTTCAAATACGGCGCGATCGAGATGCTGGACGCGATGGCCTACGACGGCCTCACCGATCCCTTCGACCACATCGCGATGGGTGAGTCGACCGACCGCTACAACGCCAAGCTGAACATCGGTCGCGAGGAGCAGGACGCTTTCGCCGCGCGCTCGCACCAGCGCGCCGCGCGTGCGCAGAAAGACGGCGTCTTCGCCGACGAGATCACGCCGGTTTTGGTGCCACAGCGCAAAGGTGACCCGATCGAGGTGACCGACGACGAGGGAATTCGCGGCGACACGACGGTCGAGGGCCTGGCCAAACTGCGGCCGGCTTTCGGCAAGGACGGCACGATCACGGCTGGTACGGCGTCTCAGATCTCCGATGGCGCGTGCGCGGTTGTCGTTGTCAGCAAAGCGAAAGCCGAGGAACTCGGGCTGGAGTGGATCGCCGAGATCGGCGCGCACGGAAATGTCGCCGGTCCGGACAACTCCCTGCAGTCGCAGCCGTCGAACGCGATCAAGCACGCGCTGAGCAAGGACGGGCTCGGCGTCGGTGACCTGGACCTGGTCGAGATCAACGAGGCCTTCGCCGCGGTCGGCATCCAGTCGGTCAACGACCTGGAGATCGACGAGGAGAAGGTCAACGTCAACGGCGGCGCGATCGCGCTCGGCCATCCGATCGGGATGTCCGGCGCGCGGCTGGCGCTGCACCTGGCGCTGGAGCTGCGCCGGCGCGGCGGCGGTGTCGGCGCGGCCGCGCTGTGCGGCGGCGGCGGCCAGGGCGACGCTTTGATCTTGCGCGTACCAAAGAAGTGAAACCACTCCGTCGGGACGCGCCGCTCTCCGAAGTCCTGGAGCGCGCTCAGGCCGCTGATCCGCGCGCGGTGGCGCGGCTGGTCAGCCTGGTCGAGGACGACAGTCCGCATTTGCCGGAGATCGCGGCCGCGCTCGCGCCGCACACCGGACGCGCACAGATCCTCGGCCTGACCGGCTCGCCAGGCGTTGGAAAGTCGACGTCTACGTCGATGCTGGTGAAGGCGTTCCGTGAGCAGGGCAAGCGGGTCGGCGTGCTGGCCGTCGACCCGTCGTCGCCGTTTTCCGGTGGTGCGCTGCTCGGCGACCGCGTACGCATGCAGGACCACGCGACCGACAGCGGCGTCTTCATCCGCTCGATGGCGTCGCGCGGCCATCTCGGCGGCCTGTCATGGGCCACTCCGCAGGCCGTACGCGTGCTGGACGCCGCCGGCTGCGACCTGGTCCTGGTGGAGACGGTCGGCGTCGGCCAGGCCGAGGTCGACGTGGCGTCGCTGGCCGACACGACCGTCGTACTGTTGGCGCCTGGGATGGGGGACGGCATCCAGGCCGCGAAGGCCGGCATCCTGGAGATCGCCGACATTTTCGTTGTGAACAAAGCCGATCGCGACGGCGCGGACCAGGTCGTACGCGACCTGAACGGCATGCTGCGACTCGGCGGCCGGCACTCCGAGGCCGGTGCCTGGCGCCCGGAGATCGTGTCGACCGTCGCGTCCACCGGCAAGGGGATCCCCGACGTACTCGAGGCGATCGAGAAGCACCGCACGTGGATGGCTGGCGGCGAGCTGGCGCGGCGCCGGCAGCGGCGAGCGGCGGCCGAGATCGAGGCGATCGCCGTGAAGACACTGCGCGCACGAATGGGTGACCTCCACGGCTCGAAAGCCCTGGACACCCTCGCCGCCGAAGTCGTCGCCGGCGAACAGGACCCGTACGCCGCCGCCGACAAGCTGATAGCCGGCATCGGTGCCTCCAGCCCCTGACCTTTGTGGCCCGGATGGGTGAGCGGCTCAAGATATCTTGTTAGACACGTATTAAGCGGACAGGTCGCCTCATCTGCATTATCGGCCACGTGAGTCACGGTAGTAACACCCAGTCGTGTGCAGGCTATCAACACAAACCGACAAAGCGAACATTTAGCGCTATGAAGAGAGATTAACGCCCGCGCTGACGGGTTACCCCGGCCGAGACGGCCGCGGCGTCCCAGTAAGGGGCGCGAAGGTCCATTATGTGAGACTCAAGAGCGCGTGTAACGCTAAATGTCCAACTTATGTAACTCCGGGTTGGCGTGAAAGCCGATCTACTAGCGCTGGACGCAAGAAACAAGGCTTTCACACCCGCAGTTTCGTCGGATGCTGTGACGCCTGTGACTATTGAGACCGACAATGCGTTTGTGACTAATGTGCCTTGGCAAGCCTAGAGAACCCAGCCCCGCACGCAACCGCCGGCCGCACCCCTATGCACACCGATTGGCATCCACGCGCCCCTCCCTTGAGGTCGCCCTCCGCGCAGGAGCGCCCGCAGCGCAGGCGAAAACCAACCACACACCCACGCAACAAAGCAGAAAACCCAACCACCCCCTGACGCAACAAAGCAGGAGACGCACCGCCTCTCCAACGCAACAACGAGGAGCCGCAACCCTGTCGCCTCCGCGCCCCATGCGCCACCACCACCCCCCGACCGCGCCATGCGGCGCCGCCACCACCTCCCGACCGCGCCGTGCGCCACCACCCCCCGACCCGCGCCGTGCGGCGCCGCCACCACCGCGCGACCGCCCCGTGCGGCGCCACCACCATCCCCGACCGCGCCATGCGGCGCCACACCGCCTCCCGCCGCACCACGCCGCGCCGTACCCCCTCCACCACCGTGACACCACCACCCACCCCTGAAACCCAAGATCAACTTCAAATACTTACCTACATTCCACGCGAACCCACCCCCCACCCGTTTTGGGTGGGGGCAATTTTTGCGGACAGGTACGACAATTTCGCGCCGTAGCAGGTAGTTGTCGCCTCCATTGGCCTGGATAACGATTTCCTTACGGGCTGAAAACGATCAGGTGACGATTCCGGTGGCGGGTTGGCCGGCGGGTGAGGCTTCGACGTATGGGTCCGATATCGGTGGCAGTGCGGGGACTGTGGTACCGGCGGGGGAGGTCGGTGACCGTCCTCGTGGTGGCGGTGATCGCGATGACGGCGGCGGTGGTCGGACCGGCGTACGCGCGCGCGGCGGAGCAGTCGTTGTTGGTGACGGCACTGCGTGCGATCTCGCCGGCGGTGGTGGGGATGCGGGTTTCGCAGACGAGCTATGCCGATGACAGCGGGTTGGCTTCCGCGCTGCGCGATGCCAAGCTGGCCGATCCGCTGCTGGACCGGCCGGTCACCGGGGTGGAGTCGCCGGCGCGGTTCGACGGAGCGACACACGAGACCTTCGCGACGTACGGCCTGTCGCGTACGGACGTCTGCGCGCACATCCGGATGGTCGCCGGCACCTGCAAGATCGACGGCAACTCTGCGCTGCTCTCCAAACGCACCGCCGATCGCGCCAAAGTGCGGCTCGGCGACACGATCACCCTGCAGGCCCGGCCGAGCTCGGTGCGGCAGTCGCAAGGGGTCGTCGCGGGCATTTACCAGCCGCTGGCCGCCAACGAGCGCTACTGGCTCGGCCAGCCGTACTTCCAGTTCCAGCCGGTCACCCTCGACCCGCAGAACGCGGCCGACTCCAACCTGGTGCAGGGCGTCGACCCGGTCATCGGCGGCACCGGCTTCGTCGCTCAGCTGCCGGGCCGGCCGAAGGCGTACGCCGACGTGGCGCTGCGCGCTGACGACGTACGCCTCGACGACGTCGACCGGCTCACCGCGCTCTACAGCCAGGCGGCGAGCGCGCTGACCGGCGAGGGGTTCGCGGTCGAGCAGCGGCTGACGACCGCGATCGAGCCGGTGACGGCCGACCGCCAGCTGGTGGCGCTGTCGATCCCGCTGGTGGCCGCCGAGCTGGTGCTGATCGCCTGGTTCATCCTGATCCTGGTCGTGTCCGACGCGACGGAGGCTCGCGGACCGGAGATCGCGTTGGCCAGGCTGCGCGGCTATCGCAGCCGCTCCACGACCGTCTTCGGACTCGGCGAGTCTCTGCTGTTGGTGGTCGTGGCGGCGCCGATCGGCCTCGGTCTCGGCCTGCTGGTGACAGAGCTGATCGGCCGGCTGCTGCTCGCGCCTGGCGTCCACGTGGAGTTACGCCTGCCAGTCCTGTTGATCGCGCTGCTCGCCCTCGGCGGCGGCTTGGCGGCAGCGGCGGCCGCCGGCCGGCGCGTACTCGGCCTGAGCGTCGCCGAGCTGCTCCGGCGCGTGCCACCGCGCCAGCACAAGCTGCGCGCCGGCATCGTCGACGGCCTGGTGGCGGCGCTCGCGCTGGCCGCGCTCGTCCAGGTGCTCACCGACCGCGGCCGTTCCTCGTCGCCGTTGTCGCTGGTCGCGCCAGGAATGCTCGCCGTGGTGACCGGCATCGCGGTGTCTCGGTTGGTGCCGTTGCTCGCGTTGTGGCGCCAGCGATCGGCGCGGCGGCGCGGCCGGCTGGCCGAGATGGTCGGCTGGACACCGCTCGCTCGGCGTACGGGCGGCCGGCGGTCGGCGCTGGTGGTCACGGTCGCGGTCGCCCTGCTCTTTTTCTCGGCGATCGCCTGGGACACCGCGGCGGCCGATCGGAAGGCGCGCGCTGCGGCGGACGTCGGTGCGGACCGGGCCGTGACCGTACGCGCGCCGACCGAGCAGGCGTTGCTGCAGGCCGTACGGTCCGCCGATCCGACCGGCCGCTATGCGATGGCCGCGGTCAAGTACGCCGGTGGTCCGGCCGACCCGATCCGCGGCGTACTCGCCGTCGACGCCAGCAGGCTCGCCGCCGTCGCACGGTGGGACCGCGGCGAGCTGACCGCGCCGATCGACGCGATCGCGCGCGACCTGAGCAAGCCGGCGCCGAGCCCGGTGCTGACCGTACGCGGACCGCGGCTCAGCCTGTCCGTCACCGTCACGCAGGCCGACTCGGCGCGGCCGCTCAGCATCTCGCTCGACCTGCGCGACGGCCACAACCAGCCGGTCTCGCTGCCGCTCGGTACGGTCCGGCCGGGCGGACAGACGCTGACCGGCTCGGTGGCCGAGTGCGCCGGCGGCTGCCGGTTCGAGTCGATCCGGGTGACCCGCGACCCGCTGGACAGCGGCCGGATCCACGGCATGCTGGCCGTCACCGGACTGGCCGACAACGGAAAGCCGGTCGCCGGCTTCGCCGACTCGACCAGGTGGCAGGTGCCGGAGGAGGGCTTGAGTTATCCGCACGCCGGCCTGAGCCGCGCGTCCGGAGGACTCGGGATCTCCTTCGACAGCGAAGGCGCCGAGCAGATCGTCGCCCGCCGCGCGGACGTACCGTCGCCGTTGCCAGCCGTCCTCGCCGGCAGTGCGCCGCCGGCTCCTGCACCCGGAAGTGGCGGTGGGCAGGCGACGACCGACCCGGACGCCTCCGACGCCGGTCCGAGCCGGCCGGGCTCGCTGATCCAGGGGTCGGACCTGTCGACGCAGCCGCACACGTATGTCGTGGCCGCACGTGCCGCGTACATCCCGAGCGTCGGCGCGTCCGGCCTGCTGGTCAACCTGGAATACCTCGACCGGATCTCCAACACGTACGGCCGGACCGCGCTGGTCGACCAGGTCTGGCTGGCTCCGGACGCGCCGCCGTCGATCACGCGGAAGCTGGCGGCGGCTGGCATCCTGCCGGTCGATGAGCAGAGTTACGCGGGTCGGCTGGCGGAGCTGGATCAGCAAGGGCCGACGCTGGCGTTGCGGCTCTATCTCGTCGCTGCGGTGGCGGCGCTGCTGCTGGCGGCCGGCTCGCTGGCGGTCGCGGCCTATCTGGACGGTCGCGTGCGTGCGTACGAGTTCGGCGTGCTGCGGCTGACCGGCGTATCCAGACCGTCGTTGCGACGAGCGGCGCGGATCGAGCAGCTGGTGCCGGCGGTGATCGGCTGTGTCGCCGGAGTCGTGGCCGGCGCGCTCGGTGCGCTGCTGGCCCTGCCGGCGGTGCCGGTCTTCTCCGACTCGCCGGCATATCCACGACTGGACTACGTGCCGGGGCCGGTGTGGCCGGTCGCCGCGGCCGTCCTCGCACTGGTCGTCCTGGCGGTCGTGGCCGCGCTGGTGGCGGCGCGCTCGGAGCGCGGCGGCACGATCCGGCGGGTGCAGGAGGGACAGCAATGACCGGCGTGGCCGTGAACTGCGAAGGCCTCGTGCACATCTACCGCGCTGTTGACATGGGGGTGGACACCGAGGTCGTCGCGCTCGCCGGCATCGACCTGCACGTGTCGGCCGGCGAGTCGGTCGCGCTCCTCGGGCCGTCCGGCGCGGGGAAGTCGACGCTGCTGTCGATCCTCGCCGGCGTACTGCGACACAGCGCCGGTCGGCTGCGGATCGGCTCGCATGTCGTGGAGTCGATGACGGCCAAGCAGTTGCAGAGAATGCGCGCCAGCGAGGTTGGCGTTGTGCTGCAGGGCGCCTCACGCAATCTGCTGCCTTATCTGACCGCCTACGACAACGTACGGTTCGCGCAGCGTGCCGCGCCGCGCGGTGCCGAGGTCGACAAGCCTGACGACGTGCTCGACCTGCTCGGACTCGGGTCGCTGGCGAAGCGCAAGCTGGTCGAGCTGAGCCCGGGACAGCGGCAGCGGCTCGCGGTCGCGGTCGGTGTCGCGCACTCGCCAGGCCTGCTGCTGGCCGACGAGCCGACCAGCCAGCTCGACCACGACGCGCGTGGTGAGGTGCTGGAGGCGCTGGCCGAGGTCAACCGGGCGCGCGGCACGACCGTCATCGTGGTGACGCATGATCCGGAGGTCAGCCAGCGGGTACGCCGGACGGTCACCATCCGGGACGGCCGGATCGGTGCCGAGGGCCATCGCGGCGAGGACTTCGCGGTCGTCGCGCGCGACGGCAGCCTGTCGCTGCCGCTGGACGTCGTGGAGAAGTTTCCGCCGGGGACGCTGGTGCGCGTCCAGCTGCTCGACGACGGATCGGTCCGGCTGTCCGCCGAGGAGGTGTCATGATCGCGTCCGGTGTGACCGTCCAGCGCGGCGGTCGGGACGTGCTGGTCGACGTGACCGTACGCGCGTCCGGCGGCCAGATGGTCGCGGTGACCGGTGCGTCCGGTGCCGGCAAGTCGACACTGCTGTGGACGCTGGCCGGCCTGCTGCCGGTCGCGGACGGCTCGGTGGACACGCCTGACGACGTGGCGCTGGTGCCGCAGGACAACGGCCTGGTACCGGTGCTGACCGCCGCCGAGAACGTCGAGGTGGCGCTGCTCGCGCGCGGTGTGCCGGCGGCTGCCACGCGGCAACGTGCGGCCGAGGCGTTGGCCGCGCTGGGGCTGGACAAGCACGGCGACCAGCTGGTCGAGGAACTGTCCGGCGGTCAGCAGCAGCGCGTCGCGGTCGCCCGCGGCCTGGCGGTGGCACCGGCCGCGCTGCTGGCCGACGAGGTGACCAGCGAGCTCGACGCCGCCAACCGCGAGCGCGTACTCGACCTGCTGGCCGCCCACGCCGCCGCCGGCAACACGGTCGTCTTCGCCACCAACGACGAGGAAGCCGCGCAGGTCTGCCCCATCGAACTCCACATCGCCGACGGCCGCGCCACCCTCGTACGCTCCTGAGCCGGCCACCGATACCCGCTACAGCCCGAAACTGTCGTACCCCCCTGCCAATCTGGGCCCCCACCCAGATCGGGCGGGGGGTGGGTTCGCGTGGCAACTTACATATGTATGAAAACCGTCCGGATTGACCTTTTGTCACCTCCGGCGGCAAAACCGCAGGTCAGGCCACCTCGGACGACGCAATCGGAATCCGATTGCGTCGTCGGTGGTAGGTAAGCTCAAGCTGCTGGACGCCGACGCGCTGATCATGGCCTTCTGACGCGGCGCACACGCGCCACGTTCGAGTTAGCAGTTGGTGAGGTGCAGCTGGCCGGTCGTACGGTCGAACTTCAGCCGCCGGTGCAGCTCCAGCAGCGGGATCTCGTCGGCGATCCGCAGTGTGCTGATCCGGTCACCTGGCCGGTGCGGCCGCTCGGTCGTCCGCGGCGTGTCGTCGGCGTCCGCGCAGACACCGACAACCTCGCCGTGCCGGTCTATCAACGCTCGCAACAACATCGGCGTCCCCTCCGATCGCGCCGCCCGCACGTTCGAGAGTGCCTGTTCGTGCAGAGCGGCGCATGAGTAGGACGTACTCATTTTCGGCGGGGCGGTGACTGTCGGTGGCGAAATCAGCCTTTCAGTGCACCGGCTGTGACGCCGCGGATGAAGTAGCGCTGGAAGACGAAGAACAGGATCGCCATCGGTACGAGGCTGATCACCGTCGTCGAGGTGAGTGAGGACAGGTCGTTGGAATACTGCGTGCTGGTGGTCGCCAGGCCGACGGTGAGCGTCTTGAGGCTGTCGCTCTGGATCACCAGCAGCGGCCAGATGAAGCTGTTCCAGTTGGCCACGAAGGTGAGGATCGCCAGCACGGCCATCGGCTGCGCGGACAACGGCAGGATCATCGAGATGAAGATCCGTGCGTTGGACGCGCCATCGACACGCGCCGACTCCAACAGCTCGTCGGGGATCCCCTGGACGAACTGGCGGAGCAGGAAGGTGCCCAGCGGCGCGGACAGACCGGGCAGGATCAGCGCCGCGTAGTTGTCGGTCAGGCCGACGTTGTTGGCGATCAGGTACGTCGGCACCAGCGTCACCGAGAACGGCAGCATCATCGTGCTGATCAGGAAAAGGAAAAGCGAGTCGCGGCCGCGCCATTTCAGCTTGCTGAAAGCGAAAGCGGCCATCAGGTCGATGATGACCGCCAGCACCGTGCTGGCCAGCGACACCACGACCGTGTTGAACAGCCAGGTCTGGATGTTGCCGAGCGCGAACAGCTTCTGGTAGCCGGCAAGGCTCCACCCCGACCAGCTGAGGTTGAGGTCGGTGAAGGTGTGCACGTTGCGAAAGGACGCGAAGACGATCAGTGCGATCGGTGCCACACAGGCGAAAGTCGCGACGATCGCGCAGACCTGCAGGCCGGTCTGGCGCAGCACTCGGTTCGTCGTGTCAGCCACCGGAGCGCTCCGATCGGGTCGTACGCAGGTAGATCGCCGAGATCACCAGGGTGATCACCAGCAGGATGACGCTCATGGTCGCCGCATAGCCGACCGAGCCGCCGTTGAAGACGTTCTGGTAGATGTACCACATCGCGGTGTACGTCGCGGTGCCCGGACCGCCTTGTGTCATCACGAAAATCACGTCGAAGACCTGCACGGAGGCGATCGTCGTGAGGATCATGACAAACTGCATGACCGGCCGGATCAGCGGCAGCTTGATGCTCCAGAACGTACGCCACGCGCTGGCGCCGTCGATCCGCGCGGCCTCGATCAGCTCGTTGGGGATGTCATTGAGGCCGGCCATGAAGATGATCGAGTTGAAGCCGAGCGACGACCACATCGTGATGACCGCTATGAAGAAGATGGCGAACGTGCCGTTGGACAGCCAGGGCACCTCGATGCCCAGCATGTCACGGAAAAACAGGTTCAACGGACCCGACTGCGGATCGGCCATCACCCGCCAGATCAGGCCGGTGGCCACGATCGAGAGCAGCGACGGCAGATAGATCAGTGAGCGATAGAACCGCAGACCGGCGAGCTTGCTGGACAGCAGTACGCCGACGGCCAGCGGCACGGTCATCGTCAACGGCACCAGGATGACCAGGAACAGCAGCGTGTTTTTGAGCGTGGTCAGGAAAAGCGTGTCAGAGAAGATGGTGGTGAAGTTGTCCAGGCCGACCCACTCGAACTCGCCGAGCAGCGAACCGTTCTGGAACACCAGGACGAAGGTGTAGACGAACGGCACCAGGATGAAGACCGCGAACAGCAACGCCTTGGGCAGCAGGAAAAGCGCGGCATCGCGATAGGTGGCCAGCCAGCCGACCGGCCGGCGCCGGCGTACGGCCGGCGCCGCCTTCTTCCGCGGTGCCGCGGTGCTCCGTTCTACGGTGACCACCTAACGTACCGTCGAGGCCAGCTGCTTCACGTGCGCCGACGTGTCCTTGAGCATGTCGTCCAGGCTCGTACGGCCGAGGAAGTAGTCGTTGAACTTGCCGAGGATGTAGTCCTGCGGGTCGAACGGCAGCACCGGGGTGAGCCGCACGTACTTGGTCTGCGCGGCGACCGTCGTCAGGTAGGCCTCGACGCGCTTGTCGCCGACACCGGCGTAGTAGTCGGCCGGCGGGTCGCCGAACGGATAGACGCGGATGCTGCGGATGTAGTCCTTGCGCCGCGCGTCGTCGAACATGAACTCCAGCAGCGAGTACGCCGCCTTCTTGTTCTTGCTCTTGCTGGCGATCGAGTAATAGCCGCAGCCGCCGACGACGAACGTACCGGCCGGTCCCTTCGGCAGGTCGATCGCCCGGAACCGGGTCTTGTACTTCTGTTCCTGGATCGGCGAGATGTTCGGCATCCACTGCAGGCCGGCCTTGCCCTGCAGCATGAGGTCGCCCCAGGCGTCCTGGTCGGAGTACAGGCCCATCGGGGTGGCGCCGCCGGAGTCGACCAGTTTCTTCATGTTCTGCAGGGCGGCGCGGCCTTCGTCGCCGGCGAAGCCGATGTCCTTGCCGTCCTTCGACACGATGTCCGCGCCGTAGGCCCAGAGATAGTTCCAGACGTAGTTGGTCTCCGCGCCGGGCGTGCCGGCCCAGGTCATGCCCCAGTGCGCGATGTTCTTCGGGTTGAAGCCGGCCTCGCCGAGCCGTTTGCCGGCCTTGTCAAAGGTCAGCTTCTGCGCGAACGGGATGATGTCGTCGTAGGTCACCGGCAGTGGCGGCTTTCCGGCCTTCTCCCAGATCTCCTCGTTGAGGGTGAGGCCGAAGTGACCAGCCGAGAACGGTACGGCGTACCGCTCGCCGTTCTTGCCGGTCGCTCCGTCGATCGCGCCCTGCGGCACGTTCTGAAAGTACTTGTCGACCGCGGAACCGCCCAGCTTGCGCAGGTCGGCGAGTGCGCCGGTGCCTCGGAACTTGTTCATCCACGGCAGGATCTCGTACGCCAGGTCCGGCGGGTTGCTGCCGGCATAGCCGGCGGTGTACTTCGGCAGCGCGCTGTCCCACGGGATGACCAGGAAGTTGACCTTGGTGTCCTTCTGTTTCGCGGTAAAGTCCGCGATCAGCTTCTTGTTGTAGGACTGCTCGAAGGCCAGGTCACCGACCGGTGTCTTCCAGAACGAGATCGTGCCGGAGCCACTGCCACCGCCGCCGCCGCAGGCCGACAACCCGGCTGCCGCACCCAGCCCGAGTGCGGTGGCGGACAGGAACGTACGCCGGCTCAACGGTCGGGACTGAATGTCACGCATCTGTTACTCCTTGACCCGACGAACTTTCGAAATAGCGGAAACATTTCCGGTAATGCGAGATAGTAGGGCCGCCGACAGGCCGGTGGCAAGCGAAACCCCGACAGTCGGCGGACGCATCCGGCCATGTCGGGAGGATTCCCGGAAAAAGACGGTTTGCTGTTTACTCTCGTGTTACGCCGTACGCACCGCACCTGGAGGTAGCCGATGACAACACCTGCTCCGGGCCGCACTCGATCGGTCGCGGCGAACGTCGTCAGAGGGTCGATCGGCAACCTGATCGAGTGGTACGACTGGTATGCGTACACGGCGTTCGCCATCTACTTCGCGCAGGTCTTCTTCCCCAAGGGCGACGCGACCGCTCAGCTGCTCAACACCGCCGGCATCTTCGCGGTCGGCTTCCTGATGCGGCCGCTCGGCGGCTGGCTGCTTGGCCGCTATGCCGACCGGTTCGGCCGCCGCGCCGCGCTGACCCTGTCGGTGCTGATGATGGCGGCCGGCTCGCTGATCATCACGTTCACGCCCGGCTACGCGACGATCGGCATCGCCGCGCCGCTGTTGTTGCTGCTCGCCCGGCTCGGCCAGGGCCTGTCGCTGGGTGGCGAGTACGCGACCTCCGCGACCTATCTGTCCGAGGTCGCGACTCCCGGCAAACGTGGCTATTACTCCAGTTACCAGTACGTCACGCTGACCTCCGGCCAGCTGCTGGCGCTCGGCGTACAGATCGTGCTGCAGCAGTTTCTCACCGCGGCCGAGATGAAGTCGTGGGGCTGGCGGGTCGCCTTCGGCCTCGGCGCGGTCTTCGCGCTGGTCGTCATGTATCTGCGGGCCACCATGGACGAGTCGGAGAGCTATCGAAAGGCGGCCGGCACCGACGACGGCCGCGGTGCGCGCGGCACTATCCGCGCGCTGCTCAACCATCCGCGCGAGGTGCTGCTGGTCTTCGGCCTGACGATGGGTGGCACGGTCGCGTTCTACACGTACACGACATATCTGCAGAAGTTCATGGTCAACACCGGCGGCATCTCGGTCGAGGCGGCCGCCTGGATCAACTTCCTGGCTCTGCTGGTCTTCGTGATCCTGCAACCGGTCGTCGGGGCGCTGTCCGACCGGATTGGCCGGCGGCCGATCCTGATCACCTTCGGCATCGCCGGCACGCTGGCCACGGTGCCGCTGCTGACCCTGCTCGCACACACGAAGAACGTTTTCGGCGCGTTCGCGCTGATGATGTTCGCGCTGCTCATCGTCACCTGCTACACGTCGATCAACGCGATCGTGAAGGCGGAGCTGTTTCCGACGCGCGTACGCGCACTCGGGGTCGGCCTGCCGTACGCGCTGGCGGTGGCGATCTTCGGTGGCACCGCCGAGTACATCGCGCTGTGGCTGAAAAAGGCCGGCGTCGAGTCCCTGTTCTTCTGGTATGTCGCCGGCTGCATCCTGGTGTCGCTGATCGTCTACGCGACCATGCGCGAAACCTCCAGGGAGTCCCCGATCGACGAGCACGAGTCGTCGTCGAGCCCGGTCTCGAGCTGACCGGTCGCATGGCCACCATGCGTGCGCTCGATGCACGCATGGTGGCCATGCGACCTAACGGTCAGGCGGGGGTGGCGCGCTGGAGGGCGGCCTGCTCGACCTCCAGCACCGACTCGCTGTGCAGGTGCGCCTCGTGCGCGGCGCGGCCGCCGCGCGCGCCGAACAGCCGCTTGGTCCACACCAGGTAGATCACCGCCGCGATGTTGATCAGCAGCGCGCCGATCCGGATGACCGTGACCTTCTCGACCAGCTCGTAGACCTCCAGCGGGATGAACAGCGACGTGCCGACCACCGCCACGTACTCACCCCACCGCTTCAACAGCCACAGGCCGACCGCCTCGGTGAGCTGCAGCGCACCGTAGAGCACGATGCCGCCGGCGATCAGCAGCAGAGCGTTGGCGCTGACCGAGAACGCCTCGTCGATCAGCCGCACCGGGCCGGCGTTGGTGAGGTCATAGCCGATCTCGTCGGCCAGCGGTTTCACCAGCGGCAGATAGTGCTCGAAGGCCTGCTGCAGCGAGCCCTTGACCGTACGGAACTCGAAAACGCCATAGGCGGCGAGCAGCAGGAGCACGCCACGGATGGCGCGCTCGGCGGACAGCAGCCGCAGGATGACCGCGTCGCGCAGCGCGGCGCCGCGCAGGACGATCGGCGCGTCCTCGGCCGGCCCGGTCAGTTTCGGCTCGCCGACGGTGAAGTCGCCGCAGCGCAGGCAGCGCCACACCTGGCCGACCGCGGTCTGCGCGGTCAGCCGGTCGGCGAGGTCGGTCTCGGTCGGCCGGTAGGTGAGGTGTCCGCGGCGGCCGCACGCGCGCAAGCTCCAGTCCACGTCGGTCAGCGTAGAGACTCGCCACCAGTCTCCAGTCACCTGGAGCCCGGTAACCTGCGGTCATGTCCGAACCCGCGGCCGGCCTGCCGTTCGACCCGATCGAGCGCGCCGGCGACATCTGGACGCGCCGGTACGGTCCGGCCGACGCGATGCGGGTCGCCACCTCGGTGATGCGGGTGCAGCAGATCCTGTTGGCGCGCTATGACGCGGTGCTGAAGCCTTACAAGATCACGTTCTCGCGCTACGAAGCGTTGGTGCTGCTGGACTTCTCGCGCGCCGGCGCGCTGCCGCTCAAGGTCATCGGCGAACGGTTGCAGGTGCATCCGACCAGCGTCACCAACATCATCGACCGGCTGGTCGCGGCCGGTCTGGTCGACCGGCGGCGGAACCCGGACGACGGCCGTGGCGTGCTGGCCGTGCTCACCGACGCCGGCCGCGAGGTCGTACGGGAGGCGACCCGTGACCTGATGGCGATCGACTTCGGCCTGTCGGCGCTGGCGGCCGCGGATCGTGAGTTGCTGTTCGACCGGCTCCGGTCCGTACGCTCGGCGGCCGGCGACTTCATCGCCGACTAGCGCGATTCGGGCGTTCCCAGCCTGACGGTCGCATGGCCACCATGCGTGCGCTGGACGCACGCATGGTGGCCATGCGCATAAAACGGCCCCATAGCGGGTAAAGAAAGAGCGACAATGGCGTCAGCTGGTCGACGAAGGAGTCCTCTATGCGGGTCGCGGTGCTGGCGGACATTCACGGAAACCTGCCGGCGCTGGACGCCGTACTGGCCGACGTCCAGGCGGTGGGGGTCGACCGCATCGTGCTCAACGGCGACCTGCTCACTGGCCCGATGCCAATGCAGACGCTCGAGCGGCTGCGTGGCCTTGGCGACCAGGCGGTGTGGATCCGCGGCAATGCCGACCGCGAGCTGGTCGCCGCGTACGACGGCGAGCCAAACGACCTGCCCGAGGTCGCCGTGGCGCCAACCGAATACTGCGCGGCGCACCTGAGCCGCAAGCATCGCGACTTCCTCGACGGCCTGCCGCAGTCGGCCACGCTGGAGGTGACCGGCCTCGGCAAGGTGCTGTTCTGCCACGCGACCGGCCGCAGCGACACCGAGATCGTGCTCGTCGACTCGCCGCTGGAACGCTTCCGCGAAGCCTTCGCCGGCTCCGACGAGCCGACCGTGGTGCTCGGCCACACGCACATGCCGTTCGACCGGCTGGCCGACCGCCGGCGGTTCGTCAACCCCGGCAGCGTCGGCATGCCGTACGCGGCGACGCCGGCCGCCTACTGGGGTCTGCTCGGCCCTGACGTGGTGCTGCGCCGCACCGCGTACGACCCGAAGGCGGCCGCCGACACGATCCTGGCCGCCGCGCCGGACTATCCGGACGTGCACGCCTTCATCGCCGACAACGTCCTCAACATCCCGTCCGACGCAGAAGCCCTGGCCGCCTTTTCTTAAGAGCCTGTTGGTCAAAGCCCAAACGCCGCCAGCCGGCACCGGACGAAAACCCACCATAGCGCGCTATTTGGGCTTCCGTCGGGCATCGGCTGGACGACGTTTGGACCTCGACTCTCTCGCGCACCATCGTTGACCAACAGTCTCTAAGAGTCTTTCTTGGGCCCGAAAAGTCGGTCGATGTTGTCCAGCGCGGCCTGCAGGGCCGGCGACGGCAGGAAGTGGATGTAGATGGTCTTGGAGTCGACGATCCGCTCCGGATCGGCGTCGAACGGACCGTCGTGGCCGACCGTGCTGATCTCCACACCGGACTCGTTGGGCCGCAGCTGGTCCCACTCCTGCTGGCAGACATACCCGAGCGCATAGCGGATCGAGTCAGGCGGCAGGTTGGTCGACTTGGCCAGCTTGTTGATGCTGGTGCGCCAGTGTTCGGGACTGCGCCGGCGATCCCACTGCATCCAGAACGCCTCAATGGCCTCGGCCAGCGCGCTGCCCCAGCGCAGCCGGCTGTCCTCGGCCAGCCACGACTCGTCGATCGTCAGCACCTCGTCGGGCCGCGGCAGGAACCGGTGCGTACGCCACCGCTCGTCCGGACCGCCGCGACCCTCCACAGTGAGCAGGCCGAGCCGCACCATCACCTCGGCGAGCTCACGTACGGTCGACGGCACCGGGATGCCCGCGTCGGTCAGCGCCGCGACGCAGACCCCGCGCCGCCACGCCGTGCGCTCCTCCGGAGAATTGGTCCGCTCGTCGATGCCCCACTCCCACCGCGGCGCGGTGTCCAGGCCGCCGTACGCGTTGCGTTCGAACCAGCTCTGGCCAACCCGCAGGACGAGCGCGTCCAGGCCGCCGTCGTAGTCGTGGATCTCCGCCTTGATCGCCAGCAGCCGCAGCGACTCGGCCGGCGGAGGCAGCAGCCGGGACCAACCCGAGTCGTACCACTCGGTGTCGGCCGGCATCGCCTCGAAGCCGCTCACTGCCACCTCCTCCTGCTCGCGCGTCACCGACATTCTTCCAGCACTCGGTGACATTCGAGTGTCCGGCGCGAGCGCGGCGCGGCGGCGTTACGGTGGCCCGATGACGGAGATCACCGAGGAGACCATCTTCACCTGGGGTGCGCCGCCGCTGAAGTTCGGCGCGGGTGCCTCCGACGAGATCGGCTTCGAGATGTCGCAGTACGGCGTGCGGCGCGTGCTCATCCTGACCGACGCCGGCCTGGTGGCCGCCGGCATCCCGGAGCGGATCGCGGACAACCTGCGCCGCTACGAGATCGCCGCCGAGGTGTTCGACGGCGTACACATCGAGCCGACCGACGACAGCTTCACCAAGGCCGTCGGCTATGCGCGCGAGCAGGGACCGTGGGACGGGTTCGTCGCGGTCGGCGGTGGTTCCTCGATCGACACCGCCAAAGCGGTCAACCTGCTCACCTCGTATCCAGGTGAGCTGATGGACTATGTCAACAAGCCGATCGGGGCCGCCAAGCCGCCGCCGGGCCCGCTGAAGCCGCTGATCGCCGTACCGACCACCGCCGGCACCGGGTCGGAGAGTACGGCGATGTGCATCATGGACATCCTGTCGATGAAGGTGAAGACCGGGATCAGCCACTGGCGGCTGCGTCCGACGCTGGCCGTCGTCGATCCGCTGCTCACGATGACGCTGCCGGCCGGCGTCACCGCGGCCGCCGGCATGGACATCGTCTGCCACGCTCTCGAGTCATACACGGCGCGCTGGTTCACGACTTTTGACCGTAAGAAGCCGGAGGAGCGGGTCACCTACTGCGGCTCCAACCCGATTTCCGATCTGTGGTGCGAAAAGTCGATGGCTCTGCTGGCCTCCTCGTTTCGCCGCGCCTACACGCACGGATCGTCCGATGTGGACGCTCGTACGGACACGATGATGGCGGCCACTTTTGCCGGGATGGGGTTCGGAAACTCCGGCGTGCACATCCCGCACGCCAACGGCTATCCGATCGCCGGCCGGGTCCGGTCGTACGTGCCGGACGGCTATCCGCCGGACGAACCGATGGTGCCGCACGGCCAGGCGGTGTCGCTGACCGCGCCGGAGGCCTTCCGGTTTTCCTTCGACAGCGCGCCGGAACGACACCTGAGGGCGGCGTCACTGCTCGGGCCGGACGACCAGAAGCAGAACGATCCGCGCGAGCAGCTGCCGAGCGTACTGGTCAGCCTGATGCGCGACATCGGCATTCCGAACGGGATCAGCGCGGTCGGCTATACCGAGAACGACATCCCCGATCTGGTGCCGGGGACGATGAAACAGCAGCGGCTGCTGGCGACCTGCGCCAAGGTGCCGACCGAGGACGACATCGCGGCCATCTTCGCCGGCTCCCTCACCAACTGGTGATTTTTTCGGAAACTAGGCCCTAGGCGGCGGAGGTGGTGCGGCGGGCCACGTCGGCGGCGACGCCGGAGAAAGTGGTGATGCCGCGGCCGCGTTCGGCGATGGGGAAGCGGGAGATCCGCTCGCGGGCGAACCGGTCCCGCAGCGAGCTCCAGCCTTCCCGCTCGGCCAGGTGCGGATGCAGCTCACGCAGTACGGTGATGATCTCGATCATGGCGCGCTCGTCGCGCAGCACCCGCGCGCCGAGCGGACGTACGAGCAGCAGATGCGCGGCCAAAAACGCGAGCAGGGCCGCCAGGCCGGTCAGGACCGCGTACGTCAGCGACACCGGCGTCAGCGACACCACGGCGAGGATGCCGATCAGCAGCACCAGCGTCTGCAGCACGCGCGCGACGCCGACGCGGTGCCGGCCGTGGTCGACGCCGGCCAGCAGCCGCTCGGCAACCTGCAGTGCCTCGTCGAAGTCGGCGCCGCTGGCCGGCCGCGCGTCCGATGTCACAGATACCTCCCCAAAACCGTGAAAAACTGCCGGCGTACGGCGGTCGTCTGCGCGTCGTCGAACTGGCGCGGCTGTTTCGGCAGGCCGACGCCGAAGTCGTGGCCGGCGGCGTACGAGCTGATCGGCAGCACGGCGAGCTGGACGTCGTTCTTGCCGTCGGCGGTCAGGCCGCGCAGCACCTCGCCAAACGGCGAGTCGGCGGTCGGATGGCCGGGCACCGGGATGTAGTACTCGCGCGCGGCCGCGATGTCCGACCAGAACAGGTCGCATTTGGCCACCGCCACCACCAGCCAACGCAGCCGGTCGAGCGCGCCCGAGGTGGCGAGTTTGTCCGCCAGTACGCGGAAATCGGCCAGCTCGCCGGCGCGGTGCCAGGCGCGTACGGTGTCCGCGTTGACCGGCTGGCCGGCGGCGCGGATCTCGTCGAGCATGGTGGCGCGGTTGCCGGCGTTCCAGGCGGTGTTGTAACCCCAGCACACCACGTGGATGATGCCGGCCGGACCGGCGCCGGCGGCCAGCAGCTCGTCGAACGCGGCGGCCTGGTTGTTGGACCGCTGGCCGGGCACCACGATGACCGACGAGCGCCGCCGCTGGTCGCCGCGCGCCACCGCCAGCCGGTGTTTTTCCCGGTCGTGGCTTTGTCCCGGCGGTTGGTAGGCCGGTCCGGTCCGGTCCACCAACGCGTCGAACAGCACCGACTTGCCGGCTCCTGGCTGGCCGGTGATCGCGATCCGTGCGCCCGTCCGGCCGAGCCGCGCCCTCCGCAGCCGCAGGTCCGGCGGGTCGGCCGCGGCCGGCTCGGTGCCGGCCTGCTCGGCCTCGGCCCAGGTGGTGCTCACGTCTTCCCAGAAGTCAGCGGACACTCACACCTCCGTCGCCGGAGTTTTCGTTGGATTCTCGGCTCAGACAGTACGGCACGAGGTGAAGCAGCCGTCATCGGATCCGGGGGTCGCCTACGGCGGCGTGACCAGGCCGGTCCGGTATGCCATCGCGACCAGTTGCGCGCGGTCGCGTGCGCCGGTCTTGGTCAGCGCGCGGCTCACGTGCGTTTTCGCCGTGGTGGGGCTGATGAACAGCCGCTCGGCGATCTCGTCGTTGGCCAGCCCCTCGGCGACGAGCGTGACCACCTCGCGTTCGCGCTCGGTCAGCGCCGACAGCGAGCCGAGGTCCACAGTGGACGGTTCCGGTGTGCTGGCGATCCTGGCGATCATCCGCCTGGTCACGCCGGGCGACAGCAGGCCGTCGCCGCTCGCGATCACCCGGATCGCGCGCAGCAACTCGGCCGGATCGGTGTCTTTCACCAGAAATCCGCTGGCACCGGCACGCAACGCGCCGAGCACGTGCTCGTCGTGATCGAAGGTCGTCAGCACGAGTACGCGCACGCCGGCCAGGTCCTCGTCGGCGGCGATGGCGCTGGTCGCCTCGATGCCGTCCATGCCGGGCATCCGGATGTCCATCAACACCACGTCCGCGCGTGACTGGCGTACCCGGTCGAGCACCTCCTGGCCGGTGCTCGCCTCGCCGACCAGCTCCATGTCGTCCTCTGTTTCCACCAGCGTACGAAAACCCGCGCGCACCAACGCGTGGTCGTCGGCGATCAGCACCCGGATGCGGCTCATCGCGGCAGCTCGCAGGCGACCCGGAAGCCGGTGGTGACCCGGCCGGCGTCGAACCGGCCACCGAGCGTACGCGCGCGTTCGCGCATGCCGGCTAGGCCGTTTCCGTTTCCTGACGGCGATTCGGCGGCCGTGCCGTCGTCTTCCACAGTGATACGCAGGAAATCCGGCCGGTAGGAGAGCTCGATGGTGACCTCACTGGCTTTCGCGTGCCGTACGACGTTGGTCAGCGCCTCCTGCACGATCCGGTAGGCGGCCAGCTCGACCGCCGCCGGCAGCGCGGACACCTCGCCGGTCACCGACAGCCGAGCGCGTACGCCGGCGGCCTCGACCATGCCGGTCAGCTCCGGCAGCCGGCCGAGGCTCGGCGAGTGCTCCTCGGCGCCGTCGGAGCGCAGCGCGCCGACCACGCCGCGCAACTCCCGCAGGGCCTCGGTGCTCGTCTTTTTGATGGCTTCCAACGCTTCTCTCGCCTTCTCCGGCCGCCGGTCCAGCACGTGCGCGGCCACGCCGGCCTGCACGCTGATCGAGGCGATGGTGTGCGCGACCACGTCGTGCACCTCGTACGCGATCCGCAGCCGCTCCTCGTTGACCAGCCGCGCCGCCTCGGCGTCCCGGTCGCGCTCGGCACGCGCCACCCGGTCCAGCATTTCCTTGCGCCAGGCCAGGTAATAGCGGATCGCCTCGCCGACGGCGACCGAGGTGGTGAGGATCAGCACCGCGTTGATGCTGTAGTCGTACGCGTGAGGGCTGTCGAAGACGGCCTGGATGACGGCGATGCCGCTGGCGGTGGTCAACGCGCCGGCCGCGACTCCCCACCACCGGCCGAGCACGACGGTCAGCGTCACGCAGACGATCATCGGCACCGCGATCACGGCTCGGCCGTAATAGCCGGCGCCAAACCATGCGAACGTCGTTCCGATCGCGACGACGGCCGCCGGCACCGGATATCGCCGGCGGACCAACAGCGAAGCGCTCATCAGCAGGAGGAGCGCGCCGGCCAGCAGGTCGAACGGCCGCCGGTCGACGCCGGCCGGTCCCATGCCGGTGATCCCGGACCAGCCGACCGCTGCACCGACCAGCACGGCCAGCGCCAGGTCGGGCCAGCCGGGCCGTCGATCGCGAAACCACAGCCTGCGCACGACTCCACGCTAGCCGGTGACCAGCGCGGACGCGTCGCCGTCCGGCAGTACGCGCGCGTACATCCGGTGGCGTAGGTTGAGAGGCCGACGATGCGGAGGACCTGATGGACGTCACGGCGATCACGAACGCTCGGGTTTTCGACGGCGACAAGCTGTCCGGCCCGCGGACGGTCGTCATCGACGGCGCGGTGATCGGCGACGATGCCGCGACGCCGACGCGCGTGGTCGACGCCGGCGGCGCTGTTTTGTTGCCGGGCCTCATCGACGCGCACGTACACCTGCACGATCGTGTTGTTCTGGAGAAACTGGCGCGACACGGCGTGACTTCCGCGCTGGACATGGCAACCTGGCCGCCGGATCGGCTGGCGTCGCTGCGTGAGGTGCCGGGCCTGACCGACATTCGCAGCGCCGGCCTGCCGGCGATCGGCCCCGGCGGCATTCACGCGCAGATGCTCGGCCTGCCGCCGGAGGCGATCGTCACCGAGCCGGAGCAGGCCGAGCCGTTCGTCGCCGAGCGGGTCGCGGAAGGCTCCGACTACCTGAAAATCGTGCTGGAAGCGCCAGGTGGCGGCGGCCCGGAGCTGTCGGCCGCGACGGCTCTGGTCGAGGCCGCGCACCAGGCCGGCAAGCGGGTCGTCGCACATGCCACCTCGGTCGCCGCATACGAGATGGCGATGACCGCCGGAGCCGACGTCATCACGCACTCGCCGATCGGTGGGCCGCTGACCGGCGACCATGCCGAGCGTCTGGTGGCGGCCGGCCGGGTCGTCATCCCGACGCTGATCATGATGCGTAAGGTCACGGAGCAGTTCGGCAGAGCCGAAGGATTTGCCGGAGCTCTGCGATCGGTCGCCGAGATGCATCGTGCGGGCGTCCCGGTGTTGGCCGGCACCGACTCCGCCAATGCCGTGCCGGGGATGGCGTTTCAGGTCAACCACGGCGAAAGCATCCACGAGGAGCTGGCGCTGCTGGTCGAGGCGGGACTGACCACGGTCGCGGCGTTGCGTGCCGCGACCGAGCTGCCGGCGCGATATTTCGGCCTGGCCGACCGCGGCCGCGTCGCCGCCGGTCTGCGCGCCGACCTGCTGCTCGTCGACGGAGATCCGCTGGCCGACATCACCGCGACCCGCAACGTCGTACGCGTCTGGTGCGGTGGTGTCGAGGTCTGAGTAGTTTTGCCGATGGCCGCGGGGCGTACGCGGCGTAGCGTCGGCCGTATGAAGCCGATGCAGAGGATTTTCCTCGTCGCGGCCGTCGTCCTGCTGGCGGTGCTCGTGCTGGTCGGTCTCGCCTTCGTCGGTTGGATGGTGCTGGTGATGATCGCGTTGAGCAACTACGGAAGCAACAAATGATCCGGCGGCTGCGGTTGGTCGTAGTCGTCGCGCGTCCAGCGGTCTGCGTGTTGTTGGCCATGTACGCCGGAATCGGCTTTTTCCAGTCCGGCCACCGCGAGGACTTCTGGTTGCTTTTCCGCGTGCTGCTGGCGGTGGCCGGTTTCCTCGCGTTTTCGGTCGCCTGCAACGACATCGCCGACGAGCGGATCGACAGGGTGAACCTCGGCGGCGATCGCCGAAGGCCGCTGGTCACCGGTTTCGGCCGTCGTACGGAAATCCGCGTCATCGGAGCCACCGCGGCGATCGTCGCGCTCGCCGCGAGTGCGTCGCTGGGCTGGCTGGCGTTGCTCGTCCTTTCCTGCGGTCTGGTGCTGAGCGCCGGATATTCCATCCGGCCCGTACGAATCGCCGACCGCGGCGCCGTCGCGTCGCTGATGCTGCCGGCCTGTTACGTCGCGGTGCCCTACCTGCTCGGCCATATCGCCGGCGGATCGACGTCGAGCGTCTGGCTGCTGGCCGGCCTTTACGTCGGTTTCATCGGCCGGATCCTGCTGAAGGACTTCCGTGACGTACGCGGCGACGCGCTGTTTGGCAAGCGTACGTTCCTGGTGCGGCACGGACGCCGCTGGACCTGCGTCTTCAGCGCGTGCTGCCTCGCCATCGGTGGGGCGCTGTTGGTGGCGACTGTGTCCGCGCCATCGGCGATCCTGGTGACCGGTTACCTCGGTGGCACAGCCGCCAGCATCGCACTTCTGTTTGCCTTGGCGAAAGATCGTGGTCCGCGGCGTGACGAGGCCGTTATTTCCGCGATCGCGATCGTCGGCCGTGGCGTTTTGTTGGTGCTGCTCATGCATCTCGGTGCGCTGACCGTGCATTTGGCGGCATTGCCGTACAACCTGCTGCAGGCGACTCTGATCGCGATCACCGCCACGCAGGCCGTCATGATGTTTCGATCGGGGCCGCCGTTTCCGGTGGTCGCGCGCTTTCGCCAGGACATGGCACCATGGACCACCAGTGCCACGTCGAGCGTGAAAGGACCGGATGGAGCACGAACAGCGGTCACGGGTCGAGATCCTGGGCCCCTTCCGCTGCTGGTTGAACGGTAGCCAAACCGTCATTGTCGGACGGCAGCGCACAATGGTGGCGGCGCTCGCCCTCGCCGCCGGACGTACGGTCTCCAGTGACCTGATGCTGGAACACCTGTGGGGTGACCGGCTTCCCGCGCAGCCGCGCCGCGCGTTGCACACCGTGGTGGCACGCCTGCGTGCCATTCTCGGTGACGGCAGCATCGACACCGTCGGAGACGGGTACGCGCTGCGTACGGATGCGGTCGAGGTCGACCTGCTGAGGTTTCGCGCGTTGCTGAGAGACGCGCGTACCAACGAAAACGAACGCGACCTGTTGGACCAGGCGTTGCGGTTGTGGCGCGGCGATCCGTTGGTCGACGTCGACTCGGATTCCTTACGTGACACGGCGATCGCGCCGTTGCGTGAGGAATGGCTGGCCGCCACGCTGCGCCGGATCGACCTCGACCTGGCCGACGGCCGGCACCACGAGGTGGTCGGTGAGCTGCGCGAGCTCGCCGCCGCTCAGCCGCTGACCGAGACGGTCTGGTCGCGGCTGGTGACCGCGTTGTACGGCTCGGACCGCCGAGCCGAGGCTTTCCAGGCATATCACGACATTCGGACCGCATTGCGCGACGAGCTCGGCATCGATCCTGGCGACGAGCTGGTCACCTTGTATCGGACGATGTTGCGCGGCACCCCGCAGCCACAGCCCGAGCTGGTGGCGATCCCCAGGCAACTTCCGGCCGACCTGGCCGATTTCGTCGGTCGAGAACAACTGCTGGCCGATCTCCACGCGACCACGCAACGCGTCTGTGTGCTGCGCGGTCCGGCCGGCATCGGCAAGACCGCCACCGCCGTCCACTTTGGACACCGGATCGCCGGACGGTTTCCGGACGGCCAGCTTTACCTTGATCTGCGCGGATTTTCCGGTGCCGCGTCGATGGAGGTGGCCGAGGCGCTCGGTCAGCTGACGCGCGCACTCGGCCTGCGCGCCGACCGGGTGCCGGCCGACGAGCAGGAGCTGGCCGCCACGTACCGGTCGCTGACGGCCGGCAAGCGGCTGCTCGTCGTGCTCGACAACGCTCGCGGCGCCGAGCAGGTGCGGCCGCTGATCCCGGCCGGAGCGCAGTCACGCGTGCTGGTCACCAGCCGTACGATGCTCACCGCGCTGGATGGCGCGGCCGACTTTTCGTTGCGGTTGCTGGTGGAAACCGAGGCCGTCGAGCTGCTGGCGCGCGCGGCGGGCCGGCAGACCGAGGCACCGGAGGCGGCCAGGTTGGTACGCCAGTGCGCGCACCTGCCGCTGGCCGTACGGATCGCCGGCGCTCGGCTGGCCGCGCGGCCGGGCTGGTCGGCCGGCACGCTCGCCGAGCTGCTCGACGACGAACGTGGCCGGCTGGACGAGCTGACGGTCGGCGACCGGGGCGTACGCGCCAGTTTCGCGGCGAGCTATCGCGCGCTGGCGGCCAGCGACGATCCGGTCGACCGGACGGCGGCCAGCCTGTTCGCGCGGCTCGGCCTGCTGCACTGGGCCGAGCTGACCGTGCCGGTCGCGGCGGCGCTGGCCGACATCGAGCAGCCGCGGGCGCGGCGCGGCCTGGAGCGGCTGGTCGACGACCACCTCCTCACCTCGCCGGCGCCTGGCCGCTATCGCACGCACGACCTGCTGCGTGTGTATGCGCGCGAGCTCGGCGCGGCGGCCACCGAACCGGTTGAGCGCGCGCTGACCTGCTATCTCGCGGCGGCCGAGCAGGCGACCCGGCTGTTGCTGCCGGACGCACGCCGGCGCGTGCCGGCCGAGCCGACGGTGAGCCCAGGTGGCGGTTTCGCGCTGGCGACCGTCGCCGACGCGCACGACTGGATCGAGGCCGAGCAGGCCAATCTGATGGCCGCCGTACGGCAGGCCTCGGTCATCGCTCCTGAGCTGGCCGTACGGTTGACCGTCGCGCTTTACGCGCCGCTGGACAACCACGGCCGCTGGGTCGACCTGCTCGCCGTGCGGCAGCTTGCCGCGTCCATCGCCGATCCGAGCGGCAGAGCCTACGCGCTGCGCGACGCCGGTTTCGCCGCGATGCGTCTGGGTCGGTTTGCCGACGCGACTGGCTTGCTGGAGCGAGGTTTGGCCGCGTACGACGATCTGGGCGACCGCTATGGCCGGTTCAGTTGCATGCTGCAGCTCGGCCAGGCCTTTCTGGCGCAGGGCAGGTTTGTCGAGGCGACCGGCATTCTGGAGAAGTCGTACGCGCTCTGCCAGGAGATGGGACACCGGGTCGGAGAGTGCAACTCGCTCGACGTGCTCGGCATGGTGCACCGGAAGATGGGCCGGCTGGCCGAGGCGATCGACTTTCACCGCCGTGCCGTCGCGATCGGCCAGGAGATCGGCAACCGCCGCGCGGAGGCCAGTGCGGTCGCCAACCTCGGCTGGGCCTGCCTGCGCGCGCACCGTGTCGAGGAGGCGATCGCCTGTCACAGGCGCAGCCTGATCGCGTATCAGGAGCTCGGCCAGCGCTATGGCGAGGCCGAGTCGCTGTGGGGCCTCGGCGAGGCTTATCGACTCCTTCGCGACATGGAGGAGGCGGAGATGTTCCTGTCCGCCGCGGTCGCGCTGCTGCGGCAGATCGACGCGCTCACCGAGGAGGAGGCCGAGACGCTGCCACGGCAGGCCGTTCCCGACATGCCCGCCGTCATCCGGCGGAATCTTTAGCGCCGGTGAAGAACGCGAGCAGCTTGCGCGCGGAGCCGGGGGAGTTGAGCATGTCGTGGATTCGCGAGGCCTCCTTGCCGACCTTGCTCGTACGCTGCCACATCTCCTGCTCGTATTTCTTGACCGCGGTGGAGACGTCGTCGACGATCGCGCGGCCGAGCACGGCGCCGTCGTACATGGCCATGTTGGCGCCGTCGCCGGACGGTGGCATCAGGTGTGCCGCGTCGCCGATCAGCGTCACGCCGGGATTGGTCGGCCAGGTGAGGCCGATCGGCAGCGAGTAGATCGGACGTACGACGGCGTTGTCGTCGCAGGCCTCGATCAGCTCGAGGAACCGCGGATGCCAGCCGGCGAACGACTCGATCAGCGCCGCCTTGCCGATGTCGCGGCCGTCGAACCAGCCTTCCGGTGTCTGGAAGGTGAGATAGACGCGTACGGAGCCGTCGCCGTTGCGCTGGGCCCCCAGCGAGAGGTCGTCACCGCGGACCCAGTAAGTGCCGCGGCCGACCATGGCGGCGAGGTCGGGATGCGTGCGGTCGATGTCCGGGATCCGCAGCTCGACGATGTTGACGCCGAGGTGGTGCGGACGAGCGTCGGTGAGCAGCGGCCGTATGCGCGAGTTGGCGCCGTCGGCGCCGACGATGAGGTCGGCCGTCGCGGTCGTGCCGTCGGTGAAGTGCAGGACACCGTCGCGTACGTGGTCGAGTCCGTGTCCCCACCGCACGGTGCCAGCCGGCAGGGAGTCGAGCAGGATGTCGCGCAGGTCGGCCCGGTCGATCTCCGGGCGGGCCATCGGCGCGTCGTCCGGTGTGTCCTCCTGGAGCAGCAGCGTGCCGTCCGGCTCCAGCAGCCGCATGTCCTGGCCCTCGCGGCGGGCCTTGGCCAGGAACTGGTCGGTCAGGCCGGCCGCCTCCAGCGCGTACTGGCCGCCTTCCACATACAGGTCGAGCATGCCGCCCTGGCCGCGCGCGGTGCGCGACGCTTCGCGTTCGTACACGGCCGACTCGATGCCGTTGACGTGCAGGACGCGCGCCAGGGTCAGGCCGCCGGGACCGGCGCCGATGATCGCTATCGTCATGATCCACCTCTCAATACGTTGTATCGTCCAATACACTGTATCGCGAGAGGCAATGTATCGTTTTGAGTTGTGTCCGACCTCATCTGGGACCGGCCGGAGCCGCCGAGCCGGCCGGCGCTCGCGCCGCTGAGCCGCGAGCGGATCGTACGAGCCGCGATCGCGTTGGCCGACGAGCACGGCTTGGAGGCTGTCTCGCTGCGCAAGGTCGCGGCCGCGCTCGATGCCGGCCCGATGCGGCTTTATGGCTATCTGGCGACGAAACAGGAGCTGTTGGATCTGCTGGTCGACGCGGTGTACGCGGAGATCCGGCCGGTCGGCGACGACTGGCAGTCGCTGCTGCGGTCGCATGCGCGGCAGCTCCGCGCCGCTGCCCGCCGGCACGAGTGGCTGGCGGATCTGCTCGGTGGTCGGCCGCAACTCGGACCGAACGCGATGGCGAGCGGAGAGGCCGTGCTGGCCGGACTGGCTGAGCTCGACCTCGACGCGGTGATGCCGGTGATGGCGGCGGTGACCGCGTACGTGACCGGGGCGGTGCGACGCGAGATCGCCGAACTTCGGGCCGAGCGGTCGACCGGGATGGACGAGCGGCAGTGGCAGGCCGCGACCGGGCCGTACCTGAGGCGGATCTTCGCGAGCGGCCGGTTTCCGGCGCTGGAGAAGGTGGTCAGGGACGCCGTACACCTGACCGCTGACGAGACTTTCGAGCTCGGCCTGGACTATGTCATCGACGGCATCGCGGCACGGAACGTGCGCCGATAGGCGGCTGGGGTCGTACGCACCGCCCGGTGGAAACGCCGGCGCAGGTTGGTGGCCGATGCAAGGCCGACCCTGCCGGCGATCGTCTCGACCGGCAGGTCGGTCTCTTCCAACATCGCGCGCGCCGCGTCGATCCGTTGGGTGAGCAGCCATTGGCCTGGACTGACGCCGAGCTGGGTGGCGAACCGCCGTGCCAACGTGCGCGGGGACATGCTCAGTCGCGCCGCCATGTCGTCGATCGTGATCGGCTCGGCAAGCCGCTCGGTGACCCAGTCCAACAGCGGCGCCAGCGACTCGCGCGGTGTCGTTTCGGTGGTTTTGGCGGCATACTGCGCTTGGCCGCCTTCGCGGTGCGGTGGCATCACCATCTCGCGGGCCACCTGCGCCGCGTACGCGACCCCGTGGTCGCTCCGCGCGAGATGCAGGCACAGGTCGATGCCGGCGCCGGCGCCGCCGCTGGTGGCGATGTCGCCGTGGTCGACGTAGAGCACGTCTGGATCGACGCGTACGCGTGGAAAACGCTCGGCGAGGTCTGCTGCCGCCGACCAGTGTGTGGTGGCGCGCCGGCCGTCCAGCAATCCCGTCTGCGCCAACGCGAACGCTCCCGTACAAATGCTGACCAGTCGCGCGCCGCGCTCGTGTGCCGCGATCAGTTTTGCCTTTACAGCCGGTGAAAGTGGCTGGTCGTGCGTTGTCCAGCCGGGGACCACGATGGTGTCGGCGCTGTCGAGCAATGGCAGGCCATGGCGTACGACCATCGGATAGCCGTCGGTGGTCGGGACCTCGCCGGTTTTCTCAGCACACACCCGGAAGTCGTAATGCGGCCGGCGAAGAATCCTTGCCGCGCAACTGATCTCGAACGGCGACTGGGGCGGACGTACGAATGCCACCACGCGATGGGTCATGACAAGAAAATACCCGACAATGTCGTTTCTGACACTGGCTGACCGGCGTGATGTTGGCCAGATTGGTGGTCATGGCAGATGGTTACGTGTGGTCGGCGGTCGAGGACGCGCCGATCCGTGAGTTGTTTCCCGGCATCCGGCTGCGTTCCCTGTGGCGCGGCGACAACGGTGCGACGGCGCACGTGCTGGAGATGGATGCCGGTGCGGCATGGCGCGGCATCGACGTACACGAGCCCGGCCCGGAGGAGGTTTTCGTGGTGTCCGGCACGTTCAACGACGGCGACCGGGACTATCCGGCCGGCTCGTTCATCCACGCACCGGCCGGCTCGTCGCACGTCCCGCAGAGCGCGACCGGCTGCACGCTGTTCCTGTTCTATCCGGGAGGCTGATCTGCTACTGTACCTACTAGTAGGTACGAGGAGCTGACATGCGGATTGAACGGAAACACCTGTCGACCGGCGAGGTCGGCCGCGAGGTGGAGCGAGTCGAGACGTATCGGGTCGAGCTGCCACCTGGCGCCGGCACCGGCCTGCATGTCCATCCGGGTGGCGTGAGCGGCTACATCGTGAGCGGCCGCGCGGCGTACCAACTGGAGGGTCAGGACGTCGAGGAACTGTCGGCCGGCAGCGGATTTTTCGAGCCGGCCGGCGCCCGGGTCGCGCGTTTCGACAACCTGTCCGCGACCGAGCCGGTCGTTTTTGTCGCGCACTATCTGCTAAGTGGCGATCAGGAGTTGTTGGTGCCGGTCGAATAGGTGACGTAGGTGCGGCCGAGCGGCGAGGTCCAGGCGTACGTCACTTGCGTGACGTCCCAGCCGTGGTGCGTTTTGGCTTCATGGTGATACTTACAGAGGGGCTTGAGATTGTCGGCCGAGGTCGGGCCGTCCGGGAAGGGCACGGTGTGGTCGAGCTCGCAGCTCCTGGCTGGCCGGTTGCAGCACGGGAAGATGCAGGTGGGAGCGTTGGCTCGGACGTAGTCGGCGAGCGCGGTCTTTTCTGCCGGCAGCAACGCGCTGAGCCAGGCCATGCCGTCGTCGGCGTCGATGATCTCGGTTTGCTCGATCATTGTCCGCGCCTTGGCGATGTCGATGATGCCGGCGCACAGCGCCGCGAGCGTGCGGGGGAGAGTGCTGGTCAGATGCTCACCCCACTCCAACCGGCTGGCCGCGGCCCTGGTGGTCCATTTCAACGCTGAGGCGACCTCGGCGGCCGCGTACCGCCGCGCCAACGGATCGTACTGGGTGATGAACCGTCCCATCGACGCCAACTGCATCCCCTGAATCGCCGCGATCAACCGATTGGTCACCTCCATCACGGCAAGACATTCATACCGATCCGCGGCCGAAAGATCCAACCCCTGCAAACCCGAACCGTCTCCGCATCCGGCGCCGCATCGACAAAATCCAACGCGAACAACGGATCCCCGATAACCCCTATGCCACCATCATTCCGCACCACCACACATTTCAGAACCCCATTTCCCAGCAACCGCAACGAAAGACGGGTGCTTTTCACCATGACGGCTTTGTTTGTTCTCCCCTCGGCGTGCGCAGCAACCACACTCCCGATCCAGGCGGCGGCAAACCGAACCCAGCCACGTACGAAAGCTCCACCGCCTGGATCGGAAGTGTGGTTCCCTCCAGGGCGCCGAGGGGAGAACAAACAAAGCCACCCCGCACCAAACCCGCACCTCGACGGTCCTTCCCCCATCTCCCTGAGGTAAAGGTCTTAATCCCTAAACGCAACCACAAACGCACCGCAACAACCGACGCCCCAACCACTTCCAAACGTAACCTGACGTCTTTCGGCGCCGGCAAACAAGAAGTCTCCGCACGCTATCCGGTGCGGCGGTCATACAGCCAAAACTGGGCCACGATCATGACCGACGCCGGCTTGGCGTGTCCGACACTGGAGCGCAACGGCATGCTCGGGGCGGCACGTGCCGACCTTCGGGTACGAGTTCGCCGACCGCACGGCCCCGCCGGTGCTGCCGCGCGTCGGCTATCCGTACGACGCCTACCATTCGGCGGACGCCACTCGCACCTGACGCCATCAGGCCAGTCAATTTCGGCCGCGAACACCAGTGCGCCTTCTGGCTCAGCCGCTGACGACCGATTTCTCGCGCACCTGTGGCTGGTCCGCGCGTGCTCCGCTCCTCTCGGCACCGACACCGGCGATCACCACCAACGCGATCCCCAGCATCGCCAACACACTCGGCACCTGGAGCAACACGACCAAACCAACCACCAACGCGATCGCCGGTTCCAAGCTCATCAAGGTGCCGAAGGCAGCCGTGTTGAGCCGTCGCAAAGCGAGAAATTCCAGTGTAAACGGCACAACCGGCAACAAGATCGCCAATCCGAAGCCAATCAACAAAACCTGCCAACTGACCTGACCGAGAGCCCACGGTCCGACCGCGATGGTCGACACGATCCCGGCGACCGGCATGGAGACACCGAGCGCGGTCACGCCGGAGACCTCGTCGCCGGCGAGCTGCGTGAGCAGGATGTACGCGGCCCAGCACGCCGCGGACGCCAGTGCGAACGCCACACCGATCAGGTCGATCGTGCCGCGCCAGGGCTCGGTGAGCAGCACCACACCGGCGGCGGCGAAAACCGGCCACGGCCGCCATTTGTTGGGGCTGCGGACGATCGCGACGGTGAGCGGACCGAGAAATTCCAGCGCGCTGGCCGTTCCGAGCGGCAGCCGGGTGATCGCGGCCATGAAAAACATCGTCACCGCACCGGTCACCACGCCGAGTGCGACACAGATCAGGAAGGTGCGGCGGGTGAACGCCGACCGGCGCGGTCGTACGACCAACAGCACGATCGCGCCGGCCCAGGCCAGTCGCAGCCAGGCGGTCGCCTCCGCGCCGATTTGGTGCGACAGCTGGACAGATGCGGCCAGTCCGATTTGTACGGACGACATCGAGGCAAGCGCCATCGGTGCGCCGACACGAGAATTCACGTCGTCCAGTAAACGTCCCGCGACCGTTCATGTCCACGTGTTGGTGATTGACAAACCGTTCGAAATTACTGAACAGTGGAGCGATGGAGACGCGTCGTCTGCGGTTGTTGTTGGAGCTGTCCCGGCTCGGTTCGATGCACGCGGTCGCGGAGTTCCTGCAGACCACGACCTCCACGGTCTCGCAGCAGATTGCCGCTCTCTCCAAGGAATTCGGCGTGCCTCTCATCGAGCCGGACGGCCGCCGCGTACGGCTCACGCCGGCCGGCCGCCGCCTTGCCGACCACGCCGTCCGCATCCTGGCCGCCGTGGAGGCGGCGAAGGTCGACTTCGATCCGCGGGCCGAGCCGGCCGGCACGCTCCGCGTTTCTGGATTCGCGACCGCCATCCGCCGCGGAATCCTGCCGATCATGGCAAAACTGGCACAGACGCATCCGCGCGCCGAGCTGATCGTCTACGAGCACGAGCCAGCCGAAGCCGTGCAACTGCTGACCTCCGACGACATCGATCTCGCTTTGACTTACGACTACAACCTCGCGCCAGCGCCGCTGGATCCGGCGCATGAGGCCACCCGGCTCTGGTCGACCGACTGGGGTCTCGGCGTGCCGGCCGACGCGGCGACAGCAGGCGACACGCTGGCGATTTTTCGTGAGTTTGCCAGCCATCCGTGGATCGGCAACTCACGCAACCGGGCCGACGAGGACGTGGTACGGACAATCGGCTCGATGGCGGGTCGGCAACCGCGGCTGACCCATCAGGCGGACAGCCTGGACCTGGTCGAGGACATGATCATCGCCAACCTCGGTGTCGGCCTGCTGCCGGGCGACCGGCCGACCCAACCAGGCGTGCGCGTTCTTCCGTTGCGCAGCCCCGAAGTGCAGATGCGAGCGTATGCGCTGACCCGCCGCGGCAGGGAAATCTGGCCGCTGCTGGCGCTGGTCCTGCGGATGCTCCGCGATCTCAGCTGAGAGCCTGTTGGTAACCGGTGGCACGCGATAGCCGTTTGGATCTCGACTCTCACGCACCACCGTTTACCAACGGGCTCTGAGCTTGGAACCGGTGTAGATCGCGGCGGCGGTCATGCCGGTCAAGGTGAGGTGCGCGGTGCCGTCGGCGGCGACGGAGATCGTACGACCGCCGCACGCGCGGCTGGCCAGGTCGAAGTCGCCGGACAGGACGTCACAGTAGGTGCCGGCGGCCAGGCCTGTCTGCAGTGTCTGGTCCATCCCGAAGGATTCCCGGTTGATGGCGACGAAACCGAGGTTGCCGCGGCTGAAGGCGATCTGCTGATAGCCGTTGTCCCATTTGTTGTCGACCGACCAGGCGCCGGTGGTGGCGGCGCGGAAACCGAACATGTTGGCGATGTTTCCCCACCGGTGGTCACACACCCACGGACGGATGTTGGTGCAACCGCTCGGATAGGTCGTGTCGCCGGCGGCGTACGGTCCGATCGTCATGCCGTTGGCCGCCGTCGGTGGCGCGTCATCCTTGCCCGACCAGTTGAAGTCCGAGGTGACCAGCGGATTTCCGTACGGCCAGGCCAAAGTGAAGACCTGCGCGAGGTTGTAGAGCGAGCCGTCCTTGTAGTTGAGCGCGCTGCCGTCGCGCTCGGTGTCGTGGTCGTCGACGAACGGCACCGCGTCGGAGCTGCCGAGCAGGCCCCAGTTGTTCCAGCTCTGCTCCGGATGCATCAGGCTGGCCAGCGTGCCGGACCGGAACACCGAGGTGATGTTCTTGCCATACTTGAACTCCGTCACGTTGCCGATGCCGGTGTACTCGTCGCGCGACACCGCCTCGCCGCCGTAGTCGATGACTTCGCTGTAGACGTACGGTTTGGTGACACGGCTCAGAATGGCCGCCAGGTCACCGGCCGCCATGTGTTTGGCCGCGTCGATCCGGAATCCGCCGACTCCCAACGACAACAGGTCGTTGAGATAGCCGGCCTCGGTCTGGCGGACGTAGTCGGCGCCGGTGTTCAGGTCGGCGAGCTCCACCAGCTCACAGTTCTGTACGTTGGCGCGGTCCTGGTAGTTGCTGACCTGGCAGGTCGGCTGGTGGAAATCCTGCGGTCCGTAGCTCGGATAGTGATATTTCGTGTACGCCGTGCCGACAATGCTGGTGCCGTCGGTGCCGGTCATGTGGTTGAGCACCACGTCGGCGATGACGACCACGCCAGCGGCCTTGCAGGTGTTGACCATCGCGGCGAACTGCGCGCGGCTGCCGCTGCGGCTGTCCAGCCGATAGCTGACCGGCTGGTAGACCTCCCACCACGGATCGCCGGAAACCCTGGCGTGCTCCTGCGGAGGAGTCACCTGGACGGCCCAGACGCCTTTGGGGCCAAGGAAGTTCGTACACTCGCGGCCGACATCGGTCCACGGCCACTGAAAGAGCTGGACGATGCCGGCTCGCGGTCCGCCGTACGCCGGAGCCGCGGCGGCCGCGGGTGCTGGCGCCAGCAGAAGGGCGGCAAGCAGGAGCGCGGGCAGCTTCATGGCTAGATGGTCGCATGGCCACCATGCCTGCGTCAGATGCAAGCATGGTGGCCATGCGACCAGAGGCGGCTAGCCGGAGACGGACTGGTTGTACTGGCTGATCGTGTTCTTCAGCGTCCCCTCGGTGGCGTCGAGGGTCGCTTTCGGGTCCTTGCCCTGCAAGACGATCGCCTGCATCGCGTTTTCCACCGCTTTACGGGTCTGCGGCATCGTGCCGAGGTTGCAGCCCTGCGTGGCGGTGGTCAGCTTGGTCTGCTGCAGCTGCGTGATGGCGGTCTTGAACTGCGGCCGCTGCGCCACCCACTGCTGGTCGACGCTGGTGTTCAGCGCCGACTTGCTGATCGGGAAATAGCCGGTGGAGGTGTGCCAGGTGGCCTGCGAGTTGGCGCTGGCCAGATATTTCACGAACTCCCACGACGCCCGCTCGGTCTCCGGCTTCTTTTCCTTGCCGACGACCCACAGCGAGGCGCCACCGATGATCGGTCCGCCGGTGTCGGTCGGGTTGACCTTCGGATAGAAACCGGTGCCGATGTCAAACTTTCCCTTGGTGGCCTTGAGGAATCCACCGAGCGAGCCGGTCGACTCCAGCGTCATCGCCACCTTGCCGGCGGTGAAGGCGTTGTCGCCGTTCTCGGTGTTGCTGTCCAGCTTGAGCGCCAGGCCCTGGTTGACCATCTGCGTCCACCACTGCATGAGCTTGACGTGCGTCGGCGTGTCCAGCTTCACGCTGTCCGCGCGGCCGGTGCGGCCGTTGGCCGGCGCGCACATCTCCTCGTTCGCGGCGGCCGTCCACTGCTCGAAGAACCAGCCGTAGAGCGAGGCGCCGAAACCGTACTGGACGACGTTGCCAGCGGCGTCCTTGACGGTCAGCTTCTTGGCCGCCGCCATGATCTCGTCGAGGTTTTTCGGCGGGTTGTTGGGATCGAGGCCGGCCTTGGTGAAGGCGTTCTTGTTGACGTACATCAACGGCATGGAGGTGTTGAACGGCATCGAGTAGAGCTTCTTGTCGACGGTGTAGTAGCCGGCGATGTTGGGCTGGATGTCGGAGGTGTCGAACTTGTCCTTGTCCACGAACGACTGCACCGGCAGGATCGACTTGGAGTCGATCATGAAACGCGTGCCGATGTCGTAGACCTGCAGGATGTCCGGCGTCTGTCCGTTGCCCAGCGCGCTCTTGTACGCCGTCAGAGTGTCGTCGTAGGTGTTCTTGAACTGCAGGTTGACCTTGATCTTCCCGGCGTGCGCGGCGTTGAAGGCGTCGGTGAGCTTCTTCAGCGCCTCGCCGTTGGCGCCGGACATGGCGTGCCAGAAGGTGACGTTCACCAGGCCCTTGCCGTTCAACGCCTCCGCGCCTGGCGCCTCGGCGGTGCTGGAGTCGCCGCTGGACGCGGCCGAGCTGCACGCGCCCAACAGCGCCACCGCGGCGGCCATTGCCACGGCAAACTTGAATTTCCCGCGGGGGTGCAGGGGGCGCAGCCCCCTGACCGGGGTCTGGGGGTCGGACCCCCAGGGCAGTTGTCGCACTTTCCCCTCCGGTTTCGTGGGACTGATCATTTCACCGCGCCCGCGGTGAACCCCCGGATCAACCACCGCTGGCCCAGGATGACCAGCAGCAATGTCGGCACCAGGGTAATGGTGATCCCGGCCAGCAGAATGGCGGGGTCACCGAACTCGTTGCTCTTCAAGGCGAAAACCGCGGTCTGCAGAGTGTTCAGCGAATTGTCACCGGACGCGATGATCAGCGGCCAGAAATACATGTTCCAGCCCTGCAGGAAAGACCACACCGCGAGCGCGGTGAGCGACGGGCGTACGGCCGGCAACAGGATGGTGAAAAGAAACCGCAGGTGGCCGCAGCCGTCGATCTCGGCGGCCTGGCGCAGCTCGGTCGGAAACTGCCGGAACGCCTGCCGCATCAGGAAAACACCGAAGCCGACGGCCAGGAACGGCAGCACCAGCGCCAGCCGGTTGTCGCCGATGCCGAGGCTGCGGACGAAAAGCGCGTTGGGCACCACGATCGCCTCGTACGGCACCATGATCGTGGCCATGAAGATCCAGAACAGCAGCTTGCCGATCGGGTTGCGCATGAACACCAGCGAGTACGCGGCCAGGCACGAGGTGACCACCTGCGACACCATCATCACCACACCGACGAAAAGCGAGTTCACGAAGGCCGGCAGCAGCGGTACGGTCGTCTGCCGCATCGCGCTGAGATAGCTGTCCAGGGTGAAATGGCCGAACAGGTTCGGCGGTTGCTGCAACAGATCCGACGACGGCAGGAAACCGCCGACCACGGTCAGCAAAACCGGAAACAGCAGGACGATCGCGGCGACCACCAGCCAGACGTAGATGATCGTCGTGGACGTCTTGCTGGGCTGCGTTGCGCGGCTCACCGGTAGTGCACCCGCCTTTCGATGACACCGAACTGGACGACGGCGATCAGCACACCGACCACCAGCAGCACCAGGCCCTGTGCGCTGGCGAGGCCGAAATTGCTGTTGTTGTTATGGAAAGCGTTGTCGAAGATGGCGTAGACGAGCGTCGAGGTGGCGCCGTTGGGGCCGCCGTCGGTCATCACCTGCACTTGGCCGAGGCTTTGCAGCGCGGTCAGCGTCGTCGTGACGATCGCGAAAAACAGGCTGGGCGAGATCATCGGCAGCGTGACGCTGAAAAACTGCCGAAAGCCGGACGCCCCGTCGATGGTGGACGCCTCCAACACGTCCTCGTCGACACCGGCCAGGCCCGCGCTGAGCACCAGCAGGTTGAAGCCGGACACCATCCACACCGTCACACCGGCGACGGTGACCATCGCCCAGTTGGAGTCGGTGGTCCAGCCGGGAGCGGAGATGCCGACCAGCCGCAGGACCCAGTTGATCGGCGACATCGCCGGGTTGAGCATCAGCAGCCAGACCACGCTGGCGGTGGACGCGGAATAGGCGAACGGCAGGCTGAACAGCGTACGGAAAACCCGCATTCCTTTCAGCGGCTGCGAAATCGGCGCCGCGAGCGCCAGCGGCAGTACGACTCCGGCGACCACCACGATCGCGGTGAATTCGGCGGTTTGCAGCAGAATATGGCCGAATTGCGGCGTCAGCAGCTGCTGGAAATGTTGCAGGCCGACGAACCTGGTTGGGTTGCCGAGAATGTCGCTGCCACGGGTGGACAGGAAAATCGCCTGAAACAGCGGAAAGACGACGAACGTCCCCACGCCGGCGAGCGCCGGCACCACGAACAGCACCGCGAGCGCGATTTCGCGCGGGCTTCGGCGGCGTCGGTTTCGGCTGGTCAGCGCGGTTTTCTCGGTCGCTGGTGGGGTCAGTGCGATGGACACGGCTGGCGAGTCTGCGTCACGCAGCGTACCGGTTGGCGAAGCCGCGCTGTCCGTGTCGTGACGGCTGTCCGAACGGATCGCGTCGGGGGAGTCCCCAGAATTCACTCTTTTCGCCTTTTGTGTCGATGTGAATGCTCGTACAGAACGCGGAGTGTAGCCGCTCCGACCAGGGAGGACCGCCCTAGTCCGGAATAGGCAGGCCGGCGCGTACGGCGAAGACCACGAGCTGTGCGCGGTCGCGCGCGTTGAGCTTGACCATCGCGCGGCTGACATGGGTGCGTACGGTGTCCGGGCTGACCACGAGCGCGGCGGCGATCTCGGCGTTGGACCGGCCGGTCGCGACCCAGGCCATCATCTCGCGTTCGCGCGCGGTGAGGCTGTCCAGCGCCGGCGCCTCGCCGCGCTGCGGCACCTGGTGCGCGAACAGGCCGACCACGCGCCGCGTCACCGACGGCGACAGCAGCGCCTCACCGGCCGCCACCACGCGTATCGCGTGCACCAACTCGCCGGGGACGCTGTCCTTGAGCAGGAATCCGCTCGCTCCCGCCTGCAGTGCCTCGACCACATAGCCGTCGGTCTCGAAGGTCGTCACCATCACGACCCGCGTCGCGAGGCCGTCGTCGGCGGTGATCTGCCGCAACAGCTCCAGGCCGTCCATGCCCGGCATCCGGATGTCGGCGAGCAGCACGTCCGGCCGTTCGCGGCGCACCAGCTCGACCGCCGCGCGTCCGTTGTCGGCCTCGCCGACGAGGCGCAGGTCGGCCTCGCGTTCGATGAGTACGCGCAGGCCCATCCGGACGACCGGCTCGTCGTCGGCGATCGCCACGGTGATCGTCATCCGAGTGGCAGCCTTGCGCGTACGCGAAAACCGCCGGTGGCGACCGGACCGGCGGTGAACTCGCCGCCGGCCGACTCCACCCTGCTGCGCATGCCGGTCAGCCCTTGACCGGCTACCGGCTCTGTCGCCGGGGGACCCGTGTCGGTGATCTCCACGAGCAGATCTTCGTCCACCGCCGTCAGCCGCACCGACGCCGGTGCCGCGTCGGCGTGTCGAAGGACGTTGGTCAGCGACTCCTGGACGACGCGGTATGCGACGGTCGCCACCGCGGGCGGCAGCTCCGACACGTCGATGGCCAGGTCGACCGGCAGGCCGCCGGCGCGTACGCGCTCGACCAGGCCGCGTACGTCCGGCAGCGACTCGCCGCGCAAAGCCGCCAGACTCGCGCGCAGCTCGTCCAACGCGCGCGTGCTCGTCTCGCGGATCGCCGCCAGCGACTCGCGCACCTGGTCAGGCTGCTCGTCGAAGACGACCTCGGCGACGCCGGCCTGCATGGCGACCACCGCGAAGCCGTGACCAGCCACGTCGTGCACCTCGGCGGCCAGCCGCATCCGCTCCTCGAGCGCACCGCGCAGCAGCAGCTCCTTGCGGCTGCGCGCGTTGGCGGCGACGAGCGCGCCGAGCGACCACGGGATGATCAGCCAAGCCGGCCACAGCACCGCGAGCAAGGCCGGGGTGTGCACCGCCTCGACCAGAAACCGGGGCACCGCGGCGCCAACGGACAGCACCGCCATCACCGCCGTGACCAGCGCGGACAGCCGGACCGGCCGGAGCCGCGCCAGCTCGAAGACGGCCAGCATCATCGGCAGCTGGACCGGACCGTACGGCTGGTCGAGCAGCTGGTAGACGCCGTTGAGCGCGACGGTCGCGACGACCGTGACCACCGGAGCGGTCCGGTGCCAGGCCAGGGCCAAACCGGAGAGCGCGGCCAGCGTGAAGCCGGCGGCGTCGATCCGATGGCCCTGTCCCCACGCCGCCGGGACCGACGCGAGCACCAGCGCGACGGCGGCAGCGACCGCCACCGCCGCGTCGAGTGCTCGGATCCTCACCACCTCATGGTGCCGCAACCCGCTTCAGATAGCCGTGGATCGCCTCGGCCGAGCCGCTGATCGCGCCGACGTAGCCGTCCGGTCGTACGAGCACCAGCGCCGGCGCGGCGATGTCGTACGCGTCTGACGGCTCCATCGGCTGGACGCGTACGCCGGGCAGGTCGGGCGTGGCCATGCCGAAGGCCAGCAAGGTGAAGTGCGGTCCGCGGAGCACGTCGAACAGCCGCCGGCCGTCCGGCAGCGGCACGTCCGGCGCGCGGTCGCCGGCGCGCAGTCGTCCAGGCTCCGCGCGGTCGTCGAGCGCCAGCGGTCCGTGGCGATAGGTGATGTCGAGCTGGTGGATCGCCGGTGCCGGTTCGAGCGTCGGCCGGAAGTCGGCTTTGTGCAGCGTCGTACTCACGCCGAGCACCTGCGCCGCGACCGGCATCCGCTCGGCCTCGTACGTGTCGAGCAGCTCCTCCGGCGCGCCGGCCAGCACCGCGGCGAGCTTCCAGCCCAGGTTGTGCGCGTCCTGGACGCTGGTGTTCAGGCCCTGGCCGCCGGCCGAGGAGTGAACGTGCGCCGCGTCGCCGGCCAGCAGGACGCGGCCGAGGCGGAAGCGGTCGACCATGCGTACGTTCACCTTGTAGAGCGAAATCCACCGCAGGTCGGACAACTCGATGTCGTGCCGGCCGGACCGGTCCACCAGCAGCTGGCGCACCGACTCGATGGTGAGCGGCGGCACCTGGTCGGCCGGCATGTTCGTGACGAACTGGTAGTAGTGGCTGTCCGGCAGGTTCCACAGCGCGAATCGTTCCGTCACGTCGCCGGTTTTGCTGAGAATATGGCAGAAAACACCGTCGAGACCGGTCACGCGTACGTCCCCGATCAGCGTCCGCTCGGACGGAAACGTCTCGCCGGCGAAGCCGACGCCGGACGCCTTGCGGATCGTGCTGCGGCCGCCGTCGGCGCCGACCAGATAGTCGGCGCGCGCGGTCTCGGTGCTGCCGTCGCGCGTCACCGTGGCCGTGACACTTTCGTTGTCCTGATGGAAGTCTGTGACCTCCGCGCCGAAAACGACCTCGCCTCCCAGGCTCAGCAGGCGGTCGTACAGAATTTTGTCCGTGCGCCACTGGGGAATCAGCCGGTGCTGAGGTCCGTCCGGCACGGGTGTGCCGAACATCTCGGCGAGCGTACGCTCGGCGACGACCTCTTTGCCGCTATAGATCCGAAACGACGGGAACGGCATGCTGCCGTCGCGGATCTGCTCGCCGACACCGAGCAGATCGAAGACTTCCTGTGTCCGCGGGGTGAGGCCTTTTCCGCGCGATCCGACGAAAAGTCCGTCGGCCTTGTCGTACACGCGGCACGGCACGCCGCGGCTGACCAGCTCGCAGGCCAACGTGAGGCCGGTGGGTCCCGCCCCTGCGATAATGACTGTCATGATTTTCCTTTCCGTAAAAGGACAAGCAGCACGTCGTCGACCAGCCGCGCGATGAACGCGTCGTCCAGCTCCGCGCGTTGCAGGCGGTGCACGACCATCGCCTCGGCCACGTCGTGGACCAGCTCGGCGTCGACTCCGGGCGGCAGCTCGCCACGCTTCACGGCCCTGACGAGCGGGTCGTGGAACGGCGAGATCTCCTCGTTTTCCAGATGTTTCTTGAGAGCGCTGGCCAGCTGCGAGTCGGTGCGCATCAGCTGCGCCAGCTCCGCGTACACGGCGAGCGGAAACTCCGTCGCCTTGCGCCGTACCGTTTCCAGTGCGGCGATGAGGTCCGTACGCAGCGCGCCGGTGTCCGGCGCCGACGCGTTGAACGCCGCGTCGTGCGCGTCCAGTGCGGCTTTGACCAGCTCCGCTTTGTTGCTCCAGCGCCGATAAATCGTCGTCTTGCTGGCGCGCGCCTCGGCCGCCACCGCGTCGATCGTCAACGCCTCGTAGCCGCCGCTGGCGAGCAGCCGCATCGTCGCGTCGAGGATCGCGTCCTCGCGCGGCTTTCCTCGGACCATCATGAGTGGAAGTGTACGGTACGCGTATCGTACACTTCAAGAGGCGGACCCGCTGCGCGGCGAGAATGCCCGCTCGTGTAGTGTTCTCTGAGCTGAGCCCCCGTAGCTCAGGGGATAGAGCACCGCCCTCCGGAGGCGGGTGCGCAGGTTCGAATCCTGCCGGGGGCACCCAGACCAGGGAAATGGTCTCCCGCCGAGGTAACCCGTGAGCACCGCGCCGCGCCAGATGGGCGGGTGCGCAGGTTCGAATCCTGCCGGGGGCACCCAGACCAGGGAAATGGTCTCCCGCCGAGGTAACCCGTGAGCACCGCGCCGCGCCAGATGGGCGGGTGCGCAGGTTCGAATCCTGCCGGGGGCACCCAGACCAGGGAAATGGTCTCCCGCCGAGGTAACCCGTGAGCACCGCGCCGCGCCAGATGGGCGGGTGCGCAGGTTCGAATCCTGCCGGGGGCACCCAGACCAGGGAAATGGTCTCCCGCCGAGGTAACCCGTGAGCACCGCGCCGCGCCAGATGGGCGGGTGCGCAGGTTCGAATCCTGCCGGGGGCACCCAGACCAGGGAAATGGTCTCCCGCCGAGGTAACCCGTGAGCACCGCGCCGCGCCAGATGGGCGGGTGCGAATCCTGCCGGGGGCACCACACCAAAAGACCCTCACCAGCCGATACGCTGATGCCGCCCACCAACCTGGCGTGTTCGTCGTCCAGGCAGCTGACGTAGGTCTTCATGATCTTGTCCGCGTGGCCGACAATTGTCGCCGTCGGCGGGATAGCCCCTTGACGGAGCGGGCAGCCGAGCGTACGACATCGGTGGCTTCTGAAATCGATCCCCAAGGGAGCGCTGATGCGGCGTCGGACCTTTCTGCTGTCAGTGGTCGCGGCCAGCGCCGCGTTACCGGCACTTGGGACATCCGCCGCCTCCGCGACCACGACGTGCGCCGGTCTGCAGTTGCTGAGCGGACCGGAATTTCCCATCGGCGCCTTCTGGCCGCCGTCGATGCAGCCGCGGTTCAACTCCCTCGATCGCTTTCAGGAAATGAAAGACGCCGGGTTCACGTTCTCGTTTGTCGGTGCGGGTGACTCCGACGACCCCGCGTACGTTGGGTCGAGCCTCGATTTCGCCGCCAGGGTGGGCCTGAAGGCGCTGGTGGTGAACGGGCCGGACCGCGCACTGCAGGTGGCCGACACCTACCAGAGTTACCAATCCTTCGCAGGGTTCCGGCTGTCCGACGAACCAGGTCCGGATCAGTTCGGTTCGCTGGCCAACGGGCTGGCGGCCGTGCGCTCGAAGGTGCCGGGTTTGTTGCCGTACATCAATCTCTATCCACAAGACGGTGACGGGTTCCGCGCGTACGTGCAGGGTTTCATCAACACCGTGCGACCAGTGATGCTTTCCTACGACAGCTATCCGCTGTTTGCAGACGGATCCGACGACCCGAACTACTTCTCCCGATGGCAGATCTTCCGCGCGATCGGCCTGGGCAGCGGATTGCCGACCTGGCACTACATCCAGAGCATCTCCTACAATGGCCACCGGTTGCCGACCGCGCCGGAGTTGGCTTGGCAGATCAACGTCAACCTCGCGTACGGCTGCAAGGGCATCCAGTATTTCTGCTACTGGCAGCCACCGAACACCAATGAAACCTTCGGTCCGGCGCTTATCGACTACGACGGTGACCGCACCGCGTTGTACGACGCGGCCAAGGCGTTCAACCTCGGTTGGCTCGCACCCGTCGGTGCCGAACTGAAGCCGTTGGTCTCCGAAAAGGTGACACATGCCAACGAATCCCCGCTGCCGGCTGGGACGCTCGGATTCACCGCGGATCCCTATGTGACCGGCACCTCCGGCAGCGCGGTGATTGTGTCGCGATTCCGTGCTGTCGCGCGAGGGCAGCGGACCCGCTGGCTGTTGTTGGCCAACCGATCCCACAATGCCGTCGCGCGCACGAATGTCGCGATCAACACGGCAACCGTGTCCAGCGTGTCACGGTTCGATCCGGCCACGCGTACGTACAACCCGGACAGCACGACGGTCTCCGTATCGCTGGATCCTGGCGCGGCGGCTCTCTATCGCCTCGACGCCTCAGGTGAATGGCTGGATCCGCAACTCCATCTCGTTCTGGTCGGCAATGGCGCTGTTTACCACGCACTCCAGGAAACGGCCGGCGGTTGGGACGGGCCAAACGAGCTCGGCGATGCCAGCCGGTTGGTTGCCACCGCGGAGGTCAATGCCGAGCTGCACGTCGTCGAAATCGACGGCAACACGATGTATCACCGCATACGATTCATCGACGGCAGCTGGGCTCCACACAACGCGTTCGTCACGATGAGCGGAATCAGCTCGGTTGCGGCGGCATCGGTGGCCGGCGAGCTGCACGTCGCGCTCGTGACCAATCGCGTTGTCTATCACGCGATCCGGCACGCCGACGGCACCTGGGACGGATTCAACCGTCTCGGTGACGCCGCCGATCTCATCGCGATCGCCGAGGTGGACGGAGAGCTGCAGGTCGCCGAAATCGACGGAAACTCGATCTATCACCGCGTACGATCGGCGGATCGCAATTGGAGCAGCCGAAACCTGCTGGCCAGTCTCGGATCGGTCACCTCCGTCGCGGCGACCGGAGCCGGCCGCGAACTGATCCTCGGCATCGTGGCGGCCGGAAACCTCTGCTATTCGGTCAAGCATGCGGACGGCAGCTGGATTTTTCCCACCGCGACCGGAGACGTGGCGGCTCAGGTTTCGGTGGCGATGGTCGGCGGCGAAGTCGCCTTCATCTTCACCGCGAATGATGGCCTCCAGCAACGAATCCGTCACTCTGACGGCGGTTTCGGTGCCGTGAGTGCCATCGCGACACCGGTGCGTCCGACCGCACTTGCCGCGACCGGTCGTTCACCCGATCCCTGCGCATAATTCCTTTTCCGCGCCGCATCACACCGTCGTCGACCGCGCGGATCGACCGAAGACGACGCCGAGAATGATCATCGCTACGCCGAGGCCGAAGTGCAGCCAGTTGTCGGCGGTGTTGATCGGAACGAAGTTCGCCATGCTCGCTTGGTCGATCACCAGACCGTAGATCCACAGGATCAGGTAGACGATGCCTCCGCCGATCAGGAACCAGTATGCGCCGGTCATGGTGCGGGCCAGGACCAAGCCGACGACGCCGAAAGCCAGGTGCACGATGTTGTGCAGCACCGAAACGGTGAACAGGCCGAGCAACATGGCGCCGGAGTGATGGCCGGCGAACATCAACATCCCGTAATTGCTCGTCACACCGGGAATGAACCCCAGCACACCGACCAGCAGAAACGCCGCCGACACGATGGTGGCGACCAACCGGATCGGGGCGAGCCGGCTTGTCGTGGTGGCCATGGCAATCATCTCCTCAACACTGGATGGAAGAACCGGAACAACCCGGCTGCGCGATGTCACCCGCTGAGCCGTTCTGTCATTCGCCTCACATACGCGTTCGTAGCAGCGGCACATTTGGATGGGACCGAGGCTGTAGGCCGGGGCACCCAGAACGAGGGACCTCCCGCCGAATCGCTCCGCTTTATCGCTCCCACGCGTGACTGGCTCTTGTCGTCGTGCCGCGCATCGCATACCCTCATCTTCCAAATCACAAGGCTATCTTCGATATACAAGAGAAAGGTTTCACCTCGCCGGCATGGCTGTAGCCGGAAATGTCCGGATCTCGAGGTTTTGGCTGTGTGGAGGTGCGATGCGACGCGTACGAATGCTGGTGGCGGCGCTGATCGCGGTGATGGTGTGTGTCGCCTCGGTCGGCCCGGCCGGTGCCAGTCCGGCAGGTGGGACGTTCCGTAACCCGATCAAGTTGAACGCGCCCGATCCGCAGATCGTCTACACCGGCGGCTACTACTACTTGACGTACACGCAGGGCGATGTCATCACGTTGACGCGGGCGAGGTCGGTCAAGGGGCTCGCTACGGCGACGCCGACCAAGGTCTGGGACGGTGCCAGTGGCGCGGCGATGGGTGCCTGTTGTGACATCTGGGCGCCGGAGCTGCACCAGATCGGGAATCGTTGGTATATCTACTACACGGCCGACGCGAGCAGTGGTGATTTCGGCAGCCACAACATGTACGTGCTGCAGTCCGCCGGCAGCGACCCGCTCGGACCGTACACGAACCACCAGTTGACCAGCGACGGTGCGTTTTCCATCGACGGTACGGTGCTGCAGCAGCCCAACGGTTCGCTTTATCTGATCTGGTCCCGGATTCCACCCGGCGACCCGAACAACGAGCAGGACATCGTCATCGCGCCGATGAGCGACCCGGTGACCGTCAGCGGCCCCTTCGCCACCCTGTCCCGGCCGACCAACACCTGGGAGCAGAGCCGCGGCTGGGTCAACGAGGGCCCGACCGTGCTGCAACACGGCGGAAAGACCTACATCGTGTTCTCGGTCAGTGGCTGCGCCTCGCCTGATTACGGCCTGGCGATGCTGACCCTGACCGGCGGCGATGTCCTGGATCCAGCGGCGTGGACCAAGTCGTCATCGAAGGTTTTCGCGCGCGCGGACGACAACTGGGTGTACGGACCCGGCCACAACAGCTTCTTCACCTCTCCGGACGGCACCGAGGTGTGGAACGTCTACCACGCGGTCGGCAACTCCGCCGGAAGCTGCGACGACGACCGATCCGCCCGCATACAGCGGGTCAACTTCCGTGCCGACGGCACACCCGACTTTGGCATACCAGCGGCCACCTGGCAGACACTCGCCCTGCCCTCCGGTGACCCCGATCTAGCGACGGTGCCTACGGGCACGTACCGGCTGACGCCGCAACACGACACCGGGAGGGCACTGGATGTCGGCGGCTGCGTGACGACACCCAACGCCACAGTGGACACCTACAACTACTGGGGTGGCGCCTGCCAGAAATGGAACATCACCCCGGCAACCGGCGGCGCGTACAAGATCACCGCGGTGAACAGCGGTCTGGCGCTGGAGGTGCTGGGCTGCAACCCGGCCCGCGCATCACAGGTCGATGTGTATCCCTACCGCTCCGGCGACGCCTGCCAGCAGTGGTATCTCGACCCGGTCGGCGACGGGTCGTACCGTATCAGTCAACAGTCCACCGGACAGGCCCTGGACGTGGGCGGATGCACCAAGAACGAGGTGAACCCCGTCGACATCTGGCCATACTGGGCCACCGGCTATGGCACCTGCCAGCAGTGGCGGCTCGACCCCGTCTGACCGCTGTCGACGGCAGCGGCCGAGGGCCGGGGGAGTGCAGCCAGATGATTTGATCAGTTGCGGCGCGCTCGTCAGGTTGGCGACGAAGCTGTTCTGGAAACGCAGCGAGATATCGCAGTCCGCGGCTTTGGCCGACATCCTCGGTCGCGGCGGATCCGCATTTCTCGCGCCGCATCACGCAGTCAGGCCGACGCCGGCGGACATTTCCTTGGGCGGCGGCGCTGGCGCCCGATCAGTGGTGGCGGCTCTCAGAGCGTCTCGCATCAGCCGGTGAAACGTGTAGCGATCTGGTCCCTGTTCGATCACCACGTTGTCCTCGACCAGTACGTCCAGCCATCGCCTCGCGCGCGAAAGGTCATAGCCACCAAGCGTGGCCAACACGCGGGCGTCGAAGGCCTCGGTGCGGCGGAGGCTGAGTTCTTGGAGAATCCCGCGCTGAGCGGCGGAGAACTTACCGAAAGACTGGCCGAGGGTTTCGCTGACACTGCGATCGCCGAGCACCAACTCGGCCAGGCGAGAAGAGTCACGTGCCAAACGCGCCGCCTGGTGCGTGACCGTCCACGACGGCCTACTGCGCAATCGAGCGCCGGCAATGCGGATTGCCAATGGCAGATAGCCACACATTTCGGTGACGATGTCGATATCGCGATCGGTGGTAGCGCCAGGTGCGATGCGGGCCACGCGCATGAACAGGCAAGCCGCCTCCGCAGGTGTGAGTACGTCCAGGGAAATGGTCGTGTCCGCGTCGAGGTCCGCGAGCTTTTTCCTGCTTGTCACCAACACCATGGACGCGCCGGCGCCGGGCAGCAGGGAGCGGATCTGATGCGAGTGTGTCGCGTCGTCGAAGATCACCAACATGTGCCGGGTGGCCATGACGGCGCGCCACAGAAGCATGCGGTCCGCGATGCTGTCGGGGACACGGTCATCGGCGACTCCCACTCGGCGCAACAATGACGCGAGGACCGCCGCCGTCGACGGTGGTCGCGCGTCCGACGCGTGTGCGCGCAGCTCGGTATAGAGAATTCCGTCCCGGAAATGGTCACCGACGCGATGGGCCGCATGGACGACCATGGCGGTTTTTCCGATGCCTGCCATCCCGTCGACGCAGAGGAGACCAACGGTGTCCGCCGCGGCCTTCTGGCTGGCGACGGTTGCCTGCGTGAGTTGAGCCAATGGTGATTCTCTGCCGACGAAATCGGTGATCCCCGCCGGCAGTTCGTTGGTCCGCGCCCTGGTCGCCGCCGACCGATCGTCCTGCCCACAGGCATTGTCCTGCGTACCGGCCGACTGGGAATAGGTCGGATAGGCGGCTCGCATGAGCTCGGTGAACCGTGGACGCGAAAGGTCAAGTGCGTCCGCCAGCGCCCGCATCGACTGCCGGTATGGCACAAGGGTGCGGCCACGCTCTATGTCCCCCAGAGCGCGAAGGCTGAGTCCAGCCTTTGTCGCGAGTTCGTCCTGGGTCATGCCGGCGGCCAGTCGCAACCTGCGCAACAGTTCGCCCAACGCCGCGGGTGGTTGTGCGGTAACGTCCACAGTAACCATGGTCTTTATGCCATTTCTGGGAAATGCCGCCGGTCGGTGACCAGACGGTGCTTGACGCGCCTCGGTGCTCCGAAGCCCGTTGATGGCGACTTGGGAAGATCAGACATGAATGTCTCCGCCGCTCGCCGCACTCCGAGCGAATTGGCGCGTGAGGCGGTGAAACGCGTATCGTCCTGATGGTTCGGCGGTCAGGAAGTTGCCGTCCACCAGTGCATCGAGGATGTCCTCGATTCTGCCGTGTTCAACGCCAGCAAGGATCGCCGCCGAACCGGCATCGAAGGTCGGCTCCGGGTGGAGGCTGAGGCGATGAACCAATCCGCGGTAGGCCACCGGAAGCGTCCGGAATGACGAGGCGAGACTCGCGCGTACGCTCAGACCGTCCGCGGCGAGCTCTCCGAGTGCGCCGACAGGGTCCGCGAGTCGCGCGGCGAGATCGGCGGGGTCGAGCCGCTCTCGCAACAGGGAGGCGCAAATCCTCAGTGCCAGCGGCAGGTTTCCACATGCGTGGACGATCGAGAAAACGGTCGCGTCCGCGTCCAGGCCGGCGATCCCGGCGGCTTCGGTGAATGTCATGAACAGCTGAATGGCCTCTGCGCTCGACGGTACGTCCAGATGGAACGCCGTCGCGGTGTCCAGAGCCGACAGCTTTCGCCGGCTGGTGACCAGGACGAGGCAACGGCCGGCACCGGGCAGCAGCGGCCGCACTTGGGCCGGATCGAGTGCGTCGTCCAGAATCACGATCATCCGGCGATCCGCCATTTCGGCGCGCCAGCGCAACACGCGGTCATCGAGCCGGTCCGGGATGTCCGCCCGATCGACTCCCACGCGGCGGAGCAGGGATGTCAGGGCGTTCGTCGTGGGCAACGGCGGATGGTCAGGTGTGTGGCCGCAGAGGTCGATGTACGCGATTCCGTCGGGGAAACAGTCGCGGAGAAGCCGCGCGAGGTGAGTGACGACCGCTGTCTTTCCGACCCCGGCCATTCCCTCGACGACATATATCGCGACCGTGTTGCCAGGTCTCCCAGATGCCTCAATTATCGTACGAAGAAGCCCCGCGAACTCGCCTTCGCGCCCGATGAATTCAGGTGCGCCGGACAGCAGGTTGCGCTCGGGCCGGCAAAGCTGTTCGTTGTCCCGGCCGAGTGCCTGAAGGTCGTCGTTGAGGGAAATGGGAGGGCGAGCCGCGGTCATCAACGCGCTGGCAGGCGCCGCCGGCAACGAAAGTGCGCTCGCGAGCGAACGCACGGACGTGGGATGCGGCCGTCTGGTGCGACCGGTCTCCATGTCGCTGACGGCCCGCGGTGACAGGCTTGCGTGCAGAGCGAGCGCCTCCTGGGACATCCCGGCCGCCTGCCGCAGCCTTTTCAGCAACTCCGCAAATGCCGGATGGGAGGGCAATGATGGTTCAGGGGTCGTGGCGTCGGTCAACGGAACAGTCTTTCTGATGGGCGCACATCATGTCGGCGGTCTGGGTACGCATTATGAGACCTACGGTTCCTGCGCCGCGGTGGAAAGGAACGCCGCCATCCAGACGAGCGCGGAGTTCCAGTTGATGGCTATTTCGTTGGTCGAGTACGACTGAATGTCGTCGACATAGCAGAGCTGCGGAGCGCATCCGGCCAGGTGGGCGGCGGCGTATGGGTCCTGCAGGCCAGGATTCGCGCCGCCGGCGAGCGATCCGACTGGAGGTGCCGGCAGCGCTGGATTGAGCTCGTGCGCATAGATACGGGTGTGCTGATTGTGCGAGCTGTTCTCGCCCCATCCCGTGACATAGGACTGGTTGAGTGCGTTGCGGCCTAAGACATAGTCCATGGCCTGGACGGCTCCGGCGCGATACCGTCGGTCCTTGGTCAGGTCGTACGCGGTGGCGATGACGATCGCGTTGTTGATGACCGCGCTGTTGCTTCCCCATACATAGCCGGTGGCGGGCAACGGCAATCCGTACGCCTGGCCGTTCAGGGTGCCGAGGAGCCTCGTCGCCGCGGCAGCCACCGATGCCCGCGCGAGGTGTCTTTCCGAGATCGGCAACAGACTCGGAACGGTCGCCAGGTCCAGCCGCCCGAGTGCGGCGGTGCGCCCCCAGGAGAATTCCCGCGTGAACACGTCGTCATCGTGATGGGACGAGGAGACGACGTCAGCGAGATATGCCGGTTCGGCCGTCGTGATGGCCAACTCCGCCGCGGCCCAGTAGAACTCGTCGCTGACGTCAGCGTCGTCGTACGCGCCGCCGCCGATGTTGTCGTCGCCGGCGGCGATCATGTTCGCGTGCGTTTTTGCCGCCGTGTAGGCGATACGCGCGGCGTGCAGGCAGGTGTTCGCGAACGTGTCGTCGTATGGCCGGAACAGCCTGGCGGCCTGTGCCGCGACCGCGGCGAGGTTGAGTGTGGCCGCGGTCGAGACCTGATGCAGTTCGCGCGGCATCGGGTCGTCCTGGGGCTGTGTGGGCAACGCGGTCCACTGGTTGTCGTGGACCTTGTGGTGGGCCATGCCCGCGTACGGCCTGCCGGCCGGCACCTGCATCCGCAGCAGGAATTCGACCTCCCAGCGCGCTTCGTTCAGGATGTCCGGGACACCGTCGTGGTGTTCGGGAACGCTCAGCGCACCGTCGCCGAAAATCCCACCCGGATCACGGACATGTGTGCCACGCTCAAAAGCGCTGAGTAGCTGATAACCGGAGATGCCGCCGTTGACCACATATTTGCCGTGGTCGCCGGCGTCGTACCAGCCCCCACGTACGTCCTGCCGGTAGTCGCAGACACCTGGCTGGCAGGGCACCTCGGTGTCGCCGCGATTGGGAGCCAGGCCGAGGTGCCCGGCCGGCCGGGCATACGCGGCGCCGGCCAGCGACGCGTCGATCGCGATCCCGCTTCGCTGGAGATAGAAAAACCGCATGGAGTCGGCAAAAAGGCGGTCATAAATCGTTCTGCCGATGCTGAACGGATAGCTGGCCTTGTCGGCGACTGCCAGCGAATATCCCCGACCGGGTCGCCGGAATGTGTCGAACGCGATCGTCTGGACGTTGTGCCCCGACGCCCGATCGATGCCACGTTCTGTTGTCAGGCCGGTGGTGACCGTCCGACCGGCCGCGTCCCGCAGCCGCCACATCAGGGGAGTGGTCGCCGCGGTGACCACGGTGGCGCGCTTGGGGCCGGCCGGCAGATAGCCGACCTGGTTGACCATGACGCTGTCCACCCTGGCGCTCGCCGGTCGACCCTCCGGCGCTGGACCTGGTCGGGTGGCCGCCGAGGTGGCGTCCTGAATCGAGCTCCCGACCAGCACAGCGATGCCGGCGGCGGACGCGACGACCGTGGTCCATCGGCGCCTGGTTCTCCTCATGGGCATCTGAAACCCTCTCGATGTGGAGCGCTCCCATGTCGTCGCCGCCTCGTCGGCCTCAACAGTTACGAATCTTTACAACGTCGTAATGGGAGCGCTCCCAACAGCATGTCGCAAACTGCCCAACGAGGCAACTATCCGTTTCGAATCGCCTCCGGAAACGAAACTGTCCGTAAGCTCATGAGAGCCAAGGTTGCCTGTCGCGTCGGCTGCTCGCGTCCTCCACCGACAGACAAATGCGCGTACTCCCGAGGAAGTAGGACGCTACTCCCGGTGGAGTTCCCGGACGCGGACGACTCCCGTCTCGGAGCTTGCGTGCGTCGTTGTCAGACGGGGTCGCCGGCGATCTCAGCGGCGATCCGGCTGGCGACCGCGTACGGGTCGCCGGATGGCTGAGTCGGGTGCGCCTCGGTCTGCTGGCTCCACGCGTCGCCGCGTGCTCCCCAGTCGGAATAGGTCGGCGGGTGGCCGCTGGCGATCGTCGCCGGCAGATCGTCGAAGAAGCGTTTCCACCGCGGCCGGTAATAGCCGCTGAGTAGTCCGAGCCAGTCGCGGTTGGCATAGTCGCGCAGGACAGGTTGGGCCTTCGACGTCCAGATAGTGAGGATCGATCGCGCGTTCCATTCCAGGATTTTGCGTTCATCGTCGTCGGTGGCCCAGCTCTTTGCCTGTTCCAGCCAGGTTCCCAGGAGCCAGTCCTTGTTGGTTGCCAGGATCTGTTCGGTCAGGTCGAGCGCGCGCAGGAAACGGTCGGTGTGCCGGCGTACGTCCGCCTCGTTCTTTGCCTGGTACGCAGCCCTTACCTTGTCGACCAGCAACCGCGCGCGGTTGGCCAGTTGCTGACGGGTCACGTCCACGAGGTCGTACTGGTAGGTGGCAAGTGCACGCACCTTGTCGTCGATCGCGAGCATCTCCGTGAGGCATGGCGCGAAAACAGCCGGGTCGTATCGCCACTGGTCGGGGCCGAACACGCAGGCCGAGCCCGGTGTGAGCGTGGGTTCGACTGCGAACGGTGTTTCGAACGGCCCTTCGCCGGTCGTATGCCCGGTGGCGGCGTACGAATACGCGGTCTTCAACAGAATGCGCCACGCGGCGGCGGCATGTGGGTCGTCGACGCCGTAGCGGCGTCGAGCGTAGTTGACGATCCACGTTTCGAGGTCGACCGGACTGTGTCGCCAGGCCACCTCGCCGAGCAGGTCGGCGACGACGGGATTCTGGTGCGTTCCCTCCGGCACCCAGGCTGTGCCGACCAGCCGGCGGCGCGCCGGGTCGGTCCGTACGGTCTGCAGAGTCCGGCCGGGTTCGATGAGGTTGCCAAACATTCCCAGCCGGCCACCGAAGTTCGCGATCGTCCCCCAGGACCACGGCACTCCCCAGTATGCTTCGGTGTCCTGCCATTTCCGGCTGTCGTCAGAATCCAGGTCCATCACGACGACGCGATTCTCGTCGACGGCATTGAGCACGTCGAGCCGGGGATTGTCCTGCCATCCCTGCAAAATCCAGATCGCGTCGGGGACAGCGCGGTTCAGCGCGTCCTGGACGGCCTTGGCCGCCTCGCCCAGATCCGCGCCGTCCAGAAACGAGGGCAGCACGTCGTCGCCAACCTCGAAGAACAAGTCGTTGGAGTAGTGCGTTGTGGTGCCGAAATGTGTCTTCTGCGCCGCATAGAACCGCGCGGCGACCTCGGGAAAAAGTGCTTCGGTGGTGTCCAGCCAGTACGGTCGTGGATGGCCGGCATAGTCGGACTGCGCCGGAATGTGGGTGCCAGGGTGCAGATCGGCGAACGCCTCGTCCGGCACATGCCCCACAAACGCGGGAAAGACCGGCGTGATGCCCAGTTCCTTCATCCGGTCGATGATTTTGTTGCCGAGCTCGGCCCGCTTGTTCATCAGCGCTACGCTGACCGGGCCGCTGTATCCTGACGCGTCCGCGTCATATCCGGTGATCTCGCCGTACCATTGCCACGGCTGGTGCGCTGGTTGCGCGATCCACTGCCGGACGGCGAGTTCGTCCATTCCGAAGTCGCGGAACGTGTCATACCAGACGATTTCCTGGCCGACCAACGCCAGTGCGCGGTTCGTGCCGCTGGCCGCGAGATAGTCCAGCTCCCGTGTCCACTCCGACCAGGTCCAGAACGGCGTCGTGTAACCGAAGACCGTGAAGTTGTAGGCATACCGTTCCGCCAGTTCCGTCGACTGGCGAACAGGCGTGGCGGGTGCCGGCAGCACGTCGGGCAACGAGATACGGTCGCCATTGGTGGAAAGATGACCGCCGGCGACGTACTTCAACCACCAATGCACGCCGGAGATCGCGGCGACCGTACTCGTCGCGTTGACAGTGATATGGCCAGCGGTGCCACCGATCTCGAACGCGTCCGCTTCGCCGGCACCTCGGGTCAGCGGGCCGATCGCGAACTGGCGACCGGCATTCGTGCCGACAAGGCGGAAGATCGCGGCCTGCACGGGGGCTACCTCGGCCGGTGTGGCCGACCAGGCCGATGCTGGGACTGCCGGGATTGCCAACGTTCCCGCCGCCGCCAACGAACTGAGGAGAAACGTACGTCTGGGAATGTTACCCATTGATGAAGTCCTTCCGCCGGAATGGCTGAACGTGGCGCGAGCTTACTGGTGCGTACCTCTTGTGTCACCCAGTTCGGGGCTGTCTCGCCGATTCCCGTTGTGAACGAGCGCCGCGCCAAGAGGAAGGAGAGTGCCTAGCCAACCAAAATGCCGGCGATCAGACACCGGGCATTGTCGACAGAAGATGGCCGACGACCGCGGGCCAGTCGGCAACGTGGGCAATGGCCTGGTGAGAGACACCTCTGCCGCACCTGTCGGCGAGGGCAGGCTCGCACAGGTGGGCAGAGGCGGCTCACCCCCCATGCCACATGAGTGAGCGGGATCGGGGGAGCGCCGCCCGCTCATGTGACAAGGACCAGAGGCCACTTACCTGGTCGCGCGGCATGGGGACGATGGCCGCGCGCCGGTCTGAAGCTACGGCGGCGTTGCTTATCCCGTCGAGGAAGAACAGGAGGAAGTCTTGCGGAGGAATGCGAACGCGGCAGGCGAGGAGGCGCGATGGCGAGCGATTCTCCAGTGGGATTACGGAAAACCGTGGGCGGTCTGTGAGCCATCGCTTGACCCGCCGGCAGGCAGGCAAATACTGATCTGCAGCTGGTGGGTTTCTGTCGCGGAAAGACCCAATGTGCGACAGCCGGATGACTCCGAAAGGAAATGTAACTGTGAGACGGCCCGAGATGATGGTCGGTCTGCCTGTGCTCGTCATCGTGGGATCCCTGGCCTGCGGCGTCGTGCCCGCTGGTGCTGGTGAAATCTCGTACGCGCAAGGCATCGCCACGTATGCTGGGACATTCGGCAGGCCCTGCCATACCCGCGACGTGAGGGTGTCCGGAGCGGTGGCGACACCGCCGACGATCGACATCCCGAGGTACTGTTCGGCGCCACTGGCCCTGTTGACCAGGGATCTGGCCAAAGGGATCGGCCCGGCCGCCATGGCCGGCAGCTCGGTCACGGTCAACTACGTGCTGGTGACCTGGTCAGACGGACGAGTCGCCGACAGTTCATGGCCCGACAAACCGTTCGTGGTCGATCACCTTGGCGGCGGCGAGGTGATCGCCGGCTGGGACCAGGGCCTGGTCGGGGTCCGGCCCGGGACCCGGCGACTGCTCGTCATTCCGCCGGAGCTCGCCTATGGCAGCAAAGGCGTGCCTCCCGTGGTCAAGCCGAACGAGACGCTCGTCTTCGTCGTGGACGTGATCGCTGTTTCATGAGGATCTCCCCGTACGCCTGACATCTTGCGTTCCCGGAAAGAATGCCTGTCATTGTTCGTGGCGTCGGGTGGCGCCTGAGAATATTTCGACGACATCGCGCGATTTCCCGGCCGGCCTCTTGACGCGCCTGACCGTGTTCCGATACTGGTGCATACCTGTTTTCGAATCCGTCGTACGGAGAGTCTTTGATGAAACGTCCCAGTCGCGCTCTCCTGGTCGCCGCGGCTCTCGGGCTGGTGACCGCGCTGGCTGTTCCCGTCACCCCGGCCGACGCGGCCCGGCCCGCGGCGACGGTCAGGCCGCACGTCACGCCACGCGGCACGTTGTCGCCCGACGCGGTCGCGCGGATCAACGACGCGGTGAACAACACCTCCGACCAATGGGGAAACGAGCTGGTCAATGCCCCGAACGGGCCGAGCCTCGCGGCGGTGCGGCCACTGCTGCCGCCGGTGACCAACGCCGGACCGGGCCATTCCGCGTCGGGCTATTACTACCTGCCGATGACCTATCCGAAGCCGACCGCGGCGACCTGGCAGGCCACCCGTGCGTTCGCGCTGCAGGTCGCCGACGGAAGCCAGATCCTGTCCAACTATTCCGAGGGTGCGGCCACCCAGACGGTGAGCTTCGGGGTCGGCGCCGACGGCAACGAGGCGTACGGCAGCCAGCAGGCCCACCTCGCCGACCCGCAGCTCGCCGGCGGCTACCTGCCGATTCTGGTGAACAGCTACACCGACGGCACCGGGACCCGCTTCGACCGCGAGTCGTACGCCATCCGGGTCGGGTCCGACACCGGGCCGCTGGTGAGCTTCGTGAAATTCACCGTCCATCCCGGAAACTCGGCCACGACGCTGCGGTTGAACCTGAACAACCCACAGATCGGCGGCATCGGTGTCAGCGGCAACACGCTTTCCGCCAACGGCCAGTCGTACGTGAAGTTCAGCGGCTCGCCGTCGTGGAGCTCGCCAAATCTGAGCTATGGCATCGATCCCTCGGCCGGTGTCCAGGACATCTACCTGATCGTCGCGAACACGCCGGCCAACCTGTCGTCGGTCGGCGCCGACGCGACCGGTTATGCCAACGCCCGCCAGCAGGTGTCCTCGTACTGGCAGAACGTGCTGTCCGGCGGTGCGACGATCAACGTTCCCGAGGCGTACGCCCAAAACGCCATGCGAAACCTGCTTCTGCAGGACCTGGTGATGGCATTCCAGCAGAGCATCGGCGACGGCTACGAGAGCCCCGCGAGCGATTTCGCGTTTGTTCCTGAGCTGGACAGCTCGGTGAGCACCCTGGGCGAGTTCGGCTACGACACCGACTTCCGGCAGGACCTGTCCGCGCTGCTCGTTCGTGGCCAGGGAGACGGTGCCTTCCCGGACTGGGAGAAGGGCTTCAAGCTCCAGGAGGCGGCCTCGTACTATTTTCTCACCAACGACTCGTCGTACATCTCGCAGAACCTGAACACGTTCACCGGTTGGCTCACCGGTGCCGGCGGCTTCCAGGCACAGATGGCGGCGAACAACAACCTGGTCGAGAAGGAACAGTATGTCTCCGACATCGCCACGCCCGTCTACGGACTGAACCACCAGTCACAGGTCTGGCGCGGCATGCGCGACTTCGCGATCGCCCTGCGACAGATGGGAAACACCTCGCTCGCCGATCAGTTCGCCGCCCAGGCGACCACGTTGCGCACGGCGATCCTGTCGGCGGTCCGGCAGTCCGAGACGAAGCTGTCCGACGGCTCCATCTTCGTGCCCATCCCGTTGCTGGACCCATCCGAGAAACAGCCTTTCGAGCCGATCACCGGGTCGCGTTTTGGCAGCTACTGGAACATCATCATCCCGTACGCGCTGGGCACCGGGATTTTCCCGGCCGGCAGCCCGGAGGCGACCGGCATCGCGACCTACATTCGCAACCACGGTGGCCTTTTCCTCGGCATGACCAGGTTCAATTTGTACGGCGGCGACGCGGGCAACTGTGAGGTCGACGCGCCGCTGAACTTCCCGGCCAACGCGCCCGGCTACAAGACGACCGGCGTCGACCAGCAATATGGCTTCGGCTGGACGAAATACCTGTCCGACCAGGGCGACGCGGGCGGGCTCAACATGCAGTTCTACGGGCAGCTCGGCCAGGAGCTCGCTCCGAACACGTTCATCGGCGGCGAGGGAGCGACGCTTTCGCCCTGCCCGGGCGAGTACGACCGCAGCATGTTCTTCCCGCCGCTGGCCGCCGGCAATGCCGTGCCGCTGCAGGCGATGCGCGGCATGCTCGTCTCCGAGGGACTGGCCGACGACGGCACCCCGCGGACCTTGAACATCGCGCCGGCGACGCCGCAACAATGGCTGTCGGACGGGCAGAACGTCTCGGTCGGCAAGCTGCCGACCGACTTCGGTCCGCTGACGTACAGCATCGCTTCCCAGCTCTCGCAAGGAAAAGTCACCGCCTCCATCACCCCGCCGGCGGCCGCGCCGGGGCGGCTGAAGCCGACCGACGTGGTCCTGCACCTGCGTACGCCGGCCGGCTCTCGGCTCTCCGGGGTCACCGTGAACGGCGCGTCGCATGCTTTCGACGCGACCGCGCAAACCGTGGACCTCGGCGCGATCTCGGCCAACGTCACCGTGCTGGCGCAGTATTCGAGCGCGGCGGTCGGCGCGAACCAGGCGGTCCCGACCGTGCTGTCGGCCGCACCCGATGTCGTACGCCCTGGCCAGGGCCTGCCGGTGTCGGGCACGGTCGAGGCGGTGGGCAGCGGCACGGTGACCGGCACCGTCGCGGTCTCGGCGCCGACCGGCTGGACCGTACCGTCGCCGGCCGGGTTCTCGGTCGCCAGCTCTGGCTCGATCGGCTGGCAGAAGTTTCAGACCTTCGTTCAGCCGCCACCGAACACGCCGGCCGGCACCTACCAGGTCACGGTGACGACCACGCCGTCGGGCGGCAGCCCGGTGTCCCGAGCGCTGAGCGTCACGGTCGCCACCCCATCCACCTCTGACTACGCGAGCCTGGTGGAACTGGACCATCCGACCGCGTACTGGCGGCTGGACGACACCGGCTCGACCGCGGTCGACTCCTCGCCTTACCACACCAATGGCACCTACCAGGCAGGTTCGGTGACCAGCTCGTCCGGGCCGTTCGCCGGCGACACCGCGGTCTGCCTCAACGGCAACGGATACATGTCGGTGCCGAACTCACTCGCGGTGTCGCCATCGGCGGCGACGTCGTGGGAGGCATGGGTCAAGGTCAACACGACGCAACAGCAGTCGATTGTCGAGAAATACGACGGTCCGCACTACAACGGCTTCGGCGTACGGCTGATCACTGGCAACAAGCTCCAGGCGTTCATGTTGGACCGCAGCGACACGCTGCCGCCGGCCATCACCAGCACCCGGTCCGTCCAAACTGGACAGTGGTATCACGTCGCGGTCAGCTACGACGGGACGACCATGGTCCTCTACCTGAACGGCCAGCCGGTCGGGTCGGTCGCCAGCCCAGCGCCGACGTTGGGCAGCAACAGCCTCAAAATCGGCGCTCGTGGCGACGACGCGGGGACCCGGCTGAACGGTTGTGTCTCGCAGGTCGCGATCTATGACCACGCGTTGGCATCGGCGACCGTACGGGCACATTACCTGCGTGGCATTCTGCAGGCAGGCGGTGGCGCTGAGGGCTCGCAGGCGATGGTTTTGCAGAGCCAGCAACAACATTTCTTCGGCACGACCGCGTCCGGCAACGCCGAACACTGGTTCTGGGAACCGTCGAACAACACGATCCTGCACGACGTGTGGGCCAGCGGTGTCACGGGTGTGCCGACCGCGGGTCTCGCGGACACCGGGCAGCAGCACCTTTGGGCCCGCGGAACAGACGGCAGCATCCGGCACGCGTACTGGACCCCGTCGGACAACACGATCCGGCAGGACACCTGGGCGCCCTCCGGGTCGGTCGCCGCCGACCCGGCCAGCGCGATCGTCGGCAGCCAGCTGCACGTGTTCGGCATTGACCCGAACGGGACGCTGCAACACTGGTGGAAGGACGAAAAACAGGGCTCAGTCACCCACGACACCTGGACCGGTGGTGTCGCACTCACTGGCCGCCCGACCGTACTGGTGGACGACAACGGGACCATCCACGTCTTCGGCCGCGGCACCGACGGAAGTCTCCAGCATCTCTGGGAAACCCTCGCGACCGGCACGGTCCAGCACGATGCGTGGGCGCCGGCGGGTTCGATCGCCGCGGACCCGGTCGCCAGGACAATCGGCCACCAGGAACATGTTTTCGCGGTGGACGCGGCTCACGGCCTGCAGCACTGGTCCGTGGAGCAGGGACAGGCCACCCCCGGGCACAACACCTGGGCCACCGATGCCGGGTTGGCCGGCCGGCCGACGATCATGGTCGACGACACCGGTGCCCAGCACGTCATGGTCCGCGGTGGTGACGGCAGCCTCCAGCACTTCTGGTGGACGCCGGCCGACAACACGATCCGGCACGACACCTGGGCGCCGGCGGGCTCGATCGGCGCCGACCCGACCGCGATGTTCATCAACCGCCAGCAACACGTCTGGGCGGTCGACGGCAGCGGGCACGTCCAGCACTGGTTCTGGGACGAGAACACCAACCAGCTCAACCACGACGACTGGACCGCGAGAGCAACTGCCGCCGGCAGCTCGAAGAGACACTAGTGGCGTGTTTCCGAAATGGCATCCCGTTTCAGAAACACACCATTAGCAACGACACATTCGCCGAGAAGGACTCGGCGGGTGTCTCCCAGCACTGACTGACGAACATGTGGAAAGGTGACAGATGAAACCCGCACGGATTCTCGCCATTGCGCTGAGTTTTGGCTTGACTGCTGCCATCTGCTCGGTCGGCGTACCCGCGTCCGCGGCGCCGCCGCAGCACGACGTGGACGTGCGGCTCGCCGCCGTGAAATATCTGACCGACGACGGCAACCCCGCCGACTACTGGTACACGCACGTCGGCGTGCGGCCGGTGTTCGCGGTGAAGCTGGTCAACAGCGGCCAGAGCACGGAAAAGCGGGTGACCGTACGGATAACCACACCGGCCGACTGGGACGTACGCGCTCTCACGACCGATGGTGATTACTGGTCGTGCCACGACGACGATGCGGCGGTCATTTGCGGGAGCACGTTCACCGCCGCACCCGGCGGGGAGTGGCCGGACCTGAACGTCCAACTGAACTATGGCAAATACGGTCGCGGCGAGATCCACGCCGGCGCGCGGCTCGGCGGCAAACCGCCGGTCGCCGGCGAGAACGAGGCCGTCCACGGCCTCTTCTGGGACACCAGCGCCTGATCAGGCAGGAGTAATTCGTGGCCAAGAGGCGAGATTTGTTGCGTTCCGCGGCTGTGGCGGCCGGTACGTCGGTCACCGCGGCGGCCATCGCCAGGACCGTACCCGCCGCGGCGGCTGCCGCGCCCGGTTCGTCGGCGCAGGCCCCGCTGCGGGTCCACCTGCTGATGTTCGAGGGCGTCGAGGAGCTTGACTACGCTGCGCCCTACGACGTGCTGTCGCATGCGAACCGAATGGGCCGGCCGATCGAGGTGAGCACGGTCGCGGTGGATCGGCCGGGCACGGTGGTTGCCTGCTATGGCACCCGTATCGAGGTGTCTGGACGCTGGGCGCCGCGTACGGCCGACCTGATTCTGGTGCCAGGTGGCGGATATGGCAGCCCGTCGGAGCCCGGTGTGGCGCGCGAGGTCCACCGTGGTGTGATCCCGGCGGCGCTCGCCGCGGCCAAACGTCCAGGGCTGGTCTTCGCATCGGTGTGCACTGGGACGATGCTGCTGTCGGCCGCAGGCCTGACCAGGGGACGGCCGTGCACGACGCACCACCTGGCCAAGCAGGATCTGGCGGCGCAGGGCGGGAAAGTGGTCGACGCGCGGGTCGTCGATGACGGCGACCTGGTCACGGCCGGCGGCATCACCTCCGGTCTCGACCTGGCCCTGCATCTGCTGCAGCGTACGTTCGGCTCGGAGGCAGCACTGCACGGTGAGACCATCCTGGAGTACGAGCGGCGCGGCATTGTGTGGAAACGCGACTGAAAACAGCTGACGTTGGCTCCGGCAACAGGCGAGCACGTCGTTGCCGAGCGTCTGGATGCACCGCCGCAGCATTATTCCCATTGGTAAGGGGAAATGACCGATGCATGGACGCCTTTCCCGAGTGTTCTTGGCCGCCGCGCTCGCGGCCGCGGCTCTCGTCGGCCTTTCGCCGGCGCCGGCCGTGGCCGACGGCCCGGTCTCCACCGTGACGGCCGACTTTTCCGTCAACGACGGCACCGGCTCGCCGTACGTTTTCGGCGGCACCATCAACCACCTGGACGAGCCCGCGCAACTGGACGCGCTGCGCCAGTCCGGCGTGAAACTGCTCCGCCGTGACGCGTACCTGTCCGAGATCGTCCCGAACACGACGATCGCCGACTGGAACGCCAACGTCGGCAACGTACGCGATCCATCCACCTGGGACTGGAGCAAATACGGATGGGTCGACCTCTATCACAACCGCGGATTCAAAATCCTGCTCATCATGAGCTACAACACGACGTGGTTGTGCACGAGTCATCCCGGTCGGGCCGACTGCGCGCACCAGCCGCCGTCCGACTTCGGCATCTACGAGGACATCATCGGCAAGATCTACCAGCACTTCACCGGCAAAGTGGACCTGGTGGAGATCTGGAACGAGCCAAACCTGAGCGGCTTCCTGAACGTCCCGGAGGCCGACGCCATTCCGGTCTACGAGGACATCTATCGCCATGCGGCGCACGCGATCCGCGGCGTCGACGCCGGTATTCCGATCGGCGGACCGGTCATCTCCGAACCTGACGCGACGAACAAGGTGTGGGCGAACGCGCTGCTGCAGGACACCCGCATTCCGCGCGAGGACATCAACTTTCTCAGCTATCACCACTACACACCCGTCGCCAACGACACCGTTGCGCTTTGGCAGTCGATCGCGCGGGACAATGGCCGGCCAGACCTTCCGGTCTATGTGACGGAATGGAACTACACGGCCGCTTTCAACGTGAACCCCATCGTCGGCGACCACCCGGACATGGTGAGCTACGACGCCAACCGCCTCACGGCGCTCTATCGCCAGCACGCGGCCGGCGCGACCTTTTACGCCGACAACGTGCAGTCCTCGATCGACACGAGCTTTTTCACGACGTACGCGAACGGGACGCTGACTCCGAAGGCACGCACCTTCCGGATGATGTCCACCGATCTCGGGCTCGGTGCCGGCAACGGGACGCTCGGCGGCATTTCGTACGGCAACCCGGTGACCAACGCCGGCGCGGCGACCAATGCCGCCGGTGACCGGGTCGCCTGGGTTGTCAACGATGGCACCGATCCACTGCAGGTCGATCTGCGGCTGCTCGGCATGGGAAATGGCAGCGGTCCGGTGTGGGCCAACGTTTTCGAGGCCAGTGCCAATCAGGCGGTCACCTCGCCGCGCTCGACGATGTCGTTGGCTGTCAGCGACGGCGCGGCGACCCTACCGCTTGGCGTGCCAGCGAAATCGGTCGTCGGCGTGCGGCTCACGCCGTACGCGATCGCCGACCAGACCAATCTGGCGGCGACCGCGACCGTCACCGCCTCGTCGCAGACCGCCGGCCTGGAGGCCAGCAGGGTCACCGACGGCATCACCGGCCGATGGGGCGTCGGGGAATGGGCATCGGCCGGGGAGCGTACGCCCTTCGTGCGGCTGAGCTGGCCGGCGGAGCAGTCGATCGGACGGGTCGTGCTCTATGACCGGTCCAATCCGACCGACCAGGTTTTGGGCGGCACACTGACCTTTGGCGACGGCAGCACCGTACATGTGCCGGAGCTTCCCAACGACGGCACCGGAAAGTCGATCACCTTCGCACCGCGTACGACTGATTCGGTGACATTCAAGGTCGACTCGGTCAGCGGCGGCACGCTGAACGCCGGACTCTCGGAGTTTCAGGTGTTCCACGGCGAAAACGTCGCGCCGGACGCCACCGTCACCTCGTCGTCCGAGCTGGACACCGAGGCGCACGCGCATGGCGACGCGGTCGACGGCATCGTCGGCCAGCCGAACGGGCAATGGGTGTCCACCGAGTCGACGCCGTGGATCCGCCTCAGCTGGCTCAATCCGCGGCCGGTCGACGAGGTCGTGCTGACCGACCAGGTCGGCTCGGCCGGCCACGCCAACAGCGGAACGCTCACCTTCAGCGACGGCAGCAGTGTGCCGGTCACCGGCATCCCGACCGATGGCACACCGAGGTCGGTGCCCTTCGCCTCGAAGTTCGTCAGTTGGGTGCAGTTCCACGCCTCTGGCGGAACCGGCCCGAACGTCGGCCTGTCCGAGATGCAGGTTTTCCAGGAGGAAAACCTCGCCTCGTCGGCGGACGTGACCGCGTCGTCGGTCTATCGCGACCCCACCACCGGTCTCACGCTGCCGGCCTCGATGGCGACCGACGGCACCATCAATCAGTGGTACGTCGGCGAATGGGCATCCAACGGCGACCCGCGACCGACCTTGTCCCTCGATCTCGGCGCCGCGCGGTCGGTCGGTCGTGTCGTCCTCTACGACCGAAACAATCTGATCGACCAGGTCACCGCCGGCACGTTGCGGTTCGGCGACGGCTCCACTGTCGCGGTTCCCAGCCTCGACAACAGTGGGTTGGGCACGTCGGTCACCTTTCCCGCCAGGTCGACCACGTCGATCACCTTCACCGTCACCGGCGCTCGTGACGGCACGCTCAACAACGGTCTGTCGGAGATCCAGATTTTCGCCGCATGACAGGAATCTGACATTTCAGAAGGCGGAAAAGCGCTCACGTTCCGCCGTTGTGCTCATTAATCAAAGGGAGAAGAATGAGATTTGGTCGTGCAGCCGTGGCTGTTGCCGCCGCGGCCCTCATGTTGCCGCAACCCGCAAGCGCGTACGCTGCCGGGAAACATGACCCCGTCATGGCTCAGCCAGGTGTGGACGCCCGGCCAGGGTGGGCGCTGGCAGCGGCGGACCAGGGCCAGACAGACCAAAGCCAGCCGGTCGACGCGCGGGTTTATCTGGCAGGCCGCGACGAGGCGGGGCTGACGAGATTCGTCAACCAGGTGTCCGACCCGGCGAGCCCCGGGTTTGGCAGGTATCTGTCGCCGGCTGGGTTCGCTGACAGGTTTGGTCCAACCGCAACTCAGGTTGCCGATGTGACGTCGTGGTTGCGAGGCGCTGGACTGGCGGTCACCGGTGGCGATCGGCATTACCTCGCCGTACGCGGCTCGGTGGCACAAGCCGAGCGGGCTTTTGGCGTCTCCTTTCACAATTACCGGCATGCCGGCAAGCTCTACCGGGCGCCGGCCGCTCCGCTGGCCATTCCCGCGGCGGTCCGGCCCGCGGTGCTGGCGGTGACCGGGCTGGACGATGCCCCACATGTGGCGAAGCCGACGAGCGACTCACCGCCGATCTCGCCGGTGCGGATGCTCGCCGACCCGTGTTCGAAGTACACCGGTGAAAAACTGGCGACGACCGAGCCACCGGCCTTCGGTCGTACGCAGCCGTGGACCAACTGCGGATACACCCCGCAGCAGATGCGTTCGATGTATGGGCTGGACAGACTGCCGCAGACCGGCGCCGGGGTCACGGTGGCGATCATGGATGCGTACGCCTCCTCGACGATCACCTCTGACGTGACCGAATACTCCCGCCATTACGGCATCGCCGACTTCGCTCCCGGCCAGTTCGTACAAAACCTCCCGTCCAAACCTTTCAGCGGGATCGACCATTGCGGTGACTGGAACCGGGAGGAAACGCTGGACGTCGACATCGTGCACGACCTGGCGCCGGCTGCCAAGATCCAGTACGTGTCGGCGGCGTCCTGCTCGGACGAGGACCTGCGGGACGCGTTGAGCCGGATCGTCGACGGTCATCTGGCTGACCTGATCAGCAACTCCTGGACCAACGGCCTGGAGTCCGCCGAACCGGCACCGGACCGGACGGCCTACGAGGCCGTCTTCAAACAGGCGGCCGCCGAGGGAATCGGGGTCTATTTCGCCACCGGTGACTGCGGCTACCTGAACAATGCCTGTGACGGCAACGGCGGCACCCAGGGCGCGAGCTTTCCGGCGAGCGATCCGTTCGTGACGGCCGTCGGGGGCACCACCACCGCTCTCGGGCCGACCGGCCGGCCGTTGTGGCAGACGAGTTGGGGGACCAACTTCTCCTCACTGACCGCGGACCATCAGGGCTGGACCCCGGCGCCGGGCACGGGATATCCGGCCAGTTTCGACGCGGGCAGCGGCGGAGGGGTCAGCACGTTGTACGGCCAGCCCGCCTACCAGCAGGCAACGGTGCCGGCGGCCCTGGCACGGGCTCTGCCCAACGGACAGACCGCCGCCACGCCGATGCGAGTGGTGCCCGACGTGTCGGCCGACGGGGACAACCACACCGGGCTTCTCATCGGGCAAACCCAGCGATTCGTCGACGGCACCGCCAAGTACTTCGAAAACCGGATGGGCGGAACCAGCCTGGCATGTCCGCTGTTCGTGGCCATCCAGGCGCTCGCGCAGCAAGCCGGCGGCGGCCACCCACTCGGGTTTGCCAATCCGCAGCTCTACGCCAGGCACGCGACGCCGGCCTTCGACGACATCACCGACACACCATTCGGCCCGAACTATCACTTCGCCGCGGTCGTCAACAACTACACCAACCCACAGGACCCGACCAGCCCGACGCGCGTCACCCTGTCCAGTTTCGGCTCGGACGGCCCGCTGCACGCTGTTTCAGGCTACGACGACGCCACCGGAATCGGCGCTCCCAGCCCTGGCTACGTCAGGTCGTACCAAAAATAGGGTCGCTTGTCGTTTCGGCACATCGAGTGTGGGCAAATCCCGCGCAAGGCCGATTTTACCGGGATTTGCGCACACTCGACGCCCTGCCGGATTCGACTTTCCCGCGCGCTGGGTCTGCGGCGATGTCAAGGAACCAACGTCGGCGACGACTATCTCGCAGCGACCACAGCTGAGCGTGACGACAGATGGAGCGGGACATTTGAACGGGCTTGAGAAGTTGCTGGACCGGTACGTCGCCGAGCAGGCGTTTCCCGGAGCGGTGGCCCTGGTGGCACGCGGCGACCGGACTGAGGTGGCGGCGGTGGGATCGGTCGACGTCGACGGCAGCGCGCCGATGCGGCCGGACTCGATCTTCCGGGTCGCCTCGATCACCAAGACGGTCGTGGCGGCCGCGGTCATGATGCTCGTCGAGGACGGCCGGCTCACGCTGGAGGACACCGTCGAAGCCTGGCTGCCGGAAATCGCGCGGCCGCGCGTCGTACGCACGCCACAGAGCCCGATCGACGACGTTGTGCCTGCTCGCCGCGCGATCACCGTCGACGACCTGCTGACCTCACGGGCCGGCTACGGGTGGCCGTCGGACTTCACCTATCCAGCCGTGCAGGCCTTGTTCCCCGTCCAGCGGGACGGCCGGCAACCGCGGACCTACCCTACGGCGGACGAGTGGATGGCCGAGTTGGCCGGTGTCCCGGCGCTCCACCAGCCCGGCGAGGCGTGGCTGTACGACACCTGCTCGACGCTGCAAGGTGTGCTGATCTCCCGGGTCACCGGTCAGTCGCTGGCGGACTTTCTGGCGGAGCGGCTGTTCGAGCCGCTGGCCATGGCCGACACCGGCTTCCACGTGCCCGCGACCAAACGCGACCGGATGACCAGCTACTACCAGCCCGACGCCACCGGTCGCCCGCGGCTGGCCGACGGCCCCGACGGCCAGTGGAGCACTCCGCCGGCGTTCCCGCTCGGCCACGGCGGGCTCGTGTCGACCGCGACCGACTGGGCCGCCTTCACCAGGATGCTGGTGGCCGGTGGCGAGCGGTTGCTGTCCGCGGAGTCCGTACGCCAACTGACGACCGACCACCTCAGCGCCGGTCAACGGGAAGGCGGCAGGTTGTTCCTGGACGGGCAGGGGTGGGGCTTCGGCGGCTCGGTCGACGTCGACGCCGCCGAACCATGGCGGATCCCCGGCCGCTATGGCTGGGTCGGCGGCACCGGCACCTGCGCCCACGTCATCCCGTCGACCGGGACGACCGCCGTGCTGCTCACCCAGCGCGGCGCCGTCAGCCCCGACGCGACACCCAGCTGGCTGACCGACTTCTGGACGTACGCCGCTCGTTTCCCGGCCACCGACTGAAGATCATCCAGGCAGCCGTGCGGCACGGGAGCGGAGGTGACGTTGGTGGGCCAGGCTCGTCGTACGTCGTGCGGCAACTTCGTAAAGCTCTCGCGCTCTCGCATGGTCTCCGGTCATCTCGGCCAGGTGTGCGCGAGCGGCGTAAAGCCGGTGGTCATCGGTCAGTCGCTGGTCGAGCTCGAGCCGGTCCAACAACTCGATCCCCGCCTCCGCGCCACGTGACATCGCCATCGCGACAGCATGGTTGAGTCTGACCACCGGGTTGTCGGAGAGACGCATCAGGACCTCGTAGAGGGCCGCAATCTGGGCCCAGTCGGTCTTCTCGGCGGCCGGCGCCTGGTCATGGAGCGCGGCGATCGCGGCCTGGATCTGGTACGGCCCGACATCACCTCGCGGCAGCGTCGCCTCCAGCAGCGCGGTGCCTTCGGCGATCTGGTCGGGCCGCCAGAGACCGCGGTCCTGGTCGGCCATCGGGATCAGCGTCCCGTCTGGTCCGACGCGGGCCGGGCGGCGCGCGTCGGTGAGCAGCATCAGCGCGAGCAGCCCGGCCACCTCGGCGTCCTCGGGCAGCAGGCGGTGAACCAGGCGAGTCAGCCGGATCGCCTCAGCCACCAGATCCGTACGGTCCGCGGGGTCGGACAGCTCGCGATATCCCTCGGTGAAAATCAGGTAGAGCACGTGCAGGACCGAGGAGAGCCGCTCGCCGCGCTCGTCGGGTGTCGGCGGCCGGAACGGGATGCCACTGGCCCTGATGCTCTGTTTGGCCCGGCTGATCCGCCTGGTCATGGTCGCTTCCGGGACCAGGAAAGCGCGCGCGATCTGGCGTGTGTCCAGTCCGGCGACCGCTCGCAGCGTGAGCGCGATCTGCGATGCCGGCGACAATGACGGGTGGCAACAGAGAAACAGAAGGACGAGCGTGTCGTCCGACTCACGCGCCGTACGGTCGGCCGGCGGTGACAACCACTGCTCCGGCGGTGTCCACCTCGCGACTCGGTCCTCGCGCCGCCGGCGAGCCTGCTCGCTCCTCAGCAGATCGGTCAACTGACGGGACGCCACCGTGATCAGCCAACTCCGCGGACTGTCGGGTACGCCGTCGGACGGCCATCTGGTGGCGGCGGCCAGGAGTGCTTCCTGCACCGCCTCCTCGGCGAGATCGAAGTGTCCATAGCGGCGCACGAGCGCGCCGAGGACCTGCGGCGCGAGCGTACGCAGCAGGTCCTCGGTGGGATTTCTCGGTGACATCGACGGGAGCCTCGGTCCGATCAGATTTCCGGCTCTGGCGGCCCATCCAGCGGACGTACGTCCACATACCACTCGTGCTGCAGCGCCGTGCCGGCCGGATGCGGCGTCCGCGCCAGGCGCGCGGCGATCTCGGTCGCGCGGTCGAAGCTGTCGGTCTCCACGATCGTGTATCCGGCGAGCACTTCCTCGGTTTCCGCGTATGGGCCGTCGGTCACCACCGGCGCTCCCTCGCGGAGACTGACACGCCGGGCATGCACCGGCGCGCTCAGGCCGCGGCCGTCGACGAACTCCCCTGACTCGACCAGCTCGTTGTTCCATTTCCCCATGAACTCGTGCAGCGCGGCGACATCCTCCGCCGACCAGGCAACGCCATCGCCGGCCTTTCCGGTCAACATGTCGTAATCCCGCTGTGAACCAAACAGCATGATGATGTATTTCATCGGATCCGCTCCTCTCGCTGGCGCCACCGTAGCGCCACATACATGACGACGGAGCCGCCCCGGCCAACCGGACATCGACCGAACGTGGATTTTGTGTCCGATGAACTGGCGCGGCTTCGACGTCCCAGGTGGATGACTCACGCCGTACGACGTCACGAGAGGACACGATCATGCATGTAATGACGCGAACGCTGCTCCGCAACCGCCTCACCGGGCGAGCATCGGTCATCGCCACGGGGCTGCGGCTCGCCACCGTCCTGATCATGGTTCCGGCCGCGCTCGCCAAGCTCGCGGATCTGCACACCGCCGCGCTGGGACTCGCACGGTTTGGCTATCCGGAGACACCGCTGCTGCCGCTTGCCCTCGCAATCCTGGAGCTCCTCGCCGCGGTCGCGCTCCTGCTGGGTGTCCTCACCCGGCCGGCAGCGCTCGGGCTTGCCATCGTCATGGTCGGCGCGACCATCGCCAACCTGCTGTTCTGGCCTGCGGTCGCACCACTCACCATCGGTATCCTGGCCGGCATGGTCTACCTGCTGTGGGCCGGTCCGGGAGCACTCGCCGTGGACAACTACCTTTCCGGCAAATACGAAGAGGATTAGGGGATCCATATTGTGGACGCGGAGTCCGTTTCGCGTGCGACAGCAGCGGCGGCGGCACTGGCCAGAGAGCTGAGTCTGCGCGTCGACGACATAGTCGTGGTGCACAATTCCAACAAGCTCGCTCTGCGCCTGCTGCCGTGTGATGTCTTCGCGCGAGTAGCCGTGGTGGGGCAGGAGGTGGCTGGGCTTGAGGTCGAGCTGGCTTTGCGACTGGCCGAAACCGGCAGCCCCGTCGCGGCATTGGAGCCGCGGGTCGAGCCGCGGGTCCACGAACGCGACGGCTTCGCGGTGACGTTGTGGACCTGGTACGACGTCGTGGCGCCTGAGCCGGACTCACCAGGCGCGTACGCGGACGTGCTCCACCGCCTGCACGTCGGCATGCGACGCGTACAGCTCGCGACCCCGCACTTCCTGGACCGCGTCGCCGAGGCTGAACGGCTGGTCACGCACCGAGAAAACAGCCCGGCGCTTCCTGACTCCGACCGACATCTCCTGCTCACTACGCTGCGCGACGCTCGTGACCGGATCAACGGCCGCGGCGCCGTCGAACAGCTGCTGCACGGCGAGCCACATCCCGGCAATCTCCTCAGCACCCGAAACGGTCCGCTGTTCATCGACTTCGAAACGTGCTGCCGCGGGCCCGTCGAGTTCGATGTCGCGCACACGCCAGAGGAGGTCAGCGCACGCTATCCAGACCTCGACCAGGGTCTGCTCACGCAGTGCCGGCGACTCGTGCTGGCGATGGTCGCGGCCTGGCGCTGGGACATCGGAGACGAATTCCCCGATGGACACCAGCACGGCCGCGACATCCTGTCCCTGCTCCGCCAGGGCCCGCCGTGGCCCGCGCTCGGCGCTCTCGTCAGCCGGACATGACCTGTTCGCGCAGGATGTCGGCGTGCCCGCAGTGATGCGCCAGCTCGCGAAGGACCTGCAACCAGACCCAGCGCAGCGTACGAGGTCCGGCGCGATGGCCGGTCACCACGGTGTCCAACGGCAGCTCGGCGACCACCGCTCTGGCCGTCGCGCACGCCGCCCGGTGGGCCGCCGTGACGGATGCGATGGTGTCCTCGTCGGTGAGCCGGAACGACTCTTCCGGGCTCCGTGCCAGGCCAAGCTCACGCCGGTCGGCGCCGCGGACACATTCCTCGAACCACACCCGCTGCATCCAGGTGACGTGCTTGAGCAGCCCGAGCAGCGTGGTGGCCGACGGGACGAGCCGGCGGCGGGCCTGCTCGTCGGTGAGGCCGCCGAGGTTCGCCTCCATCGCGGTCCGGTAGTCCTCGACGAGCGCCTCGAGCTGGGTGCGTTCGTCGTCCAGCGACACATCGAAGAAACTCACCAGAGCTTCCTACCACGCCAACTATGTCTGTCCTTGGATCGCTTGCGGGAAATCGAAGAACTGGTGCGGGTCGTACGCCTTCTTGATCGCGGTCAGCCGGCGGAGGTTGCCGGCGTGATATGCGGTGGTCGCGTTTTCCAGGGCCGGATCAGGAAAGTTGGGGTAGACGCGGCCTGACCCGTCGGCGTGAGCGGTCGTCCACGACTCGTCGACCCAGGGGTCTGCCGGCTCGGCGATGTGTTCGACCATGAATCGCTCGCCTCGGTGTGCGTAGGCGGTGGCGTCCTCGGCGACCCGGTTGTAGCTGCCGCCGAGCGCGGTGAAGGCGATCTCCCGTCGACCGCTGGTCGTCGCGAGGCGGCTCAGCAGCGATGCGACGGTGGCACCGGCCATCGGCCGCGAGAACAGCTCGGACCTTGACCGTACGAGCCGCACTCGGGGGTCGGCGAGGCTGTTCTTCAGCTGGTGGAAAGGCAGCCCAGCGCGCAGGTCGAAGCTGGCCGGCACTCCGGCCTGACCGGCGAGCTCACGCAGGAGGGCACGGGTCGGCGCCTCCGCCAGCGTGGCGGCGCCGAAAACCGTGGCCTGGACGGCGGCGCCGGGCTCGGCCACCAACGACAGGTTGACGGTGAGGTCGTCCGGCGCGTCCGGAGCCCAGGCCTGCCAGGCCGAGACCAGCTGCTCGGTCGCTGGCCAGCTCGCCTGGATCCTGGTGGTCGTCGGCTCCGGCACGGTGTCCAAGCGCAGCGACGTGACCACGCCAAACTGGCCACCGCCGGCACCACGAAGGCCCCAGAACAGCTCCGGATCGCGGTCGCGGTCGCGGTCGCAGTCGAGGACGCTGCCGTCGGCGACTACGACCCGAGCGCCGACGAGGCGGTCGCAGGTCAGGCCGTGCTTGCGTCCGAGCAGACCGAGCCCGCCGCCGAGCGTGAGCCCGGCGATGCCGACGGTCGCGCCACAGCCGGCCGGCAGTGTCCGGCCGTGAGCGTGCAGCGCGGCGTACACCTGGCCGAGATTCGCGCCGGCGCCGACCGTCGCGACACCGTCGCCGGCCACGCTGATCCGGTCGAGGCCGGACATGTCCAGCACGATCCCGTCCGTCGACGAGCGGCCGGCGAAACAGTGGCCGCCGCCGCGAGGGACGATCCGGACACCGGCGGCTCGCGCGTACGCGATGGCCTCCACGACGTCCGAGACCGAGCGGCAGCGGACCACCAGTCGCGGCCGTACGTGCCAGAAGGTGGGGTTGACCGGCCGGCGGACCGCCTCGTACCCAGCCGACTCCGGACCGAAGACGTCACCGTCCATGGTTCACGCCGGGAGACCGTCGCCGGGGAAGCCGTGGCAGGGGTGCACGTCGCAGTGCATCATCCCGGCCTGTACGCACGGGTCGGCGGCCATGATCTGGGCGGCCTGCTCGGCTGGCACGGTCATGATCGCGACGCCGGCCACTGTGTCGGAGGCGACCGGGCACAGGACGGCGATCACTCCGTCAGCGCGCAGAGACACCATGCGGCGCTGGTGTTGGCGTTCGATCTCGTCGGCGCCGTCCATGGTCCGACCCGGGCTCCAATGAAGCAGTGCCAGGCTGAAGGATTTCGCGGTCGCGGCCAGCGCCTGGACCTGTTCGTCGGTCACGGTCGTACTCATGTTTTCTCCTGTTTCTGGACGATTCGGCTGGTGAGATCAGTGTCTGACCGTGTAGTGCAGATGCAGGACACGGTCGCCTTGCACCACCTGATCGGGATCGTCCAGCAACACCGTGCCAGTGTGGCTGCCGAAGAAACGTACGCCTTCGCCCAGGACCACCGGCACGACATCCATGGCGACCTCGTCGAGCAACCCCGCCGAGAACGCCTGTCCGCCGACGTCACCGGCGGTCACGCAGACCAGGCCGTCGCCGGCGAGCCGCTTGGCGAGCGCGACACCCGCCTCGACCGAGTCGGCGGTGTGGAACGGCGCGTCGGGGTGGTCGGCGAGCCATTGCTCGGGCAGCGGCCGGTGGGTGACGACGACCAGCTCGTCGGCGGATGCCGGCTTGCCGTCCCAGCCGTTGGTGGTGTCGAACAGGTGCCGGCCGATCACCACGACCTTGACCGCGTCCCAGAACGGCTGCACGAATGCGGACGACGTCTTCGAGACGTTGAACGTCCAACCGCTCTTTCCGGCGGACAACACGCTGTCGCCGTTGAAATACCAGTCGAACAGCGGTCCGACGCTGTCGTCGGGGTAGGCGATGTAGCCGTCCACCGACACGACCGCTTGAATGACAACCCTGGCCATCTCGGTCTCAGTCCTCTCAGTTGACCTCACCGTCTTGCTTGCCACAGGCTGCCACGGCACCGCCGCCAGGCACCTCGTCAGAATTGACGATTTCCCACCCCGGGCGAGACGGCCCGACCTCGTTGCCACGGCACGAGAGCAGGACGTTCTCCGCTGTCCTCGTCAGGTTGGGGACTCGTACGCCGTCGAGTCCGTCAGCGGCCGGAGGTCGAACGCCTGGCCCTGAGCGCGCGGTAGAGCAGGAAGCCACCCGCGGCGAAGCCGATGCACATCCACACGACATCGCGCCAGCCAGCGTCGGAGTGACCGCCACCGAAGTCAGAGATCGCGAATACGGCGAACAACAGGCCGGCGATCAGTCCGACGGCGGCGTACATTCCGTTGCGCATAGGTCCTCCTCAGATCACCACGGATCGATGGTTTGACCGCTGTCTTCGCCCGGGCGGTCGCCGGGCCGTCATGATCCGACTTCGGTCAGTGGCATGGCCAGCTGTTTTCGACACAGCGAAAAGGCACCCGTGGCTGAGGCGAGGAACAAGCTCTGTGTGCCCGGTGATCTGGCGGCGAATCTCTGGCGGCTTCGAGCATAGGACTCGTGTGCACCGGTTTGGTGGGTGTCGATTTCGTCGAGGCTGAAGTGACTTGACGGTGCGGATTTGAGACAGCTCCGTATTCGAATTGCTCCGCTGGGATCGCGTGATGGTGATCGAGAGAAGTTGGTGTCGTTGACGCGGCCGTCGACCGCGCCGGCGGGGTTGGCGCAGCGAGCCGCCGCGGAAGGCGATCGTGCTCTGCGTTGATGAGAAGGCCGCGAGCTGCACCTCGAGCCGAGCGTTCATGTGGACGAAACCACCGACCAAATCCTGGTGAAGGCTGCCCGTAAAACAACTTCAAACACGCACCACTAGTGCCGGTGCGTCCTCGTAGTCGAAAATCGATGTGACGCGGAAGTTGTCGTCTTTCTCGCACGGTTCGGGATTCGATACTCCAAAACGCGGCAGGTGTGCCCGCCTCTTCAAGAATCGATAGGTTTCCGTGCCGCCGTCCCCAGGTCGCGCCTGACGTCTGCGGCCATGGCGAGGGTGCGTTCGGCACCCAAGGAGATGCGATCGGTAAGTCGAACCGCACCAGCGCTCGACACGCCAACCAAGCAATGAGCCTCATGCTGGCAATACTCAGCATCAGGTGGCCAACTTAACTTAGTGGCATTGCAATGTGGTGCGCTCTGGTGTGCCGGACTGGGCGGGTGCATCCGGGCCGGGTGCAGCCTTTGTCGCGGGCGATCAACGCTTTCCGCAACTCTGGACCGGCGAGGCGCTCCTTGCGGCCCACGTCCAGCGGTACGCCTTCGGAGTTGAGGATGACCGGAATGATGTCGGCGTCGCAGGCCAAGCGGCGGGCGGTTTCGGGGCTGATGGTGCGGTAGAGGTCGAGCCACCCTGTGCCGGCTCGGCCTCGTGCGGAATGGTCAGCACCACGGCGGTGACCGTGGCCGCGGCGGTGACCGCCACGCCGGCGACCAGGCCGGCGACAAGCCTCCTGCGGTGCGGTTTGGCTGACCGTACTGAATGTTGGTCATCATCGACTCCCGGATTGCTCGGTGTCGGTCCCCGGGAATCTCCTGCGGGAAAGCCGGGAACGCGCGGTGCTCACCGCGCGCGACCTGCTCCGCGCCGTCGAGCCGAGTCACCACCTCGTCCGCCGGATCCGGCACCACGCCACCGGCCGGCAGCCGCGCCAGCGCACCGTCATATCGCCGCGCGACGCGACGTACGTTGCGGCAGACGTTGGTGGCAATCCCCAACAGCCACGGCTGCAACGACGCGTCGACGCTGCTGTCGATCCGCTCACGCAGCCGCCAGGCCTCCAGGAACGTCAGCGAAACCGCGTCCTCGGTGGTCGACCAGCTGCCGACCAACCGAAAGGCGTGGTCGTACACGACCTTGGCGTATGCGTCGAACAGCTCTCTGAACGCCGCCGGCTCACCAGAGCGAAGCCGTGTCCGCATCGTCCGCATCGTCATGCCCACACTTTGTCGTTGTCCACCGGCCGCGCAGGATCTCGGTGATCTGAGTCACAGGGGAGCCGTGGACCTACAGGCCGAGGTGCGTGGCGAGGCGGTCGAGATGGAAGTCGGCGTCGCCGAAGCTGAGTGCGGCGGCGGTGGCGTGGCCGAGATAGCGGTGCAGATTGTGTTCGGCGGTGAACCCGATGGCGCCGTGCACCTGGTGGCCGAGCGCGCAGATCCGCTCGTACGCGTCGCTGACGACGGCCTTCGCGGTGCTGACCTCGATGGTGGCGTCGGACCCGGTGCCGAGCCGCCACGCGGCCTCGTACGCGGCGAAGCGGGCGCCGAGCAGATCGATCGCCATGTTGGCGCAGTGATGTTGCACGGCCTGGAAAGCGCCGATCGGCCGGCCGAACTGGCGGCGCTGTCCGGCATATTCCACGGTCAGATCCAACACGGCCTGCGCGCCGCCGACCATCTCCGCGCAGGTGAGCACCGTGGCATACGCCATCGCGGTGTCCACTGTGGACCGCCCTGACAGGAATCGCTGCTGTCCAACGGAAACCGCGCCGAAGGTCACCGCGTGGACCGGCTCGTTGCCGACCACGTCGAGGCGTTCGAAGGTGATCCCCGGCGTGTCGCCGTCGACGAGCGCGGCCGACGCGCCGGTGATCACCAGCAGATCGGCGGCCTCCTGAGCGAACGGTACGAACGGCACGCGGCCGTCGATGGCATGGTCGGGTGTCGCGACGAGGTCTGATCCGACAGCGTACGCGATCGTCCGGCCGTCGGCGACCGCTGGCAGCCACTGCTGTTTCTGTTGCTCCGTGCCAAAGGCGGCGATGGTCGACGCACCGGCGACGGTCGGCGCGAACGGTGTCGCGACCCCGGCCCTGCCGAGCTCTTCAGCGACCAGGCACACGTCGAGAAGGTCCGAGCCGACGCCGCCGTATGCCTCCGGGACGGCCAGTCCGGTCCAGCCGAGCTCGACGATTTCCTTCCACAGCTCGGATCCGCCGGCGCCGGAGCGCCTGGCCAGGAAGTCTCGTGCGGTGGCCTGGACGAGCTGCTGGTCCTCGGTCAGCGTGAGGTCCACTACGCGTCCACCGGGATCTTGTCGGAGCGGACCCACACGCCGGGTTTTTCCTCCCAGAACAGCTGAATGAGCACGCCACCGGTCTGCTTCGGGTGTACGAACGTGTGTTTCCAGGCAGCGCCGTCTGTGACGCCTTCCTCATCGTCGAACGGCTCGATGCCATGCTGCGCCAGCGCGGCGCGCGCCGCGTCCCAGTCGGCCACCTGGAACGTCACGTGGTGCACGGACGTCCCGTTCTTGGCCAGGAAACGGTCGATGAACGAGTCCTCGCCCCGGGGCATGATGATCTCCCAGCACACCGAGGATCCGGGAATGTTCAGCACCAGGTCCGCCATGTCCGGCAGCTCGTCGATCGGCGTCTTCCAGATCGGCAGGAAGCCGGCCAGGTCCGCATACCACTGCGCGAGCGCCTCGCGGTCGGGGTAGGCCTGGCAGATGTGGTCCATGGTGACGATCCCGACCGCCGGACCGTCCACAGTGGACTCGGCGACCGGCTCGGCGTTCTCGTCGCCGGCCAGCGCCAGGCTTCCGGTGCCACGCAGCCGAAACCGTACGCCGGGACCGTGGTCCGGCGGGGTCAGCGACGCCTCGATCCAGCCGTGCCCGGAGTCCACATAGGACAGTCCGCGCTTGTCCAGCTCGGCGCGCGCGGCGTCCAGGTCCGGGACCTCGGCGCCGACGTGGTGGAAACCCGGCCGGCCCTTCTGCTGGTCCAATGTGGACTGCAAAGGCGAGTCCGCGCCGGACGGCGAGATCACGACCCAGTCCTGGCCCCAGCTGCCGGGCACGGCCAGCCGTACGCCTTTGACGCCCTGCTCGGGATTGTCCCAGCCACGCGTCGGGCGAAACCCGAAGACGTTGCGCAGCAAGGAAACCTGACCGTCCAGATCGGCGGTCAGCTGTGCGACGTGGTCGATCCGGTAGATCCGCATCTGCTGACTCCTTCAGCTCAGGACGGGTGGGGTTCGATCCAGTCGTAGCCGCTCTGCACGAGCTCCTTGACCAGCCGCAGGTTGTAACGGTTCATCGCGGCGATCCGGTTGGCCAGCTCCTCGACGCGAGCGTCGAACTCGTCGGCGGCATAAACGTCGTTGACCAGGCCAAACTGCAGCGCGCGTGCCGCGTCGAGTCGTACGCCGGTGAACAGCATCTCCATGGCGCGTGCCTTGCCGATCCGCTGCGGCAGCCGCTTGACCCCGCCCCAGCCCGGCGCCGACCCGCCAAACTCCGGCTGGTCCGGATCCTCCTTGCCGTCCATGAACTTCGGCTGGTAAGGCGGACGCGCGGAGAGGGTGATCTCCACCAACCCCATCTTCGCGTTTTCGTGCGCGACAATGAAGTCGGCGCCGAGGGCCAGCTCAAGGCCGCCGCCGACGGCGTATCCGTGCACCGCGGCGAAAACCGGCACGGACATCCGCGCCATCATCGCGAACGTCTTCTCGCCGAGGCGGCCCTGCTCGATCCGGTCCTTCTTGGTCAGCCCCTCCGACCAGTCCAGATCCATGCCGGCGCAGAAGGCCCGCTCGCCGGCGCCTTTGAGCACCGCTACGCAGATGTCCTCGTCGTCGTCGATCTCGGTGAACGCCTGCCGCAGCTCCCGCATGGTGCCGGGAGTCAGCGCGTTCAGCTTGTCCGGCCGGTTCAGCGTCAGCCAGGCAACCCGGTCTTTCACCTGTACGTCAAGGGTCTCGCTCATGTCTCTCCTATTCCCTCGGAAGACCAAGGCCACGGGTGGCGATCACGTTGCGTTGGATTTCCGTCGTGCCACCAAGGAACGTGGCCGCGACGGCGTCCGCGCGCAGATGTGCGTACGTGGCGTGCAACGGCGCGTCTTTGCGTTGCCGCAGCAGCGAAAACTGGCCGAAGGCGGACGCACCGGTGCGCGCCAGCCGCTGCAACAACTCGGCGCCGTACAGCTGGTTCACCGAAGCCTCGTAGCCGGGGACACCACCGGCCGCCTGCACGGAAACCGTGTATCTGGCCAAGTTGTACGCGACCCGGATCTCGGCATAGCGACGGGCGATCTCGTGCCGCAGCGCGCCACGGTCGGCGCGTACGAACCGCTGGCCTTCCGCGGATCGCAGATATGTCACCAAATCAGCGAGCGCCTGCTCCATCTTCACGCACGCGCCGATTCCCGCGCGCTCAAACGAAAGCGCGTCCATCGCCACGTACCAACCTTTGTTCTCCGCGCCGACGCGGTTGGCCATCGGCACGCGTACGTCGTCGAGGAAAATCTCGGCAAACGGTGCCGCGCCGCGGATGTCGGTGATCGGCCGTACGGTCACACCCGGTGTTTTCGCGTCCAGCAACAGAAAGGTGATGCCTCGGTGCTTCTTCGCGTCCGGGTCGGTGCGGACGAGCAGAAAGAGCCAGTCGGCATACTGCCCCAGCGAGGTCCAGACCTTCTGGCCGCTCACCACGTAATGGTCGCCGTCGGCAACCGCGCGCGTACGCAGGCTTGCGAGGTCGGATCCGGCGCCAGGCTCGGAAAATCCCTGGGCCCAGGTCGCCTCGCCGCGCGCGATCCTCGGCAGATGCTCGGCTTTCTGCTCGTCGGTGCCGTGCGCCAGCAGCGTCGGTCCGAGCAGGAAGGCGCCGATGCCGTTCACGGTCGGCACCCGCGCGCGCATCATTTCTTCCTGCAGTACGAATTCAAGCAGCGGGGACAGGCCGGCGCCGCCGTACTCCCGCGGCCAGTGCGGCGCGATCCATCCCTTGTCCGCCAACGCTTTTGCCCACTGCCGCGCGCCGTCGCGGCGCGCCGGATCGTCGCAAACCCGGTCGACCGGCCAGTTGTAGCCCCAGACGTCCTCCGGCTCCATCGAGTGCTCGTCCTCGTGGTCGGGGAGATAACCGGCGGGGAAGTGGTCACCGATGAACGCGCGCACCTCCTGCCGGAACTCCGCCTCCCGTGGCGAGTCCTCCCAGTTCATGCCGTCCTCTCCGCGCCCTGCGCCGCGTCGCGATCCCAGGTCGACGCGGTGAGGCCGTGGTCACCGCGCTCCTTCAGCTTGTATTTGGCGACCTTGTCCGTCGCCGTCCTCGGCAACGCGTCCACGAACTCGACGTACCTCGGCACCATGAACCGCGGCAGCCGCTCCTCGCAGAAGGCGACCAGGTCCTCGTGCTCCAGCGTGGTCCCCGGTCGCAGGACGACGGTCAGCTTGACGTCCTCGTCCTCCAGTTCCGACGGCACGCCGGTCGCCGCGCACTCGATCACGTCCGGATGCAGGTTGACCTCGCACTCCACGTCGAAGGCGGAGATGTTCTCGCCGCGGCGCCGGATCGCGTCCTTCATCCGGTCGAGGAAGAAGTAGTAGCCGTCCTCGTCCCGATAGCCGCGGTCGCCGGTGTGATACCAGAGGTTGCGGAACGCCTCCGCGGTCGCCTCCGGAGCGCCGTAGTAACCGGTGGTGATCACGAACGGCTGCTTGGGACGTACGACGATCTCGCCCGGCTCGCCCGGACCGAGCAGGCGGTCCTGCTCGTCCACCACGCCGACCTCAAAGCGCCGCTCGTTTGGCGTGCCGCACGACCCGAGCCGCCATTCGCCGTACGGACTGCCCGTGACGATGCCGGCCTCGGTGCTGGTGTACGTCTCCGCCGACCGTACGCCGAACCGCTCCGTCAGCGGCGCGTCCAGGACCGACTTCCCCATGTAGAACGTCTCGAGCGGATGCTGTTTGTCCAGCGGGGTTTCCGGTCTGTTCAACAGGATCGGGATCATCGAGAACACGCTCATGCAGACCTTCGCGTCGAACGCGCGTACGTCGTCCCAGAACCGCGACGCGTGGAACCGGTCGGCCACCGCGATCGCGCCGCCGCCGAGCATCGCCGAGAAGACGCCGTCCCACAGGCCGGCCGCGTGGAACAGCGGCAGCGGACAGTAGATCGTCTTGCCCCACCGGTCGAGATAGTCGAGTGAGTCGATCGCGCAGGTCAACGCGAGCGCGTGCGAGCACATCGCGCCTTTGGAGGGACCGGTCGTGCCGGATGTGTACATGATCGCCTGCAGGTCGGAGAACGCCACAGCCCGGCGTACCGGCTCGGCGCCGTGCGCGAGCAGCTCGGAGAACGGCAGCGTCGGCTTGCCGACCGGACGATCGAGGTCACCGCGTACGATCACCCGGCCGAGGCCAGGCAGGCGGTGCGTGAGCGGCGTGACGCGCTCGGCGTACGCGGCGTCGACGACCAGCGTGGAGGAGTCGGAGCTGGCCAGTACGTGTGCCAGCATCTCGCCTCGGTGCGCGGTGTTCACCGGCACGGCGACGGCGCCGAGCCGGGACAACGCGAAGATCGTGAACAGGAAGTCGGTGCTGTTGGGCAGCATGACCGCGACGTGCTGACCGGTGCCGACGCCGTGCGCGGCCAGACCGTTGGCCACCCGGTCGGTCATCGCGTCGACCTCGGCGTAGCTGAGCTCGCCGTCGTGGAACTTGAGGAACACCTCGCGACGGTGTGTCGTCGCACGTCGCCGGAGCACGTCGCCGACGACCAGACTCTCCAGTCCCTCCTCGCGCATGCACACCTCCGTACGGCCTCCCGGCGGCCTTCGAAGCGGGTCAGGTGTCATCCATCCGACCACGAGTGCACCCCCCGTGGCCATCCAGAAGCCCTCATGCCCACTGTCACCGCGGGTCAAACGTGATCTGCGCCGCGATCACCAGTCGTACGTGCCGCCGCCTTCGCGCAGGAACACGCCGGTGGGTCCGCCGGCCGGTGTCATGACCTGGCTCGCGATGAACTCGCCGCCGCGCTCGGCCGGCAGCTCCCCGGTGTGCTCGTTCAGATCGGTCGCGCAATAGCCTGGTGACAGAGCGTTGACCCGTACGCCGGCCGCCCGCAGTGTGTTGGCGTAGATGACCGTGACCGCGTTGAGGGCCGCCTTGGACGAGTTGTAGCCGAGCAGGTTGGCGAAGGACGCGTGCGGTGCGCCCTGGTCGGTGAGAAACGCGAACGTCCCCAACCCGCTGGACACGTTGCCGACGCGAGGGTTCCGCGATCGACGCAGCAGCGGAAGCATCGCGTTGGTGACCGCGACGACGCCGAAGACGTTGGTCTCGTAGATCTCTCGCAGGTTGTCGATCGGCAGGTCGGTCGGTCCGTACGGCCGGTCGCGGCTGATCCCCGCGTTGTTGACCAGCACGTCGAGCCGGCCGTGGGTGGACTCGATCAGCTGCGCGGCCGCCTGGATCGTCGTCGGTGCGGTCACGTCGAGGCGTACGAACCGCGCGTCCAAACCCTCTCGCCCCAAGGCCGCCGCTGCCGCCTGTCCGCGTTCGTCGTCTCGCGCGCCGAGCAGGACGACGTGTCCGGCTCGCGCCAGCACCTGCGCGGTGGCGAAGCCGATTCCTTTGTTGGCGCCGGTGATCAGGATGATGTCACGCTCTGCAGTGGAGGTCATGCCGCCAAGGCTGACCCGCGGAGCGTACGGCCGGGAGAGCAGCGGCGAGGCTGGTATCGCCGGTCCCATGGTGACCGGTCGGCAGGGCAGGCACGATGGACGGATGGGACATCTCGACCGCAGCGAGCTGGCCGCGTTCCTGCGCCGCAGCCGAGCGCGCCTGCAGCCGGCGGATGTCGGCCTGGCGGCCGGAAACCGGCGGCGTACGCCGGGACTGCGGCGGCAGGAGGTCGCTCAGCTGGCCGGCATGTCGGTCGACTACTACATCCGGCTCGAACAGGGCCGCGGACCGCGGCCGTCGCGGCAGATGCTGGCCGCGCTCGGTCGCGCGTTGCGGCTGTCCGACAACGCGATGAGCCACCTGCACCACCTGGCCGGCGAGGTGCCGGCGCCGCCGCCGGAGCCGGCCCGGACCGTACGGCCAGGTGTGCTGCACCTGCTCGACCGGCTCGACGACACGCCGGCGTTGGTGTGCGACGCCGCGTACGACGTGCTGGCCTGGAACGCCATGGCGGCGGCGTTGCTGGTGGACTTCTCGGCGATCCCGGCCGACGACCGCAACGTGGTCTGGCGTTTCTTCACCGACCCGGCTGCGCGCGACCGCCACGACGGGGACGGCGCGGAGCGGTTCGCGCGCGAGTCGGTGGCCGACCTACGTGCCGTCGCCGCCCGGTATCCGCGCGCGGCCCGCGTACGCCGGCTGATCGCGCGGCTGCGCGCCGCGAGCCCCGACTTCCGCGCTCGCTGGGACGCCGGAGACGTCGAGACCGGGCGTTCGACGCACAAGCGACTGCATCATCCGCTGGTCGGCTGGCTCGACCTGGACTGCGAGGGCCTGCACGATCCGGTCCAGGACCAGTGGATCGTCTTCTACACCGCCGCGCCAGGCACCCGCTCGTACGACGCGCTTCGGCTGCTCAAGGTGGTCGGCACCCAGAACCTGTCAACACCAGGCTGACAACCGACAGTTGGTGTAATACATGTTTAACAAGACATCAAATCGGAACATTTAGCGCTCCAGCTGGCGCTGGCGCGAGGCAGCCCAACCGCAAACAACGGAAACCCAGCGGTCTTCAGGCGGTGAGATGGGGACGGAAGTCGTCGTCGCGTTCCTCCAGCGGCAGGCCGCTGACCTCGGCGATGGTGGCGATGGCGTCTTCGAGCGAGGTGTCCTCCGGCAGTACGTGCTCGCCGGCGGCACCGAGCAGGTCCCGCGGCTGGTACCACTCGCGCATCTCCTCGGCGGTGAAGTCCGCCGCCTGCGGCCGCGTTTGGTGCCGGCGAAGGGTTTCGGCGAAGCTCACGTCGAGATAGAAGACGGCGGTCCGGCCGCGGTGGTCGCGGCCGAGCCGTAGGAGCATGTCGCGGTATTTGTCGCTGTGCAGGATGCCTTCGACGATCGCGTGATATCCATGGTCGAGGGCGAAGCGCGCGGTGGTCTCGATGAGAGCCGGCGCGGCGCCGCCGGGGAGGTCGCGCTCGCGGAGCACGATCCGCCGGAGGTAATCCTGTTGTACGAGCGCGCAACCGCGGCCGTGGCGCAGCTGCAACTGGCGGGCGATGGTGCTCTTGCCTGATCCGGAGTTGCCGCGTATCACGATCAACCTGGTGTCCGGAAAACCCGCCGCCGCATGCATGACCACGATTATCTCCCGTCCGTTCAGTGACCGGGTATCCGGGTGGTGAACGGACGTCCGTCGACGGTGCCGGTGACGGTCGTCAGGTCCTCGGCCTGAAATGCTTTCCAGGAAAGCGAAACATGCTGTGACCTCAGCGTCAGGTCGGCGATCGCCATGCCGGTCGAGGGATCGATCCTGACCGTGCCGTCCACCGTGGTGCCGGGGAGATAGCCGAATCCGGTCAGGGTCAGCTGGCCGGTTTTCTCGTCATGGTCACGATGTCCTCCACGCAGGCCGGGTTCGCGTGCGGTAACCGGCAGGGACGCGTTGGGGTTGAGCGGACCGATCGCGTCGAGCGCGGTTTGGTACGCCGCCACGATCGTGCTGGCAGCACGGGGAAAACCGCCAAGCAGCCGATAGTTTTCGGCCGTACAAGGCACCTCGATGCCGGCGTCCGGCTCAGCGAGGAAGCCCCGCAGGACCGACTGCGGACAGGCGCCGGCCGGTGTCATGCTCAGCAGCAGACCGTGGCCACCGAAAGGCGTCGTGACGGCTCGGCCACGCGGAAAACGCGAGGCGACTGTGGCCGCGTCGGCAGGTGCGGTGACGGTGTCGAACTGGCCGCTCATCGCCAGTACGGGAACGTCGGGTCGACCGGCGGAAACCGGTGGGCTTTGCCGTTGCGTCGGCCAATAGGCGCACAGCCGGGTCCAGAGCAGGGTCGGGTCGGTCGACTCGGCGCGCGCGTACGGCCAGAAAATCCGGTTCTTGGCGGTGAAAGCGTCGAGCTGCCTGATCCGCTGGTCCGCCGTGGCGTTGCGATCGTACGGAAAACGCGGGTCACCACAGTTGTAGGTAAAAAGCGCAGGCGATAGCGAGTTTCCCAGCGTCGGCGCCGCTTTGACACGCGTGGCCAGCCGATAGAGTGGAGCTCGGTCGCCGTGCAGATACGCGCTGACCGCGGCGAGCTTCTCGCTCGCGTCCGGCACGGAGACCGCGGACGCCAAAGCCGCCGTCGACGACACGGAAAGACGCGGATCGCGGATCGTACGCAGGCGCTGCACCAATGCGGCCCAAAGCGCGGTCGGATTCCGGAAGGTGGTCCGGCACGCCGACGATCGGGCGCAGGCCTGCGTCAAGGCGGACAGCCCCATTCTGTACGGGTTGCGAAATCCCGACGGCTGATAGCCATCGGTCCCGGTGGCGACAACACTGTTGAGCAGCATCGCCCGCGTCGCGTCTGGATATCGGGACGCGTACGCCTGCGCGAACAGCGTTCCGTACGAGTTGCCGACGAACGTCACGTTTCCCGCGCCGACCACCTGACGGACCGCCTCGATGTCGGCGACATGCTGGTCGGTGCTGTAGAAACCGGCCTGGTTTCCGAGCTGCCGAGCGCATGACGTAATCGTCGCCGGCTTCGTCACGTCCAACCCCCGACAGGTCAGCGGCGAGGATTTCCCGAAACCGCGCGGTTCGACCATGAGCACGTCGACGCGATCAGCGAGCGGTCCGAGCAACGCGCCGGTGAGCTCGGCATAGGAGGGATCGAGCGGTCCTGGTCCGCCGCCGTCGGCGACGACCGTGGTCAGTGCCGGCCGGCTTTGATCGGTCCGCGGCACCAGGGTGTACGCGACCGGAATGCGCGGCGATCGCGGATCGGCCCAGTTTGTCGGCACCATCAGCTGTCCGTCGCAGCGTTTCGCGGTCGGTGGACACGCCGACTTCGCCACCGCCGGTGGCTGCCATTCCACCAGGCCGGCAACGAAAACCGACGCGACTGCCATCGCCGCCGTGACTTTTCGAAATCTCATTATCTGTGCTCCAGGTCCGTGCTTCGAAGTGTCGGCAACGAACATAGGAGCGAGGCTCAGGGGGTGGCGTCCTCTTGTGGGCGTAGGTGAGCTGGGGATGTTACCGATCCCGGACCCCCGATACCCTGAGAGCATCCGGTGACTGTCGGTCCGGACTGCCGGGACGGAAGTCCGGCACGGCCTGCGGCTGCGAACCGGCCGCGATCGAAGTGGCGGCCAGGATCGCCGGCGCGGCCGTGTCCATCGCCCGGTAGACGTCCATTTCCGGCTCAGCCACCCCGAAAACGCTGTCGCGAAAGGCGATGTGCGTGTAGTAGTCGGCATCGCCGTGTCCACTGCCGGACGCCTCTGGCGGCGCGTCGGCGCGTTCGTACGTCCACGACTGGTCGACCGGCGCCGGCGTGCCGGCGGTCCACCGCCGCGGCTGGTCGGTCTCGGTACGCCGCCATTCCAGCCGGCCGCCGGTGCCGATCACCTGATACCAATGCCAGCCGGTTTCCGGATGCGGCTGCGCGAAACTCGTGGACATCCGGAGAATCGCGCCGCGCGCGGTTTTCATCAGCGCGGTCTGCAGGTCTGGCTGCGCGATCTCCGGATGCGCACGGCTGACTGGCGCAGTGCTCATCGCCACCACCTCCGTGACCCGGTCGTCCAGCACCTTGAGCATGGGGCTCAATGAGTGCGGCAGATAATGGATCGGCGGCATCCGATGGGACCAGGTGCGGCGCGCGTCGGCGGACGCCGCGCTCGGATGGACCGGGTCGCCGGTCACCGGATCGGCGAACATCCCCTCCGGCAGATAGTGGAAATACTGCGCTTCGGCAAGGGAAATGTCACCGAGCTCGCCGGCCGCGACGATCCGCCGCCAATCGTCCACAAAGGACCAGTAGCGCGTCTGTTCGGCGAGTTGGTAGACCCGGCCGGCACGCTCGGCGGCGAGGACGATCCGCCAGCAGTCCTCGATGGAATGCGCCGCCGGCACCTCGGCATGGACGTGTTTTCCCGCCTCCAGAGCCTGTGCGGCCATCGCACCCTGGTGTTCGGAACGTACGGTCAGCGCGACCGCGTCCACGTCCGGATCGGCGAGCACGGCTGCGTAGCTGTCGTGGCCGCGTACGGACGCCGGCAAGGCGTCGAGCGCACGGCGGGTGCGGACCGCGATCGGATCGTGGATCGCGGTGATGACATAGCCGGGGACCACAGTGAGCATCGGCAGCCAGGTGCCGATGGCGCGCGGCCCGAGACCGACGACGGCTATCCGAATACGGTCCATTTCGGTCCATCCTCTTGTGGTTTGGTGAGATCGATGGATGATATCTCGAAAGAATCTTCGAGATATGGAAGAGGAGTCATGTCCTTCCCGATCCTGAACAGAGGCGGCACGTACGGTCCGTATCTGGCCGAGATCTGCCGCAGCGAAGGATTGCCAGGCGACCTGCTCGATCTGGACAGCGTCGAACTTGCGGCAGTGCTGGCCGACGCGCCGGTGGTGCTGCTCGCGCGCTGTCCGGTCTATCGCGCCGAAGCGGAACTGCTGCGCGATTACGTACGAGATGGCGGCGGACTGGTGCTGATCCGGCCATCGCGGCTGCTCGCCGGATATTTTGGCTTCACACCGGCGGATCGCCACGTACTGCCTGCGTACGTCCAGGTCAGCGACGCCGATCGGATGCAGACCCATGTCGCCGCCGACCTCTACGACGGCCTGCCGGACGGCGCGACGGTGGCAGCGAAACTGGTCGGCGAAGAGGGGCCGGCGATCACCGAGATCGGCCGGATGATCGCTTTTCATTACGACGTGGCGGCGGCGATCACCAGGCTGCGGCAAGGCGATCCGGCCCGCGCCGGCAGCCGCGCGCACGGCGTTTTGCCTTACCGGCAAATGGATCTGCTCAACGAGGATGTCGACCGGTCGTGCTGGCACCAGCCACAGGCCGACATCCACGGCCGGTTGCTGGCCAACGCGGTCGTCCGCGCCGCCAGCCGGCCGGTGCCGCGTTGGTGGTATTACCCCGATCCGGCGATGCGGTCACTGGTCATCCAGGATTCCGACGACGACTGGTCGACCCGGGAACAGTTCGAGAAGATCCTGGAGTCGGTCGAGGAGTTCGGATTCCACGACACGTTCTATCTGATGATGGGTGACCGTCCTGGCGTGCTGACGCCGGCGGACGTGGTCGAGCTGCGCAAGCGCGGCCATTCTTTCGGCATCCACCACGACGCGCTCGGCGACTGGGCCGACGGAGAGGACCAGGAGCTGGTCATCGAGCGCATCGTCCGCGACGATGTGGCGACTTTCCAACAACAGCACGGATTCCGGCCGCTGGTCAACCGGAATCACTGCATGGTCTGGAAAGGCTATGCCGATCTCGCGTACGTGCTGGCGGATGTCGGCGTACGGATGGAGCTGAACACGCACGGCATGGGGGACGTGTGGCTCAACTTCCTGCACGGCTCGTCGCGGCCGATGCGGCACGTCGACGTTGACGGCACCATGATCGACGTTTTCCAGCAGCCGACCCAGGTTTTCGACGACGTGACCATCGTCGACCGGCTCGGCGGCAGTCCGGAGATCGAGGCCGCGGCGGTCGCCGACCACCTCGCCGGACTGATACGCGACGGCCACGGACCGCTGTCGATGCAGTCCCATCCAGTGTCTTTTGCCACGTACAGTGCGAAGTTCTTCCGTGCGGTGTGGAAGGCGGCGCGTGACCTCGGCCTGGAGATCTGGAGCTCCGAGGAATGGGCCGCGTACACGATCGCGCGTGACGCTTCGACGATCTCCGCCGATGCCGACGGATGGACGGTGACGGCGTATGGCGGCTCGCAGACGCTGATGATCCCGACCGAGGCGGTGGTGCGTGTCGATGGCGAGCCGGCGTCAACGACTCGCGCGACGGTGCACGGCATTTCGTACCAGCTGGTCCAGGTCACCGGATCGGCCGACGGCGTCAGGCACCGCATCAGCCTCTCCTGACCGATCACCGGCCGGGGGTGCTTTCGCGTGGCACAACGGCATCGGCCGTGGTCCGACACCGTGGCGCGGTGACTCGATGCTACTCGGCCACACTTTCACCACCCCGGAGCGGCTGATCTTCGGCTAGGACAACAGGGCTACTCACGTGGATAAGAGTCACGTACTCATCGAGTCCACATAGTGGTCCTTTTCGCCACCTGCCGGGGACGCCGTGACGTGTCCGACTTGTCGATCATGGGATTGTCGCGCGCATTTTGATCCTGACGTGCGCGAAAACCCCATGGTCAACAACACACTCTCTCGCGGCGACCCGGCCGGTGCTCGGCAAACCGATGTTGGACATGCTCGCCTTCGTTAGCCGTCACGTCACGCCGGCGCGCCCCTACCCTTTGGAATGAATCGTCTAGGCCCGGCGTACGGTCGGCAGCAACAGGAACATCCGCAGTTTCACCATTTTGATGAACAGCCGCTCGAACGGATTGAAGTCGGTACGGATCGTCGACCGGAGATCGTCAGCGCTGACGATCTCCGGGTCGCCGGCGACGTAGTCGACGCCGTGATATCGGATCTGGCATTCGCCGGCCACCATGATGTTGCGGCACCAGTCGACGGTTTCGCCGTACGGCATCGGGACCAGGAAGCCGTGCTCGGTGAGCCGCGCGTTCACCGGGATCGTGTACGTACGGCCGGACTTGCGGCCGCGGTGGGTGAGCCGGGCCTGCATCGCCAGCCGGCGGCCACCGGCGAGCTTGACCATGTACGGATTCACCGCGCGTGCGATCCGCATTGCTGTTGATGACATTGGATGACCTCCTCGCCATCACGACGAGGCAGGCGTCCCGGAATGTGACATCGTCAGCCGTCCAGCCTGCCGACAAGGTGGACCTTGGCGACCCGCTGACCGACCACGGTGAGGGTGATGACCGCGTACGGCCGGCGCTGCCGGAAGGCGAGCAGGGTCGGCTGACTGGCCCCTGGCAGCGACACCATCGTCGCGTCGGGCCCGTTGAAGCGAACCATGTTCGCGGCGACCAGCTCGCGGCCGTGGTTGACCTGCGGCGGCAGCGGTGCGTCGGCACCGAACTCGGCGACTCCCCAGACCTCCGGACTGAGCACGGCCGTCAACGCCTCGAGGTCGCCGTTGGCGCAGGCGGTGATGAACTTCTCGGTCACCACGTCGTGCTTGTCGTACGTGACCGGTCCACCGTGTTTTCGCGAGTCGGCGATCTTCTGCCTGGCGCGGCGGGCGAGTTGACGGCAGGAGGCGATCGGCCGGCCCAGGGTCTCGGCGATCTCCGCGAACGGCGTTCCGAACACGTCGTGCAGGATGAACGCGACCCGTTCGGCCGGGCCGAGTTGGTGCAGGACAACGGAAAGAGCCGTGCGGACCTCGTCGTCCAGCGTGACGCGGTCGGCCGGGTCGGCCGGCGGCAGGCTGCCGAGCGCCGTCGTCGGCTCCAGTACGGTGGTGTCCCTGGCGTGCTCACGCCGAGCGGCCGCCGAACGCAGGTGGTCCAGGCACAACCTGCTGGTGACCACGGTGAGCCAGGCACGGTCGTCCTCGATCGTGTTCAGGTCGGCGCGGGCCAGTCGCGCGTACGCCTCCTGGACCAGGTCCTCGGCGTGGCCGATGTCGTTGAGCATGCGAAACGCCAGGTTCACCAGATAGGCGTGGTGGGCGTGCCAGGCAGCCGCGAAGCGATCGGTGACTTCGGCCACGGTCAGGTCCCCTGAGTCGTTCATGTCGTCACGACGAGACAGCGACTGGAAAAGTTACCAATCCACGTCGTCACTTTTCTTCCGGCCACTGCGTCCTCGTTGTCGCGCCGCCGCGGATGGCGGCCTGACGAGAGGACACATCATGATCCTGGTGACCGGAGCGACCGGCAACGTGGGACGGCCGCTGGTCGAGATGGTCACGGCACGCGGCGCCGAGGTGCGTGCCGTTACGCGCGACCGGCAGGCGGCCGGCCTGTCCTGTGAGGTTGTCGAAGGTGACGCGGCCAGTCCGGACAGCCTCCGCGGGGTGACCGCGCTGTTCGTCAATCCGCGAGCCGTTGGCACCGAGGTGGACCGGTTGCTGGCGGCAGCCGCGGGCAGTGGCGTACGGCGAGTGGTCGCACTGTCGGCCAACAACGTCGACGACGACTTCAGCCGGCAGCCGTCGCGGTTTCGCGGCGACCGCAACAAAGAAACCGAGGACGCGGTCATCGCGTCCGGCCTGCAGTGGGTGAGCGTACGCGCCAGCACGTTCGCGCCGAACTCGGTCGGCATGTGGGGTGAGCAGATCCGCGCCGGGGACGTCGTCCGCGGCCCGTACGCGAATGCCGCCGAGACGCCGGTCGATCCGCGGGACATCGCCGCGGTTGCCGCCGTCGCGCTGCTGGAGGACGACCTGCTCGGACGCCGGGTCGAGGTGACCGGCCCGCAGACGCTCACGCAGCGCGAAATGGTCGGCGTCATCGGGACCGTGCTCGGGCGGCAGTTGGAGTACGTCGACATCGCGCCGGAGCTGGCCAGGAAGGTCATCCTCGGCAAGGGATTTTCCGAGGCGTTCGTCGATGCCAATCTCGCCCGGCTGGCCGCTTTGGTCGACTCTCCGGCGGTCGTGGCACCTGACGCGGAGAAAATCCTCGGTCGTCCGCCGGCGAGTTTCGCCGACTGGGTCAGCAGGAACGAGGCCGCGTTCCGGTGAAACTCACGGTGGTCGCCGCGACCGGCGGCGTCGGAAAGCACGTGCTGGAACAGGCCATCGCGGCCGGTCATGACGTGACCGTCGTGGCCAGGAACCCAAGCAAACTGCCAATGGACATACGGACGGTGCAAGCAGACCTGCGTACGACCGCGCCGGATGTCGACGGCGCCGACGCTGTCTTGTCGTGCCTTGGCGCGACGACGAACGCCGAGGCCGGCATCGCGTCGGCTGGTACGAGGAAAATCGTGGAGGCCATGCGGATCGCCGGCGTACGGCGGCTCATCGCGATCAGCGCCTCACCGATTTCCACCATGCCATCACCCAACCGACCGCATCCGCCGCGGCACGACCCTGGCGACGGCCTTTTCGTCCGCTATTTTGGTGCGCCGCTGGTAAAGGCGATGTTCCGCAAGCAATACGCGGACCTCGCGGTCATGGAGGACGTGCTGCGGGACAGCGGCCTGGACTGGACCGCGATCCGGCCGCCGCGGCTGGTCGACAAGCCGGTCACCGGCCGCTACCGGGTCGCGGTGGGGGAGAATCTGCCCGGCGGTCTGGCGATTTCTCGCGCCGATCTCGCACACTGCATGTTGAGCCTGGTGGACCGCACCGAGACGTTCCAGCGGACGGTTGGCGTCGCGTACTGACGCTACTTCGGTGTGGGCTGGCCACGGCGATGCTCCTGCGGGCTCATGCCGCGTACGCGCTTGAACGCGGTGCTGAGCGCGAACGACGAGCCATAGCCGACCTGGCGCGCCACCGCGTCGAGCGTCGCGTGTGGCTCGCGGAGCAGGTCGGCCGCGATGGTGAGCCGCAGGTTGGTGAGATAGCCGATCGGCGGCTCGCCAACCAGGTCGGCGAAGCGGCGCGCGAGCACGGCACGTGACACGCCGACGCGGGCGGCCAGGTTGCCGATCGTCCAGGCCTGGTCGGGCGCCTCGTGCAGGAGCTGCAGTGCTTTGCTGACGACCGGGTCGCCGTGCGCGCGATACCAGGCCGGCGCGTCCGGGCGGTCGAGCCAGGCTCGCAGCGCCGCGATGAGCAGCAGGTCGAGCAGCCGGTCCAGCACCGCCTCCTGACCTGGCAGGTCCTTCTCGACCTCGGTGCTCAACAGCGGCAACAGCGGACAGTCCCAGCTGTCGGCCGGCAGCACGACGCGCGTGGGGAGCGTCTCGAGCAGCCGGTGGCCGATTTCGCCGGGCAGCTGGTACGAGCAGGTGATCATCATGACCGAGCCGCGTGGGTTGTCTCCCCAGGCGCGTACGCCGAGATCCATGGCGGCACACAGCTCGCCGCCGCGCAGGTCGGTGGTCCGCTGTCCCGGCTGGACGACGATCTCCGCCTGCCGCGACGGCGTGTCGGCGACCACGTACGGCTCGGTGCCACGGACGAGCGCCACGTCGCCGGGACCCAGCCGCACCGGGTCGTCCTGGCTCGGCACCAGCCAGGCCGCTCCGCGTACCAGGCAGATCAGGGTCAGCGGCGCGTCGTCCTCGATCCGGATACCAAACGGCGGATCGAAGATCGACCGGATGAAGAAGGCGCCCCGGGCCCGCGGACCGTCGAGGAGGCCGGCGAGCGCGTCCATGCCGCCGATTTTAGCCTCAGGAAGACGATCGCGTATGCGACCGAGCGGCCGAGCCATGTCCGGTTCGGCCGCGGACGCGTTGACTTTGTCGGCATGACAACTCATCCCGTCAGAGGCGCCGTGACCGCCTCGGCCACCGTACTGACCGGCCTGCTCGGCGGTGTTTACTACGCGTACGCCTCGTCCGTGATGCCCGGCCTGGCCAAGCTCGACGACCGCGCGTTCTCGGCCGCGATGAACCACATCAACGTGGTCATCGTGAATCCGGTGTTTCTGCTCAGCTTCCTCGGAGCGCCGGCGTTGAACGTCGTCGCGGCGGCGATCTCGTGGCGGCGCGGGTCGCGTACGTCCGCGGCCTGGATCACCGGCGCCGCGCTGCTCAACCTGGTCGGACTCGGCGTCACGGCGGCGGTCAACATCCCGCTCAACGACCAGCTTGCGGCCGGCGGTGACCGGGCCGGCTTCGAGTCGGCGTGGGTTGCGTGGAACATCGTCCGTGCGCTCGCCACCACCGGCGCTTTCGCCGCGCTGACCGTCGGCCTGCTCACCGCGCGTGGCTCAAAACGACCGGCTTGACGACGATCCAGGTCGCCAGCACCGCGACCGCCGAGCAGCCGATCAGGACCGTCGACATGGCCGCCGCGTCGACTTTCCCGAACAATCCCGTCAATGGTGTGACGATCGCCGCGAATGCCAGCGTCGAGAAGCCGAAAATCGACGCGGCGGTGCCGGCCTGCTCGCCGTTGTCGTCGAGGGAAAGCGCGTGCGCGGGCGGAAAACACGTGCCGCAGGCGGTGATGAACAGCCACAACATGACCACGAGCGCCGGCAGGCCGAAGGTGTCGGTCACGATGCGCAGCGCCAGTGCGGTGACCAGCATCGCGACCGTGCCGCAGCCGAGCATGCGCGCCGACCCGAGGCGGCGCGCCAGCATGCCGCCGGCCTGCACGCCGACCACCACGCCGAGCGAGTTGACCAGGAATATCACCGAAAAGGCGGCCGGCGACAGGTGGAATCCGTCTTCGAACAGCAAGGCCGAGGCGGCGACGTACGCGTAGATGCTCGCGTAGACCATGCCGCCAGCCACCACGACACCGAGGAATCGCCGGCTGCCGAGCACCGTACGCGCGCCGGCGAGTACGTCGGCGGATTGTCGAGCCTGTGACCGATTGTCCGGCAGAAGCGTGACAGCGCACAGCAGAAGGCCGCTGAATGCGGCGAGTACGGCGAAAATCATCCGCCAGCCGAAGCCCAGAAGCTGCGCGCCGACGACCGGCGCGAAAAGCGGCGCGACGGTCGTCACGAGGGTCACGCGCGCCAGCATCCGTACCAGCCGCGGCCCCGACGCACGGTCGCGGATCATCGCCAGCACCAGGACATTTCCAGCCGCCGCGCCGAGCCCCTGGCCAAACCGGCACGCAATCAGCACCGGCACCGCCGGCGCGACAGCGCACCCGACACTCGTGACAACATGCAGCCCCGTGGCCGCACCCACCAGCGGCCGCCGCCGCCCGATCCAATCGCTGACCGGCCCCGCGACCAGCTGTCCAACGGCCAACCCAGCGGTCGTCGCCGCCAACGTAAGCTGAAGCTCTGTCGCACTGGCGCCGAACTCCCCACCCAACACCGGAAACGCCGGCACGTACAAATCGATCGTCAGCGGGCCGAGCGCGGTCAGCAGTCCCATGATCAGGATGACCAGCATGGGGTTGATGCTATTACAACGTTGTAAAATATGGGTTTTTGATCGGTGTGCTTTGGGCGGTTACGTCCGCATTTTGTTTGCGTTTGGGGGCGGTCCGGTTTGTCCGTTCTCGCCGACGGGGGAGAACGGACAAACCGGACCAGGAGTGTGGCTGGGGCGCCGGCGGTGCCGTGGCGTCCCGGTGGGTGGCGTGAGGGTCCAGTATGTGGGATCCGGACGCACGTGGAGCGCTAAATGTCCGGCTTGAGAGGTTCGCGGGCGGCATGAATGTCGAGTTACTTGCGCTGGATGCAAGAAACAAGGCTTTCACGCCGCCGCGATCCCTGGAGGCTGTGACGGGTGTGACTACTGAGGCTGACAATGCTGTTGTGACTGCTGGCTGCAACAAATGCCCGTTTTGATGTCTTGTTAAACAAGTATTACGCAGTCAGCCCGCCTCACCCGCATTATCAGCCACGCCAGTCACACCAGCACCACTCCGGACGCTGTGACGGCGTCCAGACCGACGGGTTGCTTCTCACACGTGACCTAGCAAGCCCAGAAAACCCAGCCCCGCCCACAAACGCGCAGCCGCATCCCCAATGCACGCTCGATCGCGGCGCCGATTTTGTGCACGCTGGTCACACAAAGGTCCGCGCCGCGGTCCATGGCCCGCGGCGGCAGATCCGGATGGAACGGCAGATGCGCACCCCAGGCCTCATCGACGATCAGCGTACGGTCGTGCGCACGGCAGGCATCGGCGATTTTCTCGATGTCGCCACATGTTCCGTAATCGGTCGGGGTGACGAGCAGCCCTTTCGCGTCGGAGTCGTCACGTAAGGCCTTCGTCACCTTTTCCGCGCTAGGTGGATGAGCCAGGTGCCGTTCACCATCCCAGTTGGGATGCACCCACACCGGTTCCACGCCACTGCTGATCAGGCCGGAGATCACCGATTTGTGCCCGTGCCGCACGACCAGCATCTTCTCGCGCGGCGCCGGCCACCGCCAGCATCGCGCTCTTGACCGACAGAGAGCTGCCACAGGTGGAAAAGAACGTGTGGTCGGCGCCGACCGCGTCGGTCATGAGGTCCCGCGCCCGGGAAAGTGCGCCATTGCGCATCAGCCGGTCGTCGAGGCCGTTGAGGGAAATGATGTCGGAAGCGAAAACGTCCTTGCCGACCACGTCCAGTACGCGCGGATCGACGCCTCGGCGCTGCTGTGTCCCGGTGCGTTGAACGGCGTGTATTTGCGCGCGTGATAGTCGTGAAGAGCATCCAGCACCGGCCGCGCGTTCGTGGTCCATGCCGCCAGAGTGCCCCGTCGTGGCCGAGCCAAACGGCCTGTCCACAAAGGACCGCCGGCCGGTTTGCCGGCCGGTGAAGCGGGTACCAGCCATCTCGTGGACACGGACCTGACCGTCGGGGTCGAGGAGGAGTTTCTGCTGGTGACGGCGGACGGCGCGCTGTCCGCGATGGGGCCGGCCATTGCCGACAACACGGCTGAGCCGGACGGCGAACTGCAGCGCGAGTTGGCGCGCTGTCAGGTCGAGGCGGCCTCGTCGGTGTGCCGGACCGCGCAGGAGGTGCTCACCGCGTTGAGTGACATGCGCGGCCGGTTGGCACGCGCGGCCGCGCGGCGCGGTGGGCGACTGGTCGCCACCGCGACGCCGATCCTGCCGCAAAACTCGCCGCTGGAGCTGACCCCGGAGCACCGCTATCGCCGGATGGCCGAGCATTTCGGTGAGATCACCCAGACCGGCAGCACCTGCGGCTGCCACGTGCACGTACGCCTGCCGGACCGAGAGACCGGCGTGCGCATCGCCAGTCATCTGCGTCCGTGGCTGCCACTTTTCCTTGCGCTCACAGCGAATTCGCCGTACACCGAAGGCCGCGACACCGGCTATGCGAGCTGGCGCCAGGTGCTGTGGTCACGCTGGCCGTCGTCCGGTCCGCCGCCGGTTTTCGGTTCGCTGGACGAATACGAGGCGTCGGTGGCGGCGATGTTGCGGTCCGGCGCGATGCTCGACCGCGGCATGCTCTATTGGGACGTACGGCTGTCCGACCAGCATCCGACGATCGAAATGCGGGTCTGCGACGTGACCGCCGAGCCGGTGGTCGCGGCGATGGCGGCCGCGCTGGTACGCGCGTTGGTCGCACGCGCGCTCGACGACATCGAGTCCGGCCGGCCGCCGATCGCCGTGCCGACCGAAGTTTTGCGCGCGAGTTTCTGGCGTGCCGCACGCGACGGCCTGTCGGGGTCATGCCTGACGCCAGACGGTCAGAGCCTGCGCCCGGCGGTCGCTCAGCTGCGCGATCTCGTCACCGACCTGGCGCCGACGCTGAAAGCCTTGGGAGACGAGGATTTCATCGACAGTACGTTGCACGACGTGCTGGAAAGTGGTGGCGGAGCCAAGAAACAGCGGGACGCGTACGCGCGCCGGCACGATCTTGCCGACGTCGTCGACGAAATGGTCGTGGCCGGCTAGCCGGACTCCAGCGTCAGCTGTGCACACTCCAGCGCGTCACAACCTTGCAGAAACCTTGCCGCTGATGAGAAATCTGCAAGATTGACCGGTGATGTAACGATTGGCGGGAACTTCCAGTTCGGCGGTTCTCATCGATTGGAGTATCCATGAAGAAACTCGTGTTGGCGGCCGTCGCCGGCGCGGCGATCGCGCTCGCCATCGGAGCCCCGGCTCCGGCATCCGCGGCGACCACCACCTCACCGGAGGCGGTGTCACCGGCGGCCTGGCCATGCGGCTGGTTCGTCGTCGACGGTTGGGGTTACTGGCACAACTGCGACCGGATTCCGCATCGCGTGGAGGTCACGCATTACGACCCACCGCACGAGCGTTACATCTGCGTCGACGCCGGCCAGATCCGCAAGCTCGGCTGGGTCGGCGGCGACTTCGGCGGCATCATCGGCGCCAGCCAGGCCGGCAACTGTCCAGCGTAGAAACCGGGATCGAGTACGCGGTTTTCCCGCCATGGACCCTAATCGCGTACTCGCTCACCGAAACGCCAGCGCAGAAGCGGGTCGCCGGTCGGGTCGCCCAGCACCAACCTGGCCGCGAGGTTCCAGCCGGTGCCGCCGGCACGGACAAGCCGCACAGCCGGGTCGGACCGGTCAAAAGTACGGTTTGCTGCGGCGTCGAACGGTCCTCCAAGTCGATGTCCGGCCACCGCGGCCGGCAGCAAAATGGCGGCCATGCGTAAAAGAACCCATGTTCGATCGGCCGTCGTCGCCGGACTGCTCGTCCTCGTTCTGGCCGTGTCCGGCGCGGCCTCGGCGGCGACCAGCACGCCGTATCTGCCTGAGCCGACCGGTCCTCATCCGGTCGGCACCACCTCGCTGTATCTGAAGGACACCTCGCGCGCGGATCCGTGGGTCCCGTCGGTCAAGGCGCGGGAGCTCATGGTTTCCTTGTGGTATCCGGCGAAGTCGCGTGGCAAGCAGCGAGCGCCTTACATGACGGCAAAAGAGTCGGAGCTGCTGCTGCGCAGCGGTGACATCACCAACGTACCGCTCGACGTGCTCAGCAAAACCCGCACCGACGCCTACCCCGATGCCGCACCGGCCGGCCGCCATCTGCCGCTCGTCGTGCTCTCTCCCGGATTCAACTGGCCGCGCAGCTCGCTCACGTCTTTGGCCGAGGAACTGGCAAGTTGGGGATATCTGGTGGCCGGCATCGACCACACGTACGAGAACGCCGGCATGACCTTTCCCGGTGGCCGGGTCGTCACCTGCCTCGCGTGCGCACAGCAGGACAACCCGGACTTCGAGAAGAAGGTCGTGGAAGGTCGCGCGCGCGATGTTTCTTTCGTGCTCGACGAGTTGACCCGTCGCGCGTTGGTGGACCGGTCCCGGATCGCGATGGTCGGCATGTCGATGGGTGGTGCGAGCGTCGGCGAGACGATGCTGGCCGATCCGCGCGTACGCGCTGGGGCCGACCTGGACGGCACGATGTTCAAGGACCTGCCGGCGAGTGGACTTTCCCGGCCGTTCCTGCTTTTCGGCGAGGATGCCGCGGACCCTTCGTGGGACAGCAACTGGTCGCGCCTGACCGGCTGGAAACGCCGGCTCGCGGTGACCGGCGCGGTGCACGCCTCGTTCACCGACTATGACGTGCTGACCCAGCAGATCGGTGTCGATCTCGGCAGCAAGCTGACAGGCACGCGCTCGGTCGACATCACGCGTGCGTACGTCCGCGCGTTCGTCGACCAGCACCTGCGCGGCATTCCGCGCCGTTTGTTGGACCGGCCCTCGTCGCGGTTTCCCGAGGTCAAACTGACTGGACGTTAGTCCGGCTGGTTTTGGGCGTACGTAACGCCGGGACGGTCTTCGTGATCGCCGCTGCGTTTCCCCGGGACGTGTCCGCGCACATTCGGCAGGTGCAGCGGCCGTCGATCCGTTCGTCCACAAGCCAGCCGTCATCGCCGGCGACCGACCGTAAAGCCACCCAGCTGTAGCAAAAATCGTCGTAGCGCGCGTAAGTCATCCCGCACATGTCGCACTCGATGACGAAATACGGCAGGTCGCCAGTGATGTAGTAGGTCCGACCACTCATGTCCGTCACCTCCGCCGCGGTCACGGTGGCCGCCGTCCGCCAGTACCCGCGGCGATCACGACTAATCGCGAATCGTGTTTGGAATCGAATGTGCGAACGTGGGCCACTTTTGCCGCGGAAGTCGCCCACGCCTGCGCCGTCGATTCGGAGGTGTCCTCCGAATCGCACTGGAAAGTCGGACAATGAGCCGAAGGCAAGCCGGATCTCATTGATCTATGTCACTTTTCCGATTCTCATCGCGGTCGTTCGCGCGGCTAGGCTGCGGTTATGGCCGAGATCGAGTCTCCGACCCCCGCGGACGCGTACGAGCTGCTGCTGGCCGGCAACCGGCGCTTCGTCGACGGCATCGCCGAGCATCCGAACCAGGACGCGGCGCGGCGGGCCGAGATCGCGCCGGCGCAGCGTCCGTTCGCGGTGCTGTTCGGCTGCTCGGACTCGCGGCTGGCCGCGGAGATCATCTTCGACCGCGGCCTCGGTGACCTGTTCGTGGTGCGTACGGCCGGTCACGTGATCGGCCCGGAGGTGCTCGGCAGCATCGAGTACGGCGTGGACCTGCTCGGTTGCCCGCTGGTGGTGGTGCTCGGCCACGACTCCTGCGGCGCGGTCGGGGCCGCGTACGCGGCGCTGGAGGACGGCAAGTCGCCAGCCGGCTATGTCCGAGATGTCATCGAACGCGTCACGCCGAGCATGCTCGCCGCCAGGGCCGCCGGCCGGGTGGCCGCCGACGAGCTGATCGCCGAGCACGTACGGCACACCGTCGACCTGCTCCTGGACCGCTCACGGGTCCTCGGCGAACGGGTCGCCGCCGGCCAGGTCGCCGTCGTCGGCCTGCGCTATCAGCTGGCCGACGGCCGCGCGAACCTCGTCACCACCCGCGGCCTGGAAACGACCACGTCGCTCAGCGAGAACGTGTCGTAACCCTCGTCGCTATCTCCTTTGCGCGAAACCCGATAAGCAGAGGAGACCAGATGAGGAAGGTATTGGCCGTGATCAGCGTCATTATGGCGATGATCGCCACAACCACAACGTCTGCGCCGGCCGCGACGGCTGACACGAGACAGGCGAGTGGAAAGCTGGTCGTCGACTGGAACGCGGCGCTGCTGAAAATCGTCCGAACAGCGGGAGCGCAGCCGGCGACCAAACATCCGACCCGAAGTTTTGCGATCATGCAGGTGGCGATCTACGACGCCGTGCTGTCCGCGACCCACGCCGTACGCGGGGCCAACGCCTCAGAAGCCGCGGCCGCGCAGGCGGCGCACGACTCGCTCGCCGCGCTTTACCCGGCGCAACGGACGGCACTCGACCGCCAGCTCGCCGACGAATTGGGCGCGATTCCCGATGGATCGGCGAAATCCAGCGGCATTCACATCGGTGCGTCCTCGGCCCGCGCCGTGCTCGCCGCGCGTGCGTACGACGGGTCGGACGCGACTCCGCCGCCATTCGTCGCCGGCCACCAGCCCGGTGACTACCAGCTCACTCCGCCGGCGTTTCCGAAGCCGGTTTTCACGCACTGGGCCAATGTGCGGCCATTTGTGTTGACAGGCGCCAACCAGTTCCGGCCGCGGCCGTACCCGGCGTTGAGCAGCCGTCAATACGCACGTGCCATCAACGAGGTGAGCAGCCTCGGCCGCGACAGCAGCACGACGCGTACGGCGGACCAGACAACGCAGGCGAAGTTCTGGGCCGCGCCGATCTGGAACTACTGGAACGAGATCGCGCAGGCGGCGGCGCTGCGGCATCACCTCGGACTGTCCGCGACGGCTCGGCTTTTCGCGGTGCTCGACGTGACGTTCGCCGATGCCACGATCGCCTTCTACGGCGCCAAATATCACTTCGAGCGGTGGCGGCCGGTCACCGCGATCCGCGCCGCCGACACCGACGGCAACCCGGCGACGACCGCCATTCCGGACTGGAATCCGCTGGCCACCACGCCGCCGGACCCGTCGTATCCGGGTGCGCACAGCGTCATCGGCGAGGCAGGCGCCAGCGTCCTCGGCGCGTTTTTCGGCCCGGTTGACCGGTTTATCGTCAGCTCCGAGGTGCTGCCTGGGGTGAGCCGGTCGTTCGTACGCTATCAGGACGCCGCCGACGAGGCCGGCCTGAGCCGCATCTACGCCGGCATCCACACGCGGCTCGACCACGTCGCCGGACAACAACTCGGCCGCCAGGTGGCCGCGTACGTCCTCACCCGCGCCGCCATCCGACAGCGGATCAGCGAACTCGACGTTTGAGACGGCCAAACGTCGAGTTCGCGCCCGGAAAATCCGTGGTGAGGATCCGGTCCGCGGACTAGCGTGGCCGGACATGACCGATGCGATTCTTCCGGCGTCTCTCGACGAAGAGTCCTATTTCCAGGACTCGACGAGGTTTTTCGCGTCGTTGCGCGAGTCCCAGCCGATCGCGCCGGTCCGGTTGCCGGGTCAGACGCGGATCGCTTGGCTCATCACGCGTTACGCCGACGCGCGGCTGGCTTTCGCAGACCCGCGGCTGGCCAACGACCTCCATCGTTGGCCAGGCAGCGCGAGGTCCCGGCCGAGCGAAAGCGCTGGCGGTGTGCACGCGCACCTGCTCAACACCGATCCACCGGACCACACGCGACTGCGTCGGTTGGTGCAGAAGGCGTTCACCCCGCGCAGCGTGGCGCGGCTTCGTCAGCGCGCGGAGCAAACGGTCGCGGTGTTGCTGGACGACCTGGCGGCAGCCGGCGACGAGGTGGTCGATCTCCTCGACGCGTACGCGCGCCCGCTGCCGATCACGATGCTCTGCGACCTGCTGGGGATCCCGGAATCGGACCGCCGCATGATTTCCGCGACCGTGGCCGACTACGACAAACCAGAGCGGGCAGCGCGCGTCACGCAGAAGCTCGGCGCGTATTTCGACGAGCTGATCGCTGTCAAACGCGCGAAACCGGGACAGGACGTGCTGTCGGGGCTCGCTGGCGAGGATGGCCTGACCAATGTCGAAGCTCGGTCCCTCGCTTTCCAGCTCGTCATGGCCGGTTTCGACACCACGGTCAATCTGATCGGCAACGGCATTCTGGCGCTGCTCACACATCCGACTGAGTTGGCACGCCTTCGCGCGGATCCTTCTGTGCTGCCGGCCGCCGTCGAGGAACTGCTCAGGTTTACGAATCCGGTGCGGCATTCGACGGATCGGTTCACCACGCAGGAGACAACGATCGGAGACGTCGTTATTCCGCAAGGCGAGTGGGTTTTCATCGTGACCAGCTCCGCCAACTACGATCCCGCGCAGTTCCCCGATCCCGAACGCCTCGACTTCGACCGAAACACCAGCGCGCATTTGGCGTTTGGTCACGGCATTCATTACTGCCTCGGCGCGTCGCTGGCCCGCATGGAGGCCGAGGTCGCATTCGGCGCTCTGATCCCGCGTTTTCCCGGACTGTCGCTGGCGGTTTCTCCTGAGCAACTCCGCTGGCGTGCCGTCAGCCTCATGCACGGGCTCGAATCGCTCCCCGTCCGTCTCGGCGCCCGTTCGTGAGGTTGGCTTTTCTGTTTTGTTGCGTCGGGAGGGCCGGGCTCTTCATTTTCGTTGCGTTTCGGGTTGGTGGCGCCTTCGCGGCGGCCGACCTCAAAAAGGGCGCTGGATGCAAGTATGGGGCCTTGCGACCATCAGCCGAGGTGAGTGATCGCGGCGGCGACGGATTCCGCCGTGATGTCGGGGTTGATGGTGTGGCGACTGGCGACCTTGAGCATCGCGACGACCGCGCCGTAGGTGGTCGCGTCGTGCAGTCTTTCGCCGCGTACGAGCGCCGTGACCAGACCGGCGAGGTAGGCGTCGCCGGCACCGGCGGTGCTGGCGACCACGGCCGGAAGCGCCGGAGCGTGCACGAGCTCGACGCCGTCCCAGGCCCACGACCCGGATTTTCCAGCCGTGACGACGATGTCGACCTTCGGATAAGCATCGACCACCGCGCCGACGATGTCGACCGGGTCGGTCGCCGCTGTCCGTGCGAGCGCTCGGGCCTCGTCGAGGTTGATCGCGACGAGATCGGTGCGGTCGAGCAGCGACCGCGCTTGTTCGGCCTCTCCGCTGACAAAAGCGGTGACGCGGAGAAAACCGTGGTCGGTGGCGAGGTCGAGCAGCGTGGACCGCGCCGCGATCGGCACCTCTGGTAGCGCCAGCGCGATTCCTTTGCCGCGATGCTCAAGGAAAACCGGCAAGGCCGCGCGTACGTCCGCCGGTCCGACGCTGGAGCTGGCGGAATTCCGCGAGGTGAGGTTGCCGCCTTCGCCGGACGGATAGCTGAAGCACACGGCGAAAAGCGTCGGATGGCTGGTGTCGGTGCGTACGTAGGTGGCGTCGAGGCCGGTCGTGTGAAACTCGTCCAGCAGGCCGGTGCCGCGGTCGTCCGCACCGACCGCTCCGATCGGCACGACCGGAAACTCCGGTCCCAACAACTTACGCAGATAGTGACAGACGATATGGAGTTTGGCATAGTCGCGGCTGTCCAACAGATCGGCGGCGCGGCTCTCCTCGCGGCCGATGGTGTGGTCGGAATCCAGTGCGAAGACGATGCCGGTGCCGATCCCGCCGGTGCCGACGACGGCGTCGTACGCGGTCATCGCGTCAGCTCCGGCAGCCACTGCCGCTGCGCCTCGATCAGGTCGTCGGTCATCGCGCGGATCTGGTCGAGGCTGAGCAGCGAGCTGGTCAGCCGGTCCATGGAAACCGCCGCATACACCACATCCCGCGACCGTTGCCGATAGGCCTCGACCACGCAACCCTGGAAACCGACCGACGCGAGATTCAGGCCGGCGCAGGCGGCCGGCAGCGCGCCGACCTGGGTCGGCTGCACACCGGACGCGTCGACCAGGCACGGCACCTCGACGCAACAACCGTCCGGCAGATTGGTGATCAGGCCGGTGTTGGGCACGTTGCCATAAACCGTACGCGGCGTGTTCGTCACGACCGAGTCGACGATCCGGGCCGCGTATTCTTCGCTGACTTCCAGCTCCCCGGCGGCGAGCTCGTCGGCGAGGTTCTCCTGGTCGGCATCGGTGGTTGCCTTCGTCAACTCCAGATAATCCCAGCGCTGCGGCAGAAAACGCTCGACGTCGGCAGGCGTACGGCGAAAATGCGGGTAATACTCGGACGCGTGGTGGCTGGACTCGGTCTGGAAATATCCGGTGAGCCGCAGGATTTCGGTGCGTACGCCCTCGCGGCCGCCGGCATACCACTCGTCGATCGGCTCGGCCGGCTCGCGTTCGCCGCGTTGGTAGGCCTCGACCGCGGCGGCCAGCTCGGCGCGTACGTCCAGGCCGCGATTCCGGAACTCCAGCATCCAGGCCTGGTGGTTGATGCCGGCCGCGCGAAAGCTCCAGTCCTGGTAGCCGGCGATGGCGGCCAGCTCGTCGGCCGTGTGCTGCACAGAATGGCAGAGGCCGACCGTACGCGCGCCGGCGCCGGCCGCGAACCAGCAGTTGATCGACATCGGATTGGCGTAGTTCAACAACAATGCGTCCGGACACAGCGCGGCCATGTCACCGACGATGTCGTCCAGCGCGCGCATCGACCGCAGGCCACGGAAAACCCCGCCAGGCCCGAGCGTGTCGCCGACGGTCTGGTCGATGCCATAGCGCCGCGGGATCTCCACGTCGTACGCGTATGCCTCGCGGCCGCCGACCTGGAAGCAGGTGACGACGAAATCGGCGTCGGACAGGGCTTTGCGCCGATCCGTGGTCGGCTCGACAACCGCCGGAAAACCCCGGCTGTCGACCAGCCGGCGCGCCAGCCGGTCGGCGCGTTTCAGCGCGATCGGGTCGACGTCCATGAGTGCGTACGTGGCGTCGCGCAGGCTGGGGAAGGACAGGAAGTCGTTCATCAACCGCAGCGGAAACTCGTAGCCACCGGCGCCGATCACCGCGATCTTGGTCATGTCATGTCTCCTCGACCGACAGCCGCGGCAGCAGCCGCAGCGCGTTGCCGGCGTAAATGTTGGCTAATGTGTCGTCCGGCAGATGCAGGCCGGATATCGTCCACCGGCCAAAGGACGGCGGATCGTCCAGCGAGTGCGGGAAGCACTCGTCGGCGGTTTCCAGAAACCGGAAATGGATCGGATAGCTCTCTCCGGTGGACGGGATTTCGTCGCATCCGAACAGGACCCGGTCCGGATGCGCCACCAGCAGAGCGCGGGTCGCCCGGGGTTGCCGGCCGAGCTGCGCGACGCGCGCGGCGATGTCGATGTGCAGATTCGGGTAGGTGTCGAGCATTCGGCTGACCCAGCCGAGATTTTCCGCGTAGTTGCCGCCATGCACTGCCACGAACGTGGTCGACGGATGCGCCGCGACGACCGCTTCCATCGCGTCGATCAGCCGGTGAAAGCGGGGAAACGCGCCGCCCGCGTACGACCAGGCCGGTCGGCCGGCGAGCATTTCCAGGTATTCGTTGCGTTCGTCGACCGGCTCGAAGAAGGCGACCGGATCTGCCACGTGCCACCAGACCGGGACGCCGAGGTCACCGGCGGCCGACCAGAGGTCGAAAAGCCGCGGATCATCGGGCAACACCAGCTCGCCGCGGTGATCGCGTACGTGCAGGCCGAGATCTTTCCAGACCTTGAGGCCAGCCGCGCCGGCGGCTGCCGACGCGGCCAGGCCGGTGACGAGCTGGTCCGCCTGACCGGGTCTGGCCAACGCCGACCAGTCGACGTGGCAGAAAGTGGCGATCCGGCCGGGAAAGGCACGATCGAAGCGATCGAGGTTCGCTTCCAGCTCCGCGCCCCATCTGCCGTCCAGGTTGACGAAGGCACGGACGCCATAGCGATCCATGTCGTCCAGCCATGTCGACACGTCCGGCACCAGCCACTGGCCATCGCGGCCGACCCAGTCGCTGAGCCACCTGCCGAGGTGCGCATGTGCGTCCACGGCGGGAAAACGCGCGCGCTCGACCCGATGTTCAGGCAGAACGAGCTGCGAACGCGGCCGGTAGTCGGACAGGCTCGTCACAGGCGTTCCTCTCAGTCGTAGACGGAGTCGATCTCCTGCTGCCAGTACGGCGGCAGGTGATCCCAACGTTCGTCACCGGTGCCATCGGTCACATAGACGTAGCCTGCCTGCAAAGTCCGCGATCTGGCTACCGCGGCGGCCAGATCGGCGGCGCTGGTCGCATATGCCATGTGCCAGAAATGGCTGGCACCGTTGGGATGGGTGCTGATCCAGCTGGCCACCCAGGCGTCCGGCTGCCAGTCCTGATAGTTGTAGCCGACCGGACTTCCTGACCATGGGCCCTCGAAAATCGCCAGGATATCGGAAATGTCGGCGTACGCCTCGACGGTGTTCTGGCCGGCGTTGAGCACGCGCAGGGCGTTCGGATGGTTTTGCCGGACGTACGCCGACAACGTCCGCACGCCGGCCAGCCGCGCGGTCGTGCCCTGCACCTCGTCGAGGAAAATGCCGGCCGGCTGATATTGCGCGAAACAGCGGTCGATGTCGCGTTTCGCGTCCGCCAGTGGTCGTACGTCAACACCGTTCGCTTCCAGCGTTTCGACGTAACAGACCGCTTTGATGCCTTTTGCCTGAGCGCGGCGTACCACGTCCTGATAATCCGGGTCAGGTGTCGGTCCGGGGCCGAGATTGCCGACGGTGAAGACCACCACGCCGCCGGCGGGCGTGGTGTCGATGAGCTGGTTCCACGCGTCCAGGCCGGCTCCGGGGGACGGGCTGAAATACGCCGGGACCGCGACGTTCTGGGCCGGCGCGCAGTACGCGGCGGCCGGACTCGCGCCGGTGAACAGCATGGCGATCGCGGCGGCGACCGCGAGGCGTTTTCGTGCCATCGCTGGTGTCCTTTCGGTAGCGGGGGATGCGGGAGATAGTGCTTCCCGACGGGCAGACATGTCAATAACTTGTATGAACTTGTTTGGTCCCGCGCCTTGACAGGTATGAATCCCGGCGGGCAGCATGGCGAGCGTGGAGACAGACACCGTCGCGCCGGAAGCGACCGCACCGCGCTGGGAACAGATCGCGGCGGCGCTCGCCGGCGAGCTGCGGACGGCGCCGGCCGGATCCCGGCTGCCGTCCGAAGCCGAGCAGTGCCGCCGTTTCGCGGTCAGCCGGGTGACCCTCCGGCAGGCGCTGACCGAGCTGCAGAACCGCGGCCTGGTCGAGTCGCGCGCCGGCCGCGGCTGGTTCGTGGCGGCTCCGGCCGGCGCGCCGGACCGTACGCCGGTGACCGAGCCGCCCGGCAAGCTGATGAGCTTCACCGAGATGGCCAGGTCCAAGGGACACGTGCCCGATTCCGAAGTGCTCGCGCAGGAACTGCGGCCGGCGACCTTCGAGGAGGCCGAGCGGCTCGGCCTGGTCGCCGGCACGAGCCTGTTTTCGTTGCGGCGACTGCGAAGGCTCAACGGCCTGCCGGTCGCGGTCGATCACAGCCTGGTGCCCGGCGACCTGCTGCCGGACGCACTCGGCACGGATTTCTCCACCGCATCACTGCACGACGCGTTTCGCGCTGCCGCCGCCGCACCGGCCGGCGCCGACCTCGAGATCGAGGCGATCGTGGCGGACGCCGAATTCGCCGGCCTGCTCGGAGTCGAGGAGGGTTTCCCGCTGCTGAAGGTGCGGCAGCTGATCCGCGACGCCGGCGGCCGGCCGATCGAACGCGGCGTCATCGTCTATCGGGCCGACCGGTACCGCTACCGGGCCAGCGTGCATTCGTAGCACGTCGGTTTCGTTCTTTCTTTCACCGTACGCACAAACCCTGGCTTGGCCATGCCCGCGTACGGTCGCACCCCAGGAGGCCGTTATGGCACCCAAAAAACTCGCCTACGCGGTGATCGCCGTGCTGTCCGCGGCCGCACTGCTGCTCACCGGATGCACCAGCGGCGGCCAGAAAGTCGCCGCCGACCCGAGAGCGCCGGTCACGCTGACCTGGTGGACCGGCCAGGCCGGTGAGCCGCAGGCGGTGCTGCAGAAGCTGGCCAAGGACTTTTCCCGGCTGCATCCCAATGTCACCATCCGGCTGTCGTCGGGCGCGCCGACCACCACCGAGCTGCTGCAGAAACTGACGGCCGCCTTCGCCACCACCAACTATCCGGACCTCTCCTACACCTACGGCAGCTGGACCGGGCAGCTGGCGGCCAGCGGCCGTACGCTCGACTTCACCGACCAGGTCAAGGATCCGTCGGTCGACTGGACCGAGTTTTCCAGCACCGCGCGGCATGCCTGCAGTCCCGGCGGCAAGGTGATCGGCTTTCCGTCGCTGGTCGACGATCTCGCCTTGGTCTACAACAAGAAACTCTTCGACGACAACCACATCCCGTATCCGACCGCCAACTGGACCTGGGACGACTTCCGCGCCGCCGCCAAGAAGATCACCAACCCGGCGACGCAGACCTGGGGGACCGCCTTCCACGTGAGCGGCGGCGAGGACACCACCTGGCGGCTGTGGCCGCAGCTGTGGCAGCTCGGCGGGAAGATCGCCGAGCCGAACGGGAAGGCCGCGTTCAACTCGCCGGCCGGCGTAGCGGCGCTGGACTTCTGGCGCGCGATGGCGGTGGACGACAAGAGCGTCTTCATCGACCAGACCGACCAGAAGGCCGAGCCGCTGTTCGCCAGCGGCAAGATGGGGCTGTTCATCACCGGCCCGTGGTCGCTCTACACCTTCGTCCAGGCCAAAACACCGTACGGCGTGCAGATCCTGCCCGGCTACAACGGCGATCATCAGACGGTGTCAGGTCCGGACGTGTGGACCGCTTTCGACCACCAGGACCCCAACCGCGCGTACTGGACCTTCCAGCTGCTGAAGTGGCTGTCGTCGCCGCAGATCGATCCAAGGTGGACGATGGCCACCGGCAACCTGCCGCTGCGCAAGTCCGAGCGGGGATCCGCGGAATACAAGCAGTTCGTCAAGGACTTTCCCGGTGTCGACGTGATGGTCGACAACCTGGCCAACGACAAGCAGGCACGCCCGACCGACGACTGGTATGTGCCGTTGTCGCGCGCCGTCGGCGAGGCGATCGGCCAAGTGCTGCAGGGCACGGTGGGTACGAAGGAAGCGCTGAACGCCGCCGCGCGTAAATCCGACGCGAGTCTGGCGAAAAATTGACCGCGCCGCGCCGCAACCGGTCCCGCGCCCGGCTGGCCGTCGCGGTCAGGCGGAACGCGACGGCGTGGCTGTTCGTCGGCCCGGCCACGCTGATCATCGTCGGCCTGTCGATCTTTCCGGCGGCCTGGTCGCTGCTGATCTCCCAGCAACGCTGGAACGGCATCACCGCGCCGAAACACATCGGGTTCCGGAACTATTCGGCGTTGATGGCCGATCCGGAGATGTACGACGCGGTGCGGCACACGATGGTGTTCACCGGGATCTTCGTGCCGGTGTCCATCCTCGTCGGCATCCTGCTGGCGGTCGCGCTGAACCGGCGGATCAAATTTCTGGCGTTCTATCGTACCTGCATTTTCGTGCCGTTCGTGATGTCCGCGGCGGCGACCGGCATCCTCGCCAACTTCGTCTTCGATCCACGCGCCGGCATCATCAACTCCGCACTGCGGATGGTCGGCATCCCGCCGCAGGGATTCCTGGAGGATCCACAACAGGCGATGTTCGTGCTGTGTGTTGTCGCGCTGTGGGGTGCGCTGGGGTTCACCGTCGTCGTGTATTTGGCCGCGTTGCAGGACATCCCGGCCGAGCTGTACGAGGCGGCGCAGATCGACGGCGCGTCGCGCTGGCAGGCGTTTCGTAGCGTGACCGTGCCGCAGCTGCTGCCGGTGACGGTTTTCACCAGTGTCTGGCAGACGATCACGGCCTTGCAGCTTTTCGACGTGGTCTTCACGACGACCCGCGGCGGCCCGGTCGGCGTGACGCGTACGATCGTGTATTTCGTCTATCACCAGGCTTTCGAGCTCGCCGACTACGGCTATGGCTCGGCCGCGGCGCTGGTGCTGTTCCTGGTCACCATGCTCATCACGATCGGCATGATCGTGTATGCGCGCCTCAAGCGAATCGAGGCGTTCTGATGTTGTCCACCCCTGTCATCGAAAACGCCGTGCCCTCGCCTGAAACGGCCGTACGGCGGCGCCGCTGGCGGCTGCCGTTCAGCCCGTGGCACCTGCTGCTCATGCCGGTCGCGCTGGTCTTCGTCTTTCCGCTGGTGCAGATGATCCTGACCTCGTTCATGTCGTCCGCGGAGATCAACACCTATCCGCCGCGTTATCTGCCGAGCTCGCCACAGATCACCGGCTACATCGGCCTGTTCACGCAGGCGCCGGCGTTGCGCTGGCTCGGAAACTCCGCCATTGTCGCCGGCACGGCGGTGCTGTCGCATCTGGTGTTGTGCTCGGCGGCCGGATACGGCTTCGCCCGGCTGCGGTTTCGCGGCCGGCAGGTCGGTTTTCTCACCATCATCGCCACCATCATGATCCCGACGCAGCTGCTGATGATCCCGACGTACGTGATGTTCAGCCGGCTCGGCCTGGTCGACACGCTGGCCGCCGCGATCGTGCCGTGGCTGTCGTCGGCTTTCGGGATTTTCCTGATGCGGCAGTTCTTCCTGTCGCTGCCCTCGGAGCTGGAGGACGCCGGCCGGATCGACGGATGCTCGACTTTCGGGGTGTTCTGGCGGGTCGTCCTGCCGCTGGCGAAGCCGGCACTGGCGACGCTGACGATCTTCACCCTGCTGGGTTCGTGGAACGACCTGCTGTGGCCGCTGGTGGCGATCAGCGACGAGCGCTGGTACACCATCCAGCTCGGGCTGGCCAACTTCCAGGGTCCGCGGCGCACCGACTGGTCGATGCTGATGAGCGGCAACGTCGTGGCGACCCTGCCGCTGATCATCGGTTTCGTGCTCGTACAACGACAGTTCATCGCGACCATGACCATGTCAGGCCTCAAATGAAGGGCTGCTTGTGAACAAGAAGGATCTGCACACCTGGTGCGGCGTGCCGGTCGACGACCTGCTCGACCACCCGGACCGCCGGGTCGCGCTGCGGCTGTGCGCCGACCGCGCCGAGATGGCGCGGCTGATGGCGACCGAGCTGGTCGAGGACATACGCGCGGCGGCAACGGAAAACCGGCCGTTCCGGGTGATCGTCCCGTGCGGGCCGACCGGCTGGCTGGAGCCGTTTTGCCGGCTGGTCAACGAGCAGTCCGTACGGTTGCGCCACGTCGAGGTGTTCCACATGGACGAATGCCTTGACTGGCAGGCCAAAGTGCTGCCGCGTGCGCATCCGTACTCGTTTCGCGGCTACATGCAGCGGCACTTCTACGACCCGATCCGGCCGGAGCTGGCGGTGCCGGAAGGCAATCGTTACTGGCTGGAGCCGGACACCGTCGACGAGGTGCTGGACGCGATTTCGGCGGCACCGATCGATCTCACGTACGGCGGGTGGGGTCAGGACGGCCACATCGCCTACAACCAGGCCAGGCGCAACGCGCTGAGCACCGTGACGGTCGACGAACTGCGTACGTCTTCGGTGCGGATCCAGGAAAACAACGTCGACACGGTGATCGCGCTGGCGCAACGCAAACTCGGCGGTGCCTACCAGTTCGTGCCGCCGATGTCGGTGACGCTGGGCGTACGCGAAGTGCTGTCGGCCAGGAAGGTGCGGCTGTTCAGCGACACCGGCGGCTGGAAGCAGACCGCGCTGCGGGTCGCGCTGTTCAGCCCGCAGACCGCGGAATATCCGATCACTTTACTGCAGGAGCACGAAAACGCGCTGCTGACCGCGACCGTCGAGACCGCCGACCACCCGATCAGCCGGCATCCGGAATGGGCCTTCGATGTTTGACCGGTTGCGGGCCGAGGTCGCCGCTCTGCACGCCGAGCTGACCGGCCACGGCCTGGTCGCGTGGACCTCCGGCAACGTCTCGGCGCGAGTGCCCGGCGAGGACCTGATGGTGATCAAGCCGAGCGGCGTACGGTATGCCGAGCTGACCGCCGACGCGATGGTCGTCTGCGATCTGGACGGCAACTTGGTCGACGGGAAATGGTCGCCATCCAGCGACACCGCGGCGCACGCGTACGTTTACCGCGAAATGCCGGAGGTCGGCGGCGTGGTCCACACGCATTCGCCCTACGCGTCGGCGTGGGCCGCGCGCGGCGAGCCGATTCCGTGCGTACTGACGGCGATGGCCGACGAGTTCGGCGGCGACATCCCGATCGGGCCGTTCGCGCTCATCGGCGGCGACGACATCGGCCGTGGAATCGTCGCCACGCTGCGAAAGTCACGCTCGCCGGCGGTTTTGATGCGTAACCACGGCGTTTTCGCGATCGGCGGCACGGCCAAGGCGGCGGTCAAGGCCGCGGTCATGTGCGAGGACGTGGCGCGTACGACCCACCTCGCCTGCCAACTCGGCACGCCGCCGCGCATCCAGACCGACGACGTCGACCGCCTGCACGATCGATATCAGCACGTTTACGGTCAGCGCGACGCCGGAAAGAACTGGCGCACCGGCAGCAACAGCCCGCCGAGCGAGAGCACGATGAACACGACCTGATGGATGTGGTCGGTGCCCGGCGGCAGGCCGAACACCAGGTGTGCGAGCCAAAACACCGGATAGAACCACAATGCCCACCAGGCCCACCGCTCGCGCCGCCGGAAGGGGATCACCGCGAGCAGCAGGCCGAAGCCGCCGAGGCCAACGGAGGCGAGGCCGTCGGCGCGGTAGAGCAGGCTGTCGCCGGCCGGCGGCACGATCGTCACCACCGCACCGAAACCGAGAATGCCGACGCTGACCACGGCCAGGCAGAGCCAGCTGGCTCTCATCGCAACCATGCGGCCACCGTACTCACTCAGAAGCCGCCAGGAGGCGTCGATACGTTTCGTCGCGGCGGCTGAGCATCGCGCGCAGTTCTTCCTCCGGATAGCGGCGCAACCCGGCGCCGCTTTTCGTGCCGAGCCGCCCTTCGGCGATCAGATCCCGCAGTTTTTCCGGCAATGCGAAGCGTTCGCCGTACGCGGACCGCAATGAGTCCAGAATCGCGGCATACACGTCCAGACCGGCCATGTCGGCGATCGCCAGCGGACCGAAGGCGCCGAGCCGGAAGCCGAAGGTTTTCCGTACGACGGCGTCGATCTCCTCCGGCTCGGCCAGGCCTTCCTCGACGCACGCCAGCGCCTCGAGGAACAGCACCAGCTGGAGCCGGTTGGCGATGAAGCCGGGCACCGCCTTGACCTGGATCGGCTCCTTGCCGAGGTGGCGCAGGAACGCGAACGTCCGCTCCAGCGTCTCGGCGGACGTACGCGGGCCGGCGGCGACCTCGACGCCAGGCACCAGGTCGGCCGGATTGAAGAAGTGCGCGGCCAGGAACCGCTCCGGATCCGGCACGACCTCCGACAGCGGCTCCAGCGGCAGCGACGAGGTGTTGGTCGCGACGATCGCCTCGCCGGTCAGCTGACCGAGGATCGCGCGTTTCGCGTCGACGTCTTCGGTGACCGCCTCGAAGACCAGCTCTGCCTCGTCCACTGCCTCCGCCAGCGATGAGCTGAGCCGGACGCCGGCCGGCGCCGCGTCGACGTTCGGGTCGTAGGCGCGTACGTCCTCACCGGCGGCGGCGACGACGCCTGCGATCCCTCGTCCCATGGTGCCAAGGCCAAGCACGGCGATCCTCATGACTACGTATTCATGCATATGACGAGCGGCTTTTCAAGACTTGATCGAGGCGTGAGAGGCGATATCGTGTATACGTATTCATCGGCAGGAGGCACATGGTCACCACCAAGGACGTCGCGGCGCTGGCCGGCGTCTCGCAGGCGACCGTCTCCCGTGTCGTGCACAACCATCCCGGAGTGACGGCGCAGACCCGCGAGCGCGTGCGGGCGGTGCTCGCGCAGACCGGATACCAGCCCAACCTGGCCGCGCGGATCATGCGTACGCGCAGGTCAGGCACGGTCGGACTGGTGGTCGACGATGTCGTCAACCCGTTCTATCCGGAGCTGATCCACAGCATCAGCGCCGAGCTGGCCGGCCGCGGCCTGCGGATGATCCTGTGGGACAGCGCCGGTCCCGGCGAGGAGTCGGCGATCGAGGCCATCGACCAGCGCCTCGTCGACGGCCTGGTCTTCACGACCGCGACGCCGCAGTCCAAGGCGCTCTCGCGTGCGATCCAGCGCGGCGCGCCGGTGGTGCTGGTCAACCGTACGGTGGCCGAGCTCGACTGCGACCAGGTCGACGGCGACAACCGCGCCAAGGCGCACGAGGTGGCCGGCTATTTCGCGGCAGCCGGTCACCGGCGGGTCGCGATCGTCGACGGCCCGGCCGCGGCGAGCACGGCCCGCGAGCGCGGCGCGGGCTTTCGCGCCGGCTGTGCCGCGTACGGCCTCGACCTGGTGACCCGCGACGGCGACTTCACCTTCGAGGCGGGTCGCGCGGCCGCAGCCGACCTGGATGGCGCCACCGCGGTCTTCTGCACCAACGACCTCAGCGCGCTCGGCGTCCTGGACGTAGTCGGCAGGCGAGTGCCCGACGAGGTCTGGGTCGTCGGCTACGACGACGTGGCGATGGCCGGCTGGGACACCTTCAGCCTGACCACCGTCCGCCAGCCGCTCGCCGACATGGCGGCCGCGGCGCTGGACCTGCTGCTGCAGCGCATCGAGCAGCCGTCCGCCCCATTCACGCACCGGCGGTTCAAGGACCCGTGGCGGATCCGCCGGTCCACCGCACACACACCTCTGGAGAGCACATGAACGTCAGTGAGACGGTCGCCGCGATCATCGCGGACGTACGGACCCGCGGCGACGAGGCCGTACGCGAACACTCGGCGCGGCTGGACCGCTGGTCGCCGGAGTCGTTCCTGCTCGACCGCGAGGAGGTCGAGCGGATCGTCGGCGGCG